>CAVWUD010000046.1:0-17576 GCA_963757975.1 uncultured Bacteroidota bacterium
GGCAAAGCGTTCGTTGAGGTCAAATTAAAAGGTTCAGCGCAGAATATTAATGCTGTTGGATCAAAAATAATCATTTATGCAAATGGTGGAATCCGCACTTATGAAAAATTCCCGGTAAGAGGATTTTTATCCAGTTCTGAAATCCCCATTCATATTGGATTGGATAAGGCAAAAGTTGATTCTGCATTCCTTATCTGGCCAGATAACAGTTATCAATCCATACGGCTCGAGCCGCTGGATACGATTATCAGCTTCAGTTACCAGAAGGGGTTACCGAAATTTGATTATTATAAGTTCAAAAGTTATTATAAGAATCCAACAAGGCCAGTTGAAGATATCACTGCAAAGACCGGTATTTTATATAAGCACAAAGAGAATTCTTTTCATGAATTTGATCTCGAACCTTTGATGCCACATATGTTGTCCACTGAAGGTCCCGCACTTACCGTTGCAGATTTCAACCACGACGGTCTGGACGATGTTTTTATTGGTGCATCAAAAAACGGGAAGAGTGCTGTTTATCTTCAGCAGAAATCAGGCAAATTTCTAAAGACTGTTCAACCGGCATTTGAAACGGATACCGGATATGAATATGTTGCTTCCTGCGCTGCGGATATTAATAACGATGGTTTTCCTGACCTGATAACCGCTAACGGAGGGAATGAATTTAGTGGACAGAATGAACATCTTCGTCCAAGAATCTTTCTGAATGACGGCAAAGGAAATTTCAATCGCGATCAGTCTGCATTTGACAGCATTTTCGTAAATGCAGTTTCCATCGCGTCTATGGATTTCAATGGAGATGGTTATCCGGATTTATTTATTGGAGGAAGATCAGTTCCGTTGAAATACGGACAGATACCCCGGTCTTATCTTTTATTGAACAATGGGAAAGGGAAATTCATTGATGTTACTGATAAGCTGGCACCAGGACTTTCCAATATTGGGTTTGTTACCAGCGCTCTGTGGTATGATATTGACCAGGATGGAAAAAAAGATTTACTGCTGTCGCTGGAATGGGGCGGGATTGTCGCATTCCTCAATCATAACGGCTCCTTTGTAAAAAAAGAACTGACGGATAAAAAAGGCTGGTGGAATTTTATTTTGCCGGTTGATCTGGATCACAATGGGAAAATTGATCTCATCGTTGGCAACCTTGGATTGAACAGCCGCTTAAAAGCGACAGAAAAAGAACCCGTGCGCCTTTATTATTATGATTTCGACGGCAATGGTAAAAAGGACCAGATATTATCTTATTATGTCAACGGACGTGAACTGCCATTTGCGAATAAGGATGAATTGCAAAAACAGATCCCGAGCATAAATAAAAAATTTCTTTATGCGGCAGATTTTGCAAAAGCATCTTTCTCGGATATTTTTCCCAGAGAAGATTTGAATAAAGCGGATGTTTTCACTGCTAATTATTTTTCCAATGCGGTTTTAATGAACAGGGGAGATTTGAAATTTGACGTAGTGGCTTTGCCCTGGGAAGCCCAATTGTCTTCTTACCGGGATGCTGTGGTAATAGATGCCAATCATGACAGCCTGCCCGATATTTTACTTGTCGGAAATTATTATGAAAATAATATTCAGATGGGCAGGTATGATGCGGACTTTGGAACCATATTAATGAATCATGGTAAAGGGTCTTTCAGCACGGAAAGCCTCAACGGACTCCAGATCAGGGGTGAAGTGAGGCATATCAAAAAACTAAATGTAGAAGGCAGGGAAGCCTTCATTCTCGCCAGGAATAACGACAGCACGATGGTCATTCAATTCAAAAATTAGATAGCTGATTCATCAAATCAGGCGATGGTTACTGACTTGTTTTAATTCCTGGTCAAAATTTTTATTGAATATCAATCATTTACAAAGGTACCTGTAAAAAATAGGGCCTGAAACTTTGGGAATAAGCAAGGGATCCCCCTACCTTTGCCGTCCTTTAAATAAGCTATCGGGATAGCGATAGTAAATCAAAAACAGAATCATGAGCAAACTACATTTCACCACAAAACATGCGAACGAGGCTACCGTGCAACGTGATTGGTACGTTGTGGACGGTACTAATCAAACCGTTGGCCGCATGTGCGCGCGTATAGCAGCTATACTTCGCGGCAAGAACAAAGTCTATTACACTCCCCACGTTGACTGCGGCGATTTTATTATCGTTACCAATGCAGATAAAGTGGTGTTCTCGGGAAATAAACTGGAAGATAAGATCTACATCAATTTTTCAGGTTATCCGGGCGGAAAAAAAGAAGAGACAGCTAAAAACCTTTTGAAAAGGAGACCTGAAGCGGTGCTTGAAAGAGCCGTAAAGGGGATGCTTCCAAAAAACAAACTTGGACGTAAGATGTTCAAGAAGCTGTTTGTTTATACAGGAACTGCGCATCCTCACGGTGCACAGCAACCGAAAGAATTAAAATTTTAAATTTCTCTTCATAATGGAAAAACAAAAACTTGCCACAGGAAGAAGGAAAGAAGCCGTAACTCGCATTTTTCTTACAAGGGGCAGCGGAAAAATAACGATCAACGATAAGGATTACAAAGAATATTTCTCCCTGGCATATTTACAGAACCAGGTGGATCTTCCGTTGAAAACGATTGAGTCTGTCGATAAATTCGATATACAGGTCAACGCAACAGGCGGTGGTATCAAGGGTCAGGCAGAAGCCTGCAAACTGGGGATCGCCAGAGCCCTGCTTGAAGTAAATCCTGAATTTCGTCCGGCTCTGAAAGCTGCCGGTCTGCTCCGTCGTGATCCAAGATCTGTAGAGCGTAAGAAACCAGGACGCAAGAAAGCGAGAAGAAGCTTCCAGTTCAGCAAACGTTAATTTATTTAATTCAAATCAGTTGAGAGCCGGGTTCCGCAACCAGGGCTAAAAGTTTAATTATATGGAACAAAATACTTCACTTCAGCAGCAGTTATTGGAAGCCGGTGTGCATTTCGGTCACTTGAAGAAAAAATGGAACCCTAAAATGTTGCCATACATCTTCGCGGAGAAGAAAGGCATCCATATCATCGACCTGAATAAAACTACGGAAAGTCTCCAGGAAGCATCTGCTGCTTTGAAACAGATTGCCAAATCAGGTAAGAAGATCATGTTTGTCGGCACCAAAAAGCAGGCAAAGGAAATTGTCACTGAATGTGCAAAAAGAGTTTCGATGCCATTTGTTACTGAACGCTGGCTGGGAGGAATGCTTACGAATTTTAATACTGTCCGCAAGAGTGTTAAGAAGATGCAGAGCATTGAAAAAATGCTGACAGACGGAACTTTCGACAGCATTACAAAGAAAGAACGTCTTACGCTGGCCCGTGATAAGGATAAGATGGAAAAGGTACTGGGTGGTATTGCCCAACTGGGACGTGTACCTGCTGCGCTCTTCCTGATTGACATCGGCCATGAACATATTGCACTGGCAGAAGCCAAAAAACTAGGCATCACCACATTTGGTATGGTAGATACGAATTCAGATCCGAACAAGGTTGATTTCGCTATCCCGTCCAATGATGATGCAACCAAATCCATCGCGATCATTGTAAACTATATTGCTGCTGCGATAGCTGAAGGTCTTGCTGAAAGACAGGCTGCAAAAGACGAAGATGTAGAAGAAGTGACGAGTGATGAGAACGAAAAGAAAGCAGCACGTATCCAGGCAGAGGCGGAAGTGGAAGCAAGCCGCGGAAGAGGAGAGAAGACTGCCAGAACACCAGGTGCACCAAAACGCCGTGTTCCGAATACAGGGCGTCGTACGGGAGCGCGTTAAGCGAAGGCGTAAAGCGTAAGGCTTAAGGCAAAACAATAAATAGATATCATATATCAAAATATTTTAGATGTCAACTACTACCACTATTACAGCAGCCGAAATCAACAAGCTTCGCCAGGTAACGGGTGCAGGCATGATGGACTGCCGCAAAGCCCTTGTTGAAAGCGACGGGGATTTTGAAAAAGCAATTGATTATCTGAGGAAGAAAGGACAGAAAGTAGCCGCCCTTCGCAGCGACCGTGAAGCGAAGGAAGGTGTCATCATTGCTAAGACTACTGAAGATCATAAAACCGGATTGATTATTACCTTGGCCTGTGAAACAGATTTCGTGGCAAAGAATGCTGAATTTGTTGCGTTTGCACAGAGCATCATGGATGTTGCGATCAGCAACAATGTAAAATCACTGGAAGAATTACAGCATTCAAAATTGGGAAATGCTACTGTAGCGGATAAGATCAACGACCAGGTCGCAAAAATTGGCGAGAAAATCCAACTGACGCGTTTTGAAAGAATAGATGCTGAGGGCGTTTCTTCCTATATCCACGGCGCTTACAGAATGGGCGTATTGGTTGGGTTGAATAAGAATACTGCACCTGCTCTGGAAGCCGGCAGGGAGGTCGCCATGCAGATCGCAGCTATGAATCCCGTTGCTGTGGACCAGGATGCCGTTTCACCTGAAATGATTGAAAGAGAAAAAGCCATCGTTACCGATCAGATCCGTAACGATCCTAAAATGGCAGGCAAACCAAACGAGATGATCGAAAAAATTGCTGTAGGGAAGCTGAATGCTTTCTTCAAAGAAAATACATTGACGGCACAGGCTTTTGTGAAAGATCCTGCGAAAACTGTAGGTGATCACCTTAAATCTGTCGACCCGGTACTTAAAGTGATTCAATTTAAAAGAGTTCAGTTAGGATAATAAAACCCGCCATTTGGCGGGTTTTTCTTTATCATATTATTCCTCTTTCTTTGCAGTACTCAAACTAAAGTATGCTCCCAAAATACACCCGTGTGCTCCTGAAATTATCTGGTGAAGCTCTCATGGGAGATAAGAATTTCGGATTTGATAATGCTGTGATCGCTCAATATGCCGCTGATATCAAGACGATCGTGGATCTGGGGGTTCAGGTTGCCATTGTAATCGGAGGCGGTAATATTTACCGGGGTATGAATGAGAAGGAAACAGGCATTGAAAGGGCACATGGTGACTATATGGGCATGCTGGCCACCGTAATCAATGGGATGGCTATGCAGGCAGGTCTTGAAAAAATAGGAGTATTCACCAGACTGCAGAGTGCGATAAAAATGGAACAAATAGCTGAACCTTATATCAGGAGACGCGCCATAAGGCACCTGGAGAAAGGAAGGGTGGTCATTTTCGGAGCCGGCACAGGGAATCCCTATTTTACAACCGATACGGCCGGTTCCCTGAGGGCCATAGAAATAACGGCTGATGTGATACTCAAAGGAACCCGGGTGGACGGAATCTATACTGCCGATCCGGAAAAGGATAAAACAGCAAAAAAATTCAGTACAATAACATACCAGGAATGCATTACTAATAACCTGAAAGTAATGGATATGACCGCTTTCACCCTCTGCATGGAAAATAACCTCCCGATAATCGTTTTTGACATGAATAAACCCGGAAACCTCAAGAGAGTGGTTACGGGTGACCAGGTGGGTACCCTCGTAACCGCCTGATTGCGTAATTTTACTTTAAATTCAGGCCCAGCTTGTATTTATGCAGGGATATCACTATTTTGTAACGCTGAAAATCACCACTTTCTACGATTTTCCCTTCTCTGATCCGGTATCCCGTCAATTGCCAGCCCTGGTCCGCAGGAAATCCTTTGTTCTGAGTACCAGACTATATGAAGACATTGCCCCTAATACTTGGCTATACTTTAACCGTAAGACTGCCTGAAATAATTATATTTCTTTTGGGCGCACTCATTTTAGGGTTCACCATACATTATTTCTGGACATCAAGGAATACGATCCGGATTCAGAAAGCGGCTCCTCCTGATGAAGGCATCAATGATAATGATAACTGGAAGCTGAAGTATTACACGGATATGGAGATCCAGGAGAAAACACTGCAGCAACTCCGCGACCGACTTTCAGAATCAGAAGAAAATGAAAAGATCTATCATCTCGAAACAGAAGAACTGCGCGAAGAGCTTTCCCTTCTGAAAGAAAAATATTCGCGTACTGAAGCACTCGTAAAGCCTCCCACTGAAACAGATGATTATTTACATCAGCTGAAGATTGCACAGGAAAATCTTTTTCAATATAATCAGCATATCAATAAGCTGCTACAGCAGATTCAGTTGCTCAAGGAGTCTGAAAAAAAATTCCAGGACCTTCAGCAGCAACACTCAGTATTGAACGAACAGTTGTCCGTCATGCACCGGAGGCTCGCAGAAAAAGATGCCGAGATCAACCGCATTATGCAGGAGCAAAGACTTGTACTTGAAATGAATGAGCGCATGGATAAAGCCTATGCTGACTTCACTCAGATGCAGGAGAAACTGCGCAAGCTGGAAAATTACCTCGATCAACCGCACAGTAAAAGAATCGAATACGAACAATTGCAGGAATCTTATTTTAAGATCAACAGAGAATATGATGAAGTGAAGGGAAAACAGATGGCTCTTTTTGATGAAAACCAGCGCCTGAGCAGGATCCTGGCGGATACTGAAGACAAGCTGAAAGAGGCAAATTTCCAGCGGCAACTTTACCACAAGAAAATGTTGTTCTATGAAGAACTGAATCGTGATATGCAGGAAGCTTCCGAACAACATAAAAAAATGGAAAGTCAGTTACGCCGGATCAGCGAAATGGAATCTTTCCTGTCGAAATCTTCTCATAAAGAAACTCCTGGTTCGGGGAAACCCATAATTTAGATGGCCGTTGACCGATGACCGTTGACCGTATGATCGTTAATCGTTAATCGTTAATCGTTAATCTTTTCGATTTTGAGATTCTAAATTTACACATTACTTTATTAGTTATTTAAGCTTTAGGCTTTAAGCCTTCTGCGTAATTTTATCGCATGACTCAAATCGCCGATATACGAAAAGAATACATACTACATAGTCTGCATGAAGAAGATGTTGCAGATAATGCGATGGAGCAATTTGAGCGCTGGTGGAAGGATGCTTTGAAAAGTGAAATTATTGAAGCGAATGCTATGACGCTGGCCACAGCATCTTCGGATGGTTTGCCTGCTGCCCGTATCGTTCTATTAAAAGGATTTCGTGAGGAAGGATTTTTGTTTTATACGAACTATGAAAGCTTCAAGGGGAGACAGCTGCTGGAAAATCCAAGGGCCTGCCTTGTTTTTTTCTGGAAGGAAATTGAAAGGCAGGTGCGCATCACCGGACTTGTTGAAAAACTAGGTCATGAAGAAAATGATACCTATTTCAATTCGAGACCTGCCGGCAGCAGGATTGGCGCATGGGCTTCTCCACAAAGTGAAGTAATTGAAAGTAGTGATTGGCTGCTGAATCGTGCAAATCAGTTTGATAAAGAATTCGCAGAGACCAATATTCCCAGACCCCCTCATTGGGGAGGATACCTGGTAAGGCCCGTTACCATTGAGTTTTGGCAGGGCAGGCCAAATCGTTTGCATGACAGGCTCCTGTATTCATTGCAGGAAAATGGTAATTGGATGATTGAAAGATTAGCACCTTAAAAACTTTGACCCGCCTTCGCTAAAGCTTTGGCGGGCGATACCGTTTTCAATGAGTGCAAAGTTTAGGATGATTTTTTCTCCACCACATTCCCATACTCCCATACTCCCATACTCCCATACTTTCCTAAGCTTCTTTCTTCTTAACAACGACTTTCTTTTCATTTCTCGGTCTGCTCTTACCAAAAGACCCTTTGAATATTTTACCTTTTTTTGTTTTTTTATCTCCTTTGCCCATAATATTTTAATTGAGAGTGCAAATATCAGTAAAATTAAAAGCTCCGGCTAATTTATAATCAGTTAACCGGAGCTCTTAAAGAAATGATCAGGACTGCAATTACATTTTGGCAGACAATTCCTTCCCTGCTTTGAACTTTGCTACTTTTTTCGCTTTAATTTTTATCACTGCGCCAGTCTGAGGGTTGCGGCCGTTGCGGGCAGCTCTTTTGGAAACTGAAAATGTACCAAAGCCAACCAATGTTACTTTGCCGCCACCTTTCAATGTTTTAGCGACAGCTTCAACAAAAGAATCGAGTGTATCATTGGCCTGAGTTTTTGTAATGCCGGCATCATCGGCAATTTTTGAAATTAATTCTGCTTTATTCATAGTGTAATATTTTGTACCCGCAAATATACCTGCTTTTTATTTCCTCCAAAATTTTTTAGTACTCTGATAACAGGGATAATTCAGCGCTGATAAGGGTTTCAGGCGTTATACTTTTCCACAAGTAACACACAGATTCTGAATAAAATCTTAATGGTGACTATTTTTTGATCTCGAGGTAAACAGGACAATGATCACTGTGCTTGATATCCGGAAATATATCTGTACGTAAAACCTGACTGGCCAGGTTATTGGTCACACAAATATAATCGATCCGCCAACCTTTATTATTAAGCCTGACCGAAGGGAAACGCTGACTCCACCAACTGTATCGTTGAGGTTCAGGATGTTGTTTCCTGAAAATATCTGTCCATCCATTATCCAGGAATTTATCCATCCAAGCCCTTTCTGAAGGCAAAAAACCCGATGAATTTTTATTTCCCTTAGGATCATGAATATCTATTTCTTCATGGGCAATATTGTAATCGCCACACAGAATTATTCGGGGATATTTTTTCTTCAATTCATCCAGATAAAGATATATTTCATCCAGCCACTTGTATTTAAATTCCTGCCTGATATCTCCTGAAGTTCCTGAAGGGAAATATGCATTGATAAGATGAATGTCACCAAAGTCAAGCTGTAGAACCCTTCCCTCTTCATCACTCACCGCGTGTCCTGTTCCGTACTGAACATTATTCGGTTTAATTTTTGTGAATACAGCCACTCCGCTATATCCTTTTTTTTGCGCACTAAACCAATAATCAAAATAACCCAGTGCAGTAATTTCTGCATGTGCAACATTGTCTTTTTCCGCTTTTGTTTCCTGGATACAAATGATATCGGCAGGATTTGTTTTTAACCAGTCTATCAATCCTTTTTTTATTGCGGCGCGGATACCATTAACATTATAACTAATAATACGCATGGATGCCATCCTGTTGTTTGCTTATATTCGATATGTAATTTACTTCTTGTTTTTTAAAGAACGATGAATCTATGTCAGAAGCTCAACCCATCATTTCTTCCAAAAGGCCTTTATACCTGGAAGGACCGCAAAGCCGCGGTGTAGAACTTGCATTTGCGTGGAAGATATTTTGTCAGATCCTTGCCGGCAACCGCGCCCTGTATTTTGTCGGTCCTTGTATAACTGTATTCGGATCAGCGCGTTTCAAAGAAGATCATCCTTATTACGGGGTTGCCAGGGAATTCGGGAAACGCATTGCTGCCATGAATTTCACGGTTATGACCGGCGGTGGGCCCGGAATAATGGAAGCAGCCAACCGGGGTGCGTTTGAAACCGGCGGGAGATCGGTGGGTTGTAATATCCGTCTTCCGATGGAACAACAGCCAAATAAATACATGCAGAAATGGATCACATTCGATTATTTTTTTCTTCGGAAAGCCATGTTACTTAAATATTCTTATGCGTTTATTGTGATGCCCGGTGGTTTTGGCACTATGGATGAATTATTCAATACACTTACCCTTATCCAGACCAAATCAATTACACAGTTTCCTGTTGTTCTTTATGGGAAATCCTATTATGCACCTTTGGTAGAAATGTTTCAAAAAATGAAAGCCGAAGAGACGATTTTGGAAAATGATCTGGACCTTCTCCTGGTTACAGATGATTTAGATGAAGCCATGAATCATATCAAAACATATATCTCAAGTAACTATAATATTCTAAAAAAACGCAAACGACTGTGGTGGTTGTTTGAGAAGGAATTTCCTTCTTAAGCCTAAAACTTAAGCGTAAGAGTATAAGAGTATAAATTATTAAATGACAGTGTGAATTAATGATTTATAACTGAATTTTTAAGCTTTTAAGGGCTTTAAGCTTTAGGCTTAAGAGGCTTAGTTAATGACTTTGCCTACAGGAAATATAACTCCGAGACTGAGAATCATTTCATAGGTTCCAAAAGCCTGCTTTGCTGTTCCATCGTAAATCTTCAAGCCGGAATAACGGGCATAGTCGATCTTGTTTCCATACTCGAGATAAATATAATGAAAGAAAGTAAATTTTAAATCGCCTTCCGCACCAACATTCCATCCGCCGAACTGAAAGTGAGGATCGTTTGGCGGCTGACTGAAAAATTTATTCTGCACATGCGGTATAACAGGACCCACACCAAATTTTCCCAATCCATCCACTATGATCGTTTGTTTTTTGTTGGTCCATATATGCCAGCGTTTCACAATATTGAATAATAAAAAGTTCGCACCATTGTTCAGATAGTAATAGGAACTATCTGTAGATCCCGGTGCGCTGGATGCAAACAACACTTCCTTGTCCACGGGTTTGCTGTCATAAGTTCCTTTAATATGAACCATCTGACCATCACTGAAAATAAATTTTGGATGATCAAAATTGATTTCAACGCCGAGTCCTTTTGACTCATTGAAAATATATCCTAAGCGATAATTATATTGCGGAATGGAAATGGCTTTATTAAATACCCCTTCATCCCAGCCTTTGTGGTCGTGGCCGTAGATATCTTCAAATGTGAAATCGTTTCCGAGAGCAGGCTGGTCAATTTTTACATTGCTGTGCGTATACCATTCAGTATTATATCCCCAGGAAAAATAAATTTCGCCTGATCTTTTTTTTCCGGTTTTAATCTTTACGCTATTAGTTTGTGCAGCCGGCATATCGGATGTTGTCGTCTGAGCCAGACTGATCAGTGGTGATAAATAGTACTACAATAAAAAAACTCCTGCACACAAAATTTCGTTTACACATACTGGATGGCGTAATTTTTTCAGACCGCAATTTACGATCATTCTTTTAAATGACTGGTTAACGTTATGCATCATATTCCAAAACAGGACGTAACCATCTTTCAATTTCAGAAACATCCATATTTTTTCTTAAGGAATAGTCTTCGACCTGGTCTTTGTTGATTTTTCCAATACCAAAATATTTACTCTCAGGATTTGCAAAATACCAGCCACTCACAGATGATGCCGGATACATCGCAAGGGATTCCGTAAGTGTAATGCCCGTTGTCTTTTCTCCGCCAAGCAATTGAAACAATTTATATTTCTCAGTATGATCAGGACAGGCAGGATAACCAGGCGCGGGCCTGATTCCTGAATATTCTTCTTTTATCAGTTGTTCGTTATTGAGTTGTTCGGTTTTCTGGTATCCCCAATATTCTGTGCGAACTTTTTTATGCAGCATTTCAGCAAAAGCTTCAGCAAGCCGGTCAGCAAGCGCCTGAAGGATGATCTTATTATAATCATCCAATTCTTGCATGAACCGATCGATATGTTTTTCTATTCCCTCGATGGTTACAGAAAATGCACCGATATAATCTGTCTTCCCTGATTCTGCGGGTGCAATAAAATCTGCCAGGGAGAGATTGGATTGACCGGCGGCTTTTTTTGATTGCTGACGAAGGAATTCCAGATTTATTGATTCAGGTAACGGTTCTGAAACAGTCGTTGAATTTTCTGAAACTTCATTATTGGTCTTTGTATAAATAGTAACCGTATCATCAGCAGTCGCATTGGCATTCCAGATTCCAATCACACCTCTTGGAGTGAGCCATTTTTCATCAATGATTTTTTTCAAAAGAGCCTGAGCGTCTTTGTATAGACGGGTGGCCGCATCACCGATTATTTCATCTGAGAGAAGTTGCGGAAATTTTCCATGCATTTCCCATGCAATAAAAAATGGCTGCCAGTCGATGTATTCTGAAATCTCCTGCGGATCAGCATTGTCAAATACTTTAACTCCGATCAGGGCAGGTTTAACAGGATCAAAATTGGCCCAGTCAATTTTCGTTTTATTTTTCCTCGCATCGTCATAGGATAATAGTTGTTTACCGGATTTTTTATTGCTGAAATCTGTTTTCAGTTTTAAATATTCCGATTCAATATTTTCCAGGAAAGGTTTTTTAAGGACTTCATTAAGCAGGCTGCCGGCAACTGTTACGCTCCTCGATGCATCAAGTACATGAACGACCCCTTGTTCGTATTCCGGTGCAATGCGAATGGCCGTATGCATGCGGGATGTCGTGGCGCCACCAATCATCAGTGGAAGATGCAGATTTCTTCTTTTCATTTCACGGGCTACATAGACCATCTCATCCAGTGAAGGTGTGATAAGACCGCTTAGGCCAATGATATCTGCTTTTTCTTTTATGGCAGTATCCAGGATTTTGTCCATCGGAACCATCACCCCAAGGTCAATAATATCATATCCATTGCAACCCAATACAACGCCTACAATATTTTTGCCGATATCGTGCACATCACCTTTTACAGTGGCAAGCAAAATTTTTGCAGCGCCTTTCTCTTCTTCGGCACTTCCTGTAGCACTCGCTGCTTTTCTTCTGTTATAGTTATCGAGTTTTTCCTTTTCAATATAAGGCGTAAGTACGGCTACTGACTTTTTCATGACACGCGCACTTTTCACTACCTGGGGAAGAAACATTTTCCCGCTTCCGAAAAGATCTCCTACAACGTTCATACCTGCCATGAGCGGGCCTTCAATCACTTCCAGTGGTTTATCATATATCTGGCGCGCTTCCTCCGTATCGATTTCAATAAATTCAGTAATGCCATTGATAAGTGCATGCTTGAGTCTTTCTTCAACGGAAGTCAGCCGCCAGCTTTCATCTTTTTTTTCTTCTTTGGCTTTCCCTTTTACAGTATCAGCAAATGCCAGGAGTTTTTCAGTGGCTTCGTTGTTATCATTATTCCTGTTCAAAATCACATCTTCACAAAGCTGACGCAAACCTGGTTCAATCTCGTCATAAATCAGCAACTGTCCTGCATTTACAATGCCCATACTCATACCTGCCCTGATAGCATAGAATAGGAATACACTGTGCATGGCTTCGCGGACCATTTCATTGCCACGGAATGAAAAAGATAAGTTACTCACCCCTCCACTGATTTTAACAAGGGGATGCATTTTTTTTACTTCACGCGTTGCTTCGATAAAATCTACTGCATAGTTATTATGCTCTTCGAGGCCTGTGGCAATTGCAAAAATGTTGAGATCGAAAATAATATCCTGTGGATCGAAGTCGAGTTGTTTGGTTAATATCTCAAACGCCCGGTGTGATATTTCTACTTTACGTTTTTTGGTATCTGCCTGTCCTTTTTCATCAAAAGCCATTACAACAACCGCCGCCCCAAAACTTTTACAGAGGATGGCCTGCTCAATAAATTTTTCTTCACCTTCCTTTAGAGAGATGGAATTGACAATACACTTGCCCTGAACACATTTAAGCCCCGCCTGAATGATACTGAATTTTGAAGAGTCGATCATGATCGGGATCTTCGCAATATCAGGTTCACTCTGAATCATGTTCAAATAATGCGTCATCGCTTTTTCACCATCCAGTAACGCATCATCCATATTCACATCCAGGATCTGGGCACCGTTTTCCACCTGCTGACGGGCAACAACGAGCGCTTCCTCATATTTATTTTCACGGATAAGCCGTGCGAATTTTTTGGAACCGGTTATATTGGTCCTTTCCCCGACATTCACAAAATTAGATTCGGGACGAACCACCAAAGGTTCAAGACCTGACAATCGGAGATAGGGGTAGATAATATTTTCTTCACTCATTAATGAACCTGGTTTAAGCTTCTGTTTCAACTAAAGGCAATTTTCTCGGGCTGATGTTTTTTACCTGTTGAGCTATATGCCTTATATGATCAGGTGTTGTGCCGCAACAACCACCCACAATATTTACATATCCTTCTCTTGCCCATTCTTCCAGAAAATGCGCGGTCTCTTCCGGCTCTTCTTCATAAGCACCCATGGAATTCGGAAGTCCTGCATTGGGATATGCCGAAGTATAGCATGTAGCGATTTTGGAAAGTTCAGCAATATGTGGCCGCATTTCTGCTGCACCCAATGCGCAGTTAAGTCCCACGCTAATGGTCTTGCATGCGCAATGGAAGTATAAAATGCTTCGAGTGTTTGACCACTTAGTGTTCTGCCACTGGCATCCGTGATCGTGCCACTGATCATGATGGGCAGGGCTTGTTTTTTGTATCACGGAAATATTTCTTTATTGCGAAAATCGCTGCTTTTGCATTCAGGGTATCAAAAATGGTTTCAATTAATAGAAGATCTACGCCGCCATCCACCAATCCCCTGACCTGTTCATAATACGCATCCGAAACTTCATCAAAACTCACAGACCTGAATCCGGGGTTGTTGACATCGGGAGAAAGGGACAGGGTTTTGTTCATTGGGCCGATGGCGCCTGCGACAAATTTAGCGTTGACCGTTGACCGTTGACCGTTGACCGAGTTTGGCGTTCAGCGTTAAGCGTTCAGCGTTATGCTTTTCAATTGCGGCTTCGCGCGCAACCTTTGCCGATGCAACATTTAATTCATAGGCCAGGGATTGCATATTATAATCGGCCTGTGCAATAGACGTACTGCTGAAAGTATTTGTTTCAATTATATCCGCACCTGCTTCAAGATATTCCTTATGAATATTGCGAATGATATCGGGACGTGTAATTGAAAGCAGGTCATTATTTCCCTTCAGGTCCGAAGGCCAGTCTTTGAAACGTTCACCCCGGTAATCTGCTTCCTCGAGTTTATACCGTTGAATCATCGTTCCCATTGCACCGTCGATGATGAGTATACGGGATTCCAATGCCGATTCGATATTTGACATGATGTTGCAATTTTAATGCGGATCGCTAAAGTTGGGATGACTGCAAAGAAGGCTTACTGAAAACGGAAGGAAAAGTATATAGGACTTACCTGGCGTTTATTAGTTCAGTTAATCTTATAAGCTGTCAGGCCGAACAATAAACAAATCTGCCTGTTGATGGCAAAATTACAGCATAATTAGGTATTTGCCAACTGTGCCGCTAATGGTTAATTGTTAGTTGTTAATTGTTAACGCTGAAATTTTATCGTTAACAATTAACCATTGACAATTAAATGCATTATCGATGGGAAACATAACTCTCTACAGGTAAACGATTGGAAATAGAACGTGCTAAAGTCATTTCATCGGCATATTCCAGCTCACCGCCAAAGGAAATACCCCTGGAGATGGTAGTGACTTTAACGGGGAAGGCGGCCAGCTTTTTCTGTATATAATAGATGGTGGTATCCCCCTGGATATTCGGGCTGAGGGCAAATATGATTTCTGTAACTTCTTCTTTCTGAATCCGGTCAATCAGTGAATCAATGGCAAGCTGGTCCGGACCAATTCCGTCCAAAGGAGAAATAACGCCCCCGAGAACATGATAGGTTCCACTGAATTGCTGGGTGGTTTCTATTGCAATCACATCCCGTATGGTTTCAACCACGCAGATCATATCCTTTCTGCGCATAGAGTTGGCACAAATAGAACAGATATCTGCATCGGCCACATTATGGCAGCGATGGCAGAACCTTATATCCTGCCGCATCTTCAGGATGGTTTCACCAAAGGCCTTTGCTGCAGCAGGATCCTGTTTTAATAAATGAAGTACCAGCCGGAGGGCCGTTTTTTTGCCGATACCCGGCAATTTGGCGAATTCATTTACCGCCGTTTCCAACAGAGCCGATGAAAATTGCATGCTGTAAAATTACAAAGTTATATCCACTTCATTGTCCCAGTTCGCCCTGACAGAAAGCTTTTTTCTGATGGGCACAACGATTTCCGGCTGTCGGTGTTTAAAAAAATCCCCGGGATCCCAGACACCATTCTGATTCGTGTCGTAGAGTATGCGGAGTTCATAATCCCCGGGTTCAAAAAGTTTGTTGTTATACCGATACGATCTTCCAATTGCAGAGGACAAAAATGATCTTTTCACCCTGAATAAAGAGCAGAACGGGATGCCGGCTCAGATCCAGATTTTTGAAACGTAAACGGAGATTACCGTAATCTGATTCAGCCTTTGTCTTGAATCGTATCGTGTCAATCTTCAATAATTTCTCGCCGAGTGTATCATCCGCAAAATTTTTCTGCAGAACAAGATGGTAACGGGTATCTTCTTTCCACGCATGGTATATCGTTAACTTTTTACTTGTGCTGTCAAACTCAAAATGAATGTCTTTGAAATCCTGGAAACTGTCATTAGTTAACCGGACTCCTGTAGAGTCGAAATCCCTGATGGGAAGATTAAAAGTTAATTCAAGCTGGTTATGCAGGTCAAGCAGACCGTTCGGAATATTTCCTGTAATGATCAATCGTTTTACTTTCTCCTTATCTTCTTTCTTTTTTAGCGATACCGGCGCCACAGGTTTTTTAGGATGTTCTAAATCACTCGTATCCGCATAGGCATAGAGCAGGAGTGGCGCTGTGCTCACCCGCAGATCAACAGGACTGTCCGCAAAGGCAAAAACCTGTGACTTGGATGTATACAAATGCATGCCGGACTGATCTTCCAAAGCATATAATGCATAGATATCAGGTTTTATATATTTGAAAGTAAAATTTCCTGCACTGTCGAGGCGTGTTATATACCTGGGCCTGAATTTCTCAACTGCAGTATCAGCCAACTCGGAGTGCAGCATCACGATCAGTGTACTGTCGGGCTTTCCTGTATTGGCCATAATTACCCGGCCTCTGTACTGAAGAGAATCAATATAATTACCAGTGGAGAATACATAAGTAAAATTCCTCAGAATATTTCCTTCATTCACATCTACAACGGACTTTCCGAAATTAAGCGCATAGGTTGTATTGGGTTTAAGTGTGTCTTTTATGGTAATGGTAATGACTTTCAGATGGGAATGGACAATGGGCATTTGTTTTGGAACGGGAGATACAATCAGGTTTTTGCTGACATCTTTCAGATCAATGTATTCATCAAAAGTCAATACAACCTTATTGGAATTAACATTCAAATTCAGCGCACGCATTTCAGGATCAGCCTCTATCAGAACAGGTGGAAGGGTATCTTTGGGTCCGCCACTCGGAGGAACGATGTTGGCACAACCTGTGATAAAAGGAACGCGCATCAGGGCGAGGCAGACCAGAAAAAAAATGATGAATCGCTTCATGTGCTTGGTCTGCAAACTTACTGGAGGCAAGCGGGATTTATACAGATTTATGATTTTATAAACTTTGATGTTCCTCTTCTTCTTCAGCAATCGGAACGTTGATATCCAGCTTATTGGTTTTTACAAAATTGCACCAGTGACAACCTTCCTTCCCGCAACCGGTATAAAAATCATGGTTCCGGATCTTTTCCCAGGTCTCCGTGATCTGGCGAATAACAAAGCTTCGTCTTCAGGCCTGATGAATATTTTTTCTTTTTTATAGTTTTTCTTAGAGTCAGGCTCGATAAAATCAAATTCAGTACTCACGACCTGCCATCCAAAGGGACTCCTGTCCACCAGGAGTTTATAGAATACAGCCTGACGCCAGTAATCACCTCCGGGTGGATCTTTTTCTGAAGGCCCCTTGATTTTTGTTTTCGCATTATCAGGATTGCCTGTTTTATAATCAACGACATTTACCATTTTCCCATCAAATTCAAGTTTATCCAGTTTGCCCTTTGCGGGTACGCCTTCAATGGC
>CAVWUD010000047.1:0-132142 GCA_963757975.1 uncultured Bacteroidota bacterium
GTGCATCTACTGGTTCAGTTGGTCTTGCTGGATTTGAATTAATCTTTCAGCAAGTAATACAGCAGGTTTATGCGTGAAGTTGGTAAAGATGACCTGCTCCAGCACCTGAGCCTGCTGGTATATTTTTTTCGGCTATATAAGGATTTGCGTGACCGTGGATGTTTACCCACCAGCTGCTGATGGCGTCGATGTAAGAATTTCCGGCTTCATCAGAAGGAATGCGCTTCTCCATTTACGATAGGTATGGCAGGTTCGAAGTTTTGGTGCTGGGTATATGGATGCCAGATAACTTTTACGTCACGCTCACTGAAGGATTCTTTCATAGGCCAAAGATAGATGGAGAATAGTTTATGGTTTATGGTCTATGGATAAATCGAACCATCTTCCATCAACCATATACCAAAATGGTTAGCCTTTTCTGATAAAACGCAGGTTTCTTTTAATACCCTGATACTTTGCGCGTTTGAGAGGGGAGTCGGCAAATATTTTTCTTAAATCCTCCCTCTGTGAGTTCATCCCAATCTTTTTCATTGTTGTCATGAATTTCGGGGATGGGAGGGAGAACACTGGTCCCTTGGTTGGCCGGGAGAAGCGGTTCCAGGGGCAAACATCCTGCAGATATCACAACCAAACATCCAATCGTTGAATTTATCTTTCATCTGATCCGGAATGAGAAGGTCTTTTAATTCAATAGTAAAATACGATATGCATTTACTCCCGTTCACCACTTTATCTTCTTCGATGGCCTGCGTCGGACAAGCGTCAATACATCTTGTGCAAGTGCCACAATAATCTGCCATTTCCGGTGCGTCGTATTGAAGTTCCAGATCCACGATCAGCGTTGCGATGAAAAAAAATGATCCATTTTTTTTATGAATGAGGTTTCCGTTTTTCCCTACCCATCCGAGACCGCTGAGTACGGCCCATGATCTTTCCAGCACCGGTGCGCTGTCAACGAAGCCCCTTCCATGGAAATCGCCGAATTTTTCTTTCATCAGCGACAGAATGAATTGAAGTTTTGGGCGAATGATATCATGATAATCCTTTCCGTAGGCATATTTGGATATTTTTGGAATATTTTTTTCTTGATTTAAATCAGGAAAATAGTTGATCAGGAAACAGATAACAGACTTCGCGCCAGGTACGAGCTTATAAGGGTTTACCCTTAGATCAAAATATTTCTCCATATAATGCATCTGGCCCTGTTTGCCCTCCTGTAGCCAGTTTTCGAGCTTTCTGGCGTCGTCATCCAGGGCCCTGGCTTCTGCAATACCACAAAAATCAAAGCCTGCATTGGCTGCAAGTGACTTGATGAATTGAGATTTTTCGGCACTGTTCATGAAACGTATTTAAACTTCCTGTGATAATTTTTTATATTTTCATAACGTTAATGCTCTAAACCTAACTAACATGGACGTCGCGTTCAAAGCCTGTCTGATGAGCTTCTTATTATTCCTGCAAATTAACCTATCTGTGCAGGAAAAACAGATAACGATATGGCGGTGATACAAAATTAAATCATGTGAGACAACTGGCCATAACATTTCTTCTTTGCATATCGACACACAGGCAAATAGTCAGAAATTTCCAGTTTCTGCCATCCAGATTCACTGAAAGAAAATGCTGATGTAGTTGTTCGCCTGGAGGAGAATCTTATGAAATTAATTCAATCGGTCAAACTATCTTCAAGAACAGACAATTGTATATACTATTTTAAATGAAAAGGGAGAAAACTATGCTACTTATAAAACGGTTATAATAATAAATCAATATTTGATAAATAATGTAAATGGCTATCTGTATGATGCCTCCGGAAAAGAACAAAGACATTTTAAGAAGAAAGATATGGAGGATCTGCCCTTATGGGATGGATCATTTGTAAATGATGAACGAATTAAAGTAGGCAGGTTTGCTGTACAACTCTTATCCTTACACGGTCGATTATGAAGAAGAAGATGATATAAAAGGATTAATTCGAATCGGGGATGGATACCGCAGTAGTTACTACAGTAAATCAGTTGAAAATAGTACGTATACCATTATGACTCCTATAACAATATTTTTAGTTACAGGATGTTAAATTCTAAGATTAAGCCAATTGTTGAAGAGCAAAGGGAAAAAAAAATTTATACACATGGCAGATTCAGAATCTTATTGCATATGACGAAATGCCGATATCAGCCGATTATGCAATGTATTCTCCAGGCTGCTTATTTCACTCGGCGAAATTGAAATCGAAGGATATAAGGGAAATATGACGTACCTGGAATAATTATGGAAAATTTTATGGAAGCTTACAAAAAGGCAGGGATGTGCTCCCTGATGACATAAAACAAAAAGTTCAAGACTTGACAAAAGATCTGAAAGATCCCAGGGAGAAAGTTGCGGTATTGTATAATTCCTGCAACAGAATAGTCATTATGTAAATGTGTCATTGGGAATCGGAGGCTGGCAGGCTTAGGAAGCTTCATATGTTGCCACTAATAAATATGGTGATTGTAAGGCGCTTTCGAATTTCATGATGTCCATTTTAAAAGAAGCGGGGATAAAGGCAAATGCGGTTGTAATTAAAGGCGGAGAAGAGACGATGATTTTATTGCGGATTTTACTTATGATCCTTTTAATCATGTTATTTGTTGTGTTCCTTTAGTAAAAGATACCATCTGGCTGGAATGCACGGATCAGTTTTTACCGCCAGGTTATTTGAGTTATTTCACTTCCAACCGTTATGGATTGTTAGTAGAGGATAATGGAGGCAAACTCGTGCATACACCTGCTTATTTGTTACCTGATAATTTCCGGATTCGAAAAATATCTGCTTCATTGGATGCAGAAGGCAACCTGAATCTGGATAGTAAAACTTCATACAAAGCATTTTGCCAGGATAGAATTAGAAAATGATTCATCACAATTCGAGGGAAGCACTATTAAAAATATTAAAATCAAGATACATATTGCCTACTTATGATGTTCTTTCATTTAACTATAAAGAAGATTATTCAAAACAGCTGCCAGTTATAAATGAATTTATTCAAATGAATGTTAAAGACTATGCACAGATAAGCGGGAAGAGGATCTTTATTAATCCTAATATTATTTCCCGTTCTGAATGAAATTAACTGAAGATAATGATCGCAGGCTCGATGTTGATTTAAAAGACGAATATCGGTATGTGGATACGATCCAGATTTCAATTCCGCCGGGATATGAAATGGAATCCAAATCCACTGATTTAGAATTGAAAAGCAAATATGGAAAATATGAAAACAGATTAGTTATGGCTGGGGACAAGATCATTTATTACCGTGAACAGGTGCAATACAGTGGCCGTTTTTCTGCAAAGGAATACAGGGAGGTTGTAAAGTTTTATAATGATATGTACGACTGAGATCACAAAAGATTGTTCTGGTAAAAAGAAATTAGAGAGTAACTCCTACTAATAAATCAGCCATCAAAATGAAAAAATATTATATTTACATTATTTGGAATTATTTTTTTAAATTTTATCCATGGTCAAAATAAAGGCGGATTATAAGTTCGGAAAAATAACAGCGGCAAATTTTGACCTCATCTGATAAATTAGATTCAGGAGCCAATGCATTAATAATTGCCGATATTGGCAGTACCAAGTTCGATGGCAATCATAAAGGCTTTTTTACTTTAATTTTTACACGTTTTTTGCGGGTAAAAATCATGAATAAGAACGGATTTGATATTGGCAGCCGGGAAATTCCATTATATCACAAAGTGAATGTATATCAAGAGGAGAATGAACTACATAGTGAGAATGAAGCTGAAAAGTTACTGCTCTCAAGGCTCGACATTCAACCTGGAAAATGGTGTGGTTACTGAAACGAAGCTGGATGAAAAATCAGTGTATATTCAGAAGTACAATAAAGAATATGATGTTTATAAATTTTCTTTACCTGCGCTCAAAGAAGGCTCCATATTTGACATGGAATACACTGTTAAATCGCCTTATTATGATCAATGCATCCTGGAAATTTCAAGGTGAATATCCCTGCTTATGGAGCGAATTCGTGTAACTATTCCCCACCTTTTCATTATGAAATGAGATTGCGTGGTATAGCCATTTTGATATCAATGTGGCTAAACTGGTCCCGAAGAATTTTTCAATACAGGAAGGATAAGGGAGCTTCTGCTGATAAAATAGTTAATGTGATGGGGAATTCAATTGACAGGAGGTGGGTTAAAAAAAATGTTCCTGCCTTACATGAAAGACCTTTACTACTACTATGGATAACTATAATTCAATGGTAAGTTTTCAATTAGACTATTTTCAATGGAATGATGAAAACGAAAGACATGATTACATGCCAACCTGGACTTCGAGTGCTCAACACCTGCTCCAGGATGAAAATTTCGGTATGCCTCTTAATCATGAAAATGGCTGGATGTCGGATGAGTTAAAAAATAGTATAGAAGGTGCTACTTCTGATTTAGATAAGGCCCGAAGAATTTTTAATTATATCAGGAATAATTTTAAATCAATCAATAAAGAAGGTTATAGCAAAAATGATTTATACACTCAAAATTCATTAAAGGAGGTCTTCAAAAACAAGCAGGGAAATGTAGCAGAAATTAATTTATTATTGATAGCCATGTTGAGGAAAGCAGATATCGATGCTGATCCTGCTATTCTGAGCACGCGGGACCACGGCGTAGCTGATCCTTCCTACCCAATGATAAGGGATTATAATTATGTAATCTGCATTGCACATTTAGGCACTAAGGATGTTTTTCTTGATGCCAGTCAGCCATTTAATGGATTCGGACATTTGACTTCGCAATGTTATAACGGGTGGGCCCATATCATAAATTCAGGAAAGCCAAGGGCCATTTATTTGTCACCCGATTCAATTGAGGAATCGAGTGTGACCAGTGTAATTATCATAAATGACGAGAAGGGTAAATTTTCAGGAGCTTATAAAAGCACGAAGGGAGAAAATAAATCATTTGATCTGCGCAGGGAGATTCAATATTCTTCCGTAAAGAATTATCAAAAAGAAATGGAAACACTTAGCGGGTCGGATATGGCAATTGATAATTTCGGTATTGATTCATTAAGTATCTATGATTTGCCGTTATCTGTTCATTATGACTTCGAATTAAAAAATATTTCTTCGGACAACATTATCTATTTCAATCCCATGCTGAACGATGGATACAAAACAAATCCGTTTAAGTCCATGGAAAGGTTATATCCTGTGGAAATGCCTTATAAACTTGAGGAGACCTACATATTGAACATGGATATTCCCACCGGGTACCAGGTAGATGAAATGCCAAAATCGGTAAGGGTAGCTTACAATGAAAATGAAGGGATGTTTGAATACCTTATCCAGAAGGGGCAAAATAATATGCAGATGCGGGTGCATCTAAAGTTTAATAAAGCTTTTTTCCCAGTTGACGAATATTCAACTCTTCGCGACTTTTTTGCCTTTGTAGTTAAAAAAGAAAACGAACAGATTGTTTTTAAAAAAACCCATTGATCTCATCAGGAATTTTCTTTTCCCGGTTGAACATGCAACCGATGAAAGAAGCGATGAATGGCAGGTGCCAGCATGACGCCGATATTCGTAATAAAAATCACGCCACTGAATAAAGCGTAAAAGGAAGAGAAATACTTACCAATTCTTGTTTCGATATTTACAACCGGACCCATGCCGCTCAATATCATACTTGCATTGTGTAATGAGTCCAGCCAGCCGATTCCGGCGGTAAAATGGTATCCCAGCACACCAATCATTAAACAAACAAACATGATTACCAATCCCAGCAGGAAACTTCTGGCAATACGTTTCCGGAAGACATTCAGCGGCGCCAGCGGCTGATGTTTTGACTCCAGCATATTTGATTCTTTAAATCGCAAAGTAACATATTGTAAGTCTCTTAAAACTAATGGCTGGATAATAATTATCTGTTATATTGCAATCCTCATTTTTTGCGGTGAAATATTTTCTTGGATACGATCTGGGTTCATCTTCAATAAAAGCAGCCCTGCTTGAGGCAGATAGCGGTAAACCGCTTGCTTCAGCATTTTCACCATCAACAGAAATGAAAATTCATTCTCCCCGGTCCGGATTTGCAGAACAGGATCCGGAACACTGGTGGCAGGAATTGATAAAGGCGACCAGGCTTCTTTACCAGAAGTATCCTTTTGAAAAGAACGAAATCGGAGCGATCGGAATTTCTTATCAAATGCATGGTTTGGTTTGCATGGATAAAAATAATCAGCCGCTGAGATCGGCCATCATCTGGTGCGACAGCCGGGCTGTTGCTTACGGTGAACAGGCTTTCAATGAACTGGGTCACAAATATTGTCTTCAGCATTTTTTAAATTCTCCTGGAAATTTTACTGCTTCCAAATTAAAATGGGTGAAGGAAAATGAACCGGAAATTTATAAAAAGACCGTTCGAATATTATTGCCAGGCGATTTCATCGCTTTAAAGATGACAGGAGAGGCCGTAACGACAGTTACGGGTTTATCGGAGGGAATTTTCTGGGATTACAAAGAAAATGGTATTGCAAAATCACTCCTGAATATTATGGAATAGACGAATCCCTTCTTGCTCCACGAGTTCCTGTTTTCGGCGAACAGGGTAAATTGCAAAAATCTGCTGCCGACGCACTTGGCATCTCAGAAGGCACTCCGGTTTGTTATCGTGCCGGAGATCAGCCAAACAATGCATTTTCACTCCAGGTGCTGGATCCGGGCGAATTCGCCGCAACAGCCGGCACATCAGGAGTACTTTATGGAATCAGCAGTGAGCCGGATTATGACCTGAAATCCCGCGTGAACCCATTTATTCATGTAAATCATCAAAAAGATCATCCCAGGTATGGGATACTCATGTGTCTGAATGGTACCGGAATACTTAATAGCTGGCTGCGTCGTGAATTTTTTTCAGATGAATCTTATGAAACCATGAATAATGGGGCATCCATTGTATCCATGGGTGCTGATGGAATCAGCTGTTATCCTTTCGGAAACGGGGCGGAACGGATATTAGAAAATAAAAATCCGGGAGGCTATATTAAAGGGCTTGATTTTAACAGGCATAGTAAGTATCACCTGGCAAGGGCTGCACAGGAAGGTATTGTATTTTCGCTTTTATATGGTGCAGAAATCATGCAGGGAATGGGGCTTTCCATGCATCGTATTCGTGCAGGTAATGCCAATATGTTTTTAAGCAGGTTGTTCTCACAAACATTTGCGGACTGCAGCGGATGCCCGGTTGAATTATATAATTCTGATGGTGCAATCGGAGCCGCAAGGGCCGCGGGTTTTGGAAAAAAATATTATACTCAGTTCAGAGATTGTTACCGGGGAATGGAACTAATCAGACTTGTGGAACCGGATAAAAATAATACAGTTCAGATAAAAGAAATATATAGTAACTGGAAGCTGGGACTTGAGAAAATTTTGAAAGCATAAAGCATAAAGCGTAAAACATAAAGCTAGG
Source organism: uncultured Bacteroidota bacterium (assembly GCA_963757975.1). Classification (GTDB taxonomy): domain Bacteria; phylum Bacteroidota; class Bacteroidia; order Chitinophagales; family Chitinophagaceae; genus Puia. Next base: position 7,489 of record CAVWUD010000047.1, read on the forward strand.
GCGTAAGGCACAAAGGCATAAGGCTAACGCTTAACGCGAAAAGCCCAACGAAGATTAAATTAATAAAGAAAAAATATATGAATATCATTAAAGGTGAAAAAGAATTTTTTCCAGGTATTGGAGAAATAAAATTTGAAGGAAAGGATTCCGATAATCCTCTCTGCATTTAAATGGTATGATGAAAATAAAATCATTGCAGGAAGAAATTAAAGGACCATGTCAAATTTGCGGTAGCCTACTGGCATAGCTTCTGCAATACAGGCGGCGATCCTTTCGGACCCGGTACTAAAAGATTTCCATGGAATGAATCAGCAGATGCAGTCCGCGCTGCAAAGGATAAAATGGATGCAGCTTTCGAATTCATAACAAAACTCGGCGTTCCTTATTATTGCTTTCACGATATTGATCTGGTGGACGAAGGAAATTCTGCAGCTGAATATGAAAAGAGATTGCAAACCATCGTGGATTATGCAAAACAAAAACAAGCTGCAAGCGGTGTTAAATTGCTTTGGGGAACCGCGAATGTTTTTTCAAATCCGCGTTATATGAATGGTGCAGCAACCAATCCGGATTTCGCAGCACTTGCTTATGCCGGGCTCCAGATTAAAAATGCCATCGATGCAACGATTGCACTAAATGGCGAGAATTATGTTTTCTGGGGTGGGAGAGAAGGCTATATGTCTCTTCTCAATACGAATATGAAAAGGGAGATTGAACACCTGGGACGTTTTCTTGGAAAGGCCCGAGATTATGCGCGAGGACAGGGTTTTAAGGGAGTATTTTTTATTGAACCCAAACCCTGTGAACCGACAAAACATCAATACGATTATGATTCTGCAACGGTGATTGGCTTTTTAAACGCATTCGGACTGGATAAAGATTTCAAATTAAATATTGAAGTGAACCATGCAACACTTGCGGGACATACTTTTCAGCACGAACTGCAGGTAGCAGCGGACGCAGGATTGCTGGGAAGCATGGATGCAAACCGCGGCGACCCTCAGAACGGCTGGGATACAGATCAGTTCCCTATGAATCTAAATGAACTGATCGAATCGATGCTGATCATTCTGGAAGCCGGCGGATTTGGCGGCGGCGGTGTAAATTTTGATGCGAAGACCAGGAGAAATTCAACGGACCCGGAAGACCTCTTCCTTGCCCATATCGGGGGTATGGATACATTCGCCCGTGCACTTATCATTGCGGATGATATACTCAGCCATTCTCCCTATAAAAAATTCAGAAAAGAAAGATATGCTTCATTCGATTCAGGAAAAGGAAAGGAATTTGAAGAAGGAAAACTGGGTCTGGAAGATCTGCGCAAATTTGCTTTAGCAAATGGAGAACCAAAACAAATCAGCGGGAAACAGGAGTGGCTGGAGAATATCATCAATCAATACATTTAATTCAAGTTAGTAATTGTTAACCGAATTCAAACTTAAAGTAAATTATTTCAAATATATAATCACAATTCTAATAATTACATATAAATAAGTTTACAGTTAACAATTTAACAACTTAGACAATTATTTCCCGAACGCCGCATCCATTTTTTGCCTGAATTCTGTATAAAGTTCTTTTTTGGGTTCTTCGGGTTTGAGAGGAACCAGGAGTGCTGCATAATTCAGGCTGCGGTCAACATAAGGATAAAAGCCTGTGATATATAAGCTGGTTATAATGCTTCCATTTTCAACCCAGCATCCGAGACCTGTTTTTAAACCTTCAGCTGTCTTTAGGCATATATTTTACGGGTAGCTTTGCAAACTGAATGGTTTCCATTTCTGCAATTGACTTTTCGCTCAGCACTTTTTTCCCTTCAAAAGTTCCTTTATTTAGAATCATTGCAAGGAAATTGATAAAATCATTGGCCGTTGTAATCGCGCCATCGGCTGCATTGCTTGTTACACCATTATCATTGGTAAAACTCGTTCCGTGCATTTTACAGGGGCGAAGAATTTTATCCTGAACGATTCTGTCGAATGTTTTTTTTGTAACAACTTCAAGAACCCGGGCTGCGATATCAGGTCCTATCTGACTGAAATAAATTTCCGTTCCCGGATTCGTTTCAATTTCTCTTTTGGAAGCAAAAGAATTTACTTCGGTTTCCAGATCAGGGTATTTTGATTTCTGCAGCAGTCTCAATGGCCCGGGAGGATCAGCCTGAATTCCGGTGGTATGACTAAGACAGTTTCTGATGGTGATATATGTCTTCATGTATTTGGCGAAAATGGGCAGATACTTACTGACCTTATCATCAAGGGAAATTTTACCATCGTCCACATACGCCATTACCGTAGCAGCAACAAGCCATTGACTGGCCACTCCGGCGGGCACCTGTATCCTGGCATTAAAATCCCCCATTTCTTTTTCAAGTTCTTTTTTATATACGATTTTATCATTTTTGTATGCCAGGGCTACGATATTATTTCCAAGAAGTTTTTGATTGGTTGTGAGAAATGCATCGGTTTCAGGAGAGGCGGATGGTACGGTTTTGGACGATTGAGCTTTTGGGCTCAGCCAGATTAACAGGCAAAGGCCAACGCAGCTGAAGACACGGCATCTGGAAATTGATTTATATGACAGATTTTCAGGGTTTTGGAAATGGTTTATCTTTTGAATCATTTTAACGGATTTAAAAAAATAAGCTATGAATTTAAACAACTTTACTATAAAAGCTTCTGAAGCCCTTCAACAGGCGCAGCAACTGGCATTTAATGCCAAAAATCCTACAATCGAAACGGAACATCTGATGCAGGCGTTGCTGGAACAAACAGATTCTCCTGTTGAATATCTTCTAAAAAAAAATAATGTTACCCTACCAGTCCTTGAAAATAAACTGGGAGATCTTATCAATAAATTACCCAGGGTAGAAGGGGCTGATCCGGCACAGTCATTAAGCCGGGATGCAAATAATGTTGTTTTAAGGGCGGCTGGCGTTATGAAACAATTTGGCGATGAATTTGTTACGCCCGAACATCTTGTCCTTTCAATCATCCAGGGTAATGATAATACAGCCAAACTATTAAAGAATGCGGGTCTCACTGAAAAAGGTTTAATCAGCGCAATTAAGGAATTAAGAAAGGGCGAAACGGTTTCATCCAATACACAGGAGACGCAATTCAATGCCCTGAATAAATATGCGCGAAACCTCAATGAACTGGCCCGCCAGGGAAAACTCGATCCGGTAATTGGTCGTGATGAAGAAATTCGCAGAACGTTGCATATACTTTCCAGAAGAAGTAAAAACAATCCTATCCTTGTAGGGGAACCCGGTGTTGGTAAAACTGCCATTGCGGAAGGTTTGGCACACAGGATTGTGAATGGAGATGTGCCGGAAAACCTGAAATCTAAAATAATCTATGCTTTGGATATGGGTCAGCTTATTGCAGGCGCCAAATACAAAGGTGAATTTGAAGAAAGATTAAAATCAGTAGTGAAAGAAGTAGCAGGCAGCGACGGAGAGATTATTTTATTTATCGATGAAATACATACTCTGGTGGGCGCGGGAGGCGGAGAAGGAGCGATGGATGCTGCCAATATTCTTAAACCTGCCCTGGCCCGCGGTGAACTGCGTGCAATCGGAGCCACAACCCTGAATGAATACCAGAAATTTTTTGAGAAGGATAAGGCACTCGAACGCCGTTTCCAAAAAGTAATGATCAACGAACCCAGCGTGGAAGATGCTATCTCAATTTTGCGCGGTTTGAAGGACAAATATGAAACCCATCATCATGTCCGCATTAAAGATGAAGCGATCATTGCAGCAGTGGAACTTTCACACCGTTATATTACAGATCGTTTTCTGCCGGATAAAGCCATTGATCTGATTGATGAAAGTGCGGCCAAACTCAGACTGGAAATGAATTCGATGCCTGAGGAACTGGATCAGTTACAAAGGCAGATTCGTCAACTGGAAATAGAAAGGGAAGCGATTAAGAGAGAAAATGACGATGAAAAATTACGCCAGCTCAGTATTGAAATCGGAAATCTTAGTGTAGCCAAGGGACACTTTAATGTCGAAATGGAAACAGGAAAAAGAGCTTGTTGAAAAAGTCCAGAATGCGAAAGCTGATATTGAGGCATTAAAGCTGGCCGCTGAAAAAGCTGAACGTGAAGGTGATTATGGAAAAGTAGCCGAGATCCGGTATGGAAAAATAAAAAATGCAGAAAAGGTAATTGAAGAATTATCCGCTCAACTCAGCAATAGTACTGAAAAACGTTTGCTTAAAGAAGAGGTGGATGCGGAAGATATCGCTGAAGCGGTTGCCAAATCGACGGGAATTCCAGTATCCAAAATGCTTCAGAGCGAAAGACAAAAATTACTAAATCTGGATGACGAATTACATAAAAGAGTTGTTGGTCAGGACGAAGCCATAACGGCAGTTGCCGATGCTATTCGTAGAAGCCGCGCAGGATTACAGGACCCGAAACGACCCATAGGTTCATTCATTTTTTTGGGAACTACAGGGGTTGGTAAAACTGAATTGGCCAAAGCGCTGGCTGAATATCTTTTTGATGATGAGGGTATGATGACCAGGATTGACATGAGCGAATATCAGGAAAAACATACTGTCAGTCGCCTTATTGGTGCTCCTCCAGGATATATAGGGTACGATGAAGGTGGTCAGCTTACAGAAGCTGTTCGTCGTAAGCCTTACAGTGTTGTGTTGCTGGATGAAATTGAAAAAGCACATCCGGATACCTTTAATATTTTACTTCAGGTGCTGGATGATGGGAGGTTGACTGATAACAAAGGCAGGGTTGTAAATTTTAAGAACACCATCATCATTATGACCAGCAATATAGGCAGCCAGATCATTCAGGTAAACTTTGAAAACGTGACGGAAGAAAATAAGGAAGAGGTGGTGGAAAAAACAAAGGATGAAGTGATGGAATTGCTCAGGCAAACCATTCGCCCGGAATTTTTGAACCGGGTGGATGAGGTCATCATGTTTCAGCCCCTTCTTAAAACCGAAATTAAGGGCATTATCAGGATCCAGCTTGACAATTTGTCCAAAATGCTGGAAAAAAACGGGGTGGATTTACGGTTTACTGAATATACCATGGATTACCTGGCAGAGAATGGATATGACCCCCAGTACGGTGCCAGGCCCTTAAAAAGGCTTATCCAGAAAGCAATCGTTAATCCATTGAGTAAAAAGATCTTAGCGGGGGAAATTGATCATTCACATCCCGTACTTGTGGACGTATTTGACGGCGTTGTTGTATTCAGAAATGAACAGGAAGAAAGAAAGAAATCCGGTATGGCATCTTAATAACTTGTTAACTAATTTATTATCCTTTTCCGTTACAGTAAAATATGTAAGATTTTTCAGTTAAAATACCTATTTTTAGCCGCCTCCTGCCAGTTAGTCTGGCTCGGAGGCTTTTTACTCAACTTTCCTGCAGGAAAACTGTTATTAAGCAAAGAATAAAAATTTAAAGGATTAAATATTATGGCGTTTAAGAAAGAGATCATAGAAATTATTGAGCCGAGAGATGTGTTCGTAGGTCCGGATACTGCTCCGGTTACCCTGATGGAATTTGGAGAATATGAAAATGAAGACTGTGCCAAAGCACACGAAGTTGTTAAAAAGATCATGGAAGAATTCAAGGGGAAGGTCCGGTTTAACTTCAGACATTTTCCGCTTACAAAGATTCATCAGCGCAGTCTGAAAGCTGGTGAGGCATCTGTTGCTGCAGCTCAGGAAGGCAAATTCTGGGAAATGCACAATATTTTATTTCATAACAGGCATAACCTGGGTACGACAAGCCTGAAATTACATTCACGGGAAGCTGGTATTTCCAATAAGAAATTTTTGGATCACCTGGTGAATGCCACTTATGGCTGGCAGGTTCAGGGTGATTTGAGGGAAGGAATTGAGAAAGGTGTAACTACCGTACCTGCTTTTTTCATTAACGGCGAAATGTTTAACGGTAAACCCACATTCGATAACCTGAGCAAGGGTATTGAAGCAGCATTAAAAAAGGCAAAGAAGAAGACGGCTGTGAAAGCTTAAAAGCTCAAAGCCTAAAGCTCAATTTTTGGGATACATAAGTTAAAGAAATATTTGAAGCATCTATCATTGAATGGATGCTTTTTTAATTTAATTATTCTTTAGAATGAGTATGGGGAAGTTCAATTTTATATTCAGGTTTGCTTTAAGCTTTGCGCGTTACGCTTTGAGCTTTAAGCTTTGAGCCAGATTTGTCCTTTTCACAATAAATGTTTAAATTGGTTTATCCTAAGACCAATATTTGAATGAAAAGCGACAGAAAACCAAATTCTATACGCGGGAAACCCAGGATTTTAAATATTGGCCGGCATTTTATCGGCTGGAAGGTTAAAATGCCGAAGGGCTTTGATCACGGAAATCACTGGTCTTTTCAGGAAAGGATAGAAGCTCTCTCACAAAAATCACAACATTTTCTTGAGGAAATAAAATCGCTTGGGTTTACCCGGACAATGGATAAGCTGGACAGAGGCAAACTCAGCGTATTCAATCAGCTCAATTTTTTTCAGTTCATCACGGGGATAATCGTACCGCTAATCTGTTTTTTTGGAAACGGTAAATTCCCGATCGCCGCTTTTTTTATTGCAAGTCTTCCTGCCTGGGTAAACCTGGTCGTATTGTATTTGAATTTTTATTACAGATACGAAGCAGGTATGATTACATATTTCATACTTTATCCACTTGTCATATGCATTGTATATATGAGTGGTATGAATCTCGGGGTCGAACTTTACTTTATTCTTAACGGCATTCTGGCCGTTTTTTTTCTGCCCTATATCAGCCAGATGTTATTTTCAGTTGGCTTCTCCATGGTAAGTTATTTTGTTCTCGTGATCATCAATAAAGACTATAATTTCCAGCTGCATACATTTAATTTTTTCCTTTTTTTATTTAACCAGGTAACTGCAATCATTTTTATTTTTTATGCATTGTTCCTTATAAAAAAAGAAAATAATTTATATCAGTTTGGAATCCTTGCCACCAATAGGGATTTGCAGGAGAAAATGAAAAAATTGAAAAGCAGAAAGCAGAAATAGAACAGAAAGCAACGGAGCTTAGTGAGTTGAATTCTTTGAAGAATAAACTTTTCTCAGTGATTTCCCACGACATGAAAACGCCGATGTATGCGCTGCGTAACTTATTCAGAAGTATGCAACAACTGGATATGAGCGGGAAAGAGATAAAAGCTATTATACCGGATGTAGTCAGCGATCTGAATTATACTACAGGCCTGATGGAAAATCTCCTGCATTGGGTGAAGAGCCAGATGCAATCAGCAAGTATTTCACCCGGTGAATTGGATATGGAAGAAATTACAGATGATGCCATTCATGTTCATCAATTACAGGCAACGACCAAGAATATTTCAATCAAACGTGAAATGGAAGAATCATTACTCGTTTTTGCGGATAAAGATATGATGACCCTGGTATTGAGAAATCTTCTTTCAAATGCTATCAAATTCACGCCTGAAAAAGGTGCGATTATTATCCGAATGAAAAAGGAATCTCCCTATTGCAGGGTGTCTATTATCGATAATGGAATCGGCATGGACCATGAGGCACTAACAAGGATCCAGGAAAATAATTATTATAGCACCAACGGAACTGCGAAGGAAAGCGGTACGGGACTGGGCCTCATGCTGAGTAAGGATTTTCTTTCCAGAAATGGAGGCGCTTTATTGATCGAAAGCGAACCAGGCAAGGGAAGTATTTTTTCTTTCACTGTTCCCTTGGCGGGAAATGGTTGACGGTTAGGTGATTTTTGTCTTTAGGCTTTAAGCGTTAGGCGTTAGGCGTTGAGCTTTTTTAGCACGAACATATTGCAATGGCCATTCGATATCAACATTTAATTCATAGGCTGCCGTCAATGGGAAATTTGAATTTCGAAGTGATTCCCTTGCTATCAATATCAAATCAGCTTTTGCGGATCTGATTATTTCATCTGCCTGTTGAGCATTTGTTATCAGGCCTACCGCCCCCGTGAGGATACCACTTTCTTTCCTGATTTTTTCGGCAAAGGGAACCTGGTAACCCGGACCCAGAGGTATTCTCACATTCGAAACAAGTCCTCCTGAAGAGCAATCTATCAGGTCGACGCCAAGAGGTTTTAAAATGGTTGCCAATAATACGGAAGATTCAGGATCCCACCCATTTTCTGCATAGTCCGTAGAGGATATGCGCAGGAACAAAGGAAGTTTTTCAGGCCACACCGTACGAATATCAGATACAAGTTCTTTTACCAAACGAATCCTGTTTTCAAAAATTCCACCATATTCATCTGTACGAAGATTGCTTAAAGGAGAAAGAAAACTATTGATCAGATAACCGTGCGCGCCATGAATTTCCAATACTTCAAACCCAGCTTCCAGTGCGCGCCTTGCTGCTGATTTAAAATCTTTGCGAAGACTTAGTATATCAGACTTTGACATGCTTTCCGGAACAGGATCTGTTTCACGAAAAGGAATCGTGGATGGAGCCTGAGTAAGCCATCCGCCTTCTGAAACAGCAAGTATTTTTCCACCTTTCCAGGGGGATGTAGTGCTGGCTTTTCTACCAGCATGGGCCAGTTGTATTCCGGGAACGGATCCCTGTTTTTTTATAAAATCTGTAATTCTTTTTAAAATTTCAATTTGTTCATCTTTCCACAAACCCATATCATCAGGTGAAATGCGTCCTCTTGGAGAAACAGCTGTAGCTTCCTGAATAACCAGGGCGGCACCCCCAACTGCCCGGCTGCCCAGATGAACCAGGTGCCAGTCATTTGCAAATCCATCTACTGATGAATACTGACACATAGGTGAAATTGCAATGCGGTTTTTAAAATGGATACTTCTGATTTCCAAAGGGTCAAATAACATATTGAGTATTAATTTTTTTTCAAATCGAGAAAGACATTCCCTAAACAACGAATCAAATCAGTTGCAAGCATAGCTTCTTCAGAAAAAAGGCTGGCTGCGATATCGCCGGCACATCCATGAAGGAAAACTCCAAAACCTGCAGCAGCAAAGGGTGCATATGATTGAGCAAGAAGGGCCGTGATGATTCCTGAGAGCGCATCTCCGCTGCCACCCTTTGCCATTCCGGCGTTGCCAGTTGTATTAAAAGTAATACTCCCGTCCGGACCAAAAACTCCTGTGAAATGGCCTTTCAACACGATGATAATTTTATGCTGTATAGCCATTTTTTTTGCCTTCTCAATTCTTAGAATATCACTGCTGCTATTTCCAAATAACCGGTCGAATTCTTTTGGATGTGGTGTAATGATTGTATTGGGAATTAGCTCAGATAAAAGTTCAGTGTGTTTGCTGATAATATTTAATGCATCCGCATCGAGAACAAGTGGTTGATGAAAAGACTTTATAAATTTTTTTACCATAGCAGAAGTTTCGTCTCCGGTACCTATTCCCGGTCCAAGACCGGCTGACTGAAATAATTCAGAATGGAGAGGGAAACCAGTTAACTGAAATTCTCCTTCACCGATACTTACCATGGCTTCCGGAACGGATATCTGCATAATTTCATATCCACATGAAGGGAGATGGGTTGTAACTAAGCCGGCCCCGGCGGCTAAACATGCTCTTGCAGCAAGTACTGCAGCACCCATTTTTCCATAACTTCCTGCAAGGATCAAAGCATGGCCAAAATTTCCTTTATTGGCAAAAGGATCCCTTGGCCTGTAAAGAGTCAGTGCAGTTTTTCTGTCAAAAATCAAATAGGAGGAATTAAACCCGGCCAAATAGGATTCAAGTTGTTTCATTCATGCAAAGGTAAGAAAAGGCTTTCAGCGTTTTTCTCCGCCTCTTCCTTCCGGATCATTTTCCGGTTCATCATAATTTTCGCGGGACTGTTGATAGTTTCCAAATACATCGCAGAGTTTTTTGGCTGCATAGACCCTTCTGTTATCGTTATTGCAGAGGGCGATGATTGTGGCATTTTCTTCCATCATTCGTATGAATACTGTCCGGTTACCATGCCACCAGCCATTATGGTAAATTAGTTTTTTACCATCGGGGTATACAATCATCCGCCAGCCAAAACCATAATTGCGTTTGCCTCGTTTTTCAAGGCTGTAAGGAGCATAAGCACTGTCGAGTGTAGATTGTTTGAACATTATGCCACCACGAAGAGCAGCATCCCATTTAAGCATGTCATCGGGAGTACTATAAACATTTTTATCTCCATAAACCATATCAAGGTATTCCATGGGATACATTCTGCCATTCATTTTGTAGGAATGTGTAGCGATTGCAGTATCCTTGATAGAATATACATAGGTATCCTGCATTTGAAGTGGCAGGAAAAAAGTTTTATTGAGGTATTCATCATAGGTTTCACCTGAAACTTTTTCGATGATGAGGGCAAGGAAAGCATAGTTGGTATTAGAATATTCGAAATGATGACCTGCTGCTGTATATATCACTTCAGAGTGATGCTCGGTTATATATGCTAACAAATCGGCGTTCGTCAGATATTTTCTTTTATCCCAACCGGACTGATCCATAAAGTGAACATAATTCCTTAATCCGCTACGCTGACTCAAAAGATTTTTGATGGTGATTCCTGTTGGAAAACCTGTCAGGTATTTTGAAATATCATCATGAATGTCGAGTTTGCCTTCCTCCCATAATTTCAAAATTGCCATTGCGGTAAAAGTCTTGGAAACAGATGCCAGATGGAAAGCTGTGTGGGAATTAATGCTGTCTGTATGCCTTCTGGGGTCCTTAAAGCCACTGTATCTCTCATACACTATGATTCCTTTATGAGCCACTACAAGTCCTCCATTAAATCCATGGGAAAACAGGGAGTCAAAAAAATGCCGGGACGTATTACTGTAAAGTTTAAACTCTCCGGGATTCAGAGATTTTGGGCGTGTAATTGCCTGAGCCAGGAGCGTTGTATCCTGCACTTTCACAATTGGCTTAACAGCAGGGCTTTGTCCGCAACAAACCAGGAAAGAGGCAGCCAGAAAAGCGCAGCAAATAGTTTTCAACAGGTATTTATTTTTCGGTTAAGAGGTGCAAAATTAAAATATTATACTATTCAAGGCACAGGAGACGAGTTTTGTTTTTCCGTTTCCTTTTTTAGGGGCAATTTTGCCACTCCTTTAAAGCAAATAACGCAAAAACAGCATTGAGATTATGGCCGATAAAAAAATAACAAGTTATCCGAAAGAAAAAGTGAATATTCTGTTTCTTGAAAACATCAGCGACGCAGCAGTGAAGCGGTTTTCTGAGGCTGGTTACACATCTGTTAAGAAGTTGACAAAAGCTCTTTCTGAAACAGATCTGTTAAAAGAAATAGAAGACGTTCATCTGCTGGGCATCCGTTCGAAAACCCAGATTACCGAAAAAGTATTGCGGGCTGCTAAAAAATTACAGGCAATTGGGTGTTTTTGTATAGGAGTTAACCAGGTTGATCTCAGGAATGCTACTAAAAACGGGATCGCTGTTTTTAATGCCCCATATTCCAATACACGTTCAGTTGCCGAATTGGTGATCGGAGCATCCATCATGCTGATCCGCAGGATACCCGATAAAAGCAAATCCGCTCATGACGGGATCTGGATGAAGGAATCAAAGGGCAGCTATGAATTACGCGGAAAGACCATGGGGATTATCGGATATGGTAATATCGGAACTCAGGTCAGTGTTCTTGCTGAAGCCATGGGTATGAGAGTGATTTTTTATGATATCGACACAAAATTGCCGATAGGAAACGCAATGGCTAAAAATTCAATCAAAGAACTTGTTTCTGTTTCCGATATCGTGACTATACATGTACCCGATACGGACCTGACACGTATGATGATCAATAAAAACGTTTTAAAACAATTCAAGAAGGGGGCCATTTTACTCAACTATGCAAGAGGTGAGGTGGTTGACCTTGAAGCTTTGTCAAAGGCGTTGAAAGAAGGACATCTGTCTGGTGCCGGAGTAGATGTATATCCACTGGAGCCGGAGAAAAACGGGGACAAATTCGACACACCGCTTCAGGGTCTTTCCAATGTATTGCTTACGCCACATATTGGTGGTTCTACGGAAGAAGCACAGGAAAATATTGGCGATGATGTAAGTAATAAACTATTTCAATATCTTGAAATGGGTATTTCCACAGGTTCACATACAATCCCTGAACTTAGTTTACCCCAGCATCCTGATACGCACAGAATTCTTCATATCCATTATAATGTTCCCGGTGTTTTATCTGAAATCAATACCAGACTTTCCAGCCATCACATCAATATTCTGGCACAGTACCTGAAAACAAATGATTTTATCGGGTACGTTGTCCTGGATGTTGACAAGAATCTCTCAGCGCAGGCGATTGGCTTGTTGAAAGAAGTGAAGAATACGATTAAGACAAGGTTACTTTATTAGTGTGGGTGAGAGTGTGAGAGTGTGAGAGTGTGAACAACTTTTAACAACAGACTCTCACACTCTCACACTCTCACACTTCTATCATTCTTCCCAATGAACTTTCTGACATTATCATAGATTTCCCGGTACGAGACCCACATATATTTAAATGTTTCACCGAGACGGACACCAATAGTCTTATTCAAAACTACATACATGATCAGGAATGAAAGAATCGCTGAAACAACAGTTCCATAAGCTGCTCCCATCCATCCGATATAACGTAAGCCGAGATACATAAAAAAATAACTAAGACACATTGTAAGCAGGTTCACCCAAAAGTTTACACGGGGCTTTCCGATTGCATCCATGGTTGTTCCGAACTGGTAAGAAAATGGCCTGAGAAAACTAAACAATATCACTGTTTGGAGAATAGGCACAGCAGCATAATATTTGCTTCCTGCAAGTATTTTAATAAATAAATGCGGGATTGAAAAAATAAGAATACTGATCGGGACCAGGATGCTTATAATAGTGCCTACCATTCTTTCGAAATAATAACGCACTTTATCAATCCCTGATGTGGCCATTGCTTCCACATTTTTCGGGAAGAGCACATCCGCAATAGCAATAGAAGGGACGTCCATCATATTATTTATACGGGAAACAACATTATAGTAAGCAACAACATCAGATGAAATCAGTCCCGCAGAAATAAACTGGTCTGCTGATCTTCCAAAAGCAGAAAAAACATTAGTCCCGAAAATATATTTTCCAAAATTGAACATGCGCAGCATGGTTCGTTTATCGGTGTCGATTTTGGGAAAAAAATATTTCCTGGCAGAATACATAAGTACGAGCGTACCCCAAAGCAGGGAGACGATCTGCAGTCTGGCCAGGTTCACGAGTGTCAGTGATGATTTATGAAAGATCAGGAGAATGATGATCAAAAAAAGGAAAATTCCCTGTCTGAACAGATAACCATAGAAAATGGCCTTGAACTTAAAATGAGCCTGCAGCAAAACTTCAAAATGATTGAATGGAATCAGGATTAGGATAATCAGAATGCCCCATCTAAATAACGGGAAGAGTTCGGGTGTTTTCAGCCATTTTGTACAAATCGGATTACCAAAAAAAAGTACAACGATCACAATCGCTGAAAAAAGTATATTGGTTATAAGGGAAGCGGATTGAATTTTATTCCGGTTATTCACATATTCAGGCTCACTCAGGAATTTGATCATCGGGTTGCGAAGCAATCCCTGCTTGATGGTTTCTATCAGGGCAAATATGGCAAGGAAAAGTGACCAGATACCCATTTCCTTAACCGTTGGAAAAACCTTTTTGGCCAGTATTATATAGCTGATTACACCAAAAGCAATCAGTGAGAATCGGTTCAGCAAAGTGAAAAAAATGGAATGGATCCAGAAGGAGGAACCGAATTTAAGTTTCAAACAGGGAAAATTTGGCGTTAGAAAATGCGATAATAAGGATTAAAACCTGAAAGATTACAATAATTAATCTGCCCAAAATCAATTCATTAAGAATTATCAATAAATGTTCCGGAATATTGATTATCAAAATCTTTAACAGGCTCACGAATCTATCCAATCCCTACGGGAAATTCAAATTTTGGGTATGCGTCAGTTAAAAATAGATATATTAACTATCTTATAATTTATATTATGTCAAATAGATAAATATAGAATTATTCAATATTAGCTATTAATTGGCTCTCCTTCTTTATGTATGGTCGGTGTAACTTTATGAGAAATTGTAATTTGATGAATCATGATGAGTAAAAATAAAAAAGTATGAAAGCGAATAAATTAATATTAGCCATATTTAAGCAATCCTATGTATGGTAGGAATATTCATCATGGGATATTTAGGGTATCATTATCCGGATGCTATGATTTGGGTGATTTCTGTTGCAATTCTTTGTGCCTTCTCCAGGTATTTTTATACAAAAGGTCAGGAAGATTAAATACAGGTTTTTTTGCACGTGGAAAACTGATATATGGAGCCTCCTTTATAATATCGTATCTCAGTATGGCTTTTCTATAGGGTATAAATTTATCGTGCATTAACAGATGAAGAAAATTTCCGGAAATTCGTGATCCTGGATTAAAGATCAAGTCCTGTATTAAGTATGTTTTGATTTAAACTCTATTTCAGATGCCGGAAAAGAGCCATATTCAATTCGGTCATTTCTCCCGCTCCAGAGATTCGTTTTATTTCCAGTAATTTTTTCCCAATTGCAATGGCTGTGACTGCCGCCGGATTACCGGTTTTCTGGGAAATGGCAGATTGAGGCTGGTTGGGTGTTTTCTGATTGGATTTCATAAATAAAGGATACAGAATAACGACTGTATCCTTTATTTTATGCGTTTTGAAAGGGAAATAATTTCATACTGCTTAACAATATTCGTCAAATGCTGCGATCAGATTATGAGCGATCATCTGTGCAGACCGGCCTTCAATATGATGACGTTCAATCATATGTACCAACTGACCATCTTTAAATAGAGCCACAGCCGGAGAAGATGGTGGATAAGGCAAAAGGCGTTCTCTCAAAGTTCGGACTGCATCGACGTCAAATCCGGCAAAACTGGTTGCTAAATGGTCTGGTTTTTTCTTTGTGTTATGAACAGCCATCAAAACACCAGGTCTGGCAGTTCCTGCAGAACATCCGCACACTGAATTGATCATAACGAGGGTTGTTCCCTTGGATTCCAATTGATTAATAACTTCTTCCGGTGTCTTCAGCTCGCTGAAACCGTTATCGGTCAGCTCTTCTTTCATTGGTATAACTAATTGTTCGGGATACATTGTTAGAGTTTTTTAAAACAACGCAAAATTAATCATTTTGTTCATTATGCGAAGGCAAAATTGTAGTATCAGGATGCTGACTAAATTGATATAAATATAAGTAAATCATGTAATTATGTCGGTCAATTTTACAATTAAATGTCAAATTGACTTCTTTATTCTTCAGGAATCCTGATGGTATAGCATTTGACCGGAAAGGCTGTAATCATTCATTTAATTTTAAATACATATATTATGACACTAGTAAAAGTTAACAACCGTCCTTTTGGAAATCTGTTTAATGATTTCCTTAATGAGTTTCCTGGTGCAGCCCGTTCATTCGGTCAGGAACTTTTTGCATTTCCGCAAACAAATATTCACGAAACTCCTGAGGCCTATCACCTGGAATTAATTGTTCCCGGCAGATCCAAAGAAGATTTTAAAATCCAGGTAGAACAGGGTTTACTGACAATCAGTTTTGATAAGAAAGAAGAAACCGGTTCCCAGGATGGTTATAAAACAATTCGCCGTGAATTTGAATTCAAATCATTCAAACGTAGCTTTTCTATTGACGATAAAGTTGATGTGGATGGTATACAGGCCAAGTATGAAAATGGTGTTTTGAAACTTCTTCTGCCAAAGAAAGAAGAATCAAAACAGAGTGCAAGGCAAATTAATGTAGCCTAATACCCTGCTGAAAAGAATAAGCAAGTTGTTGGTTTGTAATCCCCTTTAGTCTTAGAGGGATTTTTTTGCTTTGTTTTGCTTCCGGTTGTAGACTAATTTCGCGACTCATTTTCCAGTGATCCATGATTAAATCCAGGTACCCGGTATTTTTGTTTATATTTTTTTTGTGTTTAACCCGGGTTCTTCCCTCCTTCAGTCAGAATCAGGCAGTTCACAATCCTTCTGATAGTACTCACCAGGCACAGGATACACTATCAAAAATTCTATCAGTACAGGATACTATATTAAGAATTCGCAACCTGAGTCCATTTTTTACACTGCATGTAGACTCGATGATGAGTTATAGTCTTGAAGTAAATAAAAACCCCAATAATTATTACTGGTATCTCAGGAATTCTCCGCTGGGCCTCAGGATCAATAAAGACAACGGGCTTCTTACTTTTAAGGCAGATAAATCTTATTTTCTATCCGGTAAATTAAAATATGATTATCCTTATAAAGTGAGTGTTGGTGTTCAGAATTTACACAACCCCGAAGAACGTGTGGATACAACTTTTACTATCCAGTTTTTTACAACGGAAATTGTTCCATCCCGTTTGAAACCTTCTGTAAACAGTATATTATTTGTTGATGAAGGGGATACCATAAATTTTAAAATTGAATGTGAAGAAGGAAGCTTTCCCGTCGATAACATCAGTTTCTTTTCGAATTTTCCCATAAAGAATTATAAAGAGGTTAAAAAATGTGATGACGAATTTCTATGGAGTCCTCCCTATGATTTTGTAAAGGAAAACGATTCGGCCAAGCTTAAACTGGTTATACTTTATTTCATTGGTGCGAATAAATTTTTTATCAGGGATACAGCTGTTGTAAAATTATATGTCCGGGCAGCCATGAATTATCCATTTATGCTGCAGGAATACAATCGAACAGTAAAAGAAGTTCATACCTACACGCTTCAGTTAAAATACGCATTTGTACAACTGGATAAGAAAGTAAAGAACACCAAAACGACACGCACAACTTTTGACATGACATCCGGCTCCACAGCGCTTGGGGGAACGGTATTTTCGTCGCTGCCTTCCGCAAGTGCACAAACAGCCGGTAAGATCCTGCCCAGTGCCGGTGTGGCACTTGTGCCTGTTAAGGAAGCAGTTTCACCACAAAAAACAGCGGAACAAAATTCGGCTTCTCTTGTTCGTTCATCTATAAAAAGACTCGAATATCAATTGCACGAAAATTCCCTGACCGGAGAAAAAGATCCGAACATTGGTAAAAAAATTAATAAGCTGAGAGATGAGATGCAGCAGATCCAGATTCAGTTAATTGATGTGCCGATTGATGAGAATAATAATATGACGGAGGAACAATTGAATGACTATTTCAACAGCAATAAAGTGAATAAGAAGTATAAGCTTAAGCACTAGGAAGAAAGTATGGGAGTATGAGAGTATGGGAGTGAAACAAAATTATATTTGATTTGAATAAAGTTTTAGCATTTTCACTCTCACACTCCCATACTCCCATACTTGTATTATTTGTATCCCAAAATTTTCATCATACTCTGAGCTGTTTGTTCTTTTGCATGCAGCCAGTCGACCGGTTTGCCGTTTTTATCAAGGCTGACGATTACATGTTTTGGAGAAGGGATCAGGCAATGTTTAATTCCACCATATCCGCTGATCTGATCCTGGTAAGCACCGGTATGAAAAAATCCGAGATATAATGGTTCGCCGTTGTTTAGTTTAGGCAGAAATACTTCATTGATATGTTCTTCGGAATCATAGTAGTCGTGGCTATCGCAGGTAATTCCACCCAGTACTACACGCTGATATTCTACATCCCATTTATTGATGGGCAACATCAGAAACCGCTCTCCGATGCCCCAGGTATCTGGTAACGTAGTGATAAATGAAGAATCTATCATGTACCAGATTTCACGATCGTTTTGCATTTTCTGTCCGATCACACTATAAATATGTGCCATGCTTTCTCCTACAGTATAACTTCCGAATTCGGTAAATATATTAGGCATCGGGACATGATTTCGCTTGCATGCTTTTTTAATATTACCAACTATCTCATTAATCATAAACTGGTAATCATATTCAAATCCCAGGGAATGTTTAATGGGGAAACCTCCGCCTATATTAATGGAATCAAGTTCCGGGCAAATCTTTTTTAACTGGCAATAAAGGTTAATAACTTTATTCAGTTCACTCCAGTAATATATGTCATCCTTAATTCCTTTGTTCAAAAAAATATGCAGCATTTTCAACTGGAACCTGTCTTCATTCCCTTCAATTTTATCAACATAGAATTCAAGAACATCGCGAGGCCTGAATCCTAAGCGTGAAGTATAAAAAGGAAAATTGGGTTCTTCTTCAGCGGCTACTCTTATACCCAGTTTGAACGGAACTTTGACCGATTTTTTATACTGCTGCAGTTCTTCCTTATTATCAAGTATAGGAACTACATTCCTAAATCCGGTATTCAAAAGGGAAGCAATACGACTGGTATAAGGTTTCTGCTTAAAGCCATTACAAATAATATAAGTGTCTTTGGTTATTTTTTTCCTTGCGTATAATTTTTTAATAATATCAATATCATAAGCATAAGAAGTCTCCAGATGAATATCATTGTTAAGCGCTTCTTCCACAACAAATGAAAAGTGAGAACTTTTCGTACAGTAACAATAAAAATATTTGCCTTCGTATTTGTGTCTTGACATGGCAGTGGCAAACATTTTTTTTGCTTTTTTTATCTGCATGCCGATTTTTGGCAAATATGAAAGTTTCAACGGGGTCCCGTATTTGTCAATCAGGGCCTTTATATCCACCCCATTAAATTCTAAATAATTTTCCTTTACTACAAAACCTTCCTGGGGAAAATTGAACGTTTGCTGAACGAGGTCAGCATACGTATTGTTCATTGAATCGTTAGGATTGATGATGGTCGTACGATTTAGAATTGAGATAATAGTAGGTACAAATGTAAATTTTTGAGGACTATCCACAAAATAAAAGAGGTTTCTTAAAGGTTATTTAATGCCTTCCAAGAAACCTCTTCAATAATAATTCTTTTTTATTTTACTGAAGCGATCAATTGTTTAAATGCTTCCGGTTCATTCATGGCAATATCAGCCAGTATTTTCCGGTCGAGCGTAACACCTTTTTCATTCAATAGATGGATAAAGCGGGAATAAGTTAGTCCTTCTGCACGAACTGCTGCATTGATACGTGCAATCCAAAGTGCACGATATTCGCGTTTTTTGAGTTTACGACCTACATAACGATAGGTAAGTCCCTTCTCCAATACGTTTTTTGCAACGGTATATACATTTTTACGTTTTCCATAAAAACCTTTGGCTTGTTTGAGGATCCGTTTTCTGCGGGCCCTGGAGGCAACCGCATTTACTGAACGTGGCATATATAAAAAAGTTGAAAAGTTAATAGTTGAAAGAATGTTAATCAGGTGTTGATTATTTCAATCTCAGCAGCCTTTTTACGAAATCCAGGTTTGCCTGACTGACTTTCCCTTTTTTCGCCATCAATCTTTTTCTTTTCGTAGATTTTTTTGTTAGAATATGCCTTTTGAAAGCTTTCTGAAAAGTGATTTCTCCCGTGCCTGTGATTTTAAATCTCTTTTTGGCACTCGAATTTGTTTTAACCTTTGGCATCTTTTGATGAGGTTTTAATATGATACCCTGCTGGCGGATCTGCTCGGGCAGATCACTTATGGGGCCATTTGGGCAATTCCCGCCTGAAGCAGGACCATTAAAAAATGGAGCGCAAAGGTATGTGAATTTTTAGGAAAAAGGAAATAATATCCTGATCTATATATGAATACGGGTAATATAATGGTATCATTTATATGGGCTTTAACGCTTTTCCACTATTTTTGCCTCCCATAAAAATCTCAGACTAACTTAATATGGACAAATTGATTTATCTGGTACCCCTCATGGGAGTCATTGGCCTGTTGTACACATTCATTCAATTCAAATGGGTTTCCAGACAGGATGAAGGAACCGATCTGATGAAACAGATCAGTCGTTATATTGCTGAAGGTGCGATGGCCTTCCTGAAAGCTGAGTGGAAAATCTTGGGATATTTTGTGGTTATAGTAGCGCTTCTTCTGGGATTTATGGCCAGTACTAATCCCAATTCTCATTGGTCTATTTCCATTGCTTTTATTCTCGGTGCCATTCTTAGTGCTACGGCCGGGTATATCGGAATGCGCGTTGCAACCAAAGCCAATGTAAGAACCGCCCAGGCAGCCCGTACCAGTCTAAGCCGGGCGCTCAAAGTTTCTTTTACCGGTGGTTCTGTAATGGGATTAGGCGTTGCAGGGCTGGCTGTTCTTGGTCTCGGTGGTTTTTTATCATATTAAAATCAATTTTTGCTCCGCATGCCGGGGTGAATTCTGAAGAAATGCTGCGAACCATTGAAGTGCTTACCGGCTTTTCACTGGGAGCAGAATCAATCGCCCTTTTTGCGCGCGTAGGTGGTGGTATATATACCAAAGCAGCCGATGTTGGTGCCGACCTGGTTGGCAAAGTAGAAGCGGGAATTCCTGAAGATGATCCACGAAATCCGGCAACTATTGCGGATAATGTTGGTGACAATGTGGGGGATGTTGCAGGCATGGGCGCTGATCTTTTTGGTTCTTATGTTGCCACTGTATTGGCCACCATGGTACTTGGTCAGGAAACAGTATCCCAGGATAATTTTGGAGGTATGTCTCCTATCCTGCTTCCTATGATGATTGCCGGTACCGGAATCTTATTCTCCATAATTGCTACTTTTTTTGTTCGTATCAGTGAAAATGCCAGCGTAAGTACAGCAAGTGTACAAAAAGCACTGAATATGGGTAACTGGGGTTCTATTGTATTAACTGCAATAGCATCCATCGGACTGGTTTATTTTATTCTTCCTGATACGATGGTCCTGCGCAATATTGAATTCACAAAATGGGGTGTTTTGGGAGCCATCGGTGTCGGACTGGCCGTAGGAACATTCATGAGCATTATAACAGAATATTATACAGCTATTGGTAAAAGACCGGTTCTTTCAATTATTCGCCAGTCTTCTACCGGACATGCTACCAATGTAATTGGCGGACTGGCGGTGGGGATGGAATCTACCTGCCTTCCAATATTGGTGCTTGGCAGGTCGGTATCTGGGGTTCATATGCCTGTGCCGGTTTATACGGCGTAGCAATTGCTGCTGCGGGAATGATGGCTACTACTGCCATGCAACTGGCTATAGATGCATTCGGACCGATTGCAGATAATGCCGGAGGAATCGCAGAAATGAGTGAATTACCAAAAGAAGTTCGTGAAAAAACGGATGTACTGGATGCCGTTGGAAACACTACAGCCGCAACTGGAAAAGGTTTTGCCATTGCTTCTGCTGCACTTACTTCACTGGCACTTTTCGCTGCTTTTGTTGGTGTTGCAGGAATCAGCGGCATTGATATTTATAAAGCAAAAGTTTTGGCTTCTCTATTTGTGGGTGCGATGATTCCTTTTATATTTTCATCACTTGGCAATTCGCGCCGTGGGTGAAGCTGCGATGGCCATGGTGGAAGAAGTACGCAGACAATTCCGAACCATACCCGGTATTATGGAAGGAACGGGCAAACCGGAATATGATAAATGTGTTGCAATTTCTACAGATGCTTCTATTAAAAAAATGATGTTGCCTGGTGCAATCGCTATTCTTTCACCATTGATCATGGGATTTTTACTTGGACCCGAGGCACTTGGTGGATTTCCTTGCGGGCGCTACAGTCAGTGGCGTATTGATGGGGATGTTTCAGAATAATGCAGGTGGCGCGTGGGACAATGCAAAAAAATCGTTTGAAAAAGGAGTTGAAATCAACGGGCAGATGTTTTACAAAAAATCAGAACCGCATAAAGCATCCGTAACCGGAGATACTGTAGGAGATCCTTTTAAGGATACTTCAGGGCCATCCATGAATATCCTGATCAAACTGATGTCCATTGTTTCCCTTGTAATTGCCCCTACCCTTGCGCAAATATATTCAACCCGCGATGCACAGGTTAAATTAATGAAAATTCAAAAGGCTCAGAAAGAACTGGTGAACAGGACTAAATAAATTAATTTATTCATTATTATCGGCCTGAGAATCAGTTTCTCCGGTTAATATTTTTTTTGCATCTTCCAGTTCTTTTTTCTGCTGATCCGTGAGTGGAGGAAAACTCAGATCCAATTTGCTCAGTTCATTCACAATGATATTTGCAATGACGATCCTTGTAAACCATTTGTCATCTGCCGGAATCACAAACCAGGGCGCCTGGGAAGTAGTTGTCTTTTCCAGCATATCTTCATAAGCTTTCCTGTAATCTTTCCATAAACTTCGCTCTTTCAAATCGCCAATGGAAAACTTCCAGTTTTTTGAAGGATCATTGATACGTTCGAGCAAACGTTTTTTCTGAATTTTTTTTGAAACATGAAGAAAAAATTTCAAAATAACAGTGCCATTATCAATGAGGGTTTTTTCAAAATGATTGATCTGTTTAAATCTTTTTTCCCAGAATGAATTGTCAATATCCTTCATTGTTTTAATACCCGGCAGATTTTCGTCGAGGATATATTCCGGATGAACTCTTGTTACCAGCACATTTTCATAGTGCGACCTGTTAAAAATACCAAACATACCCCTGGCCGGCAGAGCAATATAATGCCGCCATAAAAAATCGTGTTCCAGTTCCTGGTGCGTGGGGGTTTTAAACGGGGTTACATTTACTCCCTGTGGATTAAGTCCGCTCATGACATGTTTAATAACACTGTCTTTTCCGGCTGCATCCATGGCCTGAATAACTATCAGTACACCATAACGGTCAGATGCATAGAGTTTCTCCTGGATATCTGAAAGTTTCAGAACATCTTTTTTCAACATATCCTCTCCTTCTTCTTTGCTCAGGGATTTGTCCTTATCATCGGTTAACCATTCCTTTAAATGAACTCCGATATCTGCTCCTACTTTAAATTTGTCGGCGTAAAAAGAAATTGAATGGGTATCTGCCATAATGAATTATTTAATATGAACCAATAATAATTAACAATTTTTAAATTTTGTTTTACGAATTAAATCGTATTTTGCTTTACGTACAAATTTAGCATATGGGAACGTCTAAATATATTAAACCGACAGAAAGTGAACTGGAGATACTTCGGATTCTCTGGGAAAGAAATAAAGCCAGTGTCAGGGATGTGCATGAAGAATTATCAAAAACCAAGGATGCAGGATATACCACAACCCTGAAACTTATGCAGATTATGTTTGAAAAGGGGCTGGTCGGTAGGGATGATTCAGTTAAAATTCACGTATATCATCCGGTCGTCAGCCGTGAAAAGACTCAGAAACATTTATTGGGAAAAATGATAACCAACCTTTTTGGAGGATCCCCGACTGAACTTGTGATACATGCGTTGGGAAACCATAAAGCTTCTCCGGAAGAACTGGAAGAA
The DNA here is from genome assembly GCA_963757975.1 of uncultured Bacteroidota bacterium. Classification (GTDB taxonomy): domain Bacteria; phylum Bacteroidota; class Bacteroidia; order Chitinophagales; family Chitinophagaceae; genus Puia. The sequence continues at coordinate 30,858 of CAVWUD010000047.1, forward strand.
ATTCAGCAACTGCTAAACAACCTGAAAAAGCAATAATGCATGCCGGCTTATCTAAGCTTCCTGACTGTTCTGGGCTGGTCTCTGTTGGATAGCATCTGGCAGATGGCTATTCTTTGGGTGACTTATTATTTGCTAACGGCGGGTAATATCCGCATTTCATCAGCCGGAAAGCACAATCTGATTATCGTATTTGTTTTTATCGGGGCTGAATGGTTTGTATATTCTCTGGTGCATTTATTTAATGAACCGGCAGCTCGTTTTTCTCCCGGCTTTATTTCCGTTTCATCTTCGGCTAATCGTTGGATTCCCTACCTGAGTTTGGCTTACATCGGTGTTCTCATCTTCCGTTTTTTACAATATGGGTTTCAATCTTACAAATGGAATAAAAAAAGACCCGGCAGGAATCTTTCATCGGAATTCCAATCTTTTGCTGATCGTTATGCCGGATTGATGGGTATACCTAAAAGTGTGCAGGTTTATCTGTCAGATCTGGCAGAGACAGCGCAGACCAGCGGATTTTTTAAGCCCTTTATTCTACTGCCTCTTTCACTCGTTACCCGGCTTTCTCCAAAACAGGTAGAAGCCATACTAATCCACGAACTTTTTCATATTCGGCGTAATGATTACCTGATAAATATTTTCATATCATGTTTTCGGGGTATTTTTTTCTTCAATCCCTTTGCTCATCTTTTTTACAAAGCATTGGAAAGGGAAAGAGAACTGGCATGTGATGACGGTGTTTTAGAAATGGGATTTGCCCCCGAACAGTATGCTGAAGCTTTGTTTTGTCTGGAGAAATTCCGGCAGATTCATCCGGATTTTTCCCTTGCAGCAAATGGAAACAGACCGTGGCTGTTAATGGAAAGAATCTGCAGGCTCCTGGGAAAACCTGCCCGGAGGATTAATAGATTTAATCCACTGATCTTTTTTAGCCTGCTCGCTGCATTCGCTTTATTTGGTATTCAACCGGAAAAATCAAAAAAGAACGGGATCAAAATCCAGATTTCAGCTATTCTGATTCCTGCTTTTCCGCCGGAATATGAATTTGTACAAAAAAATATTAATCTGACAGATAAAGAAATAATCTTCAAAACTTCTGTTCGAAGAAAGCAGATTAAAAGACCTGGAGTGAGACCGGCGATTCCACAAAATATTTCTGAAAATGAATCGTTAGCTGAAGACCAACCTGTGACAAACGCATATTATGCTGATGCTAAAATAGAAAGAGATTATTCAAACCAACAGGCGGCAGAAACTAACCAGGCCGTCATTCTTTCTTCACCCGGGACCCCCTATTTGCCCCCGGTTACACTGTCATACCAGGCTATTCCCCAAATCATAAGACAAGACAGTATCATGAATCTGGCCTTCCAGAACGGAGTTCAGGAATTGGTAACTGCTAATCGAATAAAAACAATTGCCAGCCTGGTGTTACTGGAATCAGAAATTGATATGAATCAGAAACAGCTTAAAGAGATAGAGTTAAAAAACCGCAATTTCATATTAATGGATCAGCGGAAAATGAAACCCCTGCTGGAAGAAATAAATCATCAGATAAGACTTAAAAAACAAAAGATCAAGAACCTGAAAGTACGGCTTCAGAACTCTGAAGAAGAAATTATCCATATTTAATCTGCGGAATATTTAATTTTACATCATGAATTTCAATTACCGGGACTTATTGCCGGAGGAAATGGATGGATCTTCGCGCGTATGGATATATCAGTCCAGCCGGCTTTTTACGATCTCTGAAGTATTTCAGATAGAAAAAAAACTTAATGAATTTGTCGCATCATGGAATTCACATGGTTCACCGGTAAAGGGTTATGCCAATTTATTTTTCGGACAGTTTATTGTTTTAATGGCTGATGAAACAGCCAGCGGAGTGAGCGGCTGCAGCACCGATTCATCCGTACGACTTATAAAGGAAATGGAAAATATTTTCAATGTTCAGCTGTTGGACCGTCAGCTACTGGGGTTTTTCATCAAAGATAAAGTTCAGTTATTACCAATTTCCCAATTATCTTTTGGAGTCACCAATGGATTTATACTTCCGGATACTTTGTATTTTAATAATACAATAGCAACTAAAACGGAGCTTGAAAATAATTGGATTATTCCGGTAAAAAATAGCTGGCTGGCATCGCGGATCGCTTTTCCGGAGGCTATTTCAAAATGAATAAAAAATATAAGCGGAAGTAGCTCACCTGGTAGAGCGACAGCTTCCCAAGCTGTAGGTAGCGGGTTCGAGTCCCGTCTTCCGCTCTAAATACTCTTGCCTGTCATCCTGTCATTTATTCCTTTGTTTTGATTAATTTTGCTATCCCAAAGAGAGCAATGGAAACAGAGACAATGATCAAGGAACACGATGAAGTAAGACAGGGTGAATGTTTTTCGCCTGATTCTGCATTGGATTCTTCTTTCGACCGAAAATTTTATATTGAGAGCTATGGTTGTGCAATGAACTTCGCTGACAGTGAAGTGGTAGCTTCCATTTTACAGGGATCAGGATTCAAGGGGACCAGGGATTTTACGGAGGCAGACCTGGTGCTGATCAATACCTGTTCCATCCGGGAAAAAGCTGAGCAAACAATCCGCAGCCGGCTTCACATTTTCCGCCAGGCCAAGAGATCAAAACCCTCCATGCTTATCGCTGTACTGGGTTGCATGGCCGAAAGATTAAAATCAAAATTTCTGGAAGAAGAAAAGCTGGTGGACCTGGTAGTAGGGCCTGATGCTTACCGTACACTGCCCTTTTTAATTGAAGAAGCTGAGAGCGGTCAAAAATCTGTTAATGTCTTACTTAGCCGCGATGAGACATATGCCGATATCGCTCCTGTCAGATTGAATAGTAATGCTGTGAATGCTTTCGTAAGTATTATGAGAGGATGTAATAATATGTGCACCTTTTGTGTTGTTCCTTTTACCAGGGGCAGGGAGAGAAGCAGGGATCCGGGTTCCATACTTTCGGAATCCAGAAACCTGTTTGAAAATGGATACAGGGAAGTAACTCTCCTAGGACAAAATGTTGACAGTTATCACTGGTTTTCGGGTAAGGATGGAGAACCTGCAGTCGGGTTTGCAGAGCTGCTCGAAAACGTTGCGAAGATATCACCACTCCTGAGGGTTCGTTTTTCAACCTCACATCCAAAGGATATTACAGACGAGGTAATACGTACGATTGCCCGCTATGAAAACATTTGTAATTATATTCATCTTCCTGTGCAGAGTGGATCCACGAGGGTTCTGCAAAGAATGAACCGCACTTATACGAGAGAATGGTACCTGTCAAAGATCCGGAGAATAAGGGAACTGATTCCGGATTGTGGTATTAGTTCAGACATTATTTCGGGTTTTTGTGCTGAAAAAGAGGAAGATCACCAGGAAACACTTTCACTCATGCGCGAATGCCGATTTGATATGAGCTACATGTATTTCTATTCTGAAAGACCCGGCACCCTGGCTGCAAGGCGGTATACAGATGATATTCCGGAATATGAAAAAAAAAGAAGACTCGATGAAATCGTTAAACTTCAAAATAAAATCTCATATCAATCGAATATGAATGACCTGGGAACAGTTTCCAGGGTTCTTATTGAAGGAGATTCCAAGAAAAGTTCTTCATTCTGGATGGGCAGGAATAATCAAAATAAAGTCGTTGTATTTCCTAAAAAAACACATGACTTTCAAAAAGGAGACTATGCGCTCGTGAAAATTGAACAATGTACGGGAGCCACTTTAATAGGGAACTCCATTTAATCTACTGTCCGGAAGAGCGGAGAAAAAAAAACAATATGGAACTTCAGGTAATAAAAAACAGGTTTGGTATCATCGGTAATGCACCGGAACTCAATTTTGCATTGAGTGTTGCAGTTCAGGTTGCAAATACTGATCTGACGGTTTTGATTTCGGGTGAAAGCGGTGTAGGCAAAGAAGTTTTTTCACATATCATTCATTCCCTTTCTGCAAGAAAGCACAATCCTTTTATCGCGGTAAACTGCGGTGCAATTCCGGAAGGTACCATCGATTCCGAATTATTCGGTCATGAAAAAGGATCTTTTACAGGCGCTGTGGATTCCCGGAAAGGATATTTTGAAACGGTTAACGGCGGCACCATTTTTCTGGATGAAATCGGTGAATTACCTCTGGGAACACAGGCGCGTTTGTTAAGAGTGCTGGAAGCAGGTGAATTTATCCGCGTTGGTTCATCCAAAGTACAGAAAACGGATGTCCGTGTAATAGCTGCGACTAATAAGGATCTGCTCCAGCTGACCGACCGTGGCCGATTTCGGGAAGATTTATATTATCGTTTAAGCACGGTGCCGATCCGTGTCCCTTCGCTTGCGCGACCGAAAAGAAGATATTCCGCTTTTATTCAGAAAATTTGCTGTTGATTTTGCGGAACGATATAAAACTTCTCCTGTTCAACTGGATGAAGACGCGAAAAATCTGTTAATCCAATATAGCTGGCCGGGAAATGTCCGTGAGTTAAAGAATATTGCTGAACAAATTTCTGTTTTATCGGAAGATAAATTGATAACACAGCAGCAATTACGGAAATTTATACCTGAAAATCAGGGTAATCGCCTTCCCATGGTACTGCCATCGGCTAATAATCAGGCGCCAAATGATTTTTCGAATGAAAGGGAAATTCTTTACAAATTATTTTTCGATATGAAGAAGGATGTAACAGAATTAAAAAAAATGTTCCTTGAAATATTAAAAAATCCATCCCTGGCAGCAGATACGCAGGAAGCATTTGCAAGGGATTTGAAAGAACTAAACCGCAGGAACATTTTTCAGGTAATATCGGATCTCAGACCTATCAAAATCAACCGGTGGTGATTCATAATAATGGTAATGGTCAAAATGAAATTCATCAGCATGAAGAAGTGGAGGAATCGCTGAGCATAATGGATAAGGAAAAGGAACTGATCTTAAAGGCGCTTAAGAAACATAAAGGGAAACGTAAAGACGCTTCATCCGACCTTGGTATCAGTGAAAGAACACTGTACAGAAAATTAAAAGAATATGATATCAGTGAATAGGCAAAATATTTTCGGCCATTTTTTTAAAACATTCCATTTACCTGGTTTTAGTTTGCCTGGTGATGAATGGCTGTAAAATTTATTCATTTAAGGATGTTTCCATTCCGCCCCAGGTGAAGACCATCCGGGTTGGATTTGTTGAAAACAGAGCACGTTATGTGGATCCTACATTGAGTCCGCAGCTGACCGATAAATTCAAACAGAAAATAAATAATCAGACTAAACTGACTCAGGTTTTATCTGACAATGCGGACTATGATGTTACAGCCTATGTTTCAGAATATAATATCAGCACGGCAGGTGTTTCCAGCCAGGCAGCATCTATCGACCGGCTTACAGTGACTATCCATCTGGCACTGAAAAACCGGTTGGCTGATCAGAAACTGGGTACACCCGATTTTGAAACCGATATATCCCGGAATTTTGATTTCCCTGCAACACAGAGTGTGAGTGATGCGGAAGCGAGTTTAACACCTCAGATAGTTTCTCAAATGACGGATGATATGTTCAACCGTTTATTTTCTAACTGGTAATTATTAACTGATGAACAGCGGCTTGCCATTCCTCCTGGACGCAATTTTCGGAAAGAAAGATCTGGCTTCAGTATCGCTGGACGAGATGTATGAGGTAATAAATGAATTTCCATCTTTTAATGCAGGCCATTTTCTTCTCTCAAAAAAATTGAAAGAACTGAATACGGGCGGAATTTGAAAAGGAAAGCATGCGTACTGCATTGTATTTCCATAATGCATTCTGGCTTCAAACTCTTTTGGATGAAGGGGAAAATATATGGAAGGAAGAAAAACAAGTTCCTTTTAAAGATACTCAGGATGATGATCCTATAGTTGAAAAACAGAATTTTGAAACAATCGAACCAGAAGAGAAATATTCAAACGAAAAATTCGTTCCTCCTGCTGATGAGCTGGATGAAGAAACGGATGAAATATTAAATCAGGAAGTAGAGGAAAAGTCAGTTGAAGATGAATTTGAATTTCAGGATCAGGAAAAGGAACCTGTGGGCAGGGTAACTTCCTTCGACGATTTAATATCAAAATATCAAATTGATTCAATTACACCATTCAGCGAATCTCCGTCTGCACCGGAGGAAGAACATTTTCCGGCATCTCCGGTAATACCATCTGAGGAACCCATTCAAATATTTTTTGAAGAATCAATTGATGAGAAGATTCACGAAACAACAGGAGGGTCTTCCATTGACCTGAAATCCGAACCACCTGTCGAATTAAACTTTGAACAGGTACAGGTTCCATTTGAGGATTCAGATTACAATCAATCGGAAACCATAGAAGAAATTGTAAATGAATATGGGATTTTTGAAGAAGTCGTGATAAGAAAACCCGATCTTGACAGGGAGGCCTTTGACAGGCCAATAGAAATGATTCCTGCAGTCAGCGAGCCCCTGCCCCTGCAGGTTGAAATAGCACCAGAAGAAAATGGAATTATTTTGCCTGAAACATTAACTGAGGAAGATGAGTCCATCATAGAAAATAAAATAAACGAAGACTTACCTGAAAGGGCTGAAGAACGGGACTATGAAGCCTTTGACGGCTTTACCCAAACGGTTGGTGACGAAGAAAATCAAATGGAGCAAACGGAAATTCCACCTGAAACTGTTCCGTTTCCAACTGAAGAAATGGATGAACAAAAAACTATTCCGGCATTTAATGCGAAGAATGCGGAATCCATTGTTTTTGCCCCTTACCATATGATAGATTATTTCGCTTCCCAGGGTATTAAACTTGTACTGGAAGATCAGCCTTCAGATAATTTCGGCAAACAATTGAAAAGTTTTACAGACTGGTTAAAAGTGATGAAGAAACTACCTGCCAGACCATTACCTGATAAGACGGAAGAAAAAGAAGCTGAACGGATCCGTCATTTTGCCGCACATTCAATTGAAGAAAGAGATATACTTACTGAATCCATGGCAGAAGTCTTGGCAAAACAGGGTATGTATGAAAATGCCATTGCTCTTTTCCAGAAATTAAGTTTGATTTATCCCCCTAAAAGCGCTTATTTTGCGTCCAGAATTGAACAATTAAAAGCATCTATTCCATGATATTTTTTGTTATTATCCTTTTACTTGCTTGTGGTTTATTGGGTTTGATTATCCTTGTTCAGAATCCAAAAGGCGGAGGACTTGCCGGAAATGTAGCAGGTTTCAGCAACCAGTTTATGGGTGTTAAACAAACAACAGATATCTTGGAAAAAGGTACCTGGATTCTTGCAACTGTTGTAGTCTTACTTTGTCTATTTTCCACAATATTTATTCCTAAGGCTGCTACAAATCGCGCAAGAGATCTCAAAGCTGCTCCTACTTCCACCAATATACCCGGCACTCCTGCCCAGCAGAAATAAACTATCCCATTATATTTAAGACCCCGCATTCCAATGACGGGGTTTTTTGTTTATTTTGGTGAATAATCCAAATACAAGTGAAGAAACTGTTTCTGCTCCTGATCATTTTAATCCTATTAATTGCTGCTGAAGGAGCTTATCTGATATTCGGTCCGGGCACAGCATTCAAATCTGCCAGTTATGATCTCTATATTCATACCGGGATGAACTATCAGGACCTGGATTCAATGCTCAGAAATGATGATGTACTTACTCATCCGGCTTTTTTCAACTGGCTTGCAAACCGGATTTCTTATCCTTCCTCCATGAAGGCAGGAAAATATGAAATTCGTGAGGGCATGAGCCTTTTTAATATTCTTAAAAATGTTGCATAATGGGAGACAAACTCCCGTAAATCTCGTAATTACAAAATTGCGTACCCGCGAGGACCTTGCCGATCTGATCGGTAAAAAACTTGAATGCGATTCTGCTGCCTTTATGCGTTATATGAATAATACCGACTCATTAAAATTATACGGACTGGACACGAATACTGTTATGACCATGGTCTTTCCGAATACATATACTTATTACTGGAACACTTACACCATCCAGGATTTTTAAAAAAATGGAAGTTGCTGCCCAGGTTTACTGGACACCTGAAAGGTTACAGAAGGCCGCCGATCATCACCTAAACCGGATTACAGCTTATATCCTGGCTTCCATTGTTGAAGAAGAGACAACACGTAGAGAAGACAAACCAAAGATCGCGAGTGTATATCTGAATCGTCTTGCCAGCGGAATGCGCCTGTCGGCTGATCCGACTGTTAAATTTGCCCTCAGGCGTTTCGATCTGAAAAGAGTCTACGAAAAATATTTGCTTATAGAATCCCCTTATAATACTTACATGAATGCTGGATTACCACCCGGACCAATCTGTACGCCATCCATGGAATCCATGGATGCGGTATTAAATGCCCCTCAAACAAATTATTATTATTTTGTTGCCAAACCGGATTTTTCAGGATATTCAAATTTTGCAGAAACTTTTCCAGAGCATATGAAAAATGCAAAAGAATACCAGAAAGCTTTGGATGAACAAATGCGAATTGGTCAGCAGCCAAAAGAAACCCAATGACCACCCTTGATAAATTCATAAAGTCTTCCCCTCCTTACAAATATGCTTCTTCAAGAAGCAAGACCATATTTCTTCCCGGTTTCAGGGACTGCCCTTATATGATGTAATCATATTTTTTAAATACCAGGTGCAGAAAGTTGGGTTGAACGACAGGGCAAGATCCATTGCTTTTAGTTTTCTTATGGCTATTCCTGCTGCAATGATTTTTCTTTGTACCCTCATTCCTTACCTGCCGGTTTCAAAAAAACTCACCAAACAACTTTTATTATTAACAAAAGATATTACCCCCAACCAGAATACCAATGTGCTGGTTTCAAATTTTATAAATGATTTTCTCACCAAACAACGGGGAGGTTTATTGTCCATTGGACTAGTTGTGACGCTTTACTATGCCTCCAATGCAATGATTGGCCTTATGCAATCATTTAATAAGTCCCTGACTTCTTATATACCCAGGAATTTTATTGTAAACCGTTTGATTGCAATCCGTCTCACCCTGGTCATGATTCTATTGTTGATTGGTAGTGTACTGATCCTGGTAACGCAGGACGAACTTTTGCGATATATTTTCAAGGCATTTAATATACACAGAAGTTCCATGAGAGGAGTTGTTAAATCCCTGCGATGGGTGGTGATCATTCCATTGTTCTATTTTACCATTGCATTTATTTACAAACATGCGCCGGCCATTAAGGAAAAATGGGGTTTGATTTCACCGGGCACCACCCTTGCGACATTATTGATGATCCTGCTCACATTTATTTTTTCTTTCTGGGTAAATAAGTTCGGAACCTATAATAAAGTATATGGATCCATCGGTACAATCATGATTCTCATGATCGTTATTTACTTTAATGCGATCATCCTTCTCATTGGATTTGAACTGAATATAAGTATTCATTCTTTAAGGGAAAAGCGGAAGAAAGGAAAAATGAGAATTTTCACTTTCGTTTTTCTGCTATCAGACATATTGGCAGACTTACACAAACAGAGGACAAGAAAAGATCTCATAATACCAGCCATCGAATGCACTCCTCATCCAAAAATGGCATCACGAAACCATTCATGATAATCCAGATTAGAAGCAAGAAAAATAGTTTTTGCCAGACATTTCCTGATTTAAACCCGAAAATATAAGAGATAAATAGCGACCAGATTTGCAATCAGGAAGTGAAGAATTAATCCAAAGACGGATAATAAATCCGCGAAAAGCTTTTTTCCAAATAACCCGCTTGCATATACGAAAAACTACTGATATTATGAGGCTGCGGATGGGCAAAAAGAATATGGCCGCCTGGCATCCAATGTCCGGCAATTAAACCTGAAATGAGTATGGTTTTTATAATTTTTCAAATTATCCTGATTGATAGCTCCACATTTCCCATAATGTTTGAAGCTCGGATTCCGGCAATTTAGTTTTATCATAATGTTCTGCGGCCTGTTTCTGCCGGAATGCTTCATAAAGACTGACAGCGCAGGCAACAGAAATATTCAGGGAACGGATCATGCCTACCTGGGGGATTACAAAATTGCCGTCGGCCAGCCTGCGGATTTCTTCACTGACACCATCGTGTTCATTACCAAATACCAGGGCGACGGGCCTGGTAAAATCGATTTCAAATAAGGAAACTGCATCAGAAGATAAGATGCGTTGTCAGAATCAGCGGAAATTTTTTTCTTAATTCATCAAAACAATCTGAGGCATCAGTATGCTGGTGAATCGTAAGCCATTTGGCTGCACTGCTGCTGCTCCTTGCACCCCATTTTTTATGTTTGCCGATTTTCGTATTTAAAATATGTATGTCCTGAATGCCTACCGCATCACAGGTACGCATAACAGCAGAAATATTATGCGGATCAAAAACATTTTCCAAAACGACCGTAAAATCATCCTGACGTTTTTCCAGAACTTTTTTGAGTCGCATTTCTCTTTCAGGAGTCATTTGATTTTGTTGGCGGTTGACGGTTAATTGTTGACGGTAGTAACATTTGAAACATAAATGTAAGAAGCCTTAAGCTTTGCGAGCTTAATTGTTTTTTCCCTGCAACATGGGAACAAAGGAGAACTCATCAAATATCTCTTCATGGATCTGACCGGATTCATCTTTAAGAATTCGCATCATTTGCTGAACCTTTCCCTCTCCAACCGGTATAACCATTTTACCACCGGTTTTTAATTGTTCAATTAGTTTATCCGGAATAGCGGGAGCAGCGGCCGTTACAATAATTTTATCAAAGGGTGCATAGGTCGGTAGGCCCTGATAGCCGTCTCCATAAAAATAACGGATCGCATGGAAAATTTCGCAGATAACTGAATTGTTTGTTTTGATCGTAAAGCTGTTTTTGTCTTTCGATGGTATATACCTGTGCACCCATCATAGCCAGATACAGCAGGCCTGGTATCCGCTGCCGGTTCCCACTTCAAGCACTTTTTCGTGGGGTTTAATATCCAGCAACTGGGTCTGATATGCAACAGTATAGGGTTGAGAAATGGTTTGTCCTTCAGCAATCGGGAAAGGCGCGGTCTTCATAGGCATTCTGATCAAAGGCAGAATCAATAAAATAATGCCTGGGAATTTCCAGAATAGCCTGTAAAACCCGATCATCCTAATGCCTTTGTTCCGGATCAGTTCTACCAATTGTTTTCGAAGACCCTTATGTCTGTATGAATCGGATAACACCCGCATGAGCTGCAAGATAATTGAAGAATTTTTTACATTGCGTCTTTTCATTTGTAACTTTTCAGCTCAAATCCCTCATTTCAATTAAATTCGTTTTCATGAAGTCAACTGCTTCCGTACAGCTTTCCCTGATGATGTTTCTTGAATATTTTATCTGGGGATCCTGGTATGTTACGATGAGCACATATATGGGAAACAACCTGCATTCCAGTGGTGTTCAGATTGGCGCTGCTTATAGTGCGCTGGCCATCGCTACGATGATCTCTCCTTTTATTGTGGGATTGATTGCGGATCGTTTTTTTGCCGCACAACGAATTATGGGTGTTACTGCATCTTCTCGGAGCAGTTCTTCTTTTTCTTGCGACAACCGTCACACTTAATGGTCCTTTTTACTGGATCATTCTGGTTTATTCCCTTCTTTATATGCCTACGATTGCTTTATCAAACAGCATTGCTTTTAATCAAATGAGAGATCCTGGAAAACAATTCCCATGGATAAGGGTATTTGGAACTTTGGGATGGATCGTTGCGGGATTGCTGATTGGAAAACTTCAATGGGAAAAAACAGGTCAGATCGTAAATACTTTTTATCTCGCTGCAGGTGCTTCTGCCCTTCTTGGATTATTCAGTTTCTTCTTACCCAATACTCCTCCGAAAGCAGCTGCCAGTCAGACATCAGCAGCAAAGGCACTTGGTACGGATGCATTTGTTTTATTTAAGAACAGGTCTTATTTGATATTTTTTATTGCTGCCATCCTGGTTTGTATTCCACTTTCTTTTTATTACGGATTTGCGAATGCTTTCCTGAATGAAATCGGCATGCAGGGCGCTGCCTCTAAAATGATCCTTGGACAGATTTCAGAAGGCGTATTTATTCTCGCGATTCCTTTTCTTTTTAACCGTATCGGAGTTAAGAATATGTTACTGATGGGTATGGTGGCCTGGATTTTAAGATATATTTGTTTTGCATATGGCAATATTGATGCGAATCTTTGGATGTTATATGCAGGTATCATCCTGCACGGAGTATGTTATGATTTCTTTTTTGTCACCGGATATATGTATACAGAGAAAAAAGCCGGGGCGGCCATCAAAAATGCAGCACAGGGATTATTTACATTTGCAACTTATGGCGTGGGTATGTTTATAGGAACCTGGTTCTCCGGTTTTGTAGTTGATAATTATGCATCTTCCGGAGGGCATAACTGGACAAAAATCTGGTTTGTACCTGCCTATATTGCCCTGGGAGTTTTGATTTACTTTATTTTATTTTTTAAAGAAAAAAAATCTGCCATCAGTCCACAGGTTTCTGCCTGATTTTTATAAAATTAAATTGAACATATGAGAATTGCCATGCTGGGATCCGGATTTATCGGACGGTTTTATGCAGAATCGATACAGGGACAACGTACCCGCGACAGAATCACAAGTATTTATTCCAGACGTGAGGAGTCTGCTAAAAAATTTGCTTCCGATTATGGTTGTGTTCATTGGACGACAAATATGGAAGAAGCCATCGCACATCCGGATGTGGATGTGGTTTGTATTTCTCTTCCGAATAACCTGCATGAATCAGCAGTTCTGTTATGTTGCAAACACAAAAAAGCCGTCATCACAACCAAGCCCCTTGGCAGAAATGCCATCTGAAGCAAAACGAATGCTGGAAGCGGTAGAAAAAGCAGGCATTTTTAATGGTTACCTGGAAGATCTGGTTTATACTCCTAAATTCTTAAAAGCACTTGAAAGTGTAAAAAATGGTGCGCTGGGCAGAATTCTCTGGTCCAAATCAAGAGAAACACATCCTGGTCCGCACAGTGACTGGTTCTGGGATCTTGAACAGGCGGGTGGTGGATGTATACTTGATCTGGGTTGCCATTGTGTGGAAATTGGGAGAAATTTTATTGGAAAGGATATTAAACCTGTTGAAGTAATGTGCTGGGCAGATACGCAGGTAAAACCCATTGAAGCCGAAGACCATGCTATCGGTCTTGTAAAATATGAGAACGGCGCCATCGGTCAGTTTGAAGTGAGCTGGACATTTCCGCGGCGGTCTTGATCTTCGCGACGAAGTAATGGGCACAGAAGGAACCATCTGGATCAATAATTTTTTAAGAACAGGCTTTGAAATGTTCACAACAGGCAAAGGTGCGGATTATGTTGCAGAAAAAGCTGAATCCAATTCAGGCTGGTTATTTCCTGTAGGTGATGAACTAAACGATCTTGGATACAATCATATGTTTACCGACATGTTCAACGCAATTGAAAAAGGAATTTCACCCAAAGAAACTTTTTATGATGGTTATGTCGTGAATGCTGTACTTGATGCGTCCTATAAATCAGCAAAGACCAAATTATGGGAACCCGTTCAATTGGATATATGGCGCGGCCAAACCGGACTTTCAAAACCAAGCAATCTCGTTGAATATGACGCCGATCATTATCTGATAAAAGAAGAAATGACTCATTATGGGGCTAAAAAACTAATTCTGAAAAATAAGAAATCAGGAGTAATAAGCGAACGGATACTATAATGGGCCGGTCTCGCTGAATAACCATATTATCTCCAAAAATACCGGGCAATTTAATTTGGGCATTAATGGAAATAGCCAACAGAAAACTTGTCAGCAGAAGGATCGAAGTTTTCATATTCAAAAAGTAAAAAAGGCTTATTTCAATTTCATATCTGAAATAATCGCATCAATACGTTCCTGCAGTAAATTGTTTACAATGTCAAAAGAAGTGCGGCTGTTTAATTTTTCATTTACACTGAAATAGAATTTTATCTTGGGTTCAGTTCCTGATGGGCGTGCGGAAATCTTGCTTCCGTCTTCCAGGATGAATTGAAGGACATTACTAACAGGAAGCATTATTTTCCAGCTTTCTCCTGTCTTCAGGTTTTTCCCCCTGCTTATCTGATAATCCAGTAAATGCACAACGGATGATCCATTTATGGTTACAGGCGGTTGGTTTCTGTAAGAAGACATCATGTCGGCAATCTGTTTTTGTCCATCCATTCCTTTTTTGGTGATAGAGATCAGAGATTCTTTATAAAAACCAAATTGCAGATACAGGTCAACCAGTTTATCATACAATGTTTTTCCTTTATTTTTTTCATAAGCGGCCATCTCACAAAGAATAGCGACGGCGCTTACAGCATCTTTATCGCGCAGTTTATCACCAATCATCAAACCATAACTCTCTTCTCCGCCAATAACATAATTTTCAGTTTTCTCTTTCTCTTTTATCAGTTCAGCAATCCACTTGAAGCCGGTTAAAACATTATAGCAGTGAATATGGGATTGTCTGGCAATTTCATCAATCATATCAGTCGTAACGATGGTTTTTATAACCATATCGTTCGGCTGTGAAATGCCTTTTTCTTTTCTGGCTTCGATCATATAATTAAAGGCAAGTACGGCTGTCTGATTTCCATTCAGGAGTACCCACTCCCCTTTATCATTTTTGATACCGACGCCCACACGGTCTGCATCCGGATCGGTTCCCAATAAAATATCCGCATCAATTTCTCTGGATTTTTTGATTCCAAGGCTCATGGTTTCTTTTTCTTCCGGATTTGGATAAGCAACTGTAGGAAAATTTCCGTCGGGACTGGCCTGATCATCCACTACATGAACATTGCTGAATCCAAATCTTTGCAAAACTTCAGGTACCAGCTTAATTCCGGTACCGTGAATGGGCGTATAAACGATGCAAAGATTATGTTGCCTTTCAATGATCTCAGGGTAAACTGAAAGATTTTTTACCATGCTGATATAAGCTTCATCCATTTCTTTCCCCACCATTGTAATATGAGATTCGCCACCTGTCCATTTCACTTCATTAACAGACCCGATTTTCTCAACCTCTTCAATAACGCGGTGATCATGGGGTGGAACAAGCTGTCCTCCGTCGTTCCAGTATGCTTTATAGCCGTTATACTCTTTTGGATTATGGGAAGCCGTACAAACAACACCTCCCTGGCATCCCAAATAGCGGATGGTAAAACTAAGTTCCGGCGTGGGCCGCAGTGACTGGAAAAGAAATACCTTAATACCATTTGCTGCAAAAACCTTGGCGACGGTTTCCGCATAAAAGCGGCTATTGTTGCGGCTATCGTGTGCAATGGCTACTTTTACGATAATGTTTGGAAAAGACTTCAGCAGGTAGTTGGAATATCCCTGGGTGGCCATTCCAATAGTATACTTGTTTATGCGGTTGGTTCCGACACCCATAATACCACGCAGGCCTCCTGTTCCGAATTCAAGATTCTGATAGAAAGAATCGATCAGTTCATCCGGATTTTCATTTTGTAAGCGAATGATCTCGGCTTTTGTTTCCTGATCATAATTTCCAGTTAACCAATTATTCACTTTGGCCAGAATCACCGCATCCATAAAACTTACTTTAAATTTGAACCTAAGATATTGATTTTTGAATGAACCAAATCTTAGATTTACCTCACGACCTTATAAAATTTTTGCTGATTGGCTGATTTTTTTTCTTTGGGTTTAAAATCTGGAAAACTCAATTCGCGACCCCTGATTGTTTTTTGCCTGATGGTTAGCTCCATGAATGGTATTGCGCAGGGGCTCTTTCTTCCACCCAGTGCTGTTTATCAGCCGGACCGTTTAAAAACCATCGTGATCAGTGAAGTGGCGACGGGAGTTGTAATTTCTGCCGGGCTATATTTTCTTTGGTACCGAAAACATCCGAGGAGTCATTTTCATTTTTTCAATGATAATGGAGAATGGCTCCAGATGGATAAAATGGGTCATGCTACCACTGCTTACAATATAGGAACAATTCAATATGATCTGATGCGATGGTGCGGTGTAAAAAATGATGCTTCTATTGCGATTGGCGGATTAACAGCAATCGGATATATGTCGATCATTGAAATTTTCGATGGCTTTTCTTCCAAATGGGGGTTTTCCAATGGTGATATGCTTGCCAATATTTTTGGTGCGGCCCTTTTTGCAGCCCAGCAAAAAGGCTGGAATCAGCAAAGGATTTCGTTGAAATGGTCTTTTCATGGCTCCCCTTATGCTCAATATTATCCTGCAGAACTGGGTAATAATTTTCTTTCCCGCATGATAAAAGATTATAATGGCCAGACTTACTGGCTTTCATTCAATATTGCATCTTTTTTACCTTCAAATTCAGGATTTCCTTATTGGCTGAATATGAGTTTTGGATATGGTGCTGAAGGAATGATCGGGGCAAGATCGAATCCGGCAACGATGAATGGAAAACCTATTCCCTATTTTCCGAGATACAGAAAGTTTTATTTTGCTCCCGATGCAAACCTTTTCAGTATACCGACAAATTCAACATTTTATAATGCTGCTGCTTACCTGACTAAGTTTTCAAAAATTCCGGCCCCGGCACTGGAATGGAGCAAACTGAAAGGATTCCGGTTCATTCCGATTTACTATTAAAAGCCTGCAATAGAAGGGGTTTATAACGTTCCTTTTACAAAAAATTTAATACTTTTGGCTTGGTCTGGAATCTGTTGCCCTGCCCTGTATATGCCTAAACCATGAGCAGCTATTTATTGCTTCGAAATAACAAAGAATCTGGTCCATTCACCATAGAAGAAATTAAGGGAATGACCCTGAAACCCTATGATCTTTTGTGGGTCGTAGGTAAAAGTGCTGCCTGGCGATATCCCGGAGAAATTAACGAACTAAAGTCATTCGCCCCTCCCGTTCCTGAGCAACTCACGGATTCCTACATAAAAAAACAGAATGCAGACAGTGCAGCAGTAGTTTCTCCAATATTAAAAAATCAAATCCAATAAATGTCAGCATATGGGAAACGAATGCACAAAAGGGTGTTAAGGAGCGCTCTGTTTATGTGAATCTTCCGTCCGAAAAAAAAATTGTAACAATACAGCAGGACCGTGTTTTATTTGACCTGGAATCTTCAGCGCCCCTCAAACAGGAACCTGCATATGACTTTTCGGATCAGTACAATAAAAAATCAACTCCTGCTGTCTATTTTTCCGCGAAGATTTTATGGATAAGTACAATAATTCTATTATTTGGCGCAGGTCTGCTGACCGGTTTTTTTATTTCAGACCGTAGAAAATTTTTCTCAACAGATGCAAATCATCCGCAAAACACACTTGTGCAAACCCCGGCGGTTTTGGATAACAAGAAGAAATTACTTCGGAAATTACTATAAATAATCCCCGAAACGAGAAGCCGATTGGACGGCAGTTCTACAATTACAGATCAAGTTAAACCGGATGAAGCTGTTTTAAAGAAACAGGCAGGTAGTACTTTAAAAAAGAACACGAAAAACATTGTTTTTAAAAAGGATTCCTTAATTAATCAAACACCTGTTCACCATCATTAAAGTCAATTGACAGCATAAAACAAATCGTGGCCGGCCAATCTGATATGATATATCAGAAAATAAAAGCACATCCTGAAAACTACATCAATCTGGTGACTGGCCGTTATTCTACAGGTGTTTTCGGAGGCATTTCAAGTTTTCCTGTTACCGTTACAAATAATTCTACTGTAATGATGGAAGAGTCCTGGTTGACATTGATTATATTCAAAAAAATGAAAAGATATTTAAAACAGAAAGTCTGTCTTTCAATGATCTTGAACCAGGAGAAACTGTTACGCTGAAAGCGCCAAAAAGCTCCAGAGGCGTTAAAATTACTACACATATTCACTTAGTAAATTTCCGATAGTCCGATTTCAATACTTCCAATTAGGAAAGGGTTAACAATCTTTTCATTTCATTATTCATCTATAACTGGTCATTGGCATAAAAGTTGAAATTCAGTATGGTATCTCCCATCCTGTGCAATCCCGCTGCCAGTAATCTATTTTTCTTTTACTATAATATTATTCTAATCATTTAATCTGAATATAGATGCGAAGAGGAATTTTAGAACTTTGTCTCATTATCGCAGTAGTGATTGGTATACATGCAGAACGTTTGCTTCACAATGGTTCAGTTGAGGGAAGAATTTTTCCTGCCGTGGCTTCGAATTCAGTAATTGCCGTACGCGGCAACGATTCCGTAAAAGTAATCAGTAACGATGGTCATTTTGGAATGGAACTTCAGCCCGGCGACTGGAAACTGATCTTTGCAATTAATGAATTAAATGGTCTTCCCATAGAAAAAAATGTTCAGGTTCTGGAAGGTCAGCGAATCAACCTGGGTGAAATCAGGTTGAATCAATAATAATATTTAATCGCTTCAAAAAATCAGGTTTTATAAGACTGGCATTTCGCCTGAAATGTTCTAACATTGAATATGAAAAGCATTGTGGTTTTTGGAGCGGGAAAATCGGCCACCTGCCTTATTGAGTATCTTTCTAGAGTTTGTTCGCGGAAACAATGGAATCTTACTATTGGCGATGCTGATGCCGTAACCCTGAAAAAAAAACTTATAAAATCTCCCTCAGTAAATGCTGTTCAGGTAAATGTTGAAAATTCATCTGAAAGAAATGCATTAATACAAAATGCCGACCTGATAATTTCCCTCCTTCCGCCTTCCTTGCATATATTAATTGCGCGCGATTGTGTCGCGAATGCAAAAAGTCTGCTGACAGCATCTTATGTTGATGACGAAATAAGAAAACTTACAAAAAGTATTGAAGATAAAAGACTTTTTTTTCTATGTGAGATGGGTCTCGATCCAGGAATAGATCATATGAGTGCGATGCAGATTATTCACCGGATTAAAAAGAAAGATGGGAAGATTTCAGTTTTCCGGTCACATACGGGTGGCCTGGTTGCTCCGGAGAGTGACGACAATCCCTGGCACTATAAAATAAGTTGGAATCCAGCCAATGTTGTGAAAGCAGGATCTTCAGGGGCTGTATTTAAGGAGTCAGGTGTAATAAAAAAAATAGATTACAAAGATATTTTCAAAAACCCAGGCCTGGTCGAAATCAAACCGCTCGGCAATTATGCCTGGTATCCCAATCGCGATTCACTCGCATATATACCTGTTTACGGATTGGAATCAACCCATAGTTTTATTCGTACAACCCTGCGCCACCCCGAATTCTGCAGGGGTTGGAATAATCTTGTAAATGCCGGTTTAACTGACGATGAATTACCTGTTTCTTCAGCTATCAATTCCATTTCAACCTGGAGCAAACCGTTATTACCTTATGTTGATGCATCCAATAAATACCTGTATGATCAGCTTGGTCTTTTTGATAATGATACTTTAGCAACCGGGGGCCGGACATCAGCGAAAATTCTCCAGTCTATTCTTGAAAAAAAATGGAGCATGAAGGAAGCGGATAGGGATATGATTCTTATGCTTCATGAATTTGAATACGAAATGAACGGAGAAAATCATTTTCTTAAAAGCAGCCTGATAGTAAAGGGAGAGAATGCACTGAGAACAGCTATGGCAAAAACTGTAGGATTGCCCCTGGGAATTGCAGCAAAACTGATTCTCGAAAATAAAATGGAATTACGCGGATTACATATTCCCATTATACCTGAAATTTATGAACCGGTACTCGAAGAACTTGCTTTAGAAGGAATTCGATTTCATGAAGAATTTATTTGACTTCGAGGTGTTGGGTATAAATGGTCTTATAATCTAAATCCTTAAATAAAAGAATATACAATCCGCGTTGCAGGTAAAGTGTAAAGTAACCTTTTCCTGATATAAAATAAGTCTGATCCGCAGGAACTACTTTTCCCGGTACGGTTCCAAAAGATTCGATCTGGTAAAATGCCTGCACAAGGAAAACATCTTTATTGGCAGATGGTTTAATATAAACCGGTTGTCTCCGGTTTCCTAAATCAAGCCAGGTTGGTCTTGAATAATTATATATTGTTTTTGGATGTATGACGGTCAGATCATATAAACTGGTGCCGGTAACATTTACGGGTTCGTCATTTTCAAGTGGGATGGAAGGCGAAGTAATGGAAATTTTTCCAGGTAAGCGTTATAGAATGCCTTTCCAAAAGAAAAATTACTTTCTTCACACATATCCGTCTGGTCAATGGTTAAGGGATCAATACCCGTGATTTTTTTGAATGCCATCCCCATGGGTATAAAATCAGGCGTAGTACTTTTTTCTGCGATATTCCCATATCCCGCATACACAAATATTTTTGCTCCGGGATCCTGTTTTAAAATCTGGGCTAAATGGAAAGCCTGGATAGAGTCCCGTTCAGTCGGCGTATGTTCATCTGCTTTCGGATCCTGATATGCCACGAGTTTATATCCCAGTTCCAGGGCAAATCGTATCATTTCACCTGCAACCGGCTCAGTTGCAAAATGTCCGGTTTTATAAGTGAGTTTGTTAAGTTCCTGATCAGGCATTGGATTTAACATTTCCATAGCCAGATACCTGAATCCTCTTTTATATAATTCATCCAGCAAAGAATATGCAAATGCCCTGTGAAGCGGTTTATTGTAAGCCTCATTCAGCATAATGACAGAATAATTCGGGGCAATAAAACTTATAAATCTTTTGGCGTCAACATTTTTAATATTTTTCAGCAACTGCATGCTCTTGCCAATCTGCCTGTTTTCCACATCAGTGACGTGTGTAGTGTCGGCCATTGCCTGGTATTCCAGCACTGCTTCATAATCGCCTACAAAGGAAACTGACTGACTCAGGAGATCATAATAAACGGGGACCTGAAAATTTATTAATGAACTTTTTTTCATTACCCAGCAATTGATAAATCGGATAGAGATAATGCAGGTTATCGCCTATAAGATAATGCAGGTCATTGTATGAGGAGTCAAACGCATGCTGTATTTACAGTGGTAACATAATGATTGAGGCTGGCTATAGATGGATTGGGTTGCGCGCTGGAAAATACTATTGAAAAAAGACCAGGCAGGAAGACTAAAAAAACTCTTTTGATTTTCATAATGCCGGTTCCATACCTCCCATTTTCATAATGATCTTCCATTCCTCATCCGTTACAGGTTGAACGGATAAACGACCGATCCGGACCAGCGCCATAGCAGATAGTTTTTTTTCTTTTTTGATTTGTTCAAGCGTACAGGTTTTGCAAATTTTTTCAGGGCTTTAATATCAATGGCGAACCAGGCCGGATCTGAGCTTGTCGGATCGGGATATGCTTCTTTTATCACTGATGCGATGCCGACTATTTCAGTTCCTTTATTGCTATGATAAAAGAATATCTCATCTCCCTTTTTCATGGTTCTCAAATGAAGCCGGGCAGCATAGTTTCGAATGCCATCCCATCGCGTATGTTTATCCTTTACAAGCTGATCCCAACTGTAAACTTCCGGTTCTGATTTTATGAGCCAATAGGCCATATTAAACTAATTAATGAATTCAAATATAAGTAAAGATCAAAGCTTAAAGCCTAAAACTTTTTATAAGCCTAAAGCTCAAAGCGAAAGCTTCTTTTTGGGTCTCCGTATAAACCTAAAGTTTAAAATTATTACTGTATTAGTTTTAGACTTTAAGCTTTAGGCTTTAAGCTTTCTTTAAGGCATCCCTTTCCGTGAAAATATGCGTATAATTATTTTAAAGCCGGTAAAACGGTTAAACTTTTGCGACAGGTTGTTTTAAGGTCACCACCCGCCTGCCTTCGTGGCATGGTGGGTGGCTTTTTTACCAGCCACTGCCAAGAACATCTGCAATATGAAGTGTTTTAAGAGAAAGGCCTTTGAACCGTATATAGCCATCCAGGTGCATCAGACAGGAAAGATCTGTTGAAATAATATATTCAGCACCGGTATTTAAGTGCATGGTTTACTTTCTGATCAGCCATTGCCAGCGAAATGGATTCGAATTTTACGGCAAAACTTCCTCCGAACCCACAGCAGGTTTCCACATCTTCCATCTCAATGAGCTCAAGGCCTTTTACCCTGGATAACAATTTTCTGTGGTTCGGTTTTTATTTTGCATTCCCTTAATGCCGCGCAGGAATCGTGATAGGTGGCTTTTCCAGGCAGGCTTGCATTAAAATCTTCATGATGCAGCACATTCACCAGGAAATCTGAAAATTCAAAGATTCTTTTACCAATGATTTTCACTTCTTTGTTATAGGAAGAATCTATAAATAATTCCTTGTAATAATTTTTTACAAAACCTGTACATGAAGCACTGGGAGAAACAATATAATCTGTTCCGTTAAAATCTTTCAGGAATTTTATGCAGACTTCTTTCGCGTCGTCGCGAAAACCTGCATTGAAAGCAGGTTGACCACAACAGGTTTGTTCTTTATTATACTGAACTGTACAACCAGCCTTTTCCAGAACCCTGATCATATTGAACGCGGTATCCGGATAAAGCTGATCAACAAAACAAGGTATGAAAAGCTGAATATTCAATATGAATCAATCATTAACAGATCTCATAAAAGAAATCATTTTAATTGCTGCGTCTGCGGCTTCCTGTCCTTTATGACCATGTAATCCGCCTATTCTTTCTCTGGCCTGATCCACATTTTCAACAGTTAAAATACCGAAAATTACAGGGACAGGAAGCTGTAGGTTTAAAGCAGCGATACCATCTGTAACAGCCCTGCAAACGTATTCAAAATGTGGGGTATCTCCTTTAATTACACAACCAAGGGCGATAAATGCTGATGGCTTTTTTCTGGCGGTTTTTTCCCAGTAATATTTTATGGCAAAAGGAATTTCAAATGCTCCCGGTACACATAAATCGAGGAATTCAATTTTATTCGCCTCAAGAATTTTTTTACATCCGGCAAATAATTCATCAACGATCATGGCATTCCATTCAGTTCTGACCACAACGACAGATGCCTTTTTAATTTTAGGCGCCGCGGTCTTTGATTTTCCGGATGAAGACATGAAGATTTATTTAACTACTCCAAGCCTTGCAAGGTAACGGTCTATGTCAAAACCCCTCGGAGATGAAGGATATTTAGCTTTTATCAGTTCGTACATTGCTATAGCATCCTGGTTCTTGCCCATACTTTCATATAAATAACCGGCACGAAAAAGATATTCGGGAGAAATGACTTCGTCTTCCTCAAAATAAGTTCCGGCTTTTTTGTATTGTTCGACAGCTTCTTCTTTTTTATTCAATTCTGAATAAGCATCTCCCAAAAGTCCGTATGCCTTAGCCTGTACCTGAACAGCCGAAGTTTTAAAATCTTTTAAGTATTTAACAGCATTATTGAAGTCACCGAGTTTAAGATAACAACTTCCGGCATAAAATGTGGCCAGGTCAGCCGCTTTAGTACCCTTATACCTGGAAACGATCTTTGCAAATCCAGCATTTACTGCATCGCCGTTCAACGCAAGACGGAT
This sequence comes from uncultured Bacteroidota bacterium, assembly GCA_963757975.1. GTDB lineage: Bacteria > Bacteroidota > Bacteroidia > Chitinophagales > Chitinophagaceae > Puia. The sequence goes on from CAVWUD010000047.1 coordinate 54,347, forward strand.
GGAATCAGCACGGTAATATTCTTCCGCCCGGAACATCGATTCTGAGGCCTGTTTTTCTTTCGGTTCCAATACGTATTGTTTGTAACCGAAATAACCTAAAATCAAAATCAGGACCAGCGCAAGGCCAATTCCAGCCTTTCTGCCATATGTGTCCGATAAATGTTTCCATTTGTCAATCGGGGAAATCTCATGTTCTAAATGCTCACGATGTTTAATATCACTCATGTCTGGGAATTATGAAACAGGGCTACTGTTTTTCAATCTTTAATAAATGGATAATTCTTATCGATGTAAATGTCCTTGTACACTTCATCATCATTCGGGATCGGAGATTCTTCTGCAAATTTTACGGAAGCGGCTACGGTATCCGCCACCCGTTTATTGATAGCATCGAGATCAGCCTGTGTTGCATATTTTTTTGTTAGAATAGTATCTGTAACCTGGGCAATAGGATCTCTTTGTTTGTATTCTTCCACTTCTTCCTTGGTCCTGTATTTTTGCGGATCAGAGATAGAATGTCCTTTATAACGATAAGTTTTTATTTCCAGTAACGTAGGGCCACCCCCTTCCCTTGCTCTTTTAATAGCCCTTGAAACACCCTCATGTACTGCTTCGGCACTCATGCCATCTATTGAATCACCCGGCATTTCGTATGCATCCGCAAGTTTATAGATGTCTACCACATTGGAAGTTCTTTCCACTGAAGTACCCATCGCATAATTGTTGTTTTCGCATATAAATACTACAGGAAGTTTCCAGAGCATGGCGAGATTGAATACCTCATGCAGCATGCCCTGCCGCGCAGCGCCGTCACCAAAAAACGTGAGAACCGCATTGTCAGTTCCTTTATATTTTTCCGCGAATGCAAGTCCCGCCCCGGTTCCGATCTGAGCACCCACAATACCATGACCTCCAAAAAATTTAACATTCACTCCGAAAAAATGCATGCTCCCACCCTTTCCTTTAGCTGCCCCGGTCGATTTGCCATAAAGTTCCGCCATGCATGCATTGGCGCTGATTCCTTTGGATAAGGCAAGTCCATGGTCCCGGTAACCCGTAATAAACGGATCATCCGGCCTGCTGGCTGTCATGCATCCGGCAGCAATTGCTTCCTGCCCGATATATGCATGAAAAAACCCCCGGATTTTTCCTTCCATTTTATACTTTTCTTCGGCCATTTGTTCAAACTGCCGGATAAGCTGCATGAGTTCGTACCAGTATAAGTAGGTTTCTTTTGAAAACTTGGTAGCCACTTATTTAAATTTGGTTTGTACCCGCCGGATCGGCTTGGGAGGTGCAAAGATAAGGGGTAAACGGGAATTTTTTCTTCAGTCAATGAGTTTTGGGAACTGTTTTTTACCTTTCCAACAGCTTAACTCTTAATATTTTCCATGGAAAAGGCGATCTTTTCAGATCTGATCCCACGGATACCGTGTAATAACTAAATTACAGCGGATAATCCGCGTACCAGATGCTATCTCTCAGGAATATAACACTAACCCAATACAAGAATTACCTTCAAAAAAGTTTTTCATTTGATAAACCGATCGTTGGTATTTACGGAAATAATGGTGTAGGAAAAACAAACCTGCTCGATGCGATTTATTACCTGAGTTTTACAAGGAGTTATTTTTTTAAATCTGATTTGCAGAATGTCCATCATGGAAAGTCAGGATTCCGGATTGAAGGAAATTTTGAAACGGATGAAGCAGACCAGAATGTCATTTGTATTCTCCGTGAAACGGGTAAAAAAGAAGTACTTCTGAATGATGAAATTTATCAGCGCCTTTCCCAGCATATCGGAAAGTTGCCCTGTGTTATTATTACCCCCGATGATGCCAGAATCATTACTGAAGGCAGTGATGAACGACGAAGGTATACCGACGCCCTTTTATGCCAGATAGATCCGTTATACCTTCAAAACCTGATAGAATATAACCGTCTTCTTCAGCAGCGTAACCAATTACTACGTTCGCTCGCTGAAAGGATCTCTACAGAACGAAGTCTGCTGGATGTTTATGATGCTCAATTGCAGCGTCCCGGTACCTATATTTTTGTGAAACGGCAGCTTTTTTTTCAGGAGATCCTGCCCTCCATAGAAGGCATTTATAAATATATATCGGGTTCAGATGACGGCCTTCAACTTACTTATCAGAGTGATTTACTTTCGGGACCATATGCCGAACTCCTTTTTACATCACGCGAAAAAGACCTGATATTACAGCGCACCCACTCAGGCATTCACCGTGATGATATAGAAATCCGGCTAACAAATCAGCCCTTTAAAAATATTGCTTCACAGGGACAACGTAAGAGCCTTCTTTTTGCAATGAAACTGGCAGAATATGAATTATTAAAAAAAACTAAAGGATTTGCCCCGATAATCCTCCTCGATGATGTTTTTGAAAAACTCGATGCCAGCCGGATGCATAAGCTTCTTGAACGGGTTTGTGCTCCGGGTAATGGCCAACTATTTATTACAGATACCCACGAAAGCCGAATGCGTGAACACCTTGAAGAATTAACTACGGACTATGCATTAATAGGACTCTAAAGCCCAAAGCTTAAGGCCTAAAACTTTCTATGAATATGTGTTTATGAGATATAATAAATTATATAGATGATATAATTAGAGATCCAGAAAGAGGTTTTAGGCTTTAAGCTTTCGGCTTTAGGCTTATATTTGATATATGGGTGAGTATTCAATGGCGGAAGCGATGCGTCAGTTCCTGAAACAAAGCAGGCTGAAAGGGAATATACTTGCCTTACAGATCACTGAAGTTTGGGAGCAGATTATGGGTAAAACAATTGCCCGTTATACCGATAAGATTGAAATACACGGAACGACTTTGTATATACAAACGACAGTAGCACCTCTGAAACAGGAATTGCTATATAAAAAAGATAAAATCAGGGAAAGAGTGAATGAAGCCCTTGGAGAAAACCTGATACGCGAAGTAGTTATCCGCTAAAATCAAAATATCTGGTTTTCGGCCTTAAGGTTTAGGCATTAGGACTTAATCGCGGATCTACGACACGGTAAAGCCAGTCAGCAAGAATATTTATACTGATAAAGAAAAATGAAGTAACCAGCACCGACCCCATTACCACTGGAAAGTCCAGCTTGGTAAGTGCATCGACCGTTATTTTACCTATCCCCTTCCAGCCAAAAATATATTCAACAAAAAAAGCCCCGGCGAGTAATTCGGCAAACCAGCCTGTTATGGCAGTAATTACGGGATTCAGTGCATTTCGCAAGGCATGCCTCCAGATCACCTGATTCCGGGATAATCCTTTTGCATATGCAGTACGGATATAATCCTGGTTTAAAATATCAAGCATAGAGCCACGTGTCAATTGTGCGATAATAGCCATTGGTCGTATGCCCAGTGTTATAGCTGGTAATATCGCATTTCGAAGTTGCCATTGCCTTCCGTTAAAGGGATCCGTGTCAAACAGACTACCAGTCATATTCAGACCGGTATATTGATTAAGCACGAAGCCAAAAACATAGGCTATTACTATGCTCATAAAAAAGGAAGGTGCTGATATGCCAAGAACACTGGTAAAAATTGCCGTTGAGTCCATCCAGGTATCTTTTTTAACTGCAGCAAGAATTCCCAGTGCAATACCTGAAACAGTAGCAATAAACATGGCCAGAAATGCAAGAATTATTGTGCCGGGTAATGCTTCCATAAGCATGGACCATACCTGTTTTCTGGTCTGGTAAGAACGGCGCAGATATGGGAATTTTAAAACCAGTTTTGTTTTTCCGCCTAGAACCAGACAGGAAATATTTTTTTCTTTAATCTCTGTCTCCGTGTAAATACTTATCGGCGAAACATCATTTAAATAATAAAGAAACTGTTTCCATTTTGGTTTATCCAGATTCAGATCTCTCCTGATATTATTTAAAGTGCCGGCATCGGCGCGCTGTCCCATAATTAACCTGGCAGGATCACCGAAACCCTGAAATAAAAAAAATACGATTACCACAACACCCAGCATCACCAGGCTTCCGTAAAATACCCGTGAGATTAAACGGTTGATCATTGTTGAGGGTTACTAAAAATATTTTGTACGGGAAGTTCAGCAATAAAAGGAATAGCCAGTGCCAAATTCGCATAACTCCATTTGTCAAGGATAGTTGCTTTTTTTAAAAGGTATAATGTTGGATCGGCGCGGGCAGCCGTTTTAACTGCAGTAGCATCACATCCGAAAACAGGTATGTTTAAATTATTAGCTTTCAACCATGCTCCTGCTTCAGCCTTGTTGGAAGTTACCAGTATAACGGGAATATTTTTCGATTTAGCAAGAGTATACAATAACATGAAAGCCTTATTCCAATGCGGGTTTATCTGAGGAAAACTTCTGGATATAAGCATAATAAGATAGCCGGGTCTGTCAAGAATCTGATAAGTGCTGTCATTCCCCGATTCACTGATGAGTGAAAAATCTTTAATCTCAGGTTCGTTATTTCCTTTTCGGATTAATTTGTCATAGCGTTTAATAAAAACATAACTGCTGTCCAGATCAGCCGGCAATTGAGACGCCGGAAATTCCATGGTTTTATGATTCTTTTCATAAACAAAATTTATGACCGTACTGTCAGGAATTGCATTGGGCGGTGGTTTCATCTTTTCTAAAATGCTGGATCCTTTTTTAAAAGGCAGACAATCCACCAGGGGAAGGTACCTCAGGGTATACCATTGAATAAAGAAAGAAAAGACCAGGGTGATGATCAGAATAAGCTGGCTATTACCTGCTGTAGTAAGAGGTTGTATTTCTTTTCTGTATACAAAAAGAATTCCGATAAGCAGGAGAAGTAACAGGTCTTTCATAAAAGATCCCATTGCCTGCAGGGGAATACAATTTCCAAAGCAGCCGCATTCACGGATCTTTCCGGAGATGACAGCGTATCCGGTTAGAAAACTAAAAAAAATGATCAGTAAAAGTAGTAACCAGGCAAAGAGTCGCATCCTCCATCCAAGAATAACGGCAACGCCCGCAAGGATTTCAAATACTATCATTACGACAGAAAATCCAAGCGTCCATGTATCGAAAGCTGATAAATTCCATACATCAAAAAACTCCTGCATTTTATAACTCAAGCCAAGCGGATCATTGGCTTTGATAAGTCCCGAGAAAATAAATAAAATTCCAACCAGTAGGCGGGCTGTATTCAGAAATGTTCTTTTCATAGTTTGAACTTTATGCTGCCTGCCGGCCTTCCGCAATTAAAATCAGGGCAAAAATTGCATAATTAATAATATCTGTCAGATTCGCATCAATGCCTTCACTAATCAGGGTTTTTCCTTCATTGGCGATGATCTGCCGCATACGCTGTAGTTTCATAAGAATTAAATCGGCAAAACTCTCCTGGCTCATTTCTCTCCATGCCTCTCCATAATCATGATTTTTATTTTCCATGATATTTTTTACGAATTGAATTTTTTCATCATAAAGAGCCGCTGTTCTTTCGGCTCCTAATTCTTCTATTTCTTCAGAATTCAAATCCAATTGTATCAACCCAATGACACCATAATTAACAATTGCCTGAAATTCTCCGCGGATATCCTCACCAACCCTTCGGGCCCCTATCTCCTGAATGGTACGGATGCGTTTAGCTTTAATGAATATTTGGTCCAGGATTGATATCATACGTAATACACGCCAGGACGTTCCATAGTCGGCCGTTTTTTTAAGGAAGATTTCCCGGCAGGACTTTACAGCATTTTCATACTGACGGAGGGTATCTTTCATGCTCAAAACTAATATTTAATAATGAAGGTCTAAATTTACGTATTCAATATGTATTCACTGAATTGTAAGGGTAAACTAATCACCTGGAGAAATCCCATCGTAATGGGTATTTTGAATATTACACCTGATTCATTTTATTCAGGCAGCAGGATACGTTCCGATGAAATGTTAATCACACAGGCAGAAAAAATGTTGGAAGAAGGTGCGGTCTTCCTCGATCTGGGTGGCTTGAGCAGCCGGCCCGGTGCCCATGAGATTTCTAATGATGAAGAAATGAAACGTGTAGTTCCTGCCATCAGCCTTCTTGCTTCAAGATTTCCCAATGTTGTTATTTCGATCGACAGTTACCGTTATAAAGTGGCAGAAGCAGCTTTGTATGCAGGTGCTTCCATTATAAATGATATCGGTGCAGGAGAAAATGGAGGTATGGTGGAACTGGCAGCAGCATTTCGAACACCATATATCTGTATGCATATGCGCGGTAATCCCCGGAATATGCATCTATACGCCCAATATGATGATATTATTGCAGAATTGCTGGATTATTTCATCAGTCGTAAAGAAGAATGTATCCGTCTTGGGATTAAAGATCTGATCATAGATCCGGGATTTGGTTTTGCGAAGACGATCGGACAGAATTTTCTGTTGCTTAAGCAACTTAAGATGCTTGGCATGCTTGGATTGCCTGTAATGGTTGGGTTATCAAGAAAGTCATCCATTTACAAGACACTGAATATAAAACCGGAAGAATCCTTAAACGGAACAACGGTTATGCACACACTTGCTTTAGAACAGGGCGTTCAAATACTGAGAGTGCACGACGTGAAGGAGGCAGTTGAAACGATCCGGTTATGGACGTCCTATGCAAATGCACAGGACGTCCCCGGATAGAGATTATTTGTGGGCAGGTGTTTGTTGCTGTGGACGAATATTTGGCCTGTTATTGGGATTCATTGATCGCATTGGATTAGCTGATTCCGCAGGTGCATCTGTCACATCCGTAACCTTAACATCAAAAATGAGATTTTCATTTGGTTTTCTGCTTGGACCTGATGGCTGCTGGTCATAGGCAAGAAAAGCAGGAATATATAAGGTAGCAGTTCCACCTTTCTTTAAAAGGCGAAGTCCTTCATCCCATCCCTGAATAATTTTTCTTTGTCCGATTACAAATTGGATAGGCTTACCATCTTCTTTATCATTGGTTTCAAATACTTTTCCGGAAGGAAATAATTTCCCTGTGTAAATAACGGAAACCATTTTGCCGGAATCAACGGCCGGTCCATTTCCCGGATTTTTAATTTCTACAAAAACACCATCACCGGCTTTAGTCGCCTGGATATTATGTTGCTGCAGGTAGTTTTCCAATACATTAATTTGTCTCTTATGGAATTCACCGAGCAGGCCTTCCCTGTCTTTTTGAACAGCTGTTTCATTGTCAAAAACATCTATGACACGAAGGGTAAGAATGATTTTATCTTTTTTATGAATGAACGGTGGCAAAGGTTGTTGCGACTTTCTCTGAATGCTGTCGGCCAGCTGAATGATAACGGCACTGTCACCTTTTCTCAGCAAATTGAATACTTCAACGGGGCTGTATGCACTCGACGGAACGCTATCTATCCTTACATAAGCCGGCAGGCTGCTGTCGGAGGTAAAAAGCACTGTGTCCCTGATTTTCTGGCTGAAAGTGAGTTTGATAAACTGGCCATTTTTAACTACGGGATTTTTTTCATCTGAAATGATTTTATATAATAATCCGGATTTTGTTTTTTTTAATCCTTTGTTATCACAGGAAACCAGTAACAGAATTCCAAGTAAGGCAAAAAGAAAAGAATTGATTTTTTTCATTTCAGATTTATTGTAATTGTAAAGCGTTTTCTAAAAGTGAAGCACGGAAGCGTTGTGTTGTTTGTTCAAGGGTTTCGTGACTCCGTCCGCCGGCGGCATTCCGGTGTCCCCCTCCTTCAAAATAATTTCTTGCAAAAAGATTCACGTCAAAATCACCCTTGCTTCTGAAAGAACATTTGATTTCTTCATCACGGTCAATGATGAGGGCGGCAAATTTAATTCCCTGAATGCTGAGCGGATAATTTACGAGTCCCTCAGTATCACCGGTCCTGATCTGGTATTTAACCAGATCTTTCCAGGGTATACTTATCAGCGCAGTATTATATTCATAAAAAACTTCCATTCTGTTCAACAAAGCATGTCCTATGAATCTTAACCGGTTTTCCAGAAAATTATCAAATAGGTTTTCATATATCTTGGTATGATCAAAACCAGTATCCTTTAAAACAGCTACCATGCGGTGAACTGATGATGATGCAGAGCTGAAACGAAAGGAACCGGTATCAGTCATCACACCTGCATATAAGCATTGGGCGACCTGTTGATTGATTTTATGTCCTAAGGAAGCGGATTCAATAAAATCAAAAACCATTTCGCTGGCCGAGCTTTTTGAAGTGTCGCTAATGCCATATGCGAAAACTTCTTTTTGGGGTTGCTGGTGATGGTCAATCAGGATCCGTTTACCAGGGGCTTTTTCTATGGGTTCAGCCATTTTACGCGTGCGGTGTAGAACGTTAAAGTCAAGGCAAAAGATCCAATCTGCTTTATCGAGAATCCTGTTCGACATATCCGTGTTTAGTTCATAGTCAATAACGTGATCGGCGCCCGGCATCCAATTCAACCATTCAGCCCAGTTGGTCGGGGAAATAACAGTAACCTCATGACCCAGTCCATTCAAAATATGACAGAGGCCCAAGGAGGATCCCATCGCATCTGCATCAGGTTTTTGATGCATTACAATTATAATGGTTCTTGGATTGTGCAATAATGGAATTATATCCGTAATAGGTTGCATGTAAAACGGTTGCAAAGGTGCAGAATTAAATCGCCATTCCCAAATCTCCTGCAAAATGTATTACCTTTGCCCGCCAAACAAAAACAAATGAGCAACCGCACATTTACTATGGTTAAGCCTGACGCATTTGCCAACGGTCATGCCGGGGCCATCCTGGATATTATTTTAAAGTCAGGATTTAGGCTTATCGCTCTTAAAATGACAGTACTTTCTGCTGAAAAAGCTGGTGAATTTTATGCCATTCATAGTGCCCGGCCTTTCTATGGAGAACTGGTGGAATTTATGAGCCGGGGACCCATTATAGCAGCCATCCTGGAAAAGGAAAATGCCGTTGCTGATTTCAGGAAACTCATAGGCGCAACTGATCCTGCCAAAGCAGATAAAGGCACGATACGCCAGCTTTTCGCAGCCTCGCTAGGTGAAAATGCAATTCACGGCAGTGACAGTGACGAAAATGCAGAGATGGAAAGTAATTTTTTCTTCTCTAATCTGGAAAGAATCTAATCAACGGAAAGGCAGATTTTACTTGAGTTATTTGATTTATCAATTTGATAATCAATGATTATACTCATTATAATACAATATAAATCGGGTTATAAAATAAGTTCCGAAAGGCAGCGTTAGAGTGAATCAACTAAACAATAGACTCTATGAATTTCCGCTTCATCAAAACCACAGGTAAACTAATAGTCCTGATTACAGTAGTAAGCATGATATCATGTAAAAAGGACTCTTCTACTTCCAATTCAACAAACACCAATGCCGCAACCTTATCAGACTCTTCCACAGTAGCTGATAATAGTTACGCTGACGTACTTAACAATGCATTTTATGGATTTGCAGATAATAGTACAGTCTGGAGTGCTACAAATTTGCATGCTGGAAAAACAACCACTTTTTCTACCGACCACACAAGGAGTGGTACTGGTAATCTGAGTTGTGCCATTTATACTCTGGACGATACCATTCCGGGTGAATATCCAAAAACACTTACGCTGGATTTTGGTTCAGGCTGTACAAGTGCTGATGGCGTTCTTCGTACGGGAAAAATCACTTATGTATTCAGTGGACCTTTATTATTTCCTGGTACGACTGCATCTGTAACTTTTACTAAATATATAGTAAACGGTTACGGAATTCAGGGCTCCTATAACATCACCAATACTTCTTCTGATCAACAGGAATCAGTATCAATACCCAGGTAATAAACGGAATTATTACTTATCCGGATGCGACGAACTATCATTACAGTCACAACAAGACTTATACAATGATTGCAGGTTCATCAACTGCTTTTGATATTTCAGATGATGTATATTCAATCACAGGAAATAGTTCATTCTCCAATTCTGAAGGATCAAGCATCGTTTGGACCATCGCATCTGCCTCACCTCTTATAAAAGCAGTTAACTGTCATAATATCAGCAAGGGCGTTGTGAATTTTGTATATAATCAGTCTGTCAACGGATCTATTGATTTCGGAGATGGAACCTGCGATAACGCAGCCACGATTACGGTTGGAAGTATTTCCGAACCCATTACTTTGAGATAAATTTAAAGCCTAAAACTAAAAGTTTAAGGCCTGAAACATCTGATAATTCAAAAGTCCTTTCACAATACCGGAAGGACTTTTTTTATTTTTTCTATTCCGTTAGACCCGGTATCTGTTCTTTAAGAAATGCTAGTTTTTCCTTCCCGTAAGAAAGTCTTGTAATTACCACAAATAATACGGGTACGATAAAAATCGCGAGAGATGTTGCTGCCAGCATACCTCCCAATACGGTCCAGCCAATCGTAGACCGGGCCACACTGGCTGCACCTGTTGCGAGCGCCAGAGGCAATACGCCTAAGATAAAAGCCATGGAAGTCATCAGAATTGGTCGCAGACGCAGCTTTACGGCTGCAAGGGTTGCTTCCACCACCGGAATACCCCTGTCTACGCGTTCTTTTGCAAACTCAACAATCAGGATGGCATTTTTTGCCGATAAACCGATCAGGGTAATCATTCCAATCTGGGCATATACATTATTTACCAGATGAGGTATTAGTGTTAAAGTCAGTATTGCACCCAACATTCCGACTGGTACAGCCAGCAAAACAGAAAATGGCACCTGCCAGCTTTCATATAGTGCCGCCAGAAAAAGAAAAACAAATACGATGGATAATGCAAAAATCAGCAGTGTCTTGCTGCCTGCTTTTAGTTCCTCACGACTGAGTCCGGCAAATTCATATCCATATCCTGCTGGTAAATTTTGATCTGCAACTTCCTTTAAAGCCTGTAAAGCCTGACCACTGCTGAATCCTGCTTTTGCATCTCCAATGATTTCTGCCGATCTGAATAAATTAAAATGGTATAACAGCGCAGGAGTTTCTGTAATCTTATAGGAAATTACTGCACTTAAAGGTACCATGGTTCCTGCCGAATTTCTTACATAATAAGAATTCAGGTCACTGATATCTCCCCGGTAACTTGTATCGGCCTGGGCAACAACGTGAAAATTTCGTCCGTACAGTGTCAGATCATTTACATAAGAACTGCCCAGATAAGTCTGAATGGTATTATACACATCTCCCAGCGACAAGCCCAGTTTTTTACATTTATCACGATCCACGTTTAATATATAACCCGGCGTCTTCGCATTGAAAAAAGTGTATGCCCGGTTAATTTCCGGTCTTTTGTTTACGGCGGCAATAAAATTATTTACGGTTTTTTCAAAAGTTTTTACATCATCGGTGCTTCCTTTTTGCTGAAGTTCAAACGTAAATCCGGCAGATTGACCCAGACCTGGAATGGCGGGAGGTGCAATGACAATGATATTGGCTTCTTTAATGACTGCAAATTCTTTCTGCAAAGTGGCCGTAATCCCTTTTAGTTGGAGCTCTTTGCTTTTTCGTTTATCCCATGGATCCAGAGAAGTAAAAATAGTTCCGCTGTTTGCTTTGGTGGCAAATGTAATTGCATTCAAACCGGCAAGTGCCGCATAATGATGAATACCTTCGGTCTCGGAAATGATCTTCATCATTTTATTCAGTGTCTCCAAACTTCTCGCAGTTGAAGCAGCTTCCGGCAATTCGTATGTGATGTATAACCTGCCTTCATCTTCCTGTGGAATGAAGCCACTGGGTTTGGCTTTGAATAGAAAAAAAGCACCTGTACAGATACATATGAGAAGAATGATCACATAGGGCGATCGTTTTATCCAGGCGGCAACATTTTTTGTATAGCCATTATTAAAGCGTTCAAACATGTTATTAAACCGGTAGAAAAATTGGTTGAGTCCTCTGGAAGATTTATCCATATGCATTGGGCGCAGAAGCAGTGTGCACAATGCCGGAGTCAGTGATAATGCAACAAAAGCCGAGATCAAAACCGAGATAGCAATCGTGATGGCGAATTGCTGATACAAACGGCCAACAATTCCAGGAATAAATCCGACAGGTACAAATACCGCAGCTAGAATGAGTGCGATAGCAACTACCGGACCCGAGATATCTTTCATCGCCCTTTCACTTGCTTCCAAAGGCGAAAGTTTTTCGACATCAATATAATGTTGTACGGCTTCTACCACTACGATGGCATCATCCACAACGATCCCGATCGCAAGTACAAACCCGAAAAGAGTAAGTGTATTTATCGTAAACCCCAATGGGATAAAAAATATAAATGTTCCGATTATGGAAACAGGAATCGCTAAAACGGGAATCAGGGTAGCACGCCAGCTTTGCAGAAATAAAAATACAACCAGAACAACCAATCCCAATGCTTCGAGTAACGTCTGCACGACTTCATGTATGGAAACCTGAACCACTGAAATGGATTCGAAGGGAACCACATAATCAATGTCTGTTGGAAATGATTTTTTCAATTCTTCCATAGCTGCATAAACACCTTCGGCCGTTGCCAGAGCATTACTTCCGGGAGCCTGATAAACCAGTAAATAAGAAGCTCTTTTACCATCCACAAATGAATTGCTTGCATAACTGAATTTTCCAAGTTGGATTCTGGCAACATCTTTTAAATAAACAATTGCACCTTCGGTCGGATTGGACCGAACAATAATATTGCTGAACTCTTCTTCCGTCGATAAACGACTGTTTGTTACGACCGAATATTCGAAAGACTGCATGGAATTTTGTGGAGGTGCTCCCACTGAACCAGCGGAGATCTGAACGTTTTGTTCCAGTAATGCATTTGTCACATCTGTAGCTGTAAGCCCCAGTTGTGCCAGTTTATCCGGTTTCAGCCAGATGCGCATACTGAAGTCATCCGCCCTGTTGATAACATCACCGACGCCTTTTACGCGCAATAAAACATCATGTACAAAAATATTCGTGTAGTTGTCCAAAAATGTGACTGCATGGGTTCCTTTGGGAGCGTAGATGGCAACAAGTAAGAGAATACTGGGATTTCTTTTCCTGGTAATAACCCCCAGTCTTTTCAATTCATCGGGAAGAGCCGGTGAGGCAATGCCAACGCGATTCTGGACGTCGAGCATACCGTTATTTACATCAGACCCTACTTCGTAAGTAACCGTTATTGTACTCTGACCGTTACTCGTACTGTTACTCTGCATATATGCCATTCCGGGCGTACCATTCACCTGGGTTTCGATCGGTGTGGTAACTGTCTGTTCCACCGTTTGTGCATCAGCTCCAATAAAATTGCTGGTAACCTGAACCGTAGGCGGAGTAATATCAGGATACTGACTCACAGGCAGACTTGATAACGCCAGAAGACCTACCAGCACAAGAACAACTGAAACGACGATGGCCGTAACCGGCCTCTTAATAAAAGTATCTGCAATCATACTGTAATCCGATTAGGATGATTTTCTCTTTGATGAATCTGCTACCAGATGATTCAGCGAATCCAATCCCGCATTGTGCTGGGGAGTTACTTTTACCTTCGAACCATCTTTCACTTTCTGAACCCCGTCCACAACTATGATTTCATTTTCCTGAAGTCCGGATTTCACGACGGCCATATCCCTTATACGCTGACCCAGGTAAACCTTGCGTTGGGCTACGGTATCGTCATTCACAACGTATACAAAATATTCCGCCATTTGCTCAACAGCTGCGCGGTACGGGATCAATACAGATTGATTGCTGCTGTTGTTTAAAATCTTTAGGTCGACCGACATGCCGACTTTCAAAACTTTCTCCGGATTATCAAATAACAGGCGCACTTTGATAGTACCTGTTTGCGGATCTACTGCGCGGTCTATTATAAATATTTTACCCGGATATGGATATTTAGACTGGTCGGGAAGTGTCAGTGTAAATATGGAATCAAATTTTTGTTTTTGATCTTTCCTGCTTTCCTTTTCTATAAACGGAATCAGGGTTTCATCCAGCGCCACATCCACCGCAATGGGATTATCTGATGAAATGGTATTCATTATGGTGGTGCCGGGATAAACCGCAGCACCTGCTTTTACCTGTGAAATGCCGATCGTTCCTGAGAGCGGTGCATAGATGGTGGAATAACGAAGGTTTACCTGAACGGCACTCACATTGGCTTTTGCAGCGTCTACCTGTTTTTTTGCAGATTGAAGATCTGCAAGCGCATGCTGTACGATTTGTTGGGCAACGGCATCCTCTTTTCCCAATTCTACGTACCGGTCAGCATCCTGTTGTGCTTTTTCCAGGTTAGCCTGGCTAACATTCAACTGGGCAACGGCCTGATCATAAGCGCCCAAATATTGCTGCTGGTCGATAGAATAAATTTTTTGTCCTTTTTCAACATGCTGTCCTTCTGTAAAAAATATTCCGGTGATGTATCCTGCCACCTGTGGTCTGACATCAACCTGATTTACCGCAGTCACCGTGGCCGGATAAGAATTATAATATTCTGCACTCCCTGTTTTTACTTTGTAAACGTTTACTGAAATGGGTGGCGGTGGCGGAGGCGGGGGCTGACTACTGCAGGAGTAGAGGCCAATCACGATCAATAAAAAAACAACGGACTTATATATCATAACAGGCTGGTTAATATGAATATTTTAAAATCCCAAGCGCTCTTTCCACATCAATTTTGTCACTTAGAACCTGGAAAATAGCATTTGTAAAATTGACCTGGGCAGCAAATAAATCATTATTTGAAACAACCACATCCAGGTAAGTTTTTATTCCTGAGCGATATTGGAGTTGAATGATATTATACACCTGCCGCGCCAGTTCCAGATTATCTTTTTGTTCGAAATAATTATTCAGATCGGCTTTATAGGATGAAAGAGACTGGATATATTGGGTTCGTATCGAATCTTTTAATGAATTAAAATTATAATCAAGTCTCTCTATCTGGAGCCTGGCTACCTTTACCTGTTGCGAACGTTGTGTACCCGTAAAAATCGGAACTGTCACCAATAATCCTGCATATGAATTTGGATAATTTTGCTGGTATAGATTTTTAAACTGATTGCTATAATAGTTCAGGTTGTAATTTCCAAATGCAGAAACAGTGGGTAAAAACCCCATTTTATAATATTTCAGATTATATTCTTCCAAACGTTTCTGGGTTTCAAGTTGTTGGAACTCGATGCGGTTATTTACGTCCAGTTGCTGAAGTGTATCAAAAGAATTGACTTCCTGTTTCATCCTGGCACTGTCATATAAAACAACCAGCGTCGAATCAACCGGATAACTCATATACAATTTCAGGACGGCCGTTTTACTTTTCACAGATTCTCCGGCAGTTTTACGCGCTGCTTTAGCATTATTTAAACTGATCGTTGCCCGCTGATAATCGGTTTTATCAACAAGTCCGCCTTTGTATTGATTGTATGTGTCTTTAAGGCTTCTTTCTAATAATAAAATATCTGTATCCAGCAAAGCGATTTGCTCCTTTGATAAGAGCAGATCATAATATGCTTTGCTGACATTTGAAACTACCGCAATTTTATTATTAATGGTATTCTGCCTGGCACTCAGGCGCACATCTCTGGAAGATTGCTGGGCAATGACAACGTCTCGATTGAAGATTGTCTGATCAAGACCAAAATACCCATAAGATTGATTATAGGTCCCTACAGGCGGAAGGAATGTTATTGAAAATGGTAATCGGCCTCTGAAAATTATTCTGGTAGTTTCCTGAAAAATTAATTTGCGGATACCATTCAGCCAGCTGAATCTTAATCTGATGTTCGGTAATTTGTTCATCAATCAGTGACTGCCGGATATTCGTCTGGTGCTCCAGAGCATACACGATACAGCCTTCAAGATTTTTTGTTGCAGAATCATCCTTCGTTTGCGCACTTACAGAGCCCAATAGAATCAATACTGGAAAAAATAAAATAATTCTTTTCATAAATAGTAAAAAAAACGAAGTCCGTTTTAGAAAGGACTCCCCGATCGCTGAAGCAAGCAATGGAATGCAAAATTAGTGCTTAGGGATTAAAATTAAACGTTTGTTTAATTTTTTTTTAAAAATGTATGAGGCTGATAATTTCTGAATAGAAATAGTTCATCCGTTTTATCAAAAGTTGCATATGCAGTATGGTCAATGTCGAGTACAGCAACTACTTCATTCTGACGGATAATCGGAAGTACAATTTCAGATTTTGATAAACTGCTGCAGGTAATATGCCCCGGAAATTTATTTACATCCTGAACTATAATTGTTTTCATTTGTTCCCAGGCTTTGCCGCAAACACCCCTGCCCTTTTTAATCCGGGTACATGCAATTGGTCCCTGGAAAGGACCCAGTACCAGTTCATTTTCTTTTACCAGATAAAATCCTGTCCACAGCCAGTCAAATTGTTGTTTTAATGCAGCGCATATATTTGCGAGATTGGCAATGAGGTCCGGTTCGCCATCTATGAGGGAGGCAATCTGTGGAATAAGTTCCAGATACTGTTCTTCTCTGGTTCCTTTTTTCAAAATTAATTCTTCAGCCATTGCATCATTTTTATGATTTTAGAGGAAGACCTGTATACACGATTCCAAGTCCTGGTTTCCCCGAAAGAATGACTTTGCCATTTACAATTTCTAATCCGGTAGCAATATCTTCATCCAGCAAAAGAGTCCCATCCATATCCACATAATCCAGCAAAGGTAATAAATGACCGATCGCAGCAGTACCGATGGTGCTTTCGTTCATGCTGCCAGCCATCACTTTCATTCCCAGTTTCCTGGCGTTTTCTATCATGCGCAATGCAGGCGTCAGCCCGCTGCATTTTGTGAGTTTTATATTTATTCCATGAAAAAGACCATGACATTTTTCCACATCCTGTTCACTCACGCATGATTCATCTGCTATCAACGGAATAGGTGATTTATCGTATAGAACGCGCATTCCATTCAGATCGGATTTTTCAAGTGGTTGTTCAATGAATTCAACACCGCATTCATCGAGAGCCGGGATCAGATCAAGCGCCTGTTGCAGGGTCCACCCGGAATTCGCATCCACTCGCAGAGTGGCATCAGTATGTTTTCTCAAAGCCCGAATGATCGCGGCATCATCCGGAGTACCCAATTTTATTTTATAAATAGGCCAGGGTTTCGCCTGCATTTTTTCAACCATCTTTTCAACAGAGTCAATGCCGATTGTATAATCGGTCAGCGGTCCTTCATGGATATCAAGTTTCCAGCAGTCATACAATGGTTTTTTCTGAAGTTTTCCGTAGAGATCCCACGCTGCGATATCGAGCGCACAAACCAGAAATGGATTATCGGGAACCAGGTGGTGCAGGAAATGCCAGAAACGGGAAGGTTCAGTAAATGCGAATTTTTCAATGACCGGAAGTTTGAGTTCCAGGTCCGCAATCATTTTTTCAACAGAAATATTATAGTAAATGATGGCCGGCGCCTCTCCATACCCCGTCTGCCCGAATTGTTCCAGGCTTACTATTAATGTTGGCTGATGGGTCTTTGTTCCACGGGATATCGTGAAAGGGTACTTAAAACGCAGGTTATACGAAATGTATTTAATTTTCAATTCAATGGATTATCTGCCGGAAGATTTGACCATCTCCCTGAGTTGTTCATTAAAAGTTTTTGCTTTGATAAGATCTTCCAGGTAGATATGAATTCTGTATCTCCAGTAATAATTTGAAATGGCAGGCACATTGATTCTTTCATCGTTTGGATTTTCCCGCCGGATATTTTCATCCATACCCAATAGATCCTGCATTTGAAAAATGCTCCACATCGCTGGTGAATGCAGGTGTTCCTGCACGATGGCTTTATTTATCCAGGCATCGCAGAAATAAGGAGCCTCCCCCCATTGCCCTAATTCTTCATTAAAGAATTTCTGGGTTTTGATCCTGTCTTCTTCCCACCATCCACGGATAGTACTCATATCATGAGTTGAAGGGGTTACAACAGATAAATAAGGGGCTGATGCCGGATTAAAAAATTCGCGTGTAATATCTTTTGGCATACGCTGTATTTCCAGGCTCAGTATACCCGTTTGTTTCATTACATCCGGTACACATGCGGGAACCATGCCAAGATCTTCACCGCAAACCAGCATATTGGTTGATCTTTTCAGAAGAGGAAGTTTTTTCATGGCTTCTTTTCTCCAGAAAAGATCCTGCCGTTGAAAAAAATAATTAATATAGAGATCACGGAGTTGATTTTGTAAATGCCAGTCGAGATATCGAAAAGAGGATGTTGTCTCCATGGAAAACCTGAAATGAAATTGTTTTCCTTCTGAACCTTCCACTTCAAAGAGAATCAGGTTGGATATCAGGTTCATCAATGCGATCCTGCTTTTGATTTCAATCGGATCCGCTGTTTTGTTTTCAAAATATTCCGTTACTTTTCTTTGAGTGTTTACAAATTCTTTAATTATGAACCTGCCCTGTTTGGTTTCTTCAAAGTAAAGAGGCTTTACAATTTCTGTATCAGGCCCGAAATATTCCCAGAGTACCGCTTCATTTATGAATGGTTGGGTATACCTGTCGTGATCGAAATAAATATTTCTTTCATCAAATTCTACACGATGAACAGGAATTGACTTTTCGAAGTGCCCCATAATTCCTTCGGTTTGCGAAATGGGAATGCTCCATATTCTGAAGAATCCAAGAATATGATCGATGCGAAAAGCGTCGAAATATATCGCCATTTGTGAGAACCGGTTCTTCCACCATTGAAATGAATCTTTTGCCATTCGTTCCCAGTTATATGTCGGGAAACCCCAATTCTGACCCTTAATGGCAAATGGATCGGGCGGTGCACCGGCCTGCATATCCAAATGGTAAAGCTCGGGTGATACCCAGGCATCGCAACTGTGCCGGTATACACCGATGGGTATATCTCCTTTAATTATGATTCCGTTATCATGGGCATAATGAACGGATTTTTTTAACTGGCGATATAAATGATATTGAACAAAATAATAAAAAGATATCTGGTCATATTGTTTGGATTGGGGAGAAGTCAGCCGGTCCACCGCTAGTTTTGAATATTTGCCGTAAGTTTTCCATTTGTGAAAATCAACCGATCCATTCGATTCTTTCAGGTAAGAAAAAGCAGCATAAGGAACCAGCCAGGACTTATTATCGCTGAAGAATTCAATAAAACCGGCATCTTCTGATAAAGATGATTTCACTTTTTCAAACAATTCTTTGGCAGTGTCGGTCTTGATTTGCATGACAGTTTCATAATCAAGATCAGGCAATGAATTAAGTTGTTTTTGTATTTTTTTAAGCGGTTTAATGACAGATGCGTTTTTTTTACCGGCCATCTCCTCCAGATTCAGATATAATGGATGCAGTGCAAATGCCGAGATGGCGGCATAAGGATAGGAATCAATCCAGGTGCCGGTTGCTGATGTATCATTTACAGGAAGAATCTGGATCATTTTGAGACCGGTTTTATGTGCCCAGTCTGCAAGCAGCCGCAAATCGGAAAATTCACCGGTTCCAAAAGAATCCTTCGATCTCAGGCTAAAAACCGGAATGCTGACTCCCGCACCCTTCCAGGTACTGTTCGGGAGGCGAATAAATCCATCATGCAGAATGGTTAAACGATCATCCTGTGCTTCACCCAATAAGGTGCGGTTAGGCCCGTTTTCAAACTGAACCAAAGATTCGTGTTTCACATCATACACGCCATATTTATATTGAACGGGAGATGTTACACCTGATAGATTAAGTTCAATGGTCCACCAGACTCCTTCTTTTCTCAGGATTAACGGATCAGCCATTGACCAGTCCCCGAAAGCCGGACCGTTTCCGGATATACAAACTGCTTCATTAGCATGAAGAAGAGGTGCTTTTATTTTAAATATATGCGTGTAAGTCCTGGGTGGTTTTTGCCCTGATTTTTTTGACGGTGACGACAGAAGAATTTCCTGAAATGGTGCAGTATAGAAAGCGTTTTCATATTCACCGGCGTGATTCCAGATATCGAATATCTGCATATCATCATGCTTCGAAGAAATCTTTATTTCCCTGTCATTTCCCCATTCATGAACGATGCTGCCATCTTCCATCTTCAATTGATAATAGTACTGAACAGGTTCTGATGGAAGACTGGCCAGTTCCACTATGATCTCCCAAAAATCCTGGTTTTTATATTTCATCAGGACTGGAAGGGTAATTAGTTTATTCTGATATCCTAATTCAGGGATATTCCCGCAGATATATAGATCCTGACCTTGTCTGGTGCTGAAACGTAAGTAAAAATGTAATTTCATCTCGGGTTGAAGTTCAATAGCCAGATTGTATTAAATGCAGGCATGCGAGCAACGAAAATACCAAAACAGGAACTTGTAATAAAATTAATGTCCGATAGCGCAAGGAATAAGAATTAGAATATATTTGCGCAACAAATTGACCAGATGGAAAATGCTAAAAAAGGGAGAGCCCTGTACTGGTTTCTCTTTCTCGTTTCTGTGATTGCTTTTTTTGCGCTTTATAGAGTAATCGGGGGAGTTTGTATCCTGACATTGCCGTTTATCTGCACTTTTTTCGCAAAGGCTCTTGATATCATGTAGACTGCCGGCTCTCAAAAATAAAAAAACACTGCTTACAATAACAGTGTTTAGAATCAGACTTCACAAGGGATCCTTTCCATGTGCCGAAAGTAATAGTTCTATATTAGATGGCCCATTTTCTGGTGATACGTGTAGGCTTTCTTTTCGCATTTTGTATTTTCCAGAGATTAACCAGTGTAAAACGTTTTTTCTGAGCAGATATCTGAATGTCTGTAGCCAGCGTTTCCTTTACTTCGGTCGTCAGATTTTTCAGCATTTCACTATCCATCTGTACAATAGATGGCATTACATCTTGTTTCATAAAAATTCCTTTTTTTTAGATTAAAAACTACTCGGAGCAATGATCAGGGTAACACTGAAGAACCGTTAGTAAGAAGTGTAGAACCTATAGAGCTTGCAAGACTATTTATTGCTCTTAATTGTGATGCAAATATACGATCGGATTATTTGTCTTCAAACCCCTATTATAAAAAATTATATCATGTCCAAAGCTGATTTTCATGCATAACTGCTTAAATAATAATGGCTGACGCAACCGTCAGCCATTATCTCCATATATTTAGTTAATATCATTTAACTTCTTCAAACTCAGCATCCGTAACGTTTTCAGCGTTTTTATCGGCACTCGTCTGATCGTTGCCGTTAGGTTGCCCTCCGGCAGCAGATTGTGGTCCGCCTTCCTGGGTACCTTTATATAAATGTTCAGACGCAGCTGTCCATGCATTATTGATTTCTGCGATGGCAGCATCAATTTTTGCAAGGTCCTGCTCCTTCTGAGCTTCTTTCAAATGGGCCAGCGCTGATTCAATGGGTGCTTTTTTATCAGCAGGTAATTTATCTCCCAGTTCCTTGAGTTGTTTTTCTGTCTGGAAAACAAAACTGTCTGCCTGGTTGAGTTTATCTACACGTTCACGGGCAACTTTATCTGTTGCTTCATTGGCTTTGGCTTCTGCTTTCATTTTTTCAACTTCTTCCTTACTGAGGCCACTACCCGCTTCGATACGTATTTTCTGTTCTTTTCCGGTTCCTTTGTCTTTGGCTACCACATGCAGGATACCATTTGCATCAATATCAAAAATCACCTCAATCTGCGGTACACCCCGTGGCGCAGGTGGAATGCCATCCAGGTTAAACATACCCAGACTCTTATTCTGATTCGCCATTGGTCTTTCACCCTGGAGTACATGGATCTGCACACCGGGCTGATTATCGCTGGCAGTTGAGAAGGTTTCTGATTTCTTTGTTGGTATGGTTGTATTGCTTTCAATCAGCCTCGTCATTACGCCACCCATGGTTTCAATTCCAAGGCTGAGCGGAGTAACATCCAGCAGAAGAACATCTTTCACTTCACCAGTCAGTACAGCGCCCTGTATAGCGGCCCCGATAGCCACCACTTCATCCGGATTAACGCTTTTATTTGGTTTTCTTCCAAAGAATTTTTCAACTATTTCCTGCACTTTTGGAATACGCGTACTACCACCTACCAGAATTACTTCATCAATCTGGGAAGCATTTAATCCCGCATCCTTAAGCGCCTGTTCACAGGGTTTGAGACATCTTTCAAACAGTGGATCTGATAGCTGTTCAAATTTTGCACGTGTAAGTTTTATTACAAGGTGTTTAGGTACTCCGTCAACGGCAGTAACATAAGGCAAATTGATTTCTGTTTCAGTAGCCGAAGACAGCTCAATTTTAGCCTTTTCAGCTGCTTCTTTCAAACGTTGGAGTGCCATTGGATCCTTGCGCAGATCTATGTTTTCATCCTTTTTAAATTCACCGGCCAGCCAGTCGATGACAATTTTATCAAAATCATCACCTCCGAGGTGGGTATCTCCATTGGTAGATTTTACTTCAAAAACCCCGTCTCCCAGTTCCAGTACAGATATATCGAAGGTTCCGCCTCCCAGGTCAAATACGGCGATTTTTTCATCCTTTCCTGCTTTGTCAAGCCCATATGCAAGGGCAGCCGCAGTTGGTTCATTCACAATTCTGCGAACATTCAAACCAGCTATTTCCCCCGCTTCCTTGGTGGCCTGACGCTGGGCATCATTGAAATAGGCCGGAACTGTAATAACGGCTTCTGTAACTTCCTGTCCCAGATAGTCTTCTGCCGTTTTCTTCATTTTCTGAAGAATCATGGCGCTTATTTCCTGGGGTGTGTACTGACGGCCGTCTATGTCAATACGGCAAGTATTGTTGTCACCCTTTACTACTTTATAGCTCCAGTGACTGATTTCATTGGTTACTTCATCGTACCTGCGTCCCATAAACCGCTTAACCGAAGAGATGGTATTAACAGGATTGGTAATAGCCTGGCGTTTAGCCGGATCACCTACTTTTCGCTCTCCATTTTTCAGAAAAGCGACCACAGAAGGCGTTGTACGGCGTCCTTCGTCGTTTGCGATCACTACGGGTTCATTACCTTCCATTACAGCCACACAGCTGTTGGTGGTACCCAGATCGATTCCGATTATTTTTCCCATAATATTGATTTATTTAAGTTGAGTATTTAATGGTTTACAACTGAATGACAATCATTATGCCATGGAGAAAAGAATGCAAAAATGGCAGGTAAGGTCTAAAAGCTTAAAGCTTAAGGCGTAAGGCTTAAGGCTCAAACATGAAAGCCTGATCTGAAATTATAATCGTCACTAAAGGGTTGAATATGTTAAGAATTCCTAGTAATCTGACAATTGGATCCAGTTTTCCGGGTAAATGTCCTTGAAGTACTTATCAGCAATAAAATTTTTGGGCACAATAACGTACGGATGACCATTATTATTCAGCCATGAAGACCACCAGCTAAATGAACCGTTAGAATTGATATGGTGTAAACAATTGGATATAAGAAACATGTCCTTCCAGCTCTCAGTCTTTGTATTAATGTTAATCAGCGAAAAATCGGGTCCGTTGAAATTAGTTTTAACCCAGGAATAATCATTTGTAAAAAAAAAGAAATGCGGGTTATCGAGCAGTGATCTCATTTTTTCAATGGCCTTTAAGAAGTAATCAATTGTACAGACATTACCGAGCTTATTGAGATTGTTGGAATCAATAAAATCCCCTCTTCTGACGTGGACAGATATACTTTTGGTTGCTTTAATTTGTTCCAAAACCTGCTGATTCTTTACTCCTATATTTTCAGAATTAAATTGAAACGTTTTCAGAATGGCATCTTTAATAGCCATAAAATATTTCTCCGAATGCCATCCCCCAACATAAAATTTTATGCCCTTGGAAGGTCTTAAATATTCAGGCTTAAAATTATAATCATCATTTTCATTTATGATTTTTATTCCGAGAAAATTCAAAGATCGGATTGCAGGTTTTGAAATAAAAGCATATTTTTTATAACCGGCAACTCTGAAAATCAGATATAGAAATTTATTAATTAGAGAATCATGATATTTGATTCCAAATACCCTGTCAAGCTCATAACCGTTATGAATATTCTTTGATTTTTTAGAAAATAAAAACCTTGTTGATTTTGAAATATTTTTTTTATTTAAATAAAATGCATATTGAGACATCTGATTACCCAAACCATTAAATATAATTATCACATCCATAATAAATCATTAAAAAAAATGACATCTAGTTTTAATTGAAGGCAAATTTAGTTGTCTTACTAAATAAAAAGCGGATTACTTATTCTATAGGTGTTTGAGTTTAGATTTCCGGAAGTAGTCGCGGAAATATGATTATATAATTATTTTTTAAAAGTAGACTATTTTGCATCCTGAATCAATTAAGCATTATGCCTCATTTATTGACCAATCTGGGAAAAGGAATTAATAAAAGAGTTAAAAAGTTATTTTATCAGCCATATAGTGTTTTTAATATCGGATGGGCTAAAGAGAAAATATTAAAGCATCAGACGAATCAGAGATTAAAATATCATATTTATAAAAACAAATACAAAATAGCATTTAAGGACGTCCCTGTATTTCTTATTTCAATCAACGAGCTTTTTATAAATGAGTTCTATAAGTTCCGGACAAATTCAGATCGGCCAAAAATTATTGACTGTGGTTCTTATATTGGCACAAGTATACTTTACTTTAAAGATAATTATCCAAATGCTGTTGTAACAGGATTTGAGCCGGATGAAACAAACTTTAGCATAATTAAATCAAACCTTGACGCCTGGAAATTTTCTGATACAGTGGTGATAAATGCTGCCATTTGGATAAACAATGAACCCATCACCTTTAATTCCAAAGGTAATATGGCCAGCAGAATTGAAACTGGTGCAAATAGAGATGACAATAAAAAATTGTCAAATGTGTAAGGTTAAAAGATTTATTGAATGAAGAAATCGATTTTTTGAAGATAGATATCGAAGGTGCTGAACATGCGGTATTAAAGGATTGCTCAGATAATTTATCAAAACGTCAAAAATCTTTTTGTTGAATATCATGGAACATATTCAGAAATGTATAAACTAAATGAAATTTTGGATATTCTGGTTCGAAATAAATTTAAATACTATATCAAAGAAGGAAGTCCCATTTATGCAAAACCTTTTTGGGACAGAGATAAAATAGGTGATTACGATATCATTTTAAATATTTTTGCTTTTAAAGAATAGTTTAACGTAGTACAGGGTTACTTTTAAAAATAATGTCATAATAATTCCCCCCTCCGGGATGAGTTGCAAATTTATTACGGGAAATTTCCTTATACCCCCGGCTCTCCGAGAAATGATTGAAGATCCTTAAGCTGACAGCAGCCTTTATAAGCTTCAAAGTCGGGAACTTCCGTTTGTATATAGGTGAAATTATTTCAGGATCGATTTGCTCCCTTCAGAACTAATAATTCTGAACCCTGAGTATCTATGACCAACATATCGTATTTCGAAACGTTTATATTATTATCATTCAATAAAGAGGATAGTGTTCCTGCTGAATAAATTAATTGTTTTTTCATAACCTACTTCTGGCCAAATATCCTGATGGAGGTTGAAATCCAATATTGACGAAGAAGCGCCATTATTGTTGGCAAGGTGAAAATGATATTCCATATCGTCTTGATCGGTAACCAAGTCCTTTAAGAGCCATCTGTCCTGTGATTCCCATCAGATTCAGCCGTAATCTTTCGAATATCTCCGGAATGGGCTCAATCCAAACGACAGATAATCCATATTCATCATATAATTTTATTTCCTGCCCGGTATTGGCTCCAACATGTATAATACCCTTTACTTTTTTTAATAATTTATCCGGATTATTTTTTAAACAGCAATCTACCTCTTCTCATTGCTGCCTTTACCCGTGCAACTATAAAGTTCTTTTTCTGCATATTTATAAAATTAGCATAAGAATTTGTATTTGAATTTTCAACTAAGGGTAAACCCTTAGTTGAATGATGAATACCTGAGGAATTACAATAGTCAGATAAATATCATTATCTTGATTTTGAATTCAATATTTAAAAATTTAACCCGATTCTATTATGAGAATTTCTATTTTATTAATTGTAATTAGCACATCGATTTGGTTTACATCGACTTCATGCTCTAAGTCAACTGAGACTCCAACAATTGTGGGGTTTTGGGTTGGAACATATCAGGTTACAGGTTCTTCCACAAACTATTATTATAGCTTCGATCTCAGGCCTGACGGAACGCTTCTCCATAAAGGAACAGGAGCAGATGGCAATACTTATTATGGACAAGGTACATATGTGGTAAACGGAGCCACTTTCAATTATTCGGATACTACTTTGAATTTAAGTCAGGCTGGCTCCGTTGAAATCGGTACGGGTACATATTCAAGTGCAGCAGGTACGATAACAGGAAATTGGCAAAATCCTGGAGGTACGGTTACCGGTACATTAAGTGTAAAAAAAAGCGAATAAATAAATCTGTATAATGAAAACAGAACTTGATATGAAATGGTATACTTCTATGTCCAAAATTTTGAAGTGTAATACCTCAGGTTTGTAAAATAAATGCACTTCTTACAAGGAGGTTTTTGAATTGAATTTTTTTATAAAACTCATAAAAGGATAAGTTTTAACAACAGAAGATCTTTTATTAGGTTTGTCCCGATGTACTTAAGATACTTTGTATTCTCTACTTTAAATTTTTTGATTTTATCATCTTACGGCCAGTACGATTCGTCTAAAAACAGGATTTTAGTTAATGAATCAACTCAATTAACCTGCGATAATTGGCTTGGCCTGCCATCATTTCCGTATTTTGTTCAAGTGGGAGACTTGGATGTGCCTGGAAATCAAATTACGGTTGAAGCGGTTTTTAACCAAACTGCTCCTTACGCAGGAGGACCTCTTTTTGCTGGGGATCTTGTTTCTAAAACATCAAGACCCGGTAAATGTAAACTATCTGTTACGTCCAAATGATGCGGAAATCACAACAATTGACGGGGTTTACCATATAGCCCAGGCCCCATGTGAAATTAATTTAAATAAGGTTTATCACGTAGCATTAGTATACGATGGGGTAACCCTCAAATTTTATAGAAATGGATTTCTCCTGGCTCAAACACCTGTTACAGGAAATCTTTTCCAAAATGATTTCCCAACCCAAATAGGATTATATAATGCAGAATTTTATAATACAAATTTAATTGGATATATAAATGAAGTTCGAATTTGGAATGTGGCCAGGACTCAGGCACAGATTCAAGCCTACATGAACTCCTCATTACCGTCTCCGGCTACGCAACCAGGACTACTTGCTTATTATACTTTTGATGATCTGTTGAATAAACAAGGAAATGCAACATGGAACGGAACATTGGGAGGATCCGCAGCCATATTACAAACTAATCCTGTTTGTAGTTTCATTGCTGACGATGATTGTTGCCCTCCCATTGCTGGAACTTTTACAGGTAACAGCATTTGCCCTGGACAGACTGGATTATTAATATTCCATCCAACATCTTCTCCATCCAATCCGCCATTTACGCTCAATTACAGTGATCAAATAAATGATTATATAGCTACTGGTGTTCTGGATGGAATTGCATTCCCTGTTCAGATAAACCCAAATGTCACGACATCATATCCTTTACTGGAAATAACAGACGCCGCGAATTGTAGCACGGTTATATCTTCTGATACTGCCACGATAACAGTTTTTACACCTGCAAATTTTTCGGTTACACCGGATACAAGTATTTGCAAAAATGCAACTGCCCAGCTAAATGTTTCCGGAGGTCAATCCTATGCCTGGTCGCCGGCTGCTTATCTGAATAATCCGAATATTCCCAATCCGGTGGCCCAGATATCCCGGTCTACCCGTTTTTACGTTGCAGGCAAGGATGTAAATAACTGTAATGTGCTGGATTCAGTAATGGTAAGTATTTCGCCGCCACCTGTTTTTCAGGCTCCTTCAGATCAGATCCATTTGTAAAGGACAGTCGGTCGTATTGAATAGTGGAAATGATCCCAAAAATATTTATACCTGGACTCCGGCAAATTTTCTGAACGATCCCAGCGCACCAGCTCCTGTCGCAACACCCGATCAGACAATCATATACAATCTTACAATTTCTGATCCCATTTGTGTTCAATATGATTCCAGTTTCAATGTTCAGGTGACCGTTAATGATGCCCCCGATGTTATTGCTTCTAAGTCGAACGACATTAATTGTTCTAACCTGATTGCGCATTTAAACGCCAGCGGAGCGGATACTTATATCTGGCTTCCGGGTGCTAATCTGGATGACTCCTTAAGTTCTTCACCTGTTGCCCGATTAGCAGCTACGACCCAGTTCATCGTAAAAGGAACTGCGACAAATGGATGTTATGCATTTGATTCAATTTCAGTGAACGTTAGTGAAACAGGAGAAAATGCTTTTTCAGTACCCAATGCATTTACTCCAAACAACGATGGACTAAACGACTGTTTTGGAATACGTAACTGGGGCAGCGTTATCCTCCAGGAATTTTCAATTTATAACCGCTGGGGACAAAGAGTCTTTGAAACAAAAAATCCTTCAGATTGCTGGGATGGAACTTTCCAGGGTCAAAAACAGGATTCAGGTGCTTTTGTTTATGTAATTAAAGCAAGTTCACTTTGCGGAAATATATTTAGAAAAGGAAACTTACTTCTTATCCGCTAACATTTTCAGAAAAAGATTCAATCCTTTTTTCTTTTCTTCATCAAATCGATAACTCAGGTAACTTAAATAGTATTTTTTAAAATCAAAAAACGATTCTGTTATTTGTTCCAGCACCAGTGGAATATTCTGAACACCATAGGCATTTGCCTCGTCAAACCGCTTTATCCACAGTGGATCCAGCATTTTATTACTGATCCAGGCTGCAAAAACAAATGGCAGTCCGGTCATCTGCTTCCAAGCTTCACCCAAATCATAAATATAGGCTGAAAACGTTCTTTGTTGAATGCCCTGTCTCCGATAATTACTGCTGCAGTATTTCCCTTTATCTGATTCAGAAAATCAGCATCTGAATGTATAAATTCCGGCTTTTGTTTCCAGTATTTTTCAAAAAGGATTTCTGCAAGCAATACGGAAGTCCGGCTTTGATAGTCCAGTATAACCGTTTTTACCTCGTGAATCGGCACTTCGCTGAATAAACAAACCGATGCAACAGGCCCATCAGATCCGATACAATAAGCTGGTATTTATATGATATTCCTTCATTTGTGGAATGATCGCAACCGGTACAAGGCCGATATCAATTTCATCTCTCAGGAGCATATCTGCAATCCTGGCCGGAAATTCGGTGATCAGGGATATTTCATCAATGACAGGTGAATTTTTAATTCCGTATAGCAGTGGTTTGGTATTCAAATAACTTACAGCACCTACCCTTATTTTTCTGTCCAATGCGATTAGTTTAAATTTGGCTGCAAATGTAGGGAAGACGTCCAAATAATCCCTGCAGGCAAAAGAGTATATGGAACTTCATCCACTGACAGCCATTTCACCTTTAGACGGGAGATATCGCAGCCAATTGCAGCAATTGGGTGAATATTTCTCTGAATATGCCCTGATAAAATACCGGGTTCAGGTTGAAGTCTCTTATTTAATTTTTCTTTCCGAAAAGAAATTTTTCACCATTTCCCCCGGAACAAAAAAATACATGCTGGCTCTTGTAGAAAATTTTAATCTCGAAGATGCCCTGGAAATTAAAAAAATTGAAAGAACTACAAACCACGATGTAAAAGCAGTTGAATATTTTCTGAAATCAAAATTGAAAACTACCAAAGATGCTGAAATCAGAGAATGGATTCATTTTGGTCTTACATCCCAGGATATTAATAATACTGCCATTCCCTTACTTTGGAAACATGCTGTGGAAATTGAATACCTGCCCTTTGTTTTAAATCTGAAAAAGCAACTCGCTATTCTGGCCAATCAATGGCGAAATACGCCCATGCTGGCCCGTACCCATGGACAGGCTGCTTCTCCCACAACCCTCGGCAAAGAAATGATGGTATTCGTGGAAAGAATTCAAAATCAGATAGAACTCATGATCCAAATTCCATTCACTGCTAAATTTGGCGGAGCAACCGGAAATTTCAATGCACATTTTGTTGCATTTCCAAAGAGAGACTGGACCAAACTCGGCAATGAATTTGTTGAAAAAAAACTCGAACTTGAAAAGCCAGCAGTTTACTACACAGATCGAACATTATGACCTGCTAGCCGCGCAATTTGACTGCATGAAACGAATCAATACCATACTGATCGATTTTTGCAGGGACCTGTGGACATATATTTCCATGGATTATTTCAAGCAAAAAATAAAAGAAGGAGAGATCGGATCATCGGCCATGCCGCATAAAGTGAATCCAATTGATTTTGAAAATGCGGAAGGCAATCTCGGTATGGCTAATACATTGTTTGAATACCTGTCGTCAAAACTTCCGGTATCCCGCCTGCAGCGTGACCTGACTGATTCCACCACCTTACGAAATATCGGTGTTCCTTTTTCTCATACCATTCTGGCCCTCAAATCCATCGAAAGGGGAATATCCAAACTGGTATTAAATACAGATAAAATAGTTCAGGATCTCGAAAATAACTGGGCCGTCGTTGCGGAAGGCATTCAGACGATTTTAAGAAGAGAAGATTATCCCAATCCTTTCGAAGCTCTTAAAGAACTTACCAGGGGGAAAAACGGAATCACAAAAGAATCTATTCACGACTTTATCGACGGACTTGAATATAGCCGCTGTGGTGAAAAAAGAGCTGAAGAAGATTAGTCCGCATAACTACACTGGGGTGCGATTGAAATAGTGTGAGAGTGTGAGAGTGTGAGAGTGTGAGAGTGCGGGAAGTGTTAATTTGATTTAGGTTTTTTTTGCTAGTAATAATTATCCTCGAAAGAATCGCCATAATTTCATTCAAATCATTTAAAGAATCTTTATCAACATTTAGTTCTTCCATTTTTTCACATAATGTAAGCCAATAGCGGGTTTCATTAGCTTCCTTTAAAGCGATTTTCATTTTATGAATAAAGTCCAGCCTGCTTTCAGCATACTGTGCTTCAAAAACATTCGCTCCAATAGAAGTGCCGGATTTTAGTAACTGGTTTGAAAAAACAAATTGTTTTTTTGAGTTTAAAAAATCTGCAATATTTAATAATTTTAATGGCAAATTCTGTAGATTTCTTTACAATGGGACCATCTTGCCTGAACATAATGTATAGAGTTTTAATAAACTCTAATCTGCCTCATATTAGTGGAGTAGAAATGAATCATTCACGTTAAAAACTAAAGAAATTCACCCTACTCTTATCTCTTTTTAACCCTCACACTCTCACATTCTCACACTCTCACACTCTCACACTCTCACACTACTTATGTATCTCCGAAGTATAGTGAAACTCAATCTCCGGATTATTGGTGATTTCCGTTTTCAGGAACCATTCACTTTGTGCGAGATAAACCATATGACCGTCCTTGTCTTCCGCGATATTATTTTGTTTGAACCTGGCGAAATCGAGTAGTTTTTTCTCATCCTTACTCGTTATCCAGCATGCTTTGAAAAAAGGAAGCGTATTGAATTGGACAGATGCCGAATATTCATGCAGGAGCCGGTATTGAATCACTTCAAACTGCAATTCACCCACACAGCCGATAATCTTTTTATTTCCGCCAAACTGAGTAAATAGCTGCGCCACGCCTTCATCCGTTAATTGCAATAAACCCTTTTCAAGCTGTTTTGTTTTCATGGGATCTTTATTCTGAACTTCTTTAAATATTTCAGGTGAAAAAGAAGGGATTCCGGTAAAATAAAAATCTTCTCCCTCTGTGAGTGTATCACCGATTTTGAAATTCCCGGTATCAAACAGACCGACAACATCTCCCGGATATGCTTCATCAATGACATCCTTATCACGCGCCAGAAAACTATATGGATTACTGAAACGTACGTCTTTATTCAAACGGACATGATGGAAATATTTATTTCTTTCAAATTTCCCGCTGCAGGCCCGGATAAATGCAATCCGGTCGCGGTGCCTGGGATCGAGATTTGCATGGATCTTGAAAACAAATCCGCTGAATTTTTCATCCTCGGGACAAACCGCACCTTCGGTCGTCGGCCTGCATTGTGGTACCGGCGCGATTCGGATAAAACTATCCAGCATTTCACGCACGCCGAAATTATTAATGGCTGATCCAAAAAATACCGGAGCAATTTTTCCGCTGAGATATTCATCAACAACGAGTGGCCCGTAAACGCCATCCACCAGCTCCACATCTTCGCGTAAAATGGATGCATCTTTTTCACCGAGTTTTTCGTCCAGCAGAGATCACTCAGATCCTGGATCTGCACCACGTCCTCATCTGATGCTTTTGTATTTGCAGTAAAAAGAATCAGATTTTTATCGTGCAGATTATAAACGCCTTTAAAATCTTTACCATTATTAATGGGCCAGGTAAGTGGATGTAATTTGATATGCAATTCATTTTCAATTTCTTCCATCAGTTCAAACCTGTTCTTGCCATCCCGATCCATCTTATTGATAAAAACTATGATCGGCGTATCGCGCATGCGGCAGACTTCCGTCAGTTTTCGGGTTTGTTCTTCAACTCCGTTAACACTGTCAATGACGAGTATTACACTATCCACAGCCGTTAATGTTCGGTAAGTATCTTCGGCAAAGTCTTTATGCCCCGGTGTATCCAGCAGGTTAATGAGTTTATCCTTATATTGAAAACTCATAACGGAAGTGGCAACTGAAATACCGCGTTGCCGTTCTATTTCCATGAAATCACTGGTGGCATATTTTCTGATCTTATTACTTTTGACGGCACCAGCCGTTTGAATAGCGCCTCCAAATAAAAGGAATTTTTCGGTCAGCGTCGTTTTCCCGGCATCCGGATGGGAAATAATGGCGAATGTTCTTCTTTTCTCGATTTCTGATTTATAACTCATACAATGGGGCCGGATAAGTTTTCTCCGGAAGCGCGCAAAATTAAGAAGTTCCTGCTGATGCGAAGCATCTTTCTAAAGATTGGATAATCTGCTGTTATAACCCTTTTCAAGAATGTTCAGCGGCAGAATCAACTCCCATTGATTGGGTCCCCTTCCTTCATAGTCAGCGATCCAGCAGACGGCTATAACGGATTCCAAAACTCAAAGGAAGCTGGTTCCACCATTGAGTGTCCAGATATATTTCAAGACCGGCAGAACGGTATTGTGATTGTACACCCGGACCATTCGTAGCAAAATAAGGCACTCCGGTATAATCGTAATATGCATTGGCCCGGATTCTAAAAAAGTAAATAAGATTTGCAAAACCCCAGTCGGGATATACAAGCGGAAGATTATAATTGAACCCAATCGTATACATCTGATAGAAGTTTTCTCCGGAATAACCCCTTGCAAATGGAAAGTTGTTGGTAAACCTGACCTGGTTTAATGAATCACGCTGTTGTACTGCAGTATTCAATTACAATACTATGTGTCGCAGTCAGTCCTGGGAAATAAAAATTGGCAGACGCCAGAACCTGGTTCCCGGAAATATTCGTTATAGCCCGGTCATACTGCAACAATAAGGTTTGGGCAAATGATGGATTGATTTGAAGCCTGCCCGTCTGAAGCTGGTGCGTAAATAGTAATTGCGGATCCAGACTGAAATAAGAAGTGTTTTTAATACTGTCTTTAAACAATCCCTGAAAGTATTGCTGATGCCAGGTAATATTGCTTCCGCCTTCCAGGCTGGTGAGCCACCTTCCCCTGCTTAAATTCAGTGGAATGGAAAATCCCGCATAACTGAGCAATTCATTCCAGTATATTTTTTGGTTGCCATAATAACTGTTCCGATCGAGAATATATTCTGTCCCGATATTTAGAAAAGGAAATAATCCTCCGTAAGTAAAATCCATTCCCGCATTCTTCGATTGTTCATTGCGATTATAACCTATAAATATTTCCGATTGAAATGTATTCAACACATTCTCTCCTAAAAGAGACAGTGTATAATTCGGGTCATTTACATAGGGCCTCCAGCTGTAGAAATTAAAGAGATGTGTGAACGAATTATATGGTTTCACAGGAAATACCGAATCAGGAATAGGATGAGGTATCTGGAATGGAGGATTATTCAACGCATATACTCTGTGTTTTTCCGATGTGTCCAGTACAGGAAAAATTTCCGGCACTTGTTGAATGCTTTTTCTGCATTGGTAGTTTGAACATGGTATCCGGCACTCGTGAAACTATTCCAGGTTAATTTCCCATATCCACCCGAAAGCTGATAGTTTCCGGCACTGGCATTCGTTATTCATCTGGTAAATCTGTCCATCATGCCAGCAGAAACCCTGGTCATGTTCATTGAAAGTTCGTGTAAAATAAATCCGGTTATTTTCTACAGAAATAAATCCGAGTGGTTCCATTGACCAGTCAACCAGTAATTGTTGATTTCCCGAAAGAATATCGATCTGCATAAGTCCCATCTGTCCTTTTTTATTTCTGACAGCTGTTACCAACTGTCCTTCAGAAAAAAATTTTGGATAGGTATAAATCAGCAAGTCGGGATTTGGAATTTGCCATAGAATTTTACCTGATTGTATATCCAGGATATCAAGAGAACTTTTTCCTGTTATTGCCATGTTTACTGCAACCACAGATTTTCCGTCTGGAGAGATATCGGGAGAAAAATATTTTGTCTTCCCAAGAAACCGGGTATCTTTTTTTGTATCGAGGTCTATTATCCGGAGCACTGAATAATCCCGCCATCCCCAACGGAGATCCGGTTCATAAGCTGTATAAACAATTTTATGGTTCCTGTAAGTAAAGGTCTGATCCAATACAACGGCCTGGAATTTTATCCGGGTAAGTTTTTCAGTGCCGGTATGTTGTAAAACAAATTCAGGAGGAAGACGATAGCTGCTATTCAGGAATACCAGATGATTACTGTCGGTGAATTGAGGAAATAATTCATCTGCGAAAAAATGAGGCATTTTTTTACCGTAGACCGCAGGCTCGCTGGAAAATGCTGATTCCGGCAGCTGATCGCGAAAATAGTCCAGGGCTCTTACTCTGAAAGTATCAAAGGTTACCCCTGCATTTCTTTTAATTGATTTCTGAAGCGGATAGAATAAACCTTTAAATGCAGCCGCTTCCCTGGCAGTTTTGTCCCAGAAATAAGGTCCATACTGTTCCCTCCCATATGCCACCAGCATATATCCCAATGGATACCAATTGGGCGTATAATCCCGATATGATCCATTTCGAAGTTTCATCCAGGAATAATTCTTTTCGGAAACCCAGAGACTTTCAAATCCTGCGAGAAAAAGAGGAAGTCGACCCCTGCCCTGCTGACTTACCAGGGTTTCCTGGAAAACAGCGTCACCTTCAAAAAACCAGTTAGGGACTGAAAGACTATTGGCAAATGCAAGACCATCCTGACCAAACAGGATGTAAAAAGCTTTCGAAAGGCCTACGCGAAAATTATTGTATTGCTGCACATGCCGGTATTCATGAATGGCCAGGGTTTGATACCAGGGCAGACTTCCAAGATCAAAACTATTTTGTTCAGGGGTAAGCTGGAATTCACTTCTGAAAGGAGCCAACTGTACATATCCGTTGGGGATGGTTGTCAGATTGTGAAAAACAATATCAATTGGTCTTTGCTGGTCACCAATCGTTGACAAAGTGGTTTTACTCAGGGCTGTAACCAGGAATGCAACTTCACGCGCTTCACTGTCCAGTCCCGGTGGATAAATAATATTTGCCGGAACTGAATGAACAACTTTCCATTTTACTGAGGGTGGTGTTCCGCCAAATACCTGGGCACTGGCACGGTCAAAACTGCAGACAACCAATAAGCAAAAAAGGTATTTGATCCTGTTCATCAATAATTTGATCTGGAACAAAAATTGAAATTAGGCTAAGGTGTTCATAGAAAAAACAATCATAATTCCTATATCTTCGAATTAACAAATGAAAGTAAAGTCTCATTTATTTTCCCTTTCGAATAACCTGGATTCAATTCTGGCCGCCCTGATCGGCTTTTTCCTGATTCAGATATTTTCCAAACACAGCGGAATCGGGATTTCTCCTGATTCTGTAACTTATCTGAGTGCTGCCAGGCACCTGGTTCATGGCAAAGGATTCATTTCATTTGACGACCTGCCGGTTGTAGACTTTCCATTTGCTTATCCTTTTTTTTTAACTGTCATTTCTTTTTTTACCAGACTGGATCCCCTTCAATTTGGTCCTTTGCTGAATGGTTTCCTGTTTGGAATATTGCTGTATCTAAGTGGCGGAATTATGAATGGTTTCAATAAACCTTCCGTATGGTATAAACGTATTTTGCTAATTTGTATTCTTTTTAGCCCTGCGCTGCAGGAAGTCTATTCTTATCTATGGTCAGAAACCATTTTTCTTATCCTGATCCTTTTTTTCATTATTAGTATTTCAAATTATTTAAGACAACATACCACAGGCTGGCTCCTGATTTCAATCCTGATTTGTTCTTTTGCCTGCTTAACACGCTATGCTGGTGTCTTTTTGATTATTACTGGCTTATGTCTTATATTTTTTAACAGGGCTTTTACCTGGCGTAAAAGAATTCTTGATTGCCTGCTTATTTGGAATCATTTCTTTCTCTTTACTGCTGATCAATATTATTCGTAATCTCAAAGATACCGGACTCGCTATGGGCCCCCGTCCCAGGAATGATGAAGGAATCCTGAAAATCATGGAATATTTCGGTGGCGTACTTTGTGACTGGCTTCTGCTTGACAGAAAGCCACTGTTAGCCATTTCGTTGACCTTTGTATTGTTAATACTATTTGCTGTCACCATTATATTTAATAAAAACAGTAAAAAATCAAAGTATGGATTTGAATATATAATGTCTGTAACCGGATTGATCTATTGCATTTTCATGATTATTAACATCAAGCTATACCCGGTACGAGCAATTTACAAACCGGTTATTGTCACCCATTTTTATTCCTCTGTTGTGGAGCTTTAGTTGTTGGATCCCCGGATTTATTAAAAAAAGTCCGTCCGGTTGAAATGGGTATATGGTATTCTTTTTTTATTGATTGCGGTTTGGTTTTTGAATGCTCAGATACGTGCTGACTATGAATATTATGATGGTGTGAAAGATGCAGGAATTCCAGGTTACCGGGAAGACCCCTTTGTTCAGTCTGAAATTGTTCAGTTTCTTGAAAAAAATAAAAATATTTTTGACCCGCGGATTCCGATTTATTCAAATGCCGGTGAAGCAGTATATTTTGTTACTGGGATGTCCGCGCGACAATTACCATTTCTGGATTTTCCTGTACAGGTTCAGCATTATTATTCCTCTAAAAAAATTACCTGGTTTGGTTCAAGGATCTGGATAATCCTTCCATGCCCGATCTGAAATCCATACTGCAGCATAAGAACATGGTAGCGATAAAAGAATTGCCTGATGGAGCAGTATACGTTACGAAGTAATTGTTAATTGTCAATTGTTAATTGTTAACGTGAAATTTATGGTTTATGAATTATGGGTATGCGAAATTATAAAGTATGTCCGTTTACAATTAACAATTAACAATGTAACAATTACAAAGGTCTTATCCAAATATTCCTGTAACTAATCGGTTCGCTGGGATCTCCGTGTGCCTGCAGTTTGATGGGTGAGGCGCCATGTTTTTTGTAATAGGGTTTACCTATATATTGGGTAACACCAGTCAATGTAATAATTATTTTGTACCAGCACTCCATTCAGAAAAACTGTTACACGCGCAGGTGAGTCAAGACTTCCGTCATCTTTGAAACGGGGTGCAGTCCATACTATTTCGTAATTCTGCCATTCACCTGGTTTACGTGAAGGGTTCGCCAGGGGAACGCTTTGTTTATATATACTTCCGACCTGACCGTTAACATAAGTTGTATTATTATAATTATCCAGTACCTGTAATTCATATCCAACATCGGCCCCATTATCGGAAATGCACGCAAGAAAAACTCCGCTGTTTCCTCTGGCCTGTCCGGATCCTGTAATATTTTCCGGGATTCTGAATTCAACATGGAGCTGATAATCCATGAATCTTTGCCGGGTAAGGATTCCACCTGGCTTTTTTATCAACAGTCATAATACCATCATGCACTTTCCAGCCAGCTGCTTTAGTTGAATCGCGTGCCTTCAGCACGCCATAAATCGAGATTTTTTCCGTCGAACAGAACGATCGCATCGGATGGCGGGTCTGCATCGGTTTTACCGGGCGTCACTATTTTAGGAACCGGAGTATAGAACTCAGTGTCTTCGGGCTTTTGTGCTTCAACATAATTTAAAATAAAGAAAAATGAAATGAACAGAATGAAGAATTTTTTACCTGATGGCATGGCAAGCGCTTGCATATTCAAACTTTTAATTAAAAATGAAGGTAAAAAAAAACCATCATTGCTCGATGGTCACATCATGTGCATATTGCTTCCGGAGAGAATCTTTTATCTGAATGGTATCTTTTGCAAGTGCAGGAAATTGAAAATAAACTTTGAAGAAAGTGGAATCCTTCTGATATAAATGAGCTTTCAGATCGAAGCCTACCAGTTGCTTATAACGCCTGAGGGCATGGGATTTATTGTAAGTAGACAGGATGATGAATTTATAGGTGGCCGGTTGACCGTTGACCGTTAACCGTTGACCGGAATCTTTGGCTGAATTTTTTGATGAATCACGACGCGCTGCCGAGTCAGCAATCAAAGAATCATTAGCAGTTGGCTGCTGCGCCTTGGCAACTGAATTTGTATCCGGATTATTTCCAGATGCTCCGGAATTATTTTTCTTATACATCATCCATCCTCCCAATCCGACAATTATAAGGGCAGCTATCAGCGCAACCACTTTCAACATATTTCTATTTTGGATGGTCGGGAGATGTATTTAATTGTTTTTTCTCAGATGAATAAAGCTTTTTCTTTTCCGTGATCAGTGGCCAGGCGTATTTTCTTTAATAACGTGGTATTCACCCGGCGTAAAATCAAATTTCCCCGACTTGTTTTTGGTGATGGTCCCGATTCCTTCGAGGTGAAATGGTTTTCCGATATTCAGCATTTCGGTTCCGAGATTGAGATAGGAATCCAGGTCTGAAATGGCGAGAGGTTTTATCTTGCCCGTGTTTTCACAAATAAAACTAATAAGCTCTTTATCAGCCGCTGCTATATTTGCATTTTGAAACTGAACGGCGTTTGGCATGGAAAGCAGCGTGCGATCATTTTCTTCCGGAAGCACTACTGACTTATCCAGCGTAAAGATGCCAAGACCCGGAAGGGCCATCTTTCGGTTCTTATAAAGATATTCTACCAGTAAGAGTGGGATCTTCAAAGCCAATGGATTTACTTTTAAAAGTAATTAACGAACGCAAATACGGTTAAATAATTATCTGAAAATTAAAATAAAATATTGAAAACTAACCATATACCCGAGGAAACCTCAATTTTTGTTCCATATTTTTTCAATGAATCCTCGTTTAAACCAGAACTGTATGCTGACTGAGGAAGAAGAAGCCTTTTTAGTTTATTGGAAAACCAACCGTGAAAAACAAAGGAAAACCTTCCGGCAATTTCTGTTGGGAATTCCGCTGGCTCTCTTATTTGTAATACCAATTGCTCTTAATTTCTTCTCCGGATGGTACAAAAGGGCAAAAATGATAAGCAATACGAGTGATTTTAATCCCGGAGTTCTCCTCCTGGCTCTTGTTCTGATCGTTGTTTTCATAGCTATTTTCTCGAGAAAATTCAAATGGGATCAGTACGAACAACGTTATATTGAGCTTCTTGCCAAAAAAAAAAGACAGGAGGAAGGCAAAAAAAAATGACCGGTGCAGCATTTTATCTTTCAGTGATGTCTATATGTTCGAGGCCGATATTTTTATTCCAAGTGCCGTAACCATACACTACCTGCTAAACCGACCCTGGACACCCGTTCAGGGTTTTTTTATTGTAATTTTGCCCAAATACATTGCTTGCCTTACGAACCCATTTCGGTTTTTGACATCTTCAAGATTGGTGTAGGTCCTTCAAGCTCACATACTTTAGGCCCCTGGCGTGCAGGCCAGGCTTTTATTAAGTCGCTGGAAGAGAAAGCCTTTTGTCAGACTTAACTCATCTCCAGGTTCTCCTTTACGGATCCCTGGCAAAAACAGGAAAGGGTCATGGAACCGATATTGCCATTCAGCTGGGGCTGGCAGGTTATGATCCGGTGGAAATAGATACTTCGGTCATTCCATCAGTTATTGAAATGATCCGGGAGAAAAAATCACTCGAACCAGCACTTTCTATCGGTTTTGATCCTTCAGAAGATATCATATTTCTGATGAACGAATCCCTTCCCCACCATCCCAATGCGCTCAGCTTTCTGGCTGATTTTAAGGACATAGTCCAATTGCTGAGACTTACTATTCTATCGGAGGAGGTTTTATCGAAAAAGAAGCCGGTTCCCTTAGCTGAAAAGAAAATGGTGCAACTCCCTTTCCCGATTGATACGGCAGAAAACCTGCTGCACTGGTGCAGGAAAACTGGATTCTCCATACATGAAGTAGTGCTGGAAAACGAACTGGCATGGCGCGAGGAAACTGAAATAAAAAAACAATTGGGTAGTGATTTGGAAAGTAATGAGGGATTGCATGTACAAAGGCTGCCATACCGAAGGTGTTTTACCTGGAGGTCTGCAGGTGAACAGGCGGGCTGCTGCACTCAATAAGAAACTGCTAAAAGGGAGAACTATACAGCGATTATTCAGGCTGGGTCAGGGCAATAAAAGAAGGTGGAAAAGATTTTCAATACATACTCGACTGGGTTAGTTGCTTTGCACTGGCGGTCAATGAAGAAAATGCTTCATTTGGGAAAGTTGTAACCGCGCCAACCAATGGCGCTGCAGGCGTTATTCCGGCCGTGCTCCAATACTTTATTTGTTTTACGGATGAATTTCAGGAAGAAAAAATTCTTTCTTTTTTATTAACGGCTTCTGAAATCGGAAGCATATTTAAAAAAGGGGCAACATTATCTGCAGCTATGGGTGGATGCCAGGCAGAAATTGGCGTTTCATCAGCAATGGCTGCAGCTGCACTGACGGAAAGTATGGGTGGAAACCAACGGCAGGCCCTGATGGCTGCCGAGATCGCTATGGAGCATCATCTGGGTTTAACCTGTGATCCTATCGGAGGATTGGTTCAGGTACCCTGTATAGAACGAAATACGATGGGCGCTATAAAAGCTATTACTGCTTCACAACTGGCACTGCAAAGCATGCCGGATTTTGCGAAAGTCTCCCTGGATGCCGTTATCCGTACCATGTGGGATACGGCTCTGGACATGAACAGCAAGTACAAAGAAACCTCCGACGGTGGTCTCGCGGTGCATATACCGTAGTTGCCGGAATGCTGAACCGAGCAAAGTGTGGAGCGTGATAGTGTGGTGGTGTAGAAGTGCGAATGGAAAAACTACGATGGCACGGTCAACGGTCAACCAATGTGCTTCCCCCGACAACAACCTGACAGATTCCTCATCCAAATTAATATCGGCCGACTTCAGCAAATCCTTTAACTGAGCTTCTGTCGTTGCACTCGCAATGGGCGCTACAACAGCGGGACGGGTCATCAGCCATGCAAGTGCAATGGTTGCAGGAGAAGACTTGTACTTTGAAGAAACTTCATCCAGCGCTGTTAGTATTTTCTTTCCTTTCGAATCCAGGTATTTTTTTATTCCCTGTCCCCGGACACTTTTATTGAGATCTTGCTCTGAACGGTATTTACCCGTTAAAAATCCGCTGGCCAGGGCATAGTAAGAAATAATTCCAATCCCTTCCTTTACGCAAAGCGGCTGGAGATCTTTTTCAATACTTCGGTCATACAGATTATATGGCGGTTGCAGGGTCTCATAACGGGCATAGTTATTCGCTTTGCTTACTTCCAAAGAAAGAGTAAGCCTGTCAGCCGTAAAATTGGAGGCACCTATAGCCCTTACCTTTCCTTCTTTTATCAGGTCGGTAAAAGTGCTCAATGTCTCTTCCATAGGGGTATGCAGATCGTCATCATGCGATTGATACAAATCAATATAATCTGTCTGAAGTCTTTTTAATGAATCTTCAACAGCCTGACGTATATACTTTCCTGAAAGCCCCAATTTACCCGGACCCATCGGCTTGCCTACCTTGGTGGCGATCACGACACCCTTTCTGTTATTTCTCCGGCTAAGCCACTGACCGATGATCGTTTCAGATTCTCCACCTTTATTTCCCGCCACCCAGGTTGAATAAACATCCGCTGTGTCAATTAAATTGAATCCCGAACGGGTAAATTCATCCAATAGCTTAAAGGCCATGGATTCGTTGACTGTCCATCCAAAAACATTACCTCCAAATGCTAATGGTGCAACGCTGGATCCCCGTCCTGCCCAAATTCCTGTTTTCCATATACTGTTTTTTATATTTACAATTCCGGAGTTGAAATGTTATAAACCCGGCAAAATATTTTAAAACTAACTCAAAATGGAAGCAAATACTCAGGGCTTTGAAGTTCGTGAAGTGTCAGAAGAAGATTTATGGCAGGTGCGTGATCTGGCATTTCAGATATTTCCGGTGACTTACCAGGATATCGTAGAGCCGGGGCAGATCGATTATATGATGGATCTTATTTATAGCCCCGAAGCCCTGGTAGCACAATGGGATTCAGGACAAAATTTTCTGATTGTTTATTCTGAAGAAATGGCCGTGGGTTTTGCTTCCTACACAAGGCTAAATGAAGAAGGTGACTTCAAACTAAATAAGATATATCTTGATAATCGCTTACAGGGGAAAGGACTTGGAAAATGGTTGTTGAGTGATGTGATATCCCGCGTGAAATCAGTTGGTGGAAGGGCACTCCTGTTAAATGTCAACCGCCACAATAAAGCAAGGATCTTTTATGAGAAAATGGGATTTTCCCTTCTGAAAGAAGATCTGATTGACATCGGAGGTGGCTATTTTATGGATGACTACGTTATGGAGCTGAGCCTAAAGCCGAAACCAGTTGGAATTGTTGTGTGGAGCTGAAAACAACTAACAACTGGCATTATTTTATCAGCAAGATTATTTGAATGACCAGAAATGCACCATTTAAATAAAAAAGGAAACGTGGAATTACTGGCAGAGGTTTTTTAAAAACCCGTATTAGGACCAGCCAGATATTTACTACAATATTCAGTACGATAGAAAGTAAAAATCCCATCACAATAATCAGCGAGGAAATCCCGGGATAAACAGGAGGTGAATA
This sequence comes from uncultured Bacteroidota bacterium, assembly GCA_963757975.1. Taxonomy (GTDB): domain Bacteria; phylum Bacteroidota; class Bacteroidia; order Chitinophagales; family Chitinophagaceae; genus Puia. Next base: position 97,619 of record CAVWUD010000047.1, read on the forward strand.
CCATAACAGGAATATAGCTAAGAGAAAACACACATTACAAATAAAAGCCGCGCGATTGAGTATTCTTAAGAAAGCCATAAGTCAAAAATCTAAATTTCTGCATAAAATAGCATTATTTTGCCTGATTAAATAGATTGCATGATTTTATCTTTCTTTAAGTATTTCTTTAAAAAGAATAAGTGGCATTTTGTTGCCATAGCAATATTTTTAATTGTTTCAATTGTTTATAATAAAACAGCACTCGAAGGCAAATCTCTCAGGCAGGCCGACGTTCAGGGCTATGCTGGTATGGCCCAACAGTCGAAAGAATACAAGGAAAAGTATGGTCATTGGCCCTTATGGTCTGAATCCATGTTTGGTGGAATGCCGGCTTACAATATTGCGATTGAAAGCAAATCGAATTTCAACAAACCACTTCTTGCAATAAACTGGCTGTTTTTTCTGAAAAAAGATGATCCTTGGAAACCCATTTCTTTTTTCTTTAGTGCCTGCATTTGTTTCTATATTTTGACGCAGGTTCTTAGTTTAAGTCTGCTGATTTCAATTCTCGGTTCTATAGCCTATGGATATGCGACATTCAATCCAATTTTGGTTTCTGTTGGTCACGATACAGAACTTATCGCTATCGGTTATTTACCTGCCGTTATTGCCGGAGTACTTTTAATTTTAAGAGGTAAATATTTATGGGGAACCGCAGTAACGACGCTTTTCTTTTTCCTTGAAGCAAGTATTCAACATCTTCAGATCATTTATTATACCGGATTGATTATTGGAATTATTTGCATTGTTTACTTAGTGAATAGTTGGAAAGAAGAAAAGATCAGACATTTTATCATTGCCTATTCCCTGATTGCTTTATCACTATTGATTGGGATAGCGAATTTAGCCTATACGCTAATGCCTACCAAGGAGTTGGTAACCGAAACTATGCGTGGCGGAAAATCCCAGCTGACTTCTGTAAATAAAAATAATAAAACCAAGGGCGGACTGAATAAGGATTATGCTTTTATGTGGAGCTATGGAATCCCCGAAACGCTCACTCTTTTTGTTCCGGGAATGCAGGGTGGCGGATATTCTGGCAGGGAAATTACGGGAGATTCTAAATTAGTAGATAAAATTACAGAAACTGGATTCCCGGAAGAATATGCTTTAGGCAAAACTAATCAAATGCTTTATTGGGGTGATCAACCGGGTACAGCAGGCCCAGTTTATTTAGGCGCAGTAGTTTGTTTCTTATTTATTCTCGGAATAGTATTTGTGAAAAGCTGGCATAAGTGGTGGATACTTACGATTTGTCTGGTTGGAATAATACTGGCCTGGGGCAGGAATTTTTCAACTATCAATTATTTCCTGTTCGATTACTTCCCGCTTTATAGCAAGTTCAGAGCACCTTCCATGGCTCTTGTTATGCCGCAGCTCGGATTTGCTTTACTGGCTGTTTTGGGATTACAGGAATTCATCAATTCTAAAGAGAAAAAAGAAGAGATTACTAAAAAGTTTAAGAACACGCTGTTCATTTCAGCAGGCCTCGTTGTTCTCAGCCTTATTATTTATATCATGAGTGATTTCAAGACTCCATCAGATTCTCAGAAGCTTGCGTCAGACCTGATACAACAAATGTCACGCGGCAAAGGGGAAACAATGGAGATTCAGCAAAAAGCGATGCAAACCATCAGTACATGGTTACCTGCTTTACACGAAGACAGGCAGGGAGTTTTTCAGGCTGATCTGATTCGGAGTTTTATTTTCTTAACATTATCCGCGGTCTTATGCTGGTTTTACCTGCGTGGAAACATTAAACCAATTGTATTGATATCGGGATTACTCCTGCTCAGTTCCTATGACCTCATGGCTGAAGGGAAAAAATATTTGAGTGACGATAGTTATTCTGACACAGGAAATATTGATGATTCATTTGTTATGTCAGATGCAGACAGACAGATTAATTCAGATCCGGAAAAGAATTTTCGGGTACTTGATATTGCCAGTGGAGACCCCTTTCAGGATTCGCACACATCTTATTTTCATAATTCAGTAGGCGGTTATCATCCGGCAAAGTTGGCTTTGTATAATGATATTATTGAACGACAGTTGGTGAAAGGAAACCAGATGGTTTATAATATGCTGAATACAAAATACATTATTCGCAAAGGCCAGGATGGTAAAGAAATAGCGTTGGTGAATAACGGGGCTTTTGGCTCCTGCTGGCTTGTTTCTTCCATCCATTTTGTAAATAGCGCAGATGAAGAAATGGCTGCCCTCGATAGTATTAATGTTCGTGATACTGCGATTGTAGAAAATCAGTACAAAGATAAAATATCTTTCATGCCGGTTAAGGATACTTCGGCTTCAGTTAGTCTCATTGACAACCTGAACGACAAAATATCTTATAATTTCAAATCAAAAACAAATCAGTTTGTTGTTTTCAGCGAGATCTATTATGATAAAGGATGGAATGCATTCATCGATGGTAAACCTGCACCCTATTGCCGCGTCGATTATGTGTTGAGAGGTATGTCAGTGCCCGCGGGTACTCATACTATTGAATTTAAATTTGAACCACAATCCTATGAAATGGGCAATAAAATCAGTTTCTGGGCATCCCTTATAACCTATATTATTTTAATAGGAACACTCGTAAAATATATTATGAACTCCTTTGAGGATATACAGAAAGATCAAACTGTGACCCAGAAAGCCTAAAGCCCAAAGCCTAAAACTTTTTTTTGGATCGTTGCAATTTTTTCTAATTAGCTTTATTTAAAACAATTTCATTTTCAAATTCAAACATTAGTTTTAGGCTTTTGGCTTTAAGAAGTATTAGGCTTTAAGCTTTGGGCTTTAAGCTTTTTAATCATGAACATAATCTCCCTCGTATCATATCCCTTTCTTCCTGCGCGATCCGGCGGACAAAAAGGCATTGCCCTTTTTTATAAGTATTTTTCAAGATATCATCAGGTCACTATTGTCGGAATTAAAAATAATCAACCTGCACTGGCTGAGGGTTATGAATTACTGAATATACTTCCCGATGCAGCTTACAGGTATATTAATCCATTTATTTTTTTTACACTGAGAAAACAGATCCGCGAAAAAAAAGCATCCGTTTTTATCCTGGAACACCCCTACTATGGATGGCTGGGTATTTTGCTTAAAAAATTCTGTGGTGTCCGCCTCGTGGTTCATTCTCATAACCTGGAAGGAAATCGCTGGAAAACCCTCGGCAAATGGTGGTGGCGCATATTATGGAACTATGAAAAGTTTACGCATCGCCATGCAGATTTTAATTTTTTTATTCAGGATGCCGACAGAAATTATGCGATTCAAAATTTTGGACTCAATAAAGATCGATGTATAACAGTCAGCTTCGGAACTGAAATTTCTGAACCTCCCTCCTCCGAAAATCGTGTGGCAGCAGGAATATCCATTCATCAGCAATTGAATATTCCGGAAGAAATTCCATTGCTATTGTTCAATGGCGCTTTTAGTTATTCACCAAACCGCGAAGCACTGGAAAATCTTCTCTTTAAAATAAACCCTCTTTTACAAAGCAGGGGGCTCTCCTATCTTTTATTAATCTGCGGCCTGGATATTCCGGAGACCATTTCAAATAATGAATTTCCTTCCGCCCGCTTTTTGGGCTTTGTCGAAAACCTTGACCTTTACCTCAAGGGCTGCCGAACATTTTTAAATCCGGTACAATCCGGAGGTGGCATTAAAACAAAACTGGTGGAAGCGCTTGCATTTAATCTGAACGTAGTATCTACAGAAAATGGCGCCATTGGTGTCGATCCGGCACTTTGTAATGGTAAATTAATCGTTTGTAAGAATGATGACTGGAATGTATTTGCAGAATCAATTGTTCATTCCGTTCATTTAACGAACACAATGCCTGCCGATTTTTACGATCATTTTTATTGGGCGAATATTACTAAACGGGCAGCGGATTTTATTAAAGCTGGCCGATGACCGTTGACCGTTGACCGTAATGAAAAATGGTTAATGAAAGAAGTGTTTCACACTCTCATTAACCATTTTTTTAATTTTAAAAACCTAGAGCCTTTCGCGTTCTGCATTACGCGTTCAGCGTTTCGCGTTCAGCGTAAATCACCATTTATCAACTTCTTCCAGATGATCCGGGGAAGATGATGTAGGTTCGGGTGCTGCAGAAACCGCTTCTACTTTAACAGTTTCCACTTCACTTATTTCAGTAACCTGTTCAACGGGAATTGAAACTGCCTCATGATTTTCATGGTGCTCATGATGTCCATCGCCGTTTTCATGTACCTGGTCATGATTAAAAGCATCGAAATCAAAATCAGGCATCAAATCAGTCTTAACATAGTCTACAGCTTCAGTAAGGGCCTTGATAAACTTGTTGAAATCTTCTTTGTAAAGGAAGATTTTGTGACGGTCGTAACCATCTTCATTAAATTTTTTGCGGCTTTCAGTAATCGTTAAATAATAATCATTGCTTCTTGTAGCTCTGACATCAAAAAAATAAGTCCTACGCTTACCGGCCCTGATTCGTTTGCTGTAAACACTCTCCATTCTTTTGTCATTGTTCTCGTACGCCACGGTTGTTGTTTTAGGTAAAAAATTAAAGCAAGCTCATAAAAATATAATATTGTTATAGAACTGGCAAAAAATTCCCCAATTTGTCGTGACAAGCGTGTTTTTACGCAAATCCCGTCAGTCGCGGGTTTCGCGGTCTCCACCGCTTTTTTGTTGCTGCTCGTACAACCGGGTATAGTGCCCGTTTCCTGCCAGCAATTCTGCATGGGTACCTGTTTCAACCATTTTCCCCTGATCCAGAACTATAATGCGGTCAAATTCAAACAGTGAGAAAATCCTGTGCGTGATTATAAAGGCGGTTTTATTCTGAAGATATTCGTAGAGACTTGTAATTATTTCCTTTTCTGTCCTGGCGTCGACCGCACTGAGGCAGTCATCAAAAATTACTATTTCATGGCTGCCAGCCAGTGCCCGCGCTATGGAAATCCTTTGCTTTTGTCCGCCGCTCAGGGTAACCCCTCTTTCACCTATCAAAGTATCATAACCACCCGAAAAATGTGAGATTTCCTTATCGATGCTGGCATATTCAGCCGCCTTCCTTGCTTCTGATTCCATTTTGCGATCCATGCCAAAAAGTATGTTGGCGGTTATCGTATCGCTGAACAGAAAAACATCCTGAGGAACATATCCAATCTGGTTTCTGAAACCCGGGAGGTCAAAGTTTTGAAGATTTATACCGTCCATAGATATGCTTCCACTGGTCGGATCATAAAATCGGAGCATCAGTTGGGCCAGCGTGGTTTTGCCGCTGCCGGTTCTTCCGATGATTGCAATTTTTTCACCTTTACGAACTTCCAGGTTGAAATCTTTTAATGCATGAATTCCCGTTTGGGGATATATAAAATCCACATGATCGAATAATATATTTCCACTTAATTTTTGAATAATTGCCCTGGGAACATTTTGTATCGTAGGGGTTGTTTCCAGAAATTCATTAAGTCTTTTCTGTGACGCGGAAGCACGTTGAATCATACTTGCCACCCAGCCAATCGCGCTTACAGGAAAAGTAAGCATCGTGATATATATCACGAATTCAGTGATGGTACCCAGGTCAGCATGATGTGTTCCATGAATTACATAAAAACCGCCGATCATAATTGTCAGGAGAGTACTTAAACCAATGATCAGTCCCATCGACGGGAAATAAATCGCCTCTACTTTGGCCAGCCCTATTGCATTCTTTCTGTATTCTTCACTATTTGAACTGAAGAAACGTAGCATGGCCGATTCCTGCACGAAAGATTTAATGACACGAATCCCGCTGTAAGATTCCTGGGCATTGGTAGTTAGATTGCTCAGGAGCGCCTGTATCCTTTCACTTTTCCGGTGAATAAGGTTGTTGACCATATAAATGGTAACGGCTAATATGGGCAGTGGCGCCAGCACATATAAAGTAAGAAGCGCGTCTTTGCGAATCATAAAATAGAGACTGAAACTTATGGTCGCCAGCAGGTTTGCGAGATACATGATCGCCGGCCCTGTATACATTCTTACGCGACTTACATCTTCGGCCATCCTGCTCATCAGATCACCCGTACTGTGGGATTTATAAAAAGCAGTATCGAGCTGCTGATAATGCCGGAAGATTTCATTTTTCTGATCAAACTCAATATGACGGCTCATTACGATAATGGTCTGCCGCATTAAGAACATGAATAATCCGCCAATGATCGCCAGCAATAATAAAGTAATGCCTGAAATGGCTACTTTCTGCCCGAATGTTCTTCGGGTAGTATTTAATTTCCTGATGAATTTTTTTACGAGGATATCATAATTGGAAGTATCCGCTTTCTGATTTGCAACATTGTGCATTTTAGCATCTGCGGAAACTGGAACGGAAGATTTTGCACGCGCCTGTACAGTTAATTCTTTCTCCACCGTATTCACTACATAGCCGGTAACCTGTGGAGCAAGAATTCGAAAATAGTTAGAGAGAATTACGAAGAGCAGGCCCAGGAGAAGTCTCCATTTATATTTCCAGAAGTATTTATTGACCGCACGCAGATATTTCAAACTTCATGTTTTACTTCAAACAAATTAACTGGATATGATCCATGAACTATGAGATGTGAGATAACCCATATCTCATTCCATCTCATATCTCATATCCCATATCTCATATCCCACATCTCATATCTCATAAGTTCTGCTTTTTCATTTCAGTTACCGCATATCCCGCTGCTCTCGCAGTTAATGCCATATAGAGAATAGACGGACTCTGATTCGCAGTACTGGTCATACACGCGCCATCAGTGACAAATACATTCTTACATTCATGCAGCTGATTCCATCCGTTAAGCAAAGAAGTTTTAGGATCTTTCCCCATGCGGCAACCACCCATTTCATGAATATCTCTGCCCGGCGCCCAATGATTATCGTATTGCTCAATATCTTTTACACCCCCGTTAGAAAGTGTTTCGGATGCCTGTTCAAGAAAGTCTTTCAGAAGAAGTTCATCATTGTGATCGTAAGCAACATCTGTTACCAGCAACGGAATACCCCATTGATCGGTTTTGTCCTTGCTGAGATAAACTCTGTTGGTTTCCTTTGGAATGGTTTCCCCCTGCATATACATATAACATCCCCAGGAGCCTGCCTCTGACAAGGCTTTCTTATAATCGTCTCCGATTTCCGGTCCGTCGGTAGTCGCTCCCCTTCTTCTGAAACATCCCATGAATGCCATATAGCCACCAACGAAATCCATATCCTGTTTTTTCAGATTCCTGAAATTCGCCATCATCGATTCGGCAGGTTTTCTTCCATAATAATATGAATCAAGAAAACCATCAATATTTCCCCCAACAGAACCACGATAGTTCTGGTGACATACATACTTTCCTAACAGTCCGTTGTCATTGCCGAGCCCATTTGGAAAACGATTCGATTTTGAATTTAAAAGAATAAGGTTTGTATTCAGCGCCGACGCGTTCATGAAAATGATGCGCGAAAAATAATCAGTCGATTCATGGGTATTGGTATCAATAATGCGCACACCGACGGCTTTGTTTTTCTTTTCATCATAAATAATAGAGTGCACCACACTGAACGGGCGAACAGTAAGATTTCCTGTGCCGGCTGCCCATGGCAGAGTGGATGAGTTGGAACTGAAATATCCTCCAAATGGACAACCACGCATACAAAGATCCCTTGCCTGACATTGCGCCCGGCCCTGCTTTTTATGGATATCCTTCGCTTCCGTAAGCTGGGCCCAGCGTCCCTGAATCATGAAGCGGTCCTTATATTTTGAACTTATTTTTTTCTGAAGATCCTTTTCAACACAATTGAATTCGAAGGGAGGCAGATAATCACCGTCCGGCATAGCTTCCAGTCCGTCTTTATTTCCACAGATACCCGCAAATCGTTCAACATGCGAATACCAGGGAGCGACATCATCATATCCGATGGGCCATTCAATGCCGTATCCATATCGGGCCGGTGCTGTAAATTCATATTTACTCCACCGGGGACAGGCCCTTCCCCAGATCAAAGATTTACCCCCAACCTGGTAACCACGGATCCACTCAAAAGGTTTTTCCTGCACGTAAGGATGATCGTTATCCCTGATGAAAAAATGCTGCGTGGATTCATCAAAACCCGCCGCCTCTGTGATGAGCGGATTTTCTTTTATGAATTTTTCCGGCATTCGTAACCGGTGCTGAAATTCCCAGGGAGCCAGGGTGGCCGTCGGGTAATCTTTTATATGTACCACATCACGGCCTCTTTCCAATACCAGTGTTTTCAGGCCGGCTTCACAAAGTTCTTTGGCTGCCCAGCCTCCGCTGATGCCGGAACCAACAACAATCGCTTCGTATGTATTATTCACAGGTTTCCCATTTTTAATTCTGAAACAGCATGATCTACTGCCCTTGCAGTGAATGCCATAAAAGTAAGTGATGGATTTTGTGTACTCGTTGAAACCATGGCCGCGCCATCCGTAACAAATACATTCGGACAAAGATGAAACTGATTGAATTTATTCAGAAGCGAAGTCCTGGGATCTTTGCCCATCCTGCACCCTCCCATTTCATGAATATCCAGTCCGGGTGACTGATGGGTGTCTCTTTGCCGGATATTCTTGCATCCTCCCATTTCCAGCATCTCTGAAGTCTGCTGCATATAATCCTTCATCGATTTCACGTCGTTTTCATCGTAATCCACCGAAACAACCAACTCGGGTATTCCCCATGCATCTTTTGTATCCTTGCTGAGCCTCACATGATTTGATTCTTTTGGAATGGTTTCTCCCTGCATCTGGGAAGAAACATACCAGGGACCGGCTTCGGTAAGGTTGGCTTTAAAAGTTGCTCCCAGCTCTTCTTCATTGCCTGTAAAATTTCCCGTCCCCCTTCCTGCACCAAAAAATACCATATATCCCCTCAGGAAATCCATTTCCTGTTTGTGGACATTTCTGAAATTCGGCATCATGGGCTGAGTTGGCCTCCGGCCATAATAGTATTTATCCATGGGCCCATCGTAAGAAGCGCTTACTGTTCCCCGGTAGTTATGGAAACAAACATATTTTCCAAGCAAACCACTGTCATTTCCCAATCCATTTGGAAACCTGGCAGAAACAGAATTCAAAAGAATTAAATTGGAATTCAGACAGGCCGCATTTACGAAAATTACTTTTGCATAATAAAGCGTTTCTTCTTTTGTGTGGGCGTCAATCACCCTTACACCTGTAGCCCTTTTTTTATTTTCATCATAGATAATGGAATGTACCACACTGTCGGGCCTGATGGTAAGATTTCCTGTTTTTGCAGCCCATGGAAGCGTAGTAGAATTGGAGCTGAAATAACCACCAAATGGACAGCCTCTCTCACACTCACTGCGCGCCTGGCAGGGATTTCTCCCCTGCTGAATATGAATATCTCTTGGTTTGGTCAGATGTGCACAGCGTCCCTGTACCACATGCCGGTCTTTATAATGCGCATTGATCTTCGCGCTGATATCTGTTTCCACACAATTCATTTCCCACGCAGGCAGAAAATCGCCGTCAGGCAGTGTATCCAATCCGTCGAAATTTCCACTGATACCCGCAAAATGTTCAACATGACTGTACCAGGGAGCCAGTTCTTCATATGACAAGGGCCATTCCACAGCATATCCGTCCCTGCCCGGACCTTCAAAATCATATTTACTCCATCTCTGTGTTTGCCTGGCCCAGAGAAGTGATTTGCCACCAACCTGGTAACCCCGAATCCAATCATAGGGCTTTTCCTGAATATAGGGATGCTCATCATCCTTGACGAAAAAATGCTGGGATGTTTCATTAAATGCATAACAGCGGTTGACGATCGGGTTTTTTTCAGTTACCGAAAGTGGCAACTGTTCACGGTGAGGAAAATCCCATGGATTCATCGTTGCCGTCGGATAATCCTTTAAATGAACCACGTTTCTTCCACGCTCCAGTACGAGCGTTTTAAGACCATGATCACAGAATTCCTTGGCAGCCCATCCGCCACTGATCCCTGAACCGATTACGATGGCATCGTATGTATGACTGGCCATTGCCTTGTTATTGATATTTACTGAGTCTCCTGGCATATCGTCAGATTATTTATATGGCGAAAAATGAATGAACAACTTAGAATATTTATCCTGATAATTTAATTAAATACGCAGAATAATTTTGAACGGCAACTAAATTCCGGACTCTGGTGTACAAAGGTTGTAAAAATTAAGGTTAAACAATGAAATGATTTAATTTTAATGAGCTTATGGAAGTACATCATCATGCAGGCGGCCATCATGGCGATAAACATTTCAAGGATTATTTCCTTGAATTCCTGATGATTTTCCTGGCCGTTACTATGGGTTTTCTGGCGGAAAATGTGAGAGAGTATATAACGGATAAAAATCACGTGGAAGAACTGGCGGGACAATTGAAGGAGGATCTTATGAACGATACGGCAAACATCCAGCGGCTGATTTTGCTGGAGTCTGTTCAAATAAAAAGAACCGATAGTTTGTTTGATCTTTTAATTCAACCTCCAAATCAAATAGATTTCATAAGGGTTCAGAACCTGGTCAGGGCATGCGATCATATAGATTTATTTTATCCTTCCACCGGTGCCATGTCAACCATTAAATTGGAATTACACCTGAAAAGATTTGTTCAAACCAAAATAGCATCACGAATTGATAATTATGAAAGGGGAATAAACGAATTAAAGGCATTTGAAAGCAGGGATATCGATTATATAGGGAAGTATCTGGAAACTTTTATGTCACTTCATTGCACACCTGAAAATGCAGCAGCATTGGTAAATCAACAACCTCTTGTAAATGGATCCATGAGGAATGCCAGCCCGCAAGATTTGATCCAGCTCAGTGTGGATGTAACTCTTATTAAGGCGTATAACAAACAACTGGTTTTAAGATATGCAAAAATTAAAAACGATGCCATCTCTTTTATTCAGCATATTAATAGTACCTATAATCTGGATGATTGATCTGCAAGCGTAAAGCTCAAAGCATAAGGCTAAAGGCATAAAGCATCGGGTTTATAACTTTAAACAAATAATAGGTTTTTGTCGTTTGATAATTTTAAAAGCAAAAAATTCATACGAAAGCACGCCGGATTTTCTGATGATCTTTACCGCTCGTGGAAAGTATTCTGTATTCCACAAAGATTATTTCAAAATCCGCAAACACAGGATGGATAAATCAATTAGGTTCATTACCTTCTCGTTTAGAAAATAAACTCTTATGCGCAACTGTTTGTATTACCTTTTCCTGGCACTAATATTTGCTTCCTGTCATACCACTGAAAAAAAAGAAGCACCCGATTTTCTTGCTGAGAATATTGATACTACTGTAAATCCCGCTACGGATTTCTTTCAATATGCAAACGGTGGCTGGATTAAAAAGAATCCCATTCCTGCAGATCAAAGTGCATGGGGCGTCGGCTTCTTAGTGCAGGAGGATATTTACAACCGCCTCCGCACGATCAATGAAAAAGCACTAAGTGAAAAATCTGAACCCGGCAGCGTATCTCAGAAAATCGGGGATTTCTGGTATAGCGCTATGGATTCAGACGGAATCGAAAAACAAGGCATTCAACCACTGCAACCGCAGCTTCAGGAGATTGAAAAAATCGGGACCATAGAAGATCTTTTGCGTGTGGGTGCAAAACTTCAGAACGAAGGAGTCGGGGTGTTGCTGGGAGAAGATATTTCGCAGGATGAAAAGAACAGCGATAAGATCGCATTCCATATTTATCAGGGCGGTCTCGGAATGTCGAACCGTGATTATTATTTTAATACGGATGCAAAAACCCTGAAAGTCCGCAAAGCCTATCAAACATATTTATACAATGCTTTCCGGTCAATGGGCAAAGACAGTGCAACAGCGTCATCTGCTGCAAAAGCTGTCTACGATCTGGAAACCAGGCTGGCGAAGGCTTCGCGAAAATTAGAAGATCTCCGTGATCCTGATTCCAATTATCATAAAGTGGATATGGGTACCATGCAAAAACTTTATTACAGGATCGGATGGAATGATTTTTTTAAAAATACCGGTGTTAAATCCCTTGATTCTGTTATCGTCGGACAACCTGAATTTCTGGTGGCATTAAATCAGGAGTTATCTAAAACTCCCCTGAACGTTTGGAAAAATTACCTGGCTTTTCATTTATTAAAAAACTCCGCCAGGTATATGGACCAGGCTCTTTACAAAGATTTATTCACCTATTCGCAAAGCATCAGTGGAGTGGAAAAACCCAAGGCCCGTTGGAAGAGAGTGCTGGATGCAGGAGAAACTGCCATGGGTGAAGCATTGGGTCAATTGTTTGTAAAAGAATATTTTCCTGAAAAAACAAAACAACGATACAGCGATATGGTGGAAGCGATCCGGGATGCATACAAAGAAAGAATCATGCACCTTACCTGGATGAGTGACAGCACAAAGCAGAAAGCATTGATAAAACTTGCCAAAGTAACCAAGAAAGTAGGCTATCCTGATAAATGGAAAGACTTCAGTGCGCTGGTAATAGACCGCGGTCCCTGGGTTTTGAATATGCAAAGAGCATCAGAATGGTGGACAAATTACTATGTCAATAAACTGGGTAAACCGGTCGACAGAACAGAATGGGGTATGTCTCCTCAAACCTACAACGCATATTATAATCCGAGTAATAATGAGATCGTATTGCCTGCGGGAATTTTTATCGTCCCCGGCAAAAGAGACGATGAACTGGATGATGCATTTGTATATGGATATGCGGCAGCTTCAACGATCGGCCATGAGATCACACATGGATTTGATGATCAGGGAAGAAAATTTGATGAAGCCGGAAACCTGCGTGACTGGTGGCAGCCCAATGATACTAAACAATTCAATGCCAGTGCGGCGAGGATCATACGCCAGTTCAATGAATTTGTTCCTGTTGATACATTACACGTGAACGGTGAAGCCAGCCAAGGAGAAAATATTGCAGACCTGGGCGGTGTATTGCTGGGATGGGATGCATTCTCGAAAACAGATGCATTTAAAAAAGGAGAAAAAATCGGCGGCTTCACTCCGGCCCAGCGTTATTTTCTTGGATATGCCTACGGCTGGTTGTACAGTGAAAGAAAAGAAGTTCTGGCATCTCAGCTGATGACCGATGTACATGCCCCTTCAAAGGAAAGAGTGAACGGACCGATGGCGAATATTCCCGCTTTCTACGAAGCATTCAATGTTAAACCCGGTGATAAAATGTATCGTCCGGATAGTTTGAGAGTAAGCATTTGGTGAGATATGAGACTATGAGACTATGAGCTATGAACTATGAGCTATGAACATGAGTGAACCATGAGAAACCATGAGTTATGGAAACCATATCCCCTGCCTGCGGCAGGCAGGCATATCTCATATCTCATATCCCATATCTCATATCTCATATCCCATATCTCATATCCCATAATCCCATATCTCATATCCCATACCCCCTAAAACTTGTACGACAACCCCACAACAAGTCCGAAATCAAAAGTGCTTCCACTGCCAGCTGGTGGTTTGCTATCGAAATTGGTATATGGATTGATATTAAGATAAAAATATCTGATCAGCTGCCAGGAAAAATTGGTGCTTCCGTCGTAACGGATACGACCACTCTGTGATAAACTAAAATAAACCGACTGCGTACTGCTGATCGTGATGTCGGGATGTTTGAACTGGTAAAAATTAAATTGAAACATGATGGGAACTTCATATAAAAGAACACTCGAAACACCTTCAATGCTTGTTTCAGTTGAAAAAGTAATACCCGTAATAGCTAATAAGTTCCAGTTTTTTTTGATGACTAGTTTATTGCCCGGACCGATCAAAGCAAGGAACCTGTGCGAAATAGACAATTCCAGATTCCTCTGATATTGGAGTGAACTTGCGAGAATCCAGGTCGACCCCAGTTCATAAGATCCCAGCAGTTGAATATTTTCATTGTCCCTCGAATACCTGCCGGAATCAATAGATCCGATACTTGAAGTCATTAACTGGTATTCAATATGTTTTGTTGCATATTGGACATTAGCACTAAAATTTACCTGACCGATTCCGCTCGATTTAGTAAAACTCAGTCCGGCAGCAATATTTCCATTCAACCGGATAAAAAAATTATTATCTAATGAAATCAGCAGGAAGATCTGCGTAATATGAATTGGAATCCTTTCTCCCCCATCCGTCAAAATATCAACTCTTCCATCTTTGCCGGTACTCTTCAGGGAGCCGTAAAGAATTCTTTTGTCAACCATTTCAATTTTGAACCGCTCAAAAATGACGAGCGTTTTAATTTTATATAATTTGATATTTTGCATTTTTAAATCAACATCATCAATGGATATCACGCCAAGATTTGCGCCCTGTACAGCTCCGATAAGCACCTGGCCATTATAAAGAATAATAGAATCCTTATCCTGACAAAAAGTTTTGCTGATAAGGCAACAGATGGCTAAAGAAGTAATTACAAATATTCTGATCATTGAGATACGTTCCTGAATCTGAATGTATGAACAAAAATAACAGGTTAATTGAGATAAATTCGTAGAATGAAACAGTTTATAGCACATATGGCACTCGTGGTAAAGGATTATGATGAAGCCATAAATTTTTATAGTCAAAAACTTGGTTTTCGTTTGCTCGAAGACACTCCCCTATCAGAATCTAAAAGATGGGTAATCGTCGCTCCGCCCGGAAAGGGAGACTGCTCCATTTTATTGGCAAAGGCTAACGGTCCTGAGCAGCTGAAAGCCGTCGGTAATCAAACAGGCGGACGTGTTTTTTTATTTTTATATACAGATGATTTTTACAGGGACTACCAGGCTATGCTGGAAAAAGGAATTCATTTTATTAGGACTCCGGTAAAGGAAGTTTATGGAACGGTAGCTGTTTTTGAGGATTTATATGGAAACCTTTGGGATCTTATTGAGCCATCTGTAAAAGAAAAGGTAAATAAAGTAAGAAATAGCTGACCATGGCATACCCATTGCTTAATGAATGGACGTATACAGCCCGGTCGGAATAGTTGAATTTACTGATCTTAGAGAGGGAAGATAAAAAATGGCTGTAATTTCAATTCATTATGTTAGCAAAAGTATTCGCGTGCGGATTCTTATTTCTCAGTTGTTTTAGTAATCTTTCCCTTAGCGCACAGAATGACAGTTCGCAACAACTGCCTGCTAAATGGGATCTTCAAACCTGCCTGGATTATGCCAAGAAAAATAATATCCAGCTAAATACTTTACGATTCAGTCAGCTGATCAGCAAACAGGATGTCCTCCTTGCCCAGGCGGCTAAGTATCCCAACCTGTTCGGGAATTTAGGGCAAAACTTTACACACAGCACGAATGCCAACCCTGTTGTCGGAGGTTTTGAAACCCAATCCAGCTTTGCCAGCAATAGTTCTCTTACTTCAGCATGGACAGTCTACAATGGTGGATATCTGAACTATAATATCAAGTTACAAAATCTCAATCTGAACCAGGCGGGTCTGAATATTGATCAGACAATAAATACACTTACACTTGAAATTACACAGGACTTTCTCAACATCTTATTGGCGAAAGAGAATATCATCTACGTTGAGGATCTTGTAAAAACTTCAGAAGCCCAGCAGGACCAGGGTAATAAATTATATAGCGCAGGAAGTATTGCGAAGAACGCTTTGATTGAATTGGAAGCGCAAACTGCGACAGATAAATACAACCTGGTAAGTGCGCAAAGTGCATACCGTCAAAATGTTTTAAATCTGAAACAATTGCTCCAGCTTCCCTGGACTTATTCTCTGGATATCGCCATTCCGGATACGATAATTGCTACGGCCCTGATGCCATCTTTAGAAGAAGTGCAAAGAATTGCATTGGCCTCAAGGCCCGAAATAAAATATGCTCAAATGGGCGTTGACATAGCACAAATGAATCTCAAACTGGCAAAAGCACAAACACTTCCGGTTGCCTCGATTGGTGCTTCCCTCGCTACAGGTTATTCAAATAATGAATCTGTCGATTATCTTAAGCAATTGGATAATAACTTTTACCAGCGTATTGGATTGGCCATTTCGATACCTATTTTCAATAACCGTATTTATAGAACACAAGTTGAAATAAGTAAAATTGAAATTGAACAGGCCGATCTTTCATTGCTGGGCGCTAAAACTACTTTGTCGCAAATGGTTGAGCAGGCATATATCAACGTGATAAATGCCCAGGCCCAGTATGATGCAGCCGTTGTTCAGCTGAAATCAACGCAGGAAGGCTATCGTGTCGCCAGTGAAGAATTTAAATATGGTGCGTCCAATCTGGTAGAACTGCTGCAACAAAAAAATCTCTATGTGCAGGCATTGCAGGGATATATTCAGGCTAAATATACTGCAGCATTGAACCTGGAAGTATATAATTTTTATAAAGGCGAACCGGTCAAACTATAGAAATGAAAAAATACAGAACTCTGATTATCATTATTGTTTTGCTCCTTGCCGGGATCGGAATCTGGAATTTTTTCTTCAGAAAGAAAGACAATAAAATATATGTCACTACAGAAAAGCCTCAGATTGGTTATATTTCAAAAAGTGTAACCGCTACGGGAACGATTGAACCGGTGGATACCGTTGCTGTGGGTTCACAGGTTTCAGGAACCATAGCTAAAATTTATACAGACTTCAATGCGAGGGTAACCAAGGGACAATTGATTGCCGAAATGGATAAGTCGCTTTTTATAGCCCAGGTGGATCAGTATAAAGCCAATCTCGAATTGTCAAAAGCGACATTGACTTATCAAAAAAGTAATTTTGACCGTCAGACTCTTCTTTTCAATACAGGTTCGATCAGTAAGGCAGATTTCGAGACCGCCCAGGATTCATATCTCACAGCAAAAGCTACCGTTGCCAGTTCGCAGGCTCAGCTCGATGCCGCACAAAAAAATCTTTCTTATGCAAGTATTTATTCACCTGTTAACGGAGTGGTCCTGCTGCGTAATGTAAGTGTGGGACAAACGGTAGCAGCATCTTTCAACACTCCTACTCTCTTTATAATCGCTAAGGATATTACTAAAATGCAGGTGCGTGCGGCTGTAGACGAGGCCGATATTGGTGATGTAGCCGATAGTCAGCGTGTGATTTTTACTGTAGATGCCTATCCTGATATCACTTTTACAGGTAAAGTAAATCAGATCAGACTTGAACCAGTTGTGTCAGCCAATGTGGTAACCTATACAACTATTGTTACTGCGCCCAATGACAATCTCAAACTGATGCCTGGCATGACTGCGAACATTTTTATTTACACAAAGGAAGTTGACAGCGCCATGCTGATTTCTTCGAAAGACCTTAAGTTTAAACCGGATCCATCACTGGCTGACCAATATAAAATTTTGCCACTGCCTGAATCCGCGAAGCCAAAACAGAATGCTCAGGGCGGCAGGAATGGCACGGCCCAGGGTTCATCCAAACGCAAAGCAGGTAATTTAGCTGACAGCAGTGCAAAGAAAAAAACCGTTGCATTTGTATGGGTGCAATTCGGTGATAGCCTCGAAGAGAAAAAAATTCATGCCGGTCTGAATGATGATACACATGTGGAAGTACTGGACGGATTGACTCTAAGTGACAGCGTGGTTACGGGTGTCAGCCAGGCAGGAAGTAAAACGACATCTGTCTCAAGTGCGCCGCCCAAAAGTCCTTTTATGCCGGCAAGGCGACAAACACCCAAACCCAAAAGCAATTGATGAGTAATAAAATTCTGGAATTAAAAAATATCAAACGGGAATTCATTATGGGAAGTGAAACCGTGAGAGCACTGAAAGATGTAAGTTTTGAAGTAGCGACAGGAGAATTTGTTACGATCATGGGTGCGAGTGGTTCAGGGAAAACCACTTTGCTCAATATGCTGGGTTGTCTCGACAAACAAACTGCCGGGGTTTACCTGCTGGATGGAGTTGATGTTGGAAAACTTTCCAGAAATGAACTCGCGCATTTGAGAAATAATAAAATAGGATTTGTATTTCAATCATATAATCTTCTGCCCCGAACCTCGGCTCTGGAAAATGTTGAATTGCCTTTAATGTATAATCGCGCAGTTAAAACACAAGACAGAAAAGACCGGGCGATTAAGGCTTTGGAAGCTGTAGACCTGGCCAACAGGCTGGATCACAAGCCCAACCAGTTATCAGGCGGCCAGCAACAACGGGTGGCTATTGCAAGAGCTTTGATAAATGAACCCGTTATGATACTCGCCGACGAAGCAACCGGCAACCTGGACACAAAAGCTTCATTCAGTATAATGGCACTATTGCAGGAATTGAATCAAAACCATGGGAAAACAATTGTATTTGTTACTCATGAACCTGATATCGCTGAATTCAGCAGCCGTACCATAACCCTGAAGGATGGGAAAGTCATAAAGGATCATATTAATGAAAATAAAAAAAATGCCAAAGATGCTTTGGCCGCATTACCGGCAGACGATGAAGCTTAAGAATAAATTGTTATGAATTTTATTAACCTTATCCGGATTGCCTTTAAGGCACTCCTGCGAAATAAATTACGGGCATTCCTTACGATGCTGGGGATCATCATAGGTGTTGCCTCCGTCATTGCGATGGTTGCCATCGGTCAGGGCTCCAAGCAGAGTATTCAGGCTCAATTATCCGGAATGGGCTCCAATATGATCGTGATCCGCCCCAACAGTAATGTTACAGGAGGTGTTCGGCTGGATGCAACTTCGGTTCAGACATTAACCTTAAATGATGTTGTTGCTCTGCAAAAAAAATCAACATATCTGAGTGCCGTGTCTCCGTCAGCAACAGCAAAGGGTCAGGTAATCTATGGCAATAATAACTGGTCGACCACTATACAGGGGGTAAATAATTTTTATCTCGATACCATTCGCCAATGGTCTTTAACTGCAGGAAATGAATTTACAGATAAGGATATTGCATCGGAAGCAAAAGTCTGCCTGTTGGGTCAAACTGTCGTGACCAATCTTTTTACGAATGGAGAAAATCCGGTTGGCAAGTATATTCGTTTTGCACAGATACCCTTTTTGGTCATTGGTGTTTTATCTCCAAAAGGAGCCAACGCCTTTGGGCAGGATCAGGATGATATTATTATTGCGCCTTATACTACGGTTCAGAAAAGAATTTTATCCACCATCTATTTCCAAAATATTTATGCATCGGCGAAAGATGAATCGTCTACGGTTCAGGCCTCAACGGAAATATCGCAGATCCTCCGGGATTCACACAGACTTAAATCTACTGACGATGATGATTTCGCTGTCCGGACCATGGAAGAACTCATCAACACATTCAGCTCCACGAGCCAGCTCCTGACCATCCTGCTTGCAGTTATTGCAGGCATTTCTCTATTGGTCGGTGGAATCGGGATCATGAATATCATGTATGTTTCTGTAACAGAAAGAACCCGTGAAATAGGATTGCGGATGGCCATTGGGGCAACCGGCTGGGATATTTTATTACAATTCCTTACAGAAGCGATCATGATCAGTATTACAGGGGCTGTGATTGGAGTTATGCTGGGTATCACCGCCTCGAAGCTCGTGACGCTGTTTTTATCCTGGCCAACTTTGATTACGGAATTCTCTATTATTTTATCTTTTATGGTCTGCGTGATCACCGGTGTTTTTTTTGGATACTACCCTGCCCAGAAAGCATCCCGACTGGATCCTATCGAAGCATTGCGATATGAGTAAGATCTATGCAAACAGCATTCATTCAATAATTTTTATCTTTAACCTCTACTCCAATGACAGTTGCCAACAAATTAATTTATAAGAAGAGAAAAATCTGGGAACCGCTGCCTTCCATTCAGGAAAGAATGGATTTGGGAAAAAATCAGCGATTGACAACTCCCCGCGAAGCCCATGCAAAGATGGCGCCTGCCGAAGGACGTGCGGATCCTATTCAACTATTGATTGATTTGGACGCCGGAAGAGTTCCAAAACTTATTCCAATAAGATACGGGAGGATGCTACAGTCACCCTTTGCTTTTCTCAGGGGCTCAGCTGTCGTAATGGCTGAAGACTTATTCAATACTCCCTGCAGTGATATTTATGTACAGTGTTGCGGCGATTGCCACCTGATGAATTTCGGAGGTTATGCGACGCCGGAAAGAAACCAGGTATTTGATATCAATGATTTTGATGAAACACTGCCGGCACCCTTTGAATGGGATGTTAAAAGACTGGCGGCAAGTGTTATCGTTGCAGGCAGGTATAAACAATTCACAGTTAAGGAAATAAAGAAGGCTGCATTTGAAACCGTAAAAACATATACGGATGAAATAAATGCATTCGCCGCGATGCGGCAGCTTGAAGTATGGTATAACAGACTCGACGAATCTACTGTTATTAAAATGTTCAGGACCGACAGGGACTTCGTAAAACGAGTTAAAAAGATTACAGAAAAAGCAAGACACCATACCCATGAATTTGTATTTCCCAGGCTTTCAGAAATAAAAAATGGCAAAAGAAGAATTCTTGACGACCCTCCGCTGATATATCATCCGGAAGACAGCGATAAGATGATTGAATCAGGCAATGTTTTTTTTGATGAGTATTATGATAGTTTAACAGACGACAAAAAGTCGTTGCTGGACAGGTACAGACTGGAGGATATTGCTTTAAAAGTAGTCGGCGTCGGAAGTGTGGGAACCCGTTGCCTCATAGGACTTTTCAATGTAAGTGATGAGGATGCCATTATACTTCAATTCAAGGAAGGGAAAGAATCTGTTTTGGAAAAATATGCCAGCAAATCGGCTTATGCAAACCATGGAGAACGAATTGTAAACGGTCAGCGTTTAATGCAGACCGTGAGTGATATATTCCTGGGATGGACAAACAGTAAAAGCGGATTCGACTTTTATGTCCGGCAGCTAAGAGATATGAAAGCAAGTGCCAATATTGAACTCTTCACACCGGTAATCCTGAAAGATTATTCTTCCCTGTGTGGCTGGACACTGGCTAAGTCACATGCCAAAGCCGGACGGTCACCGGAAATAGCTGGCTACATTGGAAAATCAGATGCTTTTGCCATAGCGGTTACCGAATTTGCTGAGAAATATGCCGATCAGACCGAAAAAGATTATAAATTATTGGTCGCCGCAGAAAAAAATAAACGCATTGTTGCAGAGCGCGGCAAATAATTATTGGCATGCCATTTTTCCAAACTGTAGCAACTGAAAGCAGTGTAGTTGCAGATACGCTTGATCCTGCAATATAAATGGTTGCTGTATCCTGTGGAGGCGGTGGCGGCGGTGTATAGACTGCTTCAGTTTTGTTGCATGCGCAAAATCCGATGATCAGAAATAATATGATTAAATAATGGAACAGCAGGACAAGACTCGTGTCCGTGATCGAATTTAAAATAGATGTTTTCTTTTTCATGATGATAGTTTTGAGAGGTGGATTTAATTTATGATTTCATTTTTAAAAGCATTTGCGTCCGGAAGCAATGTTGTAGCAGAAACACTTGAACCAGCTTCTTTAATTTCTGGAGATTCCTGAGGCGGTATCTTCGGAGGAGCACTTTTCACTCCGGTTTTACTGCATGCATAAAATCCGAGGAGCAAAAAAAATATTATTAAACAATGGGATAGCAATTCCAGATTTATATCCTCGATCGCGTTTAATATGTATGTTTTCATTTTCATCACGATTAATTTGGGTTAGAAAAATCAATAACCAAAACTAATCGCGGGGGGAAGCTGTTCCTAATTGATAAATAAGGGACCTTACAGATTATAAGTGATTATTCCCGAGACTTTATGAATGCAGGTAGATAATTTTTACATTTTGCAAAAAACGCATGTTTTATAGAATGGTCAGGCAGGAATTGCAAAACAGGCCAATAGGTTTTTGCAGTATTTACTAATATTTATTAAGAAGAAAGATCTGGTTCCGGCAACAGAATTCGTTGTTATCTTCATTAAATGCAAATCAGAATGTTTTATAATCCAAGATTACTTTTTTGCCCACACCTGGTATTTGCCTCATTACTGTTTTTTTCCTGTAACAACAGAACTACTCATTTCGAAAATGAATACGGTTCAAAAACAAAAGAACTTATTCAAATTGTAAAGAACAATCCGAAAATAGAATCCCTTCTGACAGAGGCGATCGACAAGGCGAAAGAAATTAATCCCGACACAGCAACCAACCCTGTACAAAATCTTGAGGATTTTTATCAGTTTATTTCATGGGCTGAAACAGCTATGCCCTGGGATTTGATTCGGCATACCGATCATGCATCACTCTACAACAGGATTGACCAGAGTTTGGCGTATCTTTTTTTTATCACCGACATTCCTTTACCTGAACTTAAAGGGAAAGGTTACTACAATAATTCTTTGCAGTATGAAGAACCCTTCTGTTCATGGCTCACAAGTTTTGATAAAGGATGGGGAAAATTTCTTGACTCTAACGCATCATGGAACAGTGGTTATTATCAGCTTGCACTGACTGAGGATAAATTCGGATTAAGAAACGATTGGTATGAAGACACTTCAAACTGGAAAACATTTAACCAATTTTTCTCAAGGCGGTTAAAATCACCGGATAAGAGACCAATTGCCTATCCCAATGATGAATCTGTTGTAGTTTCTCCTGCTGATGCCATTCCACAGGGCATCTGGACGATTGACAGCATTTCAAACATTGTGGTTCAGGGAGGTGTGGACGTAAAATCAGAAAAACTTTATTCAATAAAATCCTTAATAGGCGAAGAAAGCAAATACAAAGATGCATTTGCAAATGGTATTTTCACTCACACTTTTCTTGATGTAGGTGATTATCACCGTTATCATTTTCCATTAGGTGGTATTGTGAAAGAAGTGCGGGTGATTCCTGCAACAAATACCTCGGGAGGGTTTATTACATGGGATGCCCAGAAAAGAAAATATTTGTATGACCCGACAGGAATTGGTTATCAAACTATTGAGACAAGAGGTTGTATTATTTTGGAAACCGAAAAGTATGGTTTAGTGGGATTGCTTCCGATAGGAATGTCACCTGTGTCATCCGTAAATTTTTTAGAGAATATTAAAGAAGGAACAAAAATTTCTAAAGGTGATGAAATGGGTTACTTTCTATTTGGTGGCTCTGATTTTGTGATGCTGTTTCAAAAGCATGTTGACTTAATTTTTGATTCTCCAAAGGAAGAAGGAAGCGATTCATTCAAACATTTGCTGATGGGAGAACGCTATGGAAAACTCCGACTTTTGCCAGTATCAAGTCAGCATTGATCTGACAACGTTAAGAATTTGCCAAATAGAAAAAAGATAAATTGATTTGAACTATTCAGTATACTTGCATTTTTTAGGAATAACTTCGGAACTCAAATGAAACGAATCTTTCTTATTGTTCTGGCTTTGACAAGTTTTGAACTTGTGTCGCATGCGCAGATTGCTTTTGTGGATACCAGGTTTATTCTGAATAAAATGCCCAGTTACAGGGATTCAGTTGCAAAAATTAATCAGCTCGGTATTATCTGGCAGAAAGAAATTGATGATAAACAAGTCATCTTGATAAAATGATGAATGATTTTGAGCGGGATGAAGTGATGCTGAAGCGAGAGCAGAAAGAAAAACAGGTCGAATGATCTTTATTATCATCAGAAAGAAATACGCGATTTGCAGCGAATGCGGTTTGGATTCCAGGGAGACCTTTTCAAAAAAAAGCAGGAACTGTTAAAACCAATTGAAGACTCCGTAAATAATATAGTTAAACAAACAGCCGTAAGACTGAATTATAAAATTGTTTTGGATAAGAGTCAGGGTATTACGGTAATGTTTGCCAATCCTAAACTTGATATTACCGATGAAGTGTTGAAGGACCTCGGGATGCAATAAAATACAAAAGGGCCGCTGAATGCGGCCCCGTTACCACGAAGGTCATATCGGTTATGTAATTCTATAAAACATTCACCAAAACTGTAATACAGGCTTTCTGAAGTTCTGTTCCTGTCGGCAGACATAAATCCGATAGAATGTCCTGTAAGGCTTTCCTTTAAAGGAAGTAATATTCCAATGCGACAGGTTCCGTATTTCTCATGGCGATATTCGACTGGTAGGCCCAGTGATTCAATTTCTCCAAACAGAGACCGCGACAAAAGCTTCATCAGAACTGAGAGCCTGGTTAGATCCCATCTGTTATCAGCCCAGTTGAATACCAGTTTCCCAGTTTCATTCTGAAACGATCTGTCGGTGCCACGCATTGGCAAGACTGCCTTTACCGAGGAGAATCCTGGCTGTAGTCGGATAGCACACGAAAGGATATTCTCCAGTGACCGCTCCTCTAACCGAGTTATCAGAAAATGCCCGGTTAAAGCCGTACATCATTCCGAGAGCGGATTTTCTGTAAGTCACATTCAGCAAATCAGTAATTGGCCGGAGAAATTTATTCATTGTTTTAAATTTCGCCTGCTGCGCTATCTGCGAATCAGAGGAGTTACCCCTTTTCCTGGGGGGTCTGCTACGGATTACGTTTTTACGTTTCCATTTGCTCCCAACGGCCGTTCCTAACGTGCCGCTGAAACCCCCTAAGAATCCTTCATTTAAGGTTCCCATGGGATGGATTTTAAAAGTGAAAAAATATAAATGTCTCTGTCAGCCATTCAGACAGGCGTTGCGTTTCAGCAAACCGGCTGGGGTATATTCATTAGTCGCGGTCCCTTCCGATTCATTTTTGTCATATCTGAATAACTGACCTACAAATATAGGTTCACCGGAAGGCCGGATTTCCAGTATGGCCCCAGCTTGGTAAGATTTACTTTTTGCATTTTTTGCAAAAAAGGGCGTTTTCTGTGCTTTTTAAGAGAAAAAGGGCGGATAATGGTGATTTCCTATCAAAATTTCCCAGTGGCTTCACAACCGGGAAGGATTAATTTTTCGAATAATATGCATAATAAGGTGGTTTTTAGCAGGATTCTATCATATTACATCCCCCCTCGATCCATGTTCTTCGTGTATTTTTTGTGCTTCATCGCAGTTTCTTCGTGAATCTGCGAAGAAGCACGAGAAACCACGAAGTTTCTTCGCGGATTTACGAAGAAACCTGAAACGAATGTGGGTTGAAATTCACTGAAATTTAAAGTCTTCCTGTCATCCTTTCAATTCTTGGCAGCTGAAATAGTTTTTCAGCATAGGGCTTAATTAATTAAGAGCGGCCTTTCGCGGTCCCCACTCTCCCGCCTTATAAAAATGTAATTTCTTTTTTGGATATTTTGACCATGCATCTAAAATCGGCATCACGATTTTCCAGGCAGCATCCACCTGGTCGGCACGCATGAATAATGTCGGATCTCCGTATAATACATCCAGCAGCAGGGTTTCGTAAGCTTCCGGCAGGGATTCTGAATGCGATTCCTGGTATGTAAAATCCATGTCCACTGCTTTTAGTTTCATTTCAAGCCCAGGTACTTTGCTTTCAAAAAGCAGGCTTATTTCCATTTCGGGTTGAATACTAATTACTAACCGGTTGGGTACAATATCATCTTTAAATATTTTGTGTGGCGAATCTTTGAATTTACAACAATTACTGACACTTGTTTGGGCAGCGCTTTACCGGTTGTGAGAAAAAATGGAACACCCTGCCAGCGTTTATTTTCTATAAATAATTTTACGGATACGAATGTTTCGGTAGTAGATTCGGGTGCTACTTGTTCCTCTTTCCTGTATCCCGGATTTGGTTTGCCATCGATCGTACCGGCAACATATTGTCCGCGGACTACATTGTTAAATACTTCTTTTCGTGAAATCTGCTTTACACTTTTCAGGACTTTGGTTTTGGCATCCCGTATGATTTCTGCCTTGTAAGCCGAAGGGCAGTCCATGGCTAAAATGCACAGAACTTGTAATAAGTGATTTTGAACCATGTCCCTCAACGCTCCACTGCTGTCGTAATAGCCACCCCGTTTACCCACACCTACCTGTTCGGCGACGCTGATCTGGATATGGTCAACGTATTTATTGTTCCATAGAGGTTCAAATACATAATTCGCAAAACGAAAGGCCATTATATTCTGTACGGTTTCCTTACCCAAATAATGATCTATACGATAAAGTTGTTTTTCTGAAAAACGTTTGGCTAAAAAATGGTTTAATTTTTTTGCAGAATCAAGATCCGTACCGAAGGGCTTTTCTATAACAATTCTGTCGGATAATGCGCGGTTACAGAGTTTATTTTTGAATAGTCCTTCTGCAATTATTTCAATAAAACGCGGAGCCGTCGCAAAATAAAATATTCTTGTGCCGCGCTGTTTATTCTTTTTATCAAAATCGTCTGCACGGGTTTTCAGAATACCGAATATTTCAGCATCCTGAAAATCTCCCTGAATATAAAAAAGCCGCTCAGCAAATTCTTTCCATTTCATTTCTTCTGCAACTCCATTCCGGCTGAATTCATTAATACCGGCCAGCAGGTCGTTTTTAAAAACATTCTCGTCGGATGGCAGAAAGTCTATGCAGAAAATACTAAAAACAGACGGGAGGTGGCCGCCGGTATATAAATTATACAGGGCAGGAATCAGTTTACGCCTGGTAAGATCCCCTTTGGCACCAAAGATGGTGATCAATACGGGTGATTGTTCTTTTTTTTTATTCATGGTTAAACATGGAAAGGTCTTTACAAACTTAAGGTTGTTGGTCGATTGTTAATTGCCTTATAATATATTTATTTTAACTTGAATGTTTTAACCCTTTTACACAAATACGAATGAAATACGTTTGCCATGCCTTCATGGTCATTACGATTTTTTCCTTGGCCTGCAGGCTTCCAAAAAATAGTGAAAATCAAAGCGATAGTGCGGAAAAAGCAAGATTTCAAAAAGATTCACTCACGGAGGTAAACATGATAAAAGAAGAAGCTCCGGATGCATTTACCCAAATAAACCAGGGTTACGCATTGCCGAGATATGATGACGGACTGTCTCAATCTCCTATCAATATTTTATCAGACAGTACATTAAAAGACAGGAATCAGACTTTTGTTATAAAATTCAATGCAGGTATCATATTAATTGAAAACCTGGGACATACCATACAGCTTGATTTTAAAGTAGGAAGCACCACAATGGCAGGTGATAAAACTTATTCTTCCCTGCAATTCCATTTTCATACACCTTCAGAACATATGATTGATGGGATGACTTTTCCAATGGAAATGCATATCGTGAATGTGCTGGAGGATTCAAATAAACAAATTAATCCGCAATACCTTATTATAGGACTTCTTTTCAAAATGGGTCGTGAAAATAAATTCATTAAAGAATTTTTAAATGTAATTCCTCCCGAAGAAGGTAAGGATACCCTTGCTCCGGGTGCTGTCAATTTTGAAGATTTACTCAATGCCATCCCGAAAGACGAAGTAGACGGATTCTATTATTATAAGGGATCTCTCACCACGTATCCTTATTCAGAAACTGTTGATTGGATTGTGAAAAAATATATTCTCGAGGCTTCTCCTGAGCAAATTGGAGTCATTGAAAAAACGGAGGGAGAAAATGCAAGGCATGTGCATGCATTATATGCCAGAAAAGTATTCAACCACGATAATCGATAATCTTCCAATCCGCAATTGCTTGTCAGCATTACTTTCCAGGAGATATTAACACAATGTGACTTAAATTTTATCCGCTAATTCATATAAGCTTAGTAGTATTGTAATGTTCGTTGACATACTGTTGCGGTTGGCGCCAGTTTAATCTTCGGGCGCCATTAAAAGGGAACCGGGTGCAAATCCCGGGCTGACGGGCAACTGTAAGTAACACAAACGTTTTTTCAAATCTCATATCCATTGTGGCGCCACGGCGCCACGAGAAGGAAGAAAAAACAGGTTACAAGCCAGGAGACCTGCCGATGACAGTATTTATATGGAACCTTCCCGAAATAAGGTGCCGCATAGAAGTCTATATATTCTCAACAGAATTGTAATCCCTTCTTCGCTGCCGATTTATTAACTTTTTAAAATGTATGAGTATGGCAGAGGATGAATTATTGCTTAGAGAAAACAAGGATCGCTTTGTCATCCTTCCGATCAATTATCCAAGGATATGGGAGATGTACAAAAAGCATGAAGCCAGTTTCTGGACGGCCGAAGAGATCGATCTGAGCGGTGACATGAAAGACTGGAGAACGCTGAATGACGGCGAACGGCATTTCATCGCCATGTGCTGGCATTTTTTGCAGCCAGTGATGGCATCGTAAATGAAAATCTGGCGGTCAATTTCATGAGTGAGACCCAGTTGCCGGAAGCGCAGGTGTTTTTATGGCTTCCAGATCATGATGGAGAATATTCATGCGGAAACCTATGCGCTGCTGATCGATACTTATATAAAAGATCCGCAGGAAAAACACCGGCTGTTCCATGCGATCGAAACGGTACCGGCGGTTAGGAAAAAAGCGGAATGGGCACTTGCGCTGGATTCAGAATGGAACATTTGCTGAACGGCTGGTTGCATTTGCAGCTGTTGAAGGAATTTTCTTCAGCGGCAGTTTCTGTTCCATATTCTGGTTGAAGAAAAGAGGACTGATGCCGGGGCTGACTTTCAGCAATGAACTGATCAGCCGTGACGAAGGACTTCATTGCGAATTTGCCTGTCTGCTTATACGGAATGCTTGCGAACAGGTTTTCGCAGGAAGCAGTGAAAGCCATCATCAGCGATGCGGTGGAAATAGAGAAGGAATTTATTACCGAGGCGCTGCCGGTTGACCTGATCGGCATGAATGCCGGCCTGATGCAGCAATATATCGAATTTGTCGCCGACCGGTGGATGAGTGAATTGGGATACCCCAAAATGTATCAATGCGATCCAATCCCTTTGATTTTATGGAAATGATCTCGCTGCAGGGCAAGACCAATTTCTTTGAGAAAAGAGTGGGTGATTATCAGAAAGCAGGTGTATCCGTCTGGCAAAGCAACGCAGAGTTTTTCAGTTTGGAAGAAGATTTTAACTATATAAAATACAACTATCATGTTCGTTATAAAAAGAGACGGAAAAAAAGAATCCGTGAAATTCGACAAGATCACGGCCCGCATCCAAAAACTTTCCTATGGCCTGACAGTCCCATTGTAGATATCGATCGAAGTGGCAAAAAAAGTCATTGAAGGAATGTATGATGGCGTGCCAACAACCGAACTGGACAACCTGGCGGCGGAAACTGCGGCTTCGCTGACGGTCAAACATCCGGATTATGCGTCTTGCTTCGAGGATCGCGGTGAGCAACCTGCACAAGAACACCATCAAAAGCTTTTCCCAAACCATGCAGAAGTCTGTATGATTATATGACATCCAAGACCGGCAAAAAATTGCCGCTGATGGCGGACGAAATCATGGAAATCATCAATGAAAATGCGGAGCTGCTGGACACCACGATCATTTATGACCGGGATTATGGTTTCGATTTTTTCGGCTTTAAAACACTGGAAAAATCTTATTTGCTCAAAGTAGATGGAAAAATCGTGGAACGTCCGCAGCATATGTATATGCGCGTGGCGGTGGGTATTCATCGAGACGATATCGAGAGCGCGATCAGGACCTATCACCTGATGAGCGAGCGCTGGTTTACGCATGCCACGCCTACCTTATTCAATGCCGGGACACCCAAACCGCAGATGAGCTCCTGTTTCCTGCTGACCATGAAGGATGACAGCATCGACGGCATCTACGATACATTGAAACAAACGGCTAAGATTTCGCAAAGCGCCGGCGGGATCGGGCTTGCGATTCACAATATCCGCGCGACGGGTAGTTATATCGGCGGAACAAACGGAACCAGCAACGGCATCATCCCGATGTTGCGTGTTTTCAACGATACGGCCCGATATGTTGATCAGGGTGGTGGCAAACGGAAAGGGGCTTTTGCGATCTACCTGGAACCCTGGCATGCGGATGTTTTCGAATTCCTTGATCTGAGAAAAAATCATGGTAAGGAAGAAATGAAGGCGCGGGATCTATTTTATGCCCTCTGGATACCCGATCTGTTTATGCAGAGGGTCGAAGCAGATGGTGACTGGAGTTTATTCTGTCCCCATGAAGCGCCGGGCTTGCAGGATTGTTTGGGGGAGCTTTTGAAACACTTTATACCAAATATGAAGCAGAAGGCAGGGCGAGAAGGAAAGTAAAGGCGCAGGACCTGTGGTTTGCTATTCTGGATGCGCAGATCGAAACAGGGACGCCCTATCTTTTGTATAAAGATGCTGCGAACAGGAAAAGCAACCAGCAGAACCTGGGAACGATTAAAAGCACCAATCTTTGCACGGAGATCATCGAATATACTTCGCCGGATGAGGTAGCGGTTTGTAACCTGGCGTCGCTGGCACTTGCCGCGGTTTGTTATGCAATGGAAACTTCGATCATCAAGAAATTATATGAGGTTACCTATGAAGTGACAAAAAATCTGAACAAGGTCATTGATGATAATTATTATCCGATTGAAGAGGCGCGGAACTCGAATCTGCGACACCGGCCGATCGGAATCGGCGTGCAGGGGCTGGCGGATGCGTTCATCATGCTGCGCTTGCCCTTCGACAGCGATCTGGCGAAAATGCTGAACAAGGAGATATTTGAAACGATCTATTTTGCGGCGATGACGGCCAGCAAGGAACTTGCAAAGGAACGAAGGCGCCTATGAAAGTTTTGCAGGCTCACCGGTATCAAAAGGCAATTTCCAGTTTGATATGTGGGGTGTAGAACCCAGCTAATCGCTGGGACTGGAACCGATTAAAAGAAGAGGTGAAAAAATATGGTGTGCGCAATTCCCTGCTGGTTGCGCCCATGCCGACAGCATCTACTTCACAGATCTTGGGCAATAACGAATGTTTTGAACCGTATACGAGCAATATTTATTCACGGCGGGTACTGAGCGGCGAGTTCGTGATCGTAAACAAACATCTGTTAAAAGATCTGGTGCAGTTGGGATTGTGGAATAACGACATGAAGAATAAAATCATTCTTGCCAACGGATCGGTCCAGGCTATAGAAGAGATTCCTGCAGATATTAAAGAGATTTATAAAACAGTATGGGAAATCAAACAGCGACATCTGATCGATATGGCGGCGGACAGGGGTGCATTTATTTGCCAGTCGCAGTCACTGAATCTGTTTGTTGATAAACCCAACACTGCAAAACTGACTTCCATGCATTTTTATGCCTGGAAAAAAGGATTGAAAACGGGGATGTATTATCTGCGCACCCAGGCCGCCTCACAGGCGGTTCAGTTCACCGT
This sequence comes from uncultured Bacteroidota bacterium, assembly GCA_963757975.1. Classification (GTDB taxonomy): domain Bacteria; phylum Bacteroidota; class Bacteroidia; order Chitinophagales; family Chitinophagaceae; genus Puia. The sequence continues at coordinate 128,905 of CAVWUD010000047.1, forward strand.
TGAAAAGCAGGAAAAGCCTGTAGCAGAAATATCATTGGAATCAGGGGATTTTAATACAGTTGCGGCAACCTGTTCTTTGGAAGAAGGTTGCGTTAGTTGTGGATCATAGACATTAATAATCACTACTTTTCCTTATTGCGTAAGTTTTTATCCTGATTGACCAGCAGCGGACCAATTTTTAAAAATCATACATTGTTTATAGATTTTAAACATCTGTTCGTCGATTATTCTGATCGCAGATCAATTTTTTAGCGCAAATTACTATCTGTTAAATTGCTATTCATCCAATCATTTAGATACGATTAAAATAAACGACATGAGGAAAAATGTTATTCTCTTACTATTTATCCTGTTTACGATTGATTTTTCTAAGGCGCAGACAGCTCCTATAGATCAAATGGTAGCGATGACAAATAAAAAGCCATTGCAGCAGGAAATGACTGATGGGGTGAAGGCCGTTCTTCCCATTCCGGCGGAGGGATGGACAGCTTTGCTGCCACAGAATATGGATGAAATATGGAAAACCATCGGACTTAAAGGCGTTAATTATTATTCATTGGGAGAACCAAAAGCAGGCAATACCTACTCGGAACGAAGTAATTATAAATCCAAATTTTATCAGGCATGGTTCGGCACTTATATCATTGATGCAAAAAAGCAACTATTCGAATTTCCAAATGAAGAAATCAATTCTAATAAAAAAATAGTGATTGATCAATTGATGAAAATCGGGATTCTGGATCAATCCTCCTGGCTGATTGCCATGGGCGATAAAAATGGCAGTTATTCTACCACTATGACTGATTCGACAAGTAATTATTCTTTGTTGAATCATTTTTCCATCGATGGACAAGTTGCTCCGGTGATCATGTTTTCTCTAAATACCCATAGTGATTTGACAGACAGCACAACTCAATTGTCAGGCCTGGTCGGTATGCCTGACAGGTCCTATTGGCAAAATGCACTTGATCCCTATCATCATATGGTATTGACAGGATTCTTCATTTACTGGTACAATAAAACAGATCAAACCCTTAAGATTATCTATGGAACCGGCTGCAGTTTTGTAATGAAAGATGGATCACGTACCGATACTTATTCTTCCATCATGAACGGAATGCTCTCTATGGCCACGCAATTAAAGTATGAGAGATTTTGAAAGCAAGCTTTTAATAAAAAACCACTATTGCTATTTCATCACATTTTAAAAAGGCATTATGACCTTAACACAAATATTTCTTCCCATTCCATAAATTCCTAAATGCCCATTTGGTGATGCGGTATAATATTCAAAATATTTGAGCCGGCTTTGATTTGACTGGTAGGCCGTATTCATCAGATTGTTTACCTGCACTTGAAATTGCATTGAATAATTTTGATTGTATTTTACTGTTGTAAGAATACCCAAATTGACTAAAGTATAAGCCGGTGTTGCTGTTTCAGTTTGATCCAATGACAAATAATGATTTTGAGCTGCATTTATATCTGCAAGACATTTCAATGTTAAAAATGTAATAATAGACGATCTTGTTTTTATTTCCTGGCTAATTCCTGATACAAGTCGCACAGGTGGCATAAATGGGAGATATTCTCCATTCACACCCTTATGCTTATAAGAAGAACTCAGATTATATCCGTTGATGATAGAGAATGAATTGTCAAAGGAGAAACCCTTTAATATTACAGGATGTATATTTATCGTAGCCTCGAGTCCGAATAATTCAGCCGAGGATTGTTCATATCTGAATGTCTTATTCCCTGGAACAATAACTACGGGATTTCCCTGCGCATCTGTTTCCTGTGCTTCATATAAATAATTTTGAATATAGTTGTTAAAAAGACTGATGTAAATAGAAAGATCATTATAAGTCATCTCCATTCCTGCATCCTCCTGCAGACTGAATTCAGGGAGCGCATTCCGGTCGCCTAAATAAACAATATGGGCGCCGGGATCAAGACCATTGGATGCGAACTCAGAAATATTGGGAGCGCGGTATCCCCTTGCAATATTTGCCTTTAAACTAATATGTTGATTTACTTCATAAGTCATTCCAGCACTGAAAGAAAACCCTGCAAACGTTTTATTAAAAGCCGGGAATTGTAAATACGAACCCGTTGTGTCCTGAGAAAATACCTGTTTAAAAAACCCGGTAGCTGAATCTTGTTTAGTGTAAAAATTATTTCCCCTGAGAGAACGGTTATCATACCGGATTCCACCGCTTAGCGTCCAGCGATTCCATTTTTTCCGGAGATATAAGTAGGGACCTACATCCAGCAGGTTAAAATTTGGTATGGGAAAATCTGTCGCATTCAAACTTTTGTTATTCTGATACATACCATTGATTCCTAAAGTCAGTTCCGTGCCTTCAAAAATTTGCTTTGTATACCTTATTCCATAGTTTAGTGTATATAGCCTGACAAATAATCCAGCCTGAAGAGGATCCGTCGGATGATCATATTCCCTTCGTAAATTCTGTGTGAAAGCTAACTGACCATCCAAAAATCCCTTTCCGATTTCATAGTGGTTATTACTATAGAATTTATAATCCTGGATGCGTTGATGAAGCGGACTTAATAAATAACTATTCAGAGAATCATAGGGAACAAGGGGTCTTTGTTTTATATTATCATCAGGCTGGCCTCCGATCTCATAGATCTGTTTGGTGAATTGTCTGGTAAGTGAGTCACGGCTTCCATCAGGAATTCCCTGTTTGTGATCATACAAATTAATATTCAGGGTCGTAAATCCCGAAGCAGTTTTGTATTGGGCAGTAAATGAAGCATTGGTTGTTCGAAAATTTGTATTGTATACCCATCCGTCAACAGGGTCATTATAATTTTTTGCGATACGGTAGGATCCCCGAAGTGCATATGACCAATGTCCACGACCATATATTAACCGCATCCCATTTCCTATGAGTCCGTTGTTGCTTTGATACTCTGAAGATATCTGCCGATTAATTTCCCTTGTGTGTTATATGACATAACCGGGGATAGGCTTACTACTCCGGCCAATGCATCGGAGCCATACATCAGACTTGCTGGCCCTTTTATTATTTCAGCGCGCTCAATATTATAATCGTCCACCACAATTCCGTGTTCGTCGCCCCATTGCTGACTTTCCTGGCGCACGCCATCGTATAATGTAAGTACCCGGTTATACCCCAGGCCATGAATAAAAGGTTTTGAAACACCAGGCCCCGTCTTTACACTATTAAAACCGGGTGCAGCTTGAGCC
>CAVWUD010000048.1:0-145857 GCA_963757975.1 uncultured Bacteroidota bacterium
ATTGCTGCTTTGCTTGTTGCCATCTTCCATTTTGAAATGGCGATTGCAAGGTTTGTGCCGGCTAAACTTACCATGTTTTTTGAGAAATGTTATTTGATGGTAGATCTTTTTTTTATCATGAGCGGGTTTATCATACTTCATGTATATAAAGACGATTTTAGATATCATATTGAAAGAAATTCCATCAAAAAATATTTTGTAGCGAGGTTTGCCCGTATTTATCCGCTGCATTTTTTTACCATGCTGCTCCTGGTAACTCTGGTAATTTCTTTTTCTCCGCATGGCACTTATCCCAATGCGATAGAAAATCCTTGGGCCATACCAACAGGATTTCTATTACTTCATTCTTATTATATACACAATATCTACACCTGGAATATACCTTCATGGAGCATCAGTGCAGAATGGGCAGCTTATTTATTATTTCCTTTTCTGGCTTTATTCCTCAATAAAAAGAAATTATTTGCGCTTATCACATTTATTGTAATAGTAATCGCAGCATATATCTCCATCATGTATTTCCTGCCGAGAAAAAATTATTTATTTCCCTCAATACCCGTTCCGCATAATCTGAACACAACCTATGATTACGGATGGCTCCGTGGTATCGCTGGTTTTATTACAGGAATGATTGTTTATAAACTATATCAGTGGTTTTCGCCAAAAGATGTATTTAATAGAGATTTCTTTGCAGCTGCAATTATAATTTTAGTTGTTTTGGCATTGCATTTTGCAGTGAACGATGCGTTTTGCGTAATCTTATTTTCCGCACTTGTATTTGGTTTTGCACTGAACAACGGATATCTGCATATATGCTGCAATAACCGCATTCTGCAGTATATTGGAAAAATATCCTACTCGATTTATTTAATGCAGATATTTCTTCAGGAACCTTTTTCAAAAGGCCTGCGTTTACCCGGCGTGGTGGGTTTTGGAAGGGGGAAACAGAACATTGCATTTACCAGCGGCCTGGGTTATTGTTTAATATACCTGGTTCTATTGTTAGGGATTTCGTCCATCACGTACTATACAATTGAACAGCCATTTCGAAAATGGATTAACAGGGTAGGCAATACATAGCACCCGATACAGTCAGGCTTTCAACGTTTCAAATTGCCCTGTCTGCCGGTTTTTGCGCACATTGTCCCAGTTAAAGTACCGGCCATTCATTACTACATACACACTGGGAGGCAGGCATTGCACAAAGGCAAGCGCGCAACCCAGATTAAAAAACCCATCCGAGCTGCCGAATTTATAAGGAATCATGGCGCCGGTAAGTACAATAGTTTTACCTGCGACTTTATCAGCCAGCATGGCTGCTGTAACAGCCATCGTATCTGTACCATGTGTGATGATGATTTTATCTTCCGGGGTATTGATACACTGGTTTGCAATGAGTTCCCGGTCGATAGGCTTCATGTCCAGGCTGTCAATCATCATAAGGGTTGTGACGGTGACCTGGGGGCTGACGCGGCTCCTCGCGATCATTTCCGGCAAATGGGTTTCTTTGAAGAAGAGCTGGCCGGTAATTTCATTGTACTCCTTGTCGAATGTGCCGCCTGTAACAAAAATACGGATTGACATGATCTGAATTTGGGTTATGAAGGTAAGATTTCATATCTTTTTTACCTTTAAATATAAAACCTCATTTATGGCAAAGCACATCACACATAAAGTAAAATTCAAAAAGACCAAACCAAATGAATTGTTCGAACTGTATATGAACAAGAAAAAACATGGCCTCATCGCGGGATCGCCTGTTACCGTCTCATCCAAAGCCGGAACTCCTTTCAGTGCGCATGGTGGCTATATTACAGGCACGAATATCCATACAGTAAAAGATAAATTAATCGTACAAACCTGGCGCGCGAAAGACTGGACCCCTGAGGAACCGGATTCAATTTTTACCATAATGCTGGAACCAAGTGGAAAGGACACCATCTTATATGCCATTCACAGTGGCGTGCCTGACGCAAAAGCAGAGGGCATCGACAAAGGATGGCAGGACCACTACTGGAAACCCTGGAAACAACATCTTGCCGGTAAAAAGATTACGCGTCCGACGATGTGATTATTTTGGATATGAATTATGGGATATGAGTTATAAGAAATTAAAATCTCATATCTCATATCCCATAACTCATTAAAAACTATTTTTGTATAATGAAATTTGCCATATAAGCGAGGCATAAGAGGCCGGTTGTGTAGATCAGGAGAATATAAATGGTTCCTCCGATATGATTAAACCTGAGTTTTTCCGTATTCATCGTGACTTTAAAAAAAATGACGGCCGTATAAACGAAAGAATACCAGTACTTTTTGGGCCTGCTGATCTGAGTAAAATCCTCTGGTATTTTGTCAACCGTATATACATTGTCATTCAGATGTTTAAGTCGGGGGTAATTGATCGTGGTAAACAAAACAGCAAAAAATATAGTCCACAGAAAAACAAGTTCTTTATTATAGCCAAAATTCCACCATACTAAGTCTATCCAGTAAAATGGGACGGACCACCACTTCTTGTAAAACTTAAAACGACGATACTCGATATCAAGCTTTCGGTAACTTTCTTTTTGCCCATGTAAATTGAAGTTGTTAAGCAGTCCTTCATACATCGATTCTTTCTCATCTACTGAAAGCCGGATGGGGGCCTTGCCTTCAGGTGACCTTATACTATCCGGAACCAATAAACGAAAATGAATATAATCCAGGTGGAATCTGGATATATCTGTTTTATATAAGATAATAAAATGTGGCTTTTCCGGAATTTGACCACTGTCAGCAAATTTGGCGACGGTTAAATCAATTTCATAATTTATTTTTTGTGTATTGAAAGAGAAATCAATGGTATCAGGAAGGAAGGAACCTTCGAATATTAACTGGGTTTCCGGATAAAACTGAAGATTGGTGAATGACATTTTCCTGCCAAATTCTACATCAGAAAAATCGATGGTGTTCAGAAAACTACTTCCGGAAAAATCTGTTTGATGTTTGAATTTTGATCCTGTGAAATCGACTGCTTTATTAAATGTGGCCGAGGTAAAATCGCTGTAGTCGTTAAAAACGCTGTTTACAGCTTCGGTTCCTTCGTTGAAAACAGCACTGGAAAAACTGGCCACTTTATCGAATTGAACAGAGTCAAGAAAAACCATTTGCTGAAAGGTGGAAGATTTGAAAGATGCAGGTTGTTTTACTTCGACTGATATAAAATATTTCGGCTCCGGCTTTTGATGAACTTTGCGCAATACCTGGTTAATGATTCTTCCATCATAATTCAAAGTATCGGTTACCGTTGAATCCATCTTTACGCTTTCCTGAGCTTCCGTATTTTGAATACAGAAGTATGAAAGTGAAATCAGGAATAGTTTTGTCAGGCAACGGTGATCCATATCATTCTTCAATTACTGCTAAATCTACAACCAAATCAGGATTTATTGACTGCAAGGAAGAAACCAATGAAGAACCGCCGGGCTATGGAATTAAAAAATTGATAACATGAAGGGAATGGGGTTAAAAACATATGCATTAATATTGTTTACCAAAATAATATTTCAATGCGCAGATTTCATATCCTAAAATTCGTATGGATCATAACCGCTTTGCTATTGCTTTCATGGGGCCGGGTAGGCCATGAAGCCATAGGTTATATCGCCGCTGCTCATCTGACACCCAAAACAGCCGCAGCTATCAAAGACCTTCTTGGAAATGAAACACTGGCTGACGTCAGTAATTATGCAGATGAGATCAGGCCGGATTCTTTTTTTCAGTACACTGCACCCTGGCATTACATCGATGTGCCTGCGGAGGAAAACTTTGCACAATTTCAGGCTTCTGTTTACGGCCAGACAACTCCGAACCTCTATATTGCTCTTACACACTGGCAGCGCGTACTGGCTAATCCGAAAACAAACCGCTCCATTAAAATATTTGCCCTGAAAATGGTCGTGCACCTGGTGGGTGACTTACACCAGCCCTTACACGTAGCGAGGGAGGAAGACAAAGGCGGTAATCTTATCCATGTTTTGTTTGAAGGGGATTCTACCAATCTTCATGTGGTATGGGATACAAAATTGATAGAACACAAGGGACTGCCTTCAGCTGAACTTGCAAAGGAATGGGATTTCGCAACGCCGGAAGATATTAAAAGCTGGCAGTCTGACCCGCTGATTGGTTGGCTCTACGAATCAAACCATGTTAGTAATCATATTTACGACGAAAATCCCGCAGGTCAAAATCTGGGTCAGGCTTATTATGATAAGCACATTGAATATGTCCGCCAGCGCATAGACCAGGCAGGCATCCGACTAGCCGGCATCTTAAATCAATGCTTTGATCCGGTAGCAAAAGAAAATCACTGATATGGAAATATCAGTGACTCGATAATACATTTCCTGCAGAGTCCATTTAAAGTGATTTATTTTCGTTCCCGACTATCCGAAAACCACCGCAATAAAAAATAAATGAATCAGGTGTTTTATTGAAAAAGATTTTGAAAATAAAACTGAGAAGAAGTAGGGGATTTTATAAAGGAATTTTCGGACAACTCATACTGTACCATCCGAAACGGTAGCTGACACCGAGCGACAATCCATAATAATGATCATTCCTGGCGGGGTTGCCTGCATAGCTGAATCCGTCAATATAATCGGATGAAAAGATCCTATAAGTGGCTTCAGCATTTATATAGATATGATTGGAAACCATATATCTCGCACCAATGCCAACAGGAATGATCGGAAGAAAGTCGGGCGTCTTATGCAGCGTGTCCATTCCCAGTCCGATGGCGGCAGGTGACTTTGAATTAAAATAAGTTGTATCAAAACGGCTCCAGTTCCTGTCGATATGCAAGATGGCAAAGCCCGCGCCAACGAATAAATATGGAGAAAATCTGCGCATGCCTTCGCGATAGGTTTTCCCATTAAGATCCCAAACCAGTTCCGCAGAAAATTCACTGACAGAAGAATTGAATGCGAGATTCCTGTGTCTTCTGTAAGCAGGCGTTGCATAGGTAGATTCATCGGCCCCTAAGGAACCTTGTAGCAGATTAGCCCTGATGGAAAAATAAGGATCCAGTGATTTGCTGACCCATAATTCAATCGCAGGCTTTAAAGAATTTGTATATCCAAAAGGACTTTCTGATAAGTCACCCTGGTATATAAGAGTACCGGCGTTAATACCGACTTCCCATTTTGATGGTGTAAACTGAGCCAGCGTTTTTTGACTTGCCAAGATAATGACGAAGATTATTGCAATCTTCGTTCTGTGAATAGAATTCATAACATACGAATTGAATTATTACAATCTTTCAGTTATGTAGAGTTCTATTTGCGGGCGGCTGATTTAATGGATTATCTCAATGAATTATTGGAAGGAAAACATGTTTACAAATTTGCCTAAAAATGATGTGAAGAAAATGCCAAATATCACAGATCATCCATCCTGAAAAATTCTCTGAATGACTACTTTAATTGAAAAGATTCAAATCGTTGAATTGCAGTTATTTATAGTAATCAATTGCATGAAGGCTTCGTAAACTTACGATGAAAATCGAGTGTTGCTGCGCTATCAGGAATGCCTAAACGCAACTACATTTGATATATCCAATCCGAAAGAAATAACCGATCCAGTCCAGAGAAACCAATTATCCAATCCTAACGAAAAACATTTAAGATCCTATTTTTGAGAAACCGCCGAGTAAACCTGGCGGTTTTTTCTTTTATACCCTCCTCCATACAACTATCAATGCCAGTCTTCATTCTGAATGAAGGACTTCCTATTTTATAACAGTCGGCTGTTTTTAATTGTGGTATATTCGACCAAATCGACTTTATGGCACACCCGGTATTACTGGAAGACTGGCATTCCTATGACAACCGCAAGATCAGGGAAGAAAAAGACCAATCTAAATTTGCCTGTTCGGAACATTGGGAAGTTGAATACCTGGCAGATAAACTAAAAAAGTACTATCCGTTAAAAACCAGGCAGGCAATCATGCAGGCAATTACGCACTGCTGCTCTAAAATATCTGCACCTCATCAAAGGGAAAGATTTGTTGAATGCGTTGTCAGGCGTTTTGTAAGTGAGGTTGTGTTATGACTCAGCCAATCACTTAAAGAAATTATTCAATCAGCTTCCGGAATATAAATTCCTTCATTAAAATGAACAGGAGTAGCAGGGAGATGGAGATTTTGAACAAATACCAGTATTCTACCCACGATAATTCTCCGAATTCAATAAAAAGTAAGCAGGCTGTTTGAAATCCCAAAAAAGCCAGTAAAAGCAGTTTAACAGAAATATTTTTTGTATCGGATTGCATTGCAGGGTTCGCCTTTAACCCCCCTGACAACATTCATCTGAAAAACGTTGCAATGAATATTATTCTGCCTTCAAACTGGTTACCGAATTTGCTAAAGCAGCCCTGATTGACTGAAAGCTGATGGTTATAAATGCAATCAGAATTGCTCCAAGTCCTGCAACAGCAAAAACCCACCATTGGATATCTTGCCGGTAAGCAAATCCCTGAAGCCATTTTTGCATTGCAAACCATGCAAGGGGTGAAGCAATCACGATTGAAATAATGACCAGTTTTATAAAGTCAGCTGAAAGCATTCCTACGATGGTAATTACGTTGGCTCCCAATACCTTCCTAATGCCGATTTCTTTGGTCCTTTGTTCGGCAGCATAGGCAGCCAATCCGAACAACCCTAAGCATGCAATTAAGATGGCGAGACTGGTAAATGTGATAAATATAGTGCCCATACGTTCCTCAGCCCGATAGATCGAATCAAAATCCTCATCCATAAATGAATATCTGAACTGCTGATCGGAAGCTAATTGTTTGAATTTATCTTTAACCTGATCGAGCAATAATGGAATATTAGATGAATTGATCTTCATACTTAGGGCACCGCGATCCTCACCAAGTGTAAGTAATAGCGGAGTTACATTTTCTCTCAGCGATTTGAAATTAAAATCCTTCATGACCCCGATGATATGATACTTGTTCATCTTTGTAGCCATATTGTCGGCAGGCGAATACAGAAACTGGTTTATGGGATCGGTAAAATTCAGCAATTTTGCAGCAGACTCATTGATGATTATTGCGGTGGAATCCATCAATATATCCTTAGAGAAATTTCTGCCGGAGAGCATATTTATTCCAAGTGTGTTGATATAATCTGCATCTACTGTCCATTGCTGGGTTAACAATGCTTTTTTCTGATCTACCATGGGGTCCTTGAAAAATGAAGTGGAGTTTCCGTAATTAACTGTTGGTAAACACATGGTAAGTGTTGCATTTTGAACACCTGCTATATGTTTCACTTCATCCTTAATTGCCCTGGCACTTTCACCAAACGGTCCCCATACAATCAGCACATGAGTACGATTATATCCTAAATCTTTACTCTGGATATATTTTAACTGATTATAAATTACTAAGGTTCCTATAATCAGGAATATAGAAATAGCAAACTGGGAAACAACCAGGAAACTGCGTAGTTTGCCTCCCTTGAAACCAGAGGCTAATTTGCCTTTCAACACATTGATGGGTTGAAAACCCGAAAGAAATAAGGCCGGGTAAGATCCTGCAAGAAAACCTATTATAAGAACGATTGCTAACAATACAGGTACAAGCCTTATAACCAGATGGGAAGTAACAGTCAGTTCTTTAGCTGCCATTTGGTTGAACAAAGGTAAAAGTGCCAGTGCAACAAAAACTGCGATCACCGCCGCTGCAAAAGTCACCATGATCGATTCGGTCAAAAATTGTGCTATCAGATATTTTCTGGGGGAACCCAGCACCTTCCGAACACCTACTTCCCGTGCCCTGTTCGAAGATCGTGCTGTGGAAAGATTCATAAAATTTACACAGGCAATCAATAAAATGAAAATAGCTATGGCAGAAAAAATGTACACATACTGGATATTCCCATTTGCTGCCAATTCTCCAACGCTATTGGATTCCAGATGAATTTTTTTAAGCGGGATCAAATTAAGCCTAAAATAATCACCGTTTTGTTCAAATTTTTCAAAAGTCAGATGCAGAATACTTTCCAACTGCGGACCCGCATTCTTATGCATGAATTCAGGAAGTCTTGCAGACAGCTTCTTAACATCTGCTCCGGGCTTAAGTAAAATATAAGTGTTGAAATTGCTGCTGAACCATGCATTGTCCCTGCTCTCTTGCAAACCAGCCATAGCAATAAAAAAATCAAAGTGAAAATGAGATTGCAGTGGAATATCTTTGATTACACCTGTTATCTTATAGGGATCTGTATTATTGAAGGTCAGGACCTGCCCTACAACATTCGTCCTGTTAAAATATTTATTAGCAATGCGCTCAGTAATTACAATAGTATTCGGTTCTGTTAAAGCAGTACCCGGATTTCCATAGATCATCGGTAAGGTGAAAATGTCAAGGATGGAATGATCTGCATATATCATCAAATCTTCCTTGATATTCTGATTTCCTTTTTTTACAAGGTTCCCTCCCTGGTTTCTAAACCTTGCTACCTGTTCAATTTCAGGAAAATCATTCTTTAATGCAGCAGCTGCAGGTGCTGGCGACACAGCATATGAATTTTCATTTCCTCCAAATTTTATTTCCTCATTTATCCGGTAAATGCGATCGGCTTTTTTATTATACGAGTCGAAGCTTAGTTCGTCAAAAACATAAAACACAATAAGCAGGCAGGTTGCCAGTCCCAAAGCGAGCCCGAAAACATTTAAAGCAGTGAAGCCTTTATTTTTTAGCAGACTCCTGAAAGCAGTTTTAATATAGTTTCTTATCATTGACCTTATGTTTTTCTTATTACTGCAACAAAGATGCGACGAGTCAAGCTGCTGTCAGTCAGCCGCTTGAATTTTATCGTCTGAATCTCACTGTCCGCTTTCATTACATAAGTGTACGATTATTACAATAATGTACGACGTCATCATTCCTTAAAGATTACACACCTTAGTTAACGATATTCAATTGTCAACCTGAAATCGAAAATTGACTAACTTCAGTAAGATCAAAAAAGAAGACCTTCTATTCATTTGGATACTTTATCAAGAATATTAAAGCACAAAATAGTAGTCATTATACGCGGCATAGATCCGGATGACTTTTTAGATGTAGCCGGCGCTTTGCTGGAAGGCGGACTGAGCACAATGGAAATTACATTGAACTCAAGGGACGCAATATCTGTTATTAAACAGGTTTGCCTTCAAATGGAGGATCGACTGTTAATAGGTGCAGGAACAGTCCTGGACGCAGCATCAGCAGAAATGGCTATTTCGGCAGGTGCAAAATTTATTGTCTCCCCATCACTGAATATCGAAACCATCCGGGCAACCAAACAAAGGGGCGCTGTCAGTATTCCGGGCGCATTTACGGCAACTGAAATCCTTTCTGCATATAATAGTGGTGCAGATATCATCAAAGTTTTTCCGGCTTCTGTAGGTGCCAATTATTTCAGGGATTTACACGGACCCTTCCCGCAGATACCCATGATGCCAACCGGTGGTGTTAATCTCACAAATATCCGGGAGTTTCAAAAAGCCGGAGCTGTTGCCTTTGGCATCGGCAGTGCGTTAATAGATGCATTTCAGAAAATGACGAAAGATTATTTACTTCAGGTTACAGAAAAAGCAAAACAATTTGCAGAAGCTGTGAAAGTTTTTTAATTGCTTATTATGAAGATTACCGGCTACCAGTTATTTCTTGTTCCGCCCCGATGGCTGTTTCTGAAAATCGATACCGATGAAGGCATCAGCGGATGGGGTGAGCCGGTGATTGAAGGAAAAGCACTTACTGTGAAAGCTGCAGTAGGCGAGCTGATGGAATACCTTATTGGTAAAGATCCAATGCATATTGAAGATCATTGGAATGTAATGTACCGTAGCGGTTTTTATCGCGGAGACCCGATTTTAATGAGCGCTATCGCAGGAATTGATCAGGCACTGTGGGATATAAAGGGGAAATTCTTCAACGCTCCTGTCAGCCAGTTAATGGGAGGTAAATGCCGTGATTCAATAAAAGTATATTCCTGGATTGGAGGCGACCGACCTTCAGATGTGAGTATGGCCGCAAAAGAAATGCTGCAAAAAGGTTTCACCGCCGTGAAGATGAATGCTACAGAGGAACTGCAGTATGTTGATTCTTTTGAAAAGATCGATCAGGCTGTTCATCGTATCGCTGCGGTGAGAGAAGCTGTCGGAATTTCAACAGGCATTGGAATTGATTTTCATGGCCGGGTACATAAGCCAATGGCAAAAACCTTAGCGAAGGAACTGGAACCCTTCCATCCGATGTTTATTGAGGAACCAGCGCTTCCGGAGAATAGTGAAGTGCTGCGTGAGATTGCAAATCATGTCTCTATCCCTATTGCAACAGGTGAAAGAATGTATTCCAGGTGGCAATTCAAAAATATTCTGAAGGAAGGATATGTTGATATCATTCAGCCGGATCTCTCACATGCAGGTGGCATTACTGAATGCAAAAAAATCTTTTCCATGGCTGAAGCCTTTGATGTGGCTGTGGCACCTCATTGCCCGCTGGGACCAATCGCATTGGCTGCCTGTCTCCAGGTGGATGCGACCTGTCATAATGCTTTCATTCAGGAACAAAGCCTCGGAATCCATTACAATCAGGGAACTGAATTATTGGATTTTATAAAAAATAAAAATGTTTTTGATTTCAGGGATGGATATCGCGAAGATACCCGGTGGTGCCGGACTCGGAATTGAAATAGATGAAGAACATGTAAAGAAAATGGATGCTGAGGGTCATAACTGGCATAATCCTAAATGGCGTCACAGGGACGGAAGTGTGGCAGAATGGTAAATAATGGGTAGCGCGTAAAAACGAAAAATATATGAATGGGTTCATCAGTTGCGACTGGGGGAGTACTTCATGTCGGACAAGATTTGTTGATGCTGATAAACAATCTTTGCTGGCGGAAACAGTCAGCAACAAGGGAATTTCAACAACTTTTACACTTTGGAAACTGAGCGGGAAGGGCGACGAAAACAGGTTGCCATTTTATTTGAATGTTTTAAAAAATGAGGTTGATATTTTAGAAAAGAAATCGGGTCTTTCTCTAAAGAACCAGCACCTGGTCATATCGGGGATGGCTTCATCGAATATCGGGATGATGGAACTTCCCTATAAAGAACTTCCTTTTTGTGTGGATGGCTCTGATCTGTATATTAAAATAATCGGGGCATCAGAAGAATTGGCAAACACGAAATTTTTTTGATTTCAGGAGCAAGAAGACAGCATCTGATGCAATGCGCGGCGAAGAAACACAACTGGCAGGTTGCAGGAAATTAAATAGTAAGGAGGAACAGGTTTTTATTTTCCCGGGTACGCATTCAAAGCATATTGTAACAAAAGAAAACGAGGTAATCGATTTTAAAACCTATATGACTGGTGAATTTTTTTCCTTATTATCGAAAAACAGTATTCTTTCTGGTAATGTGGAAGAAAGTGACAACTTGTTAGAAGGGGATACATTGAAAAACTTTGAAGAAGGGGTTGAAAGCAGTCTTCTTCACAACCTGCTGCATGCATCGTTTTTTGTAAGAACAAATGGATTGTTTAACAGGAAAACTAAAAAGGGAAATTATTTTTACCTGAGTGGCTTGCTGATCGGAACTGAACTGAAGGATCTTTTCAAAACAAAGACGCCGATAACACTCGTGTGCAATGAAACTCAAAAAAATTATTATCTCGCAGCTTTTCGGAAACTGGGAATTGCAGGAGTTGAATTTCAGGATGCAACAGTGGCTACAGTAAATGGGCAGTGCAATATTTATAACAGCCATACCATTAACTCACAAAAAACTGTATTACTGTCCGGTCATGGTTGCAGGATCCAGTAATTTCTTAATCTGATCTTCAGTAAGTAAATGCTGTTCACGAATAAGCTCCAGAATCCCTTTACCGGATTGAAGCGCTTCTTTTGCAAGCTCTGTGGTTTTATCATAGCCGAGTATGGGATTCAGCGCTGTAACAATCCCCACACTACGATTAATGTATTGTTTCAGCACACCTTCATTGGCGGTTATTCCATCAATACATTGTTTTCTGAATAATGGCAGAGATTTAAACAGAAGCCCTTGAGATTCCATAATAGCAATAGCCTCCACGGGTTCAAAAGCGTTCAGCTGCAGAAGTCCCGAATGTGCAGCCATCGTGACTGTAAGATCATTGCCGATCACTTTGAAGCAAATTTCATCCATCAGTTCCGGCATGACAGGATTTACTTTACCAGGCATGATGGAAGATCCGGGCTGTAGTGCGGGAAGATTGATTTCAAATATTCCTGTACGCGGACCGGAAGCTAAAAAAATCAAATCGCTGCTGATTTTTGAAAGTGCAATAGCAAAACTTTTTAAAGCCGATGAATAAATTACGAACCCTTGCTGGCTGCTGGTTGCCGCAATCAGGTCTTTACTCATTACGATAGGAAACCCAGTAACTTTTGCAAGCTGCACTGCACATTTTTCTGCATAGCCTGGTGTGGCAGTAATTCCGGTTCCAATTGCCGTAGCGCCCATATTTTGTTCACATAGAAATGATTCTGATTTTTTAAGAGCGGAAATTTCAGCATCGAGCTGGTTGCCAAAAGCATTGAACTCCTGACCGAGTGTCATAGGAACGGCATCCTGTCCTTCCGTGCGGCCCATTTTTAATAGATTATTGAACTCAGAACCTTTTTTATGAAATGATGCTGAAAGAGCTTCTGCTTCTTTAACGAGTTTCTGATTATGCAATAGAAGAGCAACCTTGATAGCTGTCGGGAAAACATCATTGGTAGACTGACCCATATTCAGATCATCGTGTGGTTCGATATACTGGTACTCGCCTTTTTTATGACCGCTCATTTCAAGTGCAATATTGGCCAGCACTTCATTTGCATTCATATTAGCTGATGTACCTGCACCGCCCTGATACAGGTCTACCAGGAACTGGTCGTGATATTTTCCATCGATTACTGCATTGCAGGCTTTCTCAATGGCTGCAAGTTTTTCCTTACTTAACCGGCCTGTTTCTGCGTTCGCTCTTGCTGCTGCGAGTTTTACCATGGCATAGGCCCGTACATAATCAGGAAAGAAATATGTTTTCATGCTGCTTACCTGGAAATTCTCCAGGGCTCTCGCAGTTTGCACCCCATAGTAAGCACTGTCAGGAATCTGTTTTTCACCTAGTAAATCTTTTTCTGTCCGCGTTTGCGCGAAACTTCCCAGTCCTGAGAAAGGACTTAAAAAAATATGAATACCGATTTTAATTTTTTCATAAATAATTCGTTTAAAGTAAAAAAGATTTTAAAATCAAACCTGCAATGACTGATGCCGCAGTGGTAACAATGCCAGGCAACATAAAACTATGATTCAGTACATATTTACCTATGCGGGTTGTACCGGTACGGTCAAATTGAATGGCAGCAAGCAGCGTGGGATATCCCGGAATAAAAAAGTGGCCGTTTGTTGCGGGGAAAATGCCAACCAGGTATGCCGGACTTAAACCAAGTGTCAATCCGAGAGGCATAAGCGCCTTGGTTGTAGCAGCCTGACTGAAAAGCAATGTGCTCAATGCAAACAGTGCAACAGCAAAAGTCCAGGGATAAGTAGTAACCATTTTTCCCAGTGTATTCTCGATTGCTGAAGCATTATGGTTCATAAATGTACTACTCATCCAAACCACACCGAATACTGCAATGGCGGCTGAACCTGCGGATGAAAAGAGGCTGGCTTTTGTTACCTGTGCTGCTGTGGTATTGGCGAATAGAATAATCAATCCGGCAGCAGCCAGCATGATCATCATAATCATAGAAGAAACCTGCAACTGACCGTCTGCATTCACTGAAAAACCTGGTTCGAATCCTTCCTTACCTGCAAACGATGGCAATAATGCGGGGAATGATCCTACCAAAACAACTGATAGCGCTGCGAGCCCAAATATTACCACTGATTTGGTAGCCCCTGATTTGAGCGGAGCAGAAGCATTTTGATTTTCGGTCTGATCCAGATTTTTCACAAAAGCCGGGTCCTTCATTCGCTCCAGAAATTCCGGATCCACATCGAGTTCTTTTCCACGTTTATATACAAACAAAATTCCAATGAGCACACCTATTATTGTGGAAGGAATGCAAACCTTTAGTATATCTCCCAATTTTATCCCACTGGCTGACAATACGGACAGCAATGCAGCAGTAGCTGCAGAAACAGGACTTGCAGTTATTCCCATATGTGCAGCTGTTACACTCATACTCAGTGCACGTTCCGGTCGAATGCGTTTTTTAATCGCAATTTCTGCAATGATTGGCATGATGGAATACGAAATATGAGCGGTTCCTGCGAATAAAGTGAAAAAATAAGTAACCAATGGACCGAGAATAGTAATTTGTTTCGGATGGCTTCGCAATAATTTTCCTGCAATAGTTACCAGCCAATCCATGCCTCCTGCAGCCTGAAGTGCCGCCGCCGCAGTAACAACACTTAAAATGATCAGCATTACTTCCAGCGGAGGATCTGCCGGCTGCATTTTGAAAATAAAAATTAAAAGAAGAATACCGATCATGCCCATTACGCCCAGACCGATTCCTGATATACGGGCGCCGATGAAAATGCAAATCAATACAATCGCAAGTTGTATTAGAATCATAAAATTAAATTTCGAAAGATTAATTCTTGAGAGAACGGATGGTAGTCATAGCGTAATCCGATCGGCAGTTAAATACATTTCAATCCTGCATTGATAAAAATCGGACTATGTTAGATTGAAACAAGTAATAGTAGTTTATTCCTGACACTAAAATATAAAAAATACTCCGTGGTAGAAAATAACATTACGATTTACGGCATTTGATTCGAATAAGGCAATTGGTCATTGTCATTTGACCGCAACTACTCCAAGTTTGAATCCGATTGACTGAATCCCATGAATTCTAAAATCGGACATGAGTTGGATGAGGGCTGAGTTAACAGTTAAATGCGTTTTAGGGCCTTTAATTTCGGGGATTCTTTGATTTTTTTTGTAAATTAAACCTAAGTTATACTGCTTTTCATCATCACAAATTCCGTACTGCTTCGATACGGTTTGAATATTATAGCTTCAAAATCTCATTCACAAAAAATTATAAAACATGAAACTATTTACATTAACTATTTTTCTCGGCATAATCTCCCTAAATGGATTTACACAGGGCAACAGTCTGCCAAGAGTTAAGATACTCGCCACAGGTGGCACCATCGCGGGAGCAGGAGCATCTGCGGATCGTGCAGGATATAAAGCTGGTGCCCTGCCGATAGATGAATTGCTGTCTGCCGTTCCGCAGATTCATAAAATTGCAAACGTTACCGGAGAACAAATTGCTTCCGTTGGAAGTCAGGATATTACGATTGCCATTTGGGAGAAACTGGCAGTTCGTATCAACCAAATATTTGAAAATAATGAAGCGGATGCCGTCGTAATAACTCATGGCACGGATACACAGGAAGAAACCGCGTATTTCCTCGACCTGACTGTTCACTATAAGAATGCTGTGGTGATCACAGGATCCATGAGACCCTGCAACAGGCATCAGTGCGGACGGTCCTAAAAATTTATATGATGCGGTAACAGTAGCTGCAAATCCAACGAGCAGGGGTCGGGGTGTACTGGTATGTTTTAACGAAAGTATCTTCCGACGGCAGGGATGTGACAAAAATCAGTACAACCAAACTCAACGCATTTGCTTCACCCAATACTGGTCCTCTGGGCCAGGTATATGATGGCAAAGTGGAATATTATTCAACATCCATGCGTGAAGTAAATGTAGGTTCACCATTTAGTGTGAAACTGGACAGTCGGTTACCTAAGGTGGATATCGTTTATATGTATGCAGATGCTTCCCCGGATTGATCAATTGCGCAGTCAGTGACGGAGCCAAAGGCCTGGTGATCGCAGGAGTAGGGAATGGCAATTTCAATAAAGCATATATGGACGCCATTTCTGCAGCAATTAAAAAAGGTGTTATTGTTTGCCGTGCAGCCCGTAGTGTAAGTGGCCGTGTTGTACTCGAAGATGAAATCAATGATAAGGAACTGGGTACTATTGTCAGTGATGATCTCAATCCACAGAAAGCCCGGGTACTACTCATGCTGGGTTTGATGAATACCAGCGATAAAACAAAACTCCAGGAATATTTTTTCAAATATTGAATGTCATATAGATTGATCCTGTAGTTCTGGTGTATCGCACGTTTAAAAAATTATGGAAAAGAATGATTATAAAATCAAAGGATTTATTAAATCATTTTTT
Source organism: uncultured Bacteroidota bacterium (assembly GCA_963757975.1). Lineage (GTDB taxonomy): Bacteria > Bacteroidota > Bacteroidia > Chitinophagales > Chitinophagaceae > Puia. The sequence goes on from CAVWUD010000048.1 coordinate 16,295, forward strand.
CCAATAGCCAACTGGCTTCCGAAATACAAAAAATCTTTTATCCGGTGGGATCTGGTTGCTGGTATTACGCTGGCATCTTTTGTTTTACCTGAATCAGTGGCGTATGCAACATTGGCTGGGGTTCCTCAGCAGATCCGTATTATAGATGCCCTTTCCAATGTCCGCGAAATTCTGAGGAAGCAGGGACTGGAGGAAATAACAAGGAAAATTAGCAGGACAGGCACGATTGCAAAGACCATATCAGAATTTAAAAAGTAAAAAATCTATCTGATCAATTCATAAAAGCATGAACATGAATTCAAAAATTGGCGAAAGATTATCAGACATAAAGGAATTATCCAAAAAAGATCTTATCCAGCGCGCCAAAGAATTCTCAAAAAAATTCCGGATCAAAGATGGAAAAGATTTCAGACTCAAAGATTTTGAGCCGGATGAGGATGGTGGCTTGGGAAGCGAAGATAAGCCGCTTGCCAAACAGGCGCTTGAAATGGGAGTGGATGCACTCTCAGCTTTGCAGGAAGTTTTATATGCATACGACAAATGGGCCGTGCTGCTGATATTCCAGGCAATGGATGCTGCTGGTAAAGATGGGGCAATACGACATGTAATGTCTGGGGTGAATCCCCAGGGTTGTCAGGTAACATCTTATAAAGCCCCTTCGTCGGAAGAACTGGACCATGATTACCTGTGGAGATGTATGAAAAATCTGCCCGAAAGAGGAAGGATCGGAATTTTTAACCGGTCATATTACGAAGAAGTACTGGCAGTTCGTGTACATAAGCAGTTTTTACAAAACCAGAAAATTCCCAAAGAACTGATCACTGAAGATATATGGGATGAACGCCTCAAAGACATACGAAATTTTGAAGCGTATCTGAACCGGAATGGAATCGTTGTCTGCAAATTCTTCCTCAATCTTTCAAAAAAAGAACAAAAAAAACGCTTTCTCGACCGCATTAATAACGAAGACAAAAACTGGAAATTCTCAGCTTCTGATGCAAAGGAAAGAAAATTCTGGGACGACTATATGAAGGCCTATGAAGATTTAATTCGCCAGACGACTACCAAAGATTCACCCTGGTACGTGGTGCCGGCGGACAACAAAGCTTTCAGCCGGGTTGTAGTCGCATCTGCAATTATCAATACGCTTGATTCCTTGGGATTAGAATATCCGAAAGTGAGTAAAGAGAAACTGGAAGAACTGAATGCCATTAAGGAAGAGCTACTGACAGAAAAATGATGTGCAGTAGGACTTTAATTATGATGGTAAAAAGATATTCCATTTCAGAAAGACAAAAAAAAGCCAGGGAACTAGAAAGAACCCTGGGATGTGACATATGTTTGAAGTCACATGAGAAAAAAGTTAATTGGCAGTATACATACCGCTCTCACTATGGAAACAGCCACATAAAAGTTCCTGAATTTCCACTAACGATCACCTGTTGATTATTATTAAGAAAATAACTGGCCGAAATTTTCAGGGGCAATGCATAATTATGCAGACCAGGAAATTTCAGCGTTACCTGTATACTCCCCACACGATAACCCGGCAGAATGTTTACAGTGTCGGAAATGGTAAACAGGCTGTCAGGCAATACAGAAAAATTTGTGCCATTGTTTGCATTATAACTGGTCACCTGCGTCGGGTCCACGCTGACCAGTGTTTGCAAAGTGTCTGATTCCACCTGGGGGGAAGCGAGTACCAGCGCAACGGCCGTATCTGCCAGGGCGGTTGAATCGCCGGCATACACGAAGGGCCCCATGACTCCCTGTGCCGGGCTCTGACCAAATTCAATGATAGGCGCGGTTTTCGAAACATCCATATAGGGTGTATCTTTTAAACAGGAAGTCATCATAATTACGAGAAGAAATGCGGCTGTTATTAATATTTTTATTTTCATAGAAGTCTTATTATGGTTGCCAGAAAATTTTTTGATAAATAGCCGAAGGAGGTTGAACACTCGTCCCAAGGTTGGCCTGCAGGTTGGCTGCATTCTGTGTGTATTCGCTTTGCGGATATAATAATCGCACAGGCATCGGAGTACCCGGAGGAACAGATGAACTGATAAAATTTAAAACTGGATACCCGGTTCTACGATAATCAGAATAAGCTTCCAGCGGATCGAGTTCGCAATCTGCCACCCATTTCTGATACATAATGGTCATGAGTGGATTTGGTGAACTGCTGATATTAACAAGCGGATTGGATGAACCCGTGATGAACTGATCTGCAGCAATTTTATCATTGGGCACTTTCAAATAGCGGAAAGATTCTTCCTGCGCTTCCTGGTAAAGTGTATTAGCATTGCCCGGAATCATTCCCCGCTGAGCAGCTTCAGCCTGCATGAAAAGCGACTGACTCGCAGTGATGAGCCATGCTGGCATGGATGCTGATTGCAATATGCCAGGACCAATGGGACTCGTATTACTTACACTGTTATTGCTCAAACCGAGCACATTCCCCTCCATAACCGCCATTAGCATTCAGGCCATAAAATTGCGGGAGACGTGGATCTGCGGTAGAATTTAAAAAATTAAGCATCGTTACATTGGTGCAGAAAAAATTATAGTTCTGATAATAAGTACCCACGGCCGGAGGTCCGGGACTGCCTCCAGGTTGAAAACCAAATACTCCCCAGAAAGGACTTTGTGACTGTGTGGCGTCTTTGAAACCAGGATTAATCAGCGCGTCCTGTCCGGGCCCAAGGAATCCTCCGTTAGAAATGGCACTGGTTAATTCTGAACTTATATAGGGATCATTGGCAGCGTATACGCCGGGAACCTGCCTCAGCAAAATGCGAAGTTTGAGGGTATTTGCCAGCTGCATCCATAACGCTTTATTCCCCTGAAACATCACATCTGATGCATCATCTGCGGTGGACTGAGAAGCCTGCAGCAATAAAATTGCTGAATCGATTTGTACAATCAGGTCCTTGTAAATCACGGTGGCTGAATCATATGGCGGAGTGGTGATGGTTGCTATGCCTGCCTGGAAATAAGGAATATTTCCAAATTGATCAACCAGATCCTGAAACACCATAGCCTTCATGATTTTGGAAGCACCGGGTAAGATGGAATTCGCAGTGCTGTTCCCAATGACGTAATTATAATCATAGATGTTATGATAGAGTGACTGCCAGGTTCCATTGGAAAAACTGGTCGGCAGCTGAAAGTTCTCCACCTGTGCCTGTGTTCCGGATGCAGCCCAGTCAGTATTTCTTGCCCAGTATCCCATCCAGCATTGTACATAATCATAATTGTCGCTGGCTGTAGAAATATTCGCTGCAGTTTTATTCGTTACTGTGGCAACCAGGGCCTGCGCAAAAATATCCTTTCCACTAAGTAAATTGATACCGACACCATTGGGATCGCTAGAATTGGTATTTAATTGTTTTGAGCATGCACTCAGCATAGCTATTGCAAGCACGATTAAAACCTTTTTCACATATGTATGGTTCATACAATGGTTTTTAAAAATCATAAGATGGTTACAATCAGTGATCCGCTGATGATTCTTGTAGGCGGCGTCTGGTATTCAGTAGTATATCCTACCGCATTACCATTGGCATTGGTACTGAATTCCGGATCGGTCCATATATTTGTTTTCGGCCTCCACATAAATAAATTTCTTCCTGTGACCGCGAGTGTGAGCGCCTTGAATACTTTCTGTGATCCCAGCATGGATTTTGGAAAATCATAACTGAGTACCAGCTCACGCAGTTTCCAGAAATCAGCACTGGTCACATAAGGCATTCCGACCTGATTGTAAAAATTAGCCCACCAGAAAATCGGAACAGGCAATCCCCCAAATCCTGAAGTGATGGGAACATTGGTGTTCGGCATAAATGTTTTTGATCCAGTCTGGATCACTGAATTCGGAATTACAAAAGCCTGCCGGTTGGTGGCATCATTTGTACTGATGCCTGCAAAGTCCATGGCATTTCCAACGGAGTTGAGAATCTTCGCACCTCCACGGTAATCAAACACAGCTTTCAGCGTAAACCCTTTATAGTAAAAAGCAGGTGAGAGCCCAAGGAAATATTTGTAATTGGTATTACCTGCATCCACCGGATTTGGATTAATGGAAGGAAGTCCTGTCGTACCATCTACAATGATATGTCCATTGGGATCACGATTAAAATCTGTTACATATAATTCAGGATAGTTCTTACCGGCGACGGCATAAATACCGCCTAGTATGGTAGTACCGAAATTAATCTGGTCCAGTAGTTGCTTCCCACCTAGTACATTCACCACTTTGGAATTCTGATAACTGAAGTTTCCGGATAAATCGAACCTGAACTGGCCGATACGAATAAGAGGCGTAAGCGCCAGATCCACTTCCACGCCATTGTTTTTAATCTCTCCGGCATTGGTTAATAATGTACCAATACCAGCAGCATTGGATGTTTGAAGAGGAATGGTTTGATTGTTGGATACCTGGTTGTAATAATTTACTTCTAAATTTATCCTGTTGTGATAAAGGCCTAACTGAAATCCCGTCTCAAAGGATTGCGTGAACTCGGGCTTCAGACCATTTTCCACTGCCGTATAACTTTGTGAAAAACCATTAATATTTCCAAAGGGAAATCCGGTGCCGACGATGGTAGTAGGATAAATGGCATAAGCGCCAAAGTTTGGTAAAGCCAGAGTGTATCCGCCTGCTCCGCTGCCACCCGCAATATTACCCATTACACCCAGGTGCTGGTATCCGTCGAGGCTCACATTGCCGGTGCCTGCATATCCGGCTCGCAGTTTCAGGAAAGAAATCACATCGCTGTTCTTGATCGCATCGAGTTTATCGCTGAGCACGGCAGATAAATCCACAGAAGGATAACTGAAGCTCCTGTGTTGCGGATCCAGAATCGAAGTCCAGTCGTTTCGGAAAGAAGCATGCAGATATAACCATCCATCGTAACCAGCGATGAAATCTGCATAGACTGACTCATCGTAACGTTTATAATTGTAAGTAGCCGTCGCATTACCTGCCGTATCTGTAACTTTTGTATAACCATTCGGCACAACATTTTGTCCCACCACGGGTCCTGAATTCACCTGATTGGAAAACCAGTAGCCATAACTCTGTCGCTGACGATAATTGCCGCCAACGATCAGTGTAAATTTAAACTTGTCCACTTCTTTGGTGAGTGTTGCAAAGAGATCTCCATTTAAATCATCATAATGTTCCTTGATATGTTCCTCCTGATATCCCACAGCACCCGGATACGTGCCCAATGTGCCAAATCCCCACGGACCGCCCCCGTCTATGAGAAAAGATGGAAAGCTGATGCTGTCAATATAAGAAGGCGCATCAGAGGATGTTCTGCTGTATCCGCCCCTCCCGGTGAGGGAGAGCCAGCTGTTAAATTTATAATTCAACTGCAGATTGCTGAGCAGCTGATCAGTGCTGTTCTTTGTTCTGGAATTATAAACCTGCCACCAGGGATTTGGAAAATAAGAATTGATGAATCCCTGGTTATTATGAAAAAGATTTACATTCTGAACAGATTTTAAATCAGTGCTGGGTAACTGATTGATCACATCCCAATACAGCGGCCTGTTTTGATCGTATGCATTTCCCACCGCATTCGTTGAAACATTATTATAACTGATACCGGCACTTGCAGTGAACTGGCCATATATTACACTCCCATTTAAACGTCCGCCATTTCTGACATAAGTTTCTGTTGGTACCACACCATCTTTAGTGGTGTGTTCACCGGAGAAATAAAAACTTCCGTGTTTACCAGACATAGAACCTGACAATTTATTCTGATCTCCAACGCCGGTTTGAAAAAAATCCGACCTGCCATTGGGAGCAGCCTTGTATGGTGCAAAAAGCCATTGTTCATTCGCAGTTACACCGATCGGTATGGAGTCCATGTTAAAGTCAAGACTGTTGTAGGCGTTACCATAGGCTTCATTTTCGAAAGGCACGGTATTTACAAGTCCTGAATATGGATTGATGAATTGGATGGATCCGCCCGTAGCAGGGTTTGCATAAGTTCCGGGCGGTTCGCCACCCCAACCACTATATTCATTTTGTAATGACGGGAAATAAGAAATGGATTCAAAGCTGACCGTGTTTTCATAAGTCAGGGAAAAATTTCCCCGCCCTTTCTTGGTAACAATATTCATGACACCATTGGAAGCATACATTCCATAGAGCGCAGCAGCATTAGAGCCTTTCAGAATAGTGATGCCATCAATATCCGTTGGGTTGAGATTATTCAAATAGGTTTGATCTACAGGAACACCATCCACAATTACCAGCGCTGTATTGTTGCCTTCAATTGAACGGCTCCCGCGGAATGTGACCTTAACCTGTGGATTAATTCCATTGTCGGTAAGCCGGATATCCACACCTGACACTTTTGCCGAGAGCCCATTCGCAGGGTTTACCACGCTGGCCTGGTTGAGTTCTGCTGACTTGATCGCAGTGGTGGCATAACCCAGTTCCTTAGCCTGTCTTCGTATACCCAGGGCCGTTACAACAACTTCCGACATGGCATGAACGGCTCTGGCCATTACCACATTGACTTCAGTTCGTTCGCCAACATTGATCTGCTGATTCTCATAGTCGATGGCTGTGATTTCCAGCAGTGCATTTGTATTTACCAAGAGTTTAAAATCTCCATTGGCATCGGCCGTGGTACCTGTTTGTGTACCCTTTATCCGTATGGAAGCACCAGGTACCGCAACACCGGTCTGATCTGTAACTTTTCCTGAAATAAGATGTGACTGGCCATAAGCATTCTGGCTTATGATGATCGCAAGGACTGCGATCGCGATGTATCCTCTCATAGGTAGTAGTTTTATTTTCCCTGTAAACACACGAATATCTTTCCGCGTTAAAACGCGAAGTCTTTTCGTCTTTCAATTTTTCAATGTGGTGTTTCAGTCTTTTGGATCTACCCGGTATAGTTGCGAACTATCTTCTGAAAAGCGGATGTCTTGGTCACTTTAAAAAAAGCAAAAAATAAACCAATGAAAATAAACTGATAATAAAATGCTTGGGGAACGAAATGCAGGAAATTTAAAACAGAAAGAAAATCATGCAGTAATGAAGAAAAATGAATAACTATTGTTTAACAGCTGCAGTTTTTGTTCGAAGAGAAAATTAATCATTTGAGAAATGTATGATTCCCGTGCTGCATAATAAAATCCACAAAATCAGTTGGGCCAGTAGGGTGGTTTCACATTTGTACCGCTAAGCATCCGATCAAATCCGGTTATATCAATGACACCTGATTTAAGCAGTGCATCGTCAGCAGGGAGGTCTAAAATAAATTGCTGGCAGTCAATTCCGGTACCCATCCGGTAACCTGAAAGTGACTATTATTATTTCTTTGTACCAACAATATTCCGAAGCAGTCCGATTTCTTTTATTTCAATTATAATTTCGTCATTAACCTGTAACGTAAATTCTGATGGAGGTACAAGGCTCGTGCCGGTCATGAGGTAACATCCGTTCGGAAAATCGTTTTCTGCATATAAAAAATGGACGAGCTCCCTGTGTTTTCTTTTCATTTTCAGAATGGATACAGAATCATTATAAACCTCTTTTCCATTTCTTATTATCCGCATATTTATATCTGTATTTTCATGAATGGGTCTGTTCAAAACTAAAAGACAGGGTCCCATTGCGGCGGACTTCTCATATACTTTAGCCTGTGGAAGATATAGCGGGTTCTCACCTTCAATACTTCTTGAACTCATATCATTTCCAATCGTGTAACCCTGAATATTGCCATATTTATTAATGAATAAAGTAAGTTCAGGCTCTGGTACATTCCATGAGGAATCTTTCCTGATATGGACAATCTCATTTGTACCCACAACATTGCCCGGAGAAGATTTATAAAATAATTCAGGCCGCTCGGCTTCATACACAAGATCATAAAAACTGGCGCCTCCGCTGATGGAAGATTCTTCCATTCTGGCAGTTTTGCTTCGCAAATAGGTAACTCCAGCCGCCCATACTTCCTGATCACTTACCGGAGGAAATATTTTTTCATTTATCAAACGAGTGCCATCACTTTCAGGGTCATTCTCTCTCACGAAATTTTCCAAATGATTATACAGGTCATCCCTGTTTACGATTTCTGTCCAACCCTGGTTAATGAGATAGTATTCATAATTATGTTCCAGATAATTACCCGATAATGTTTTGTACAGTTTCATAACCTTAATGCTTTCTTTTTTTAAAAATAAACATATCTGACCATAAGACAGACTAGCTTTTGACGGAACAACAAAAAGCTTTTTTTTAAGGGTCATACGACCATACCCATAACTTCTCTTAAGTGAATTTAACAGGGGCAAAAAAGACAATTGGCTCTTACCTGTTAATGGTACATTTGTAAACCTGCAAATCGTTCGCGCAGTTATTGGCTGATGCAGGGTTTTGGCGCAAAAGTTAATAACAAAGCGGGTTAAAAACCTGGCTTAAACTGGTTAAAAAATGATTCATATGAATTCAAGAAACAGAACCTATAATTGGGAAGATCCGGCTTTGCTTGCAACGCTGGCTAATAAATTAGCCGGCCTGGAATTTTTAGAAAAAATGATTACTGCCGAACTTCCTTTCCCGCCTTTGCTCCATACCCTCGATTTTAAACTTTCTTCGATTCAGACGGGCAGGGCAGAGTTTACTTTTCAACCGCAGGAATTCCACTTCAATCCACTGGGCTCTGTTCATGGTGGAGTCATTACTGCTGTTCTGGATTCTGCCATGGGGTGTACCCTTCATTCTGTTCTTCCATTAGGCACAGGCTACACATCGATTGATATCAAAGTAAATTTTCTAAAACCCATTAGCATAAAAACAGGATTGATGAAAGCGACCGGAGCCATCATTAACCAGGGAAACCGCACTGCACTTTTGGAAGGACGGCTGATGGATGAAAACGGCAAACTATACGCACATGCAACAAGTATGTGCATGATTTTTAAAGCTGAATAGCGGTTTTCATAATTTTTTTTCCATTGATTGCAAAGCAAACGAAAAGGTTGCGGATCACCGCGCCAATATCATCTTTTTGGTATCTATCAAATTACCATCAACATACAGCGAATAAGTATAGGTTCCCGACATTAATTGCGAAGTCTGAAGTGTTATTTGTCCGCTTCCCATGGCGCCCAATTGAACAGTTTTAATATTCCTGCCGTTTATATCTGTAACCATTATGGTCGCGTTACCTGCCGTTTGGGGAACATAATAACTGATCAGAGTTGATTGATTAAATGGATTTGGTGCATTCTGTTCGAGACGTGCGCTGCTTAGCTGAATGCTGGTAGTTGTTGTGTTTTCTTTATTGATGGTTCCTGAAGAAGCGAGGCTTGCTACCTGGGCTCTTATTTCATTCAATTGATTTTGCAAATCAGTAATCTGACTTTGTAAACTGTCATTGGATGCGGAAAGCTGCTGTGCAGCTTTAATTAAAGGCACTACAAAATCGACATAACTTAACCCATAAGTATCCTTGCTGTTCTGGGGTTTATACAGGCCACTGAAATTGTATTTTATTTTTTTTGTTGCAGCTTCCACATCCTGTGCGACAAGTCCGGTGTAAAGGATTTTTTCCTTCTGGGTAATTGCGTTTTCATCTTTTGAATGTGGTTGCGCGGTTACCGTTCCACCAGGCCCTTTTAAGGATTGAGCTGTTTGGTGCTCTGTACGCATCAAGCCCTTTGATATTATAATTATAAGTAACCGGTTTTAGTAGTTTTATAAACTCGAGGCCCGGTACGTTTTCATTGATATTTTTCTTAAAGCGACCATCTGACAAGGTAGTAATTCCATTGACCTGTGCTTTAATGGCGTTATTAAGTTATTGCCCAATATAACTTCATTGGAGCCATCGATGTTGGCTCCCCACCCTATACCTGTAGAATTGGAGAAACCGTCCATGCTCACGTTAACATAGCTGCCAAGTGCAGTAAGATTAGACCCTGTACTATTTTCCTGAAGGGTACTTACACCGACACCAACATTAGTGTTTCCGGATGTGTTGCCATCGAGCGCATTATATCCTACTGCGATATTATCTACGCCATTTTGATTGGAAAAAAGAGCAGCGGCTCCAATGGCTGTGTTAAAGTTGCCTCCAATATTTTCAGTAAGTGCACGATCCCCAATGACGGTATTGTAAGTGCCATTGGCGCCCCCCGAACTAAGACCAAATAAAGTGTTGTTTGAAAGATCAATTCTTCCTGCTGCAGTATTATTAATTTTAAAATTTAAAGGCACATTATCAGTTGTCCCAATAAAATTGGTTCCGTCTACTGTGCCGCTGTTGCCTGTTAATCCCCAGGAAGTATTAGCTCCAGGCAGTTGCCAGGTTGCGTTACCATTTACATCGGAAGTGAGCACGTTTCCTGCTGCCAGTGTTCCACCTGTAATTTGTAAGCCTCCTGCTACCAGTGTTGCGTTGGTACCCGTGCCTGCAAATACTTTGGTAACTGCGCTACTGCCAAGCTGTATGATATTACTTGCTGTAATTATGGCGTAACTCCCAATGGCCGTTGAATTGCTGTAGCCATCTGCATTCACATCAGCACTTGAGCCGATTGCAGTTAGGTTATTTCCACTTATATTGCTAGTAAGTGCGTACATACCTAACCCAACATTTGCACTGCCAGTTGTGTTTCTGTTCATCGCGTAACATCCGATAGCGGTGTTTTGGAGGCCACTCGGGGTGTTGTTGCCAAGGGTAAAACTTCCAAATGCTGAATTGCTGTTGGTGTTAGTACCTCCTGAGGCATACCCAAAGGAAGTGCTGCCGGAAATCGGATCAATGCGTCCCGATATTGTATTATTAGTTCTAAAGTTTAAAGGCACATTATCAGTTGTCCCAATAAAATTGGTTCCGTCTACTGTGCCGCCGTTGCCTGTTAATCCCCAGGAAGTATTAGCTCCAGGCAGTTGCCAGGTTGCGTTACCATTTACATCGGAAGTGAGCACGTTTCCTGCTGCCAGTGTTCCACCTGTAATTTGTAAGCCTCCTGCTACCAGTGTTGCGTTGGTACCCGTGCCTGCAAATACTTTGGTAACTGCGCTACTGCCAAGCTGTATGATATTACTTGCTGTAATTATGGCGTAACTCCCAATGGCCGTTGAATTGCTGTAGCCATCTGCATTCACATCAGCACTTGAGCCGATTGCAGTTAGGTTATTTCCACTTATATTGCTAGTAAGTGCGTACATACCTAACCCAACATTTGCACTGCCAGTTGTGTTTCTGTTCATCGCGTAACATCCGATAGCGGTGTTTTGGAGGCCACTCGGGGTGTTGTTGCCAAGGGTAAAACTTCCAAATGCTGAATTGCTGTTGGTGTTAGTACCCTCCTGAGGCATACCCAAAGGAAGTGCTGCCGGAAATCGGATCAATGCGTCCCGATATTGTATTATTAGTTCTAAAGCTCAAAGGCACATTATCAGTTGTCCCAATAAAATTGGTTCCGTCTACTGTGCCGCTGTTGCCTGTTAAGCTCCATGCACCCGGAGACGCCGCTATTGATGAAATAGCTGAATGGACAAATGCAGTTGTTGCGAGGTTGTTGGAGTTATCACTTGGTGAAGCAGTGAGGCCGGTAACAGCTCCGGTAAAGCTAGCCGTAGTGCCGGTAAAAGGTCCGGTTATCGTGCCCCCGCTCAATGGTAAATAAGGCAGTAGCGGTATTTGTGCAGCAGTTAGAGGTCCTGAACTAAGTACACCCGATGCATTGGTGTTTAAAACTCCTGGCCCAAAACCAATAAAAGTAGTTGGTCCTTTTATTTGAAGTCCACCCAGTGATGTCAGTCCTGTTACACCCAATGCGCCTCCAGCTGTAATGTTTCCGGAGGCATTTACATTATTTACAAAAAGTGTTTTCCAATTTCTTGCAGCGGTTCCAAGATTGAACGTGTTGTTGGCAAAGGGCACCAGATTCTGTCCTGAGCTGTCCTGAAAAATGATAATGCCAACCATAATGTGTAGAAACTGTAAATAGAAATTTTTCATGCTGGGAAATTTTATTGTTTCATTATTTTTTTTGCATGCATACCGTACATGGACAACCGAAGGATGATATGAGATCAATACAAAATTTGGCCTTTGGTAGCACGGACTATTAAAAAGACGAAGAGTCAATCAAGGGATCCTTCACTCAATATGGATTTAGTTTTTAAAGAGTAGAAACCAGTGGAATAAGTATTTTCTTGTCGATAGTCCCTTTGCACAATCCCGGTCGAGACATGGTTTACAAAATTTAATTTTAATCCTGGAATTGCCAATGGCGAATTCGGGGATATCTCTGTCAACTCAATCCCCCGTTTTCGCGATTGCTTCGACTTTATTTTAGATTTAGTTTCGTTCAGTATGAAGCGGACTTTATTCGGAATTACTCTATCTGTTGCGGCTCTTATACTGATCACAACATCATGCACAAAATATATTGATAATCCGGCCGTGACCGCGAAAGTGCAGGTGACTACCTATGCCGGGAACGGAGTCGCAGCATTAGTCAATGGTCCCTGGCTTCAATCATCTTTTAATGCAACCTTATTCGTTGGCTATCGACACTTTGGGAAATATATATGTCGGGAATGTAGAAAATAATAATGTCCAACTGATCAAGCCCGGTTTTTGGGGTGAGTATTTTGGAGGTGAAACGCCGGCAAACGCAGGCAATGGTGTACCTGACAATACTGTCTTCGTTGCTCCTTTAGGAATTACGATAGATTATCTGGGATCTATTTACATATCAGACAATTTTTTTTCAACAATCACAAAGATCGGTCCTTCGGGTATAGTAACAACTCTGGCTGGTGGCGGCAATGCGGGACAAAATGGTATAGGCGTGGCTGCCGGATTTAATGGGCCCATTGGATTGGGAACAGATTTGGAGGGAAATGTGTATGTGGCTGACTTTGACGATGAAGAAATCAGAAAAATCAGCTCCTCAAGGTCTGGTAACAACTTTAGCCGGCAGCAATTCCATCGGTCGTACAACGGCACTGGCACGCTGCCACTTTTAATGGGCCTTTGGGTATAGCGGTCAATACGGCTGGAATTGTATATGTAACGGATGAACTAAATAACCTGATCCGGCAGATCAGCCCATCCGGTGTCGTGACCACGCTGGCCGGCAGTGGCATTGCAGGTTCACAAGATGGACTTGGTGTATTCAGCCACCTTTAACGGTCCATCCGGAATAGCAGTAGACAAACAGGGAAATATTTATGTAAAGTGATTCTCGACAATAACAAAATCCATAAGATCGATCCGTCGGGAGCCGTATCTACTTTGGCTGGAACCGGTCTACCGGGTTCAGCAGACGGCGGATATACCGACGCTACTTTTAACAATCCCATTGGAATAGCAGTGGATACTTTAGGAAATGTATATGTAGCTGATTTTGGAAATAACCTGATTCGAAAGATTGCACAATGACTGAATGAAAGTGACAAAATTTTTCTAAATCAGGTTTTCGTGAATAGCTTTCGCCACGGCACCTGACATGCTGGCTACATGCAGCTTTTCGTAGATATTTTTTATATGTGTTTTGACAGTTTCAAATGCTATGCCGCATTTATCCGCAACTATCTTGTAGCTTCCACCTTCCACCAGGTATTTCAGGATTTCTTTTTCCCTTTTACTCAGGTTGTAATTTTCAAACAGATCAGTTTTATGAAAATGATTCTTGAATAATCCCAATATCTTTCTGGCAATGGTCGGTGACATGGGTGAGCCTCCTGACATTAATTCGTTAATGGAACCAGGCAGTGTAAGGGGCAGATTACTCTTTAATAAATAGCCGGAAGCACCCGCACATATTGCAGCGAATACTTTGTCATCATCATCAAAAATGGTCTGAATGAGAATTTTAACCTGAGGAAAAGATTTAATAATTAATTTGGTTGCCTCTATTCCATCGAGGGGAGTAATACCGATATCCATGAGTACGACATCTGGTGTATTATACTTTAGCTGTTGGATCATATCCCTGGTATTCAGCCAGGCCCCAGTCAATTCAAAGTCTGGTATATCAGCTATCAGGATGGACAACGCTTCCAGAAATTTTGCGTTGTCTTCATATATCGCCACTTTCACACTCATGAGGTTATAAAGGTAAGTCTGCAATTCAGATCTAAAATGCCGATTTCAGGGGATGGGAACAATCAAAGACACCATGGTAATTTTATTCACTGAATGAATGTTGAAATTTCCTTTCAATTCATTTGCTCTCGATTGCATATTTATTAATCCATTTCCATATTTAGTTTTTTCCGGATCAAATCCGTTTCCATCGTCAGCAATAGAAATATGGAGGCCTTTGGGAATGGTTTTAAATGAGACGGTCAAATGTTCGCAATTTGAATGCTTGATGGCATTGTTCATAGCTTCCTTTATAATAAGATAAATATTTTTCATAGTCTCCATGGGTAGTATCATCTTAAGAGCAGTCTCGTCTGTTTTAAAATCCAGCCGTACACCTTTTGATGTACAGGTTTCCATACTGAAATCTGTAAGGCGGTTAATAATTTTGTCCAGATTTTCATTTTTGGGATTGATTGCCCAGACTATATCGCTCATTTTGTCTATCATTTCTCTGGCATTATTACTGATCTTGTTAAGCACTGAGAAAGTCTGATCTCTTAAGCCGGAATCCATTTTGTTTTTAGCAACTTCAATCAATATATTAATACTTCCCAATGTAGAACCAAGATCGTCATGCAGGTCTTTTGAAATTTCATTCCGCATAACCTGCATTTTTACAAGTTGATTGATCCGATACCTGTAAAGTAAATAAAGGAGAGTTATTATTATACTCACCACCAGGAATTTGAACCACCACGTCTGCCAGAAAGGTGAGGCAATAAAAATACTTATCGTAGTTGTCTTTTGACTTGTGATCCCGTCCCTGTTCTCACATTTCACATTAAATAGGTAATTGCCTGGCGCAAGATTGGCATAAGATGCAAATCGTTGTTTGCCTGAATTTACCCAGCCTCTGTCAACCCCCTTCAACCAATAATAGTAATTGGTCCGCTGCGGTCCCAGAAAGCTGAGGTCCGCAAATTCAATGGTTATGAAATTTTGATTGTATGATAGTGAAACGGCGTGCGATTTAGTGAAAAGAGAATCTACCAGTAACGACTGATCGAAGATCTTAATCCCCGTTATAGTCACATTTTCAGGGTATGCGATTTTGTTTATGCTGTCCGGATTGAAACTTACAAAACCTCCATCGTATCCAATGAGTAAACGACCATCCCTGGTTTTATAGAAACGTGAGCCATCGCTGAAATTTTCATTTAAAATACCATCTTCCAGGCCGTAGTGGTAAACCTTTTTGCTTTCAATATTCAATTTGCAGAGTCCCTGGTCACTGGCGACCCAAAGAAAATCAGGAGCCTGAAAATAGAGTGCAAAAATGTTATTGCTTGGCAACCCGTCCCGGGTAGTGATGTATGAAAATTGTTTAGTATTTCGGTTGAAAAGATTAATTCCACCGGCGCTTGTACCCAGAGCAAAAATGCTGTCATTCAGTTTTATTATACATTGAACAGAACTATTGGAAATACTTTTGGGATTATTTTTTTCAGGTACATACATGTTGGTGAATTGCAGGGTAGCAGTGCTAAATTTTTGAAATCCATTAGTCTGGGTTGCCAGCCATAAACTTTGGTCTTTGTCTGCCAGTAAATCAAAAACCTGACCCGACTGATTTCCATGATAATCGATCGGATCCGGACACCTTATGAAGGTTTTTTTAAGATGGTCCCATTTTACTAATCCTCTATACAGGCCCAGCCAAATGTTTTGGTTGCTGTCTGAAACCATGTTTATGATGGTAGTTTTGTTCAAAGCATCGGGCTGGGAATTCAGGAATGTTTCATGAATGGGATCGAAAAGGCTAATCCAGCCATGCTGGTACCCGATCAGTATTTTTCCGTCAGGCTGGTTAAGGAAACACCATACCCGATTGCCAGATTCAGGGATGGTACGTGGATCAGAGGGTATGTATATATAAGATCTTTTATATTGCAGATGTTCATTGAATACCTGAATGCCTTCACCAAATGTGGCTGCCCAGATATCACCGGTCCCTGTTTGCAAGAAATTCAATACCGGGGTAGTATTCATTGTTTCTTTGGCGGTATTTGCCAGGTTGTGAGAATGAAATTGTTGAAGGGCGGCGTTAAAAATATAGATGCCCATATCGGTACCGATCCAGATATTTCCTTCCCTGTCTTCGAAAAGGCAATATATGAATTCATCATAATTCAATCCGCCTAAAACATGCTGACTGCGTGGAATCATTTTGAATGAATCTGTTTGTGACGAATAAGCCAACAACCCATTCTTCCTGGCGCCCATCCAAATGGTTCCATTTTTATCCTCCAGCATGCATTCTATATGGATACCTTTCCTTTTACCCGATTCGTCAGACATATCGTTAAAAAAATACTCTTTGACCTGGTGCGTATTTAACGTATACCTGAATAATTTACCCGAATAACTATTGATCCATAGATTGTTTTTTCCATCCAGGTAAAGTGTATAAGGATCATTGACTAAACTAAATACAGGTAGATTTTCCGGATTGTGCGTCCTATTAAAAAGAACATGATGGATTGGATCTAAAAGACAAATTCCCAGGCCAAAACTATTCATCCAGATATTATTGGTTTTGGGATCGCAAATAATCGTTTTAGTCATGCCCATATTTTTATCCCGGGACAATAAATAATCAAATGAAATCAATTTGTGAAGCACCACATCGTATTCAGCCAGTGAGTTCAGTGATATCATCCAGACGTTTCCAAGCGTATCTAAACACGCACTTGTACTGTTGTCTGGATCCCTGACGGCAGGATCGTTAAAATCTGAAATCCTTGAATCCTTCTCCGTGGAAGGGTTGAAGGAATTAAATCCTGTAAATGAAGTGGAAATCCAGATATTGTTTTCACGGTCTTTTAAAAGGAAAGTTGTATTGTCTGAACTGATGCTTTGAGAATCATATGGATCGTGATGATAACTCGTAAATGCATTACCATCATACTTCTGCAACCCATTGATTGTTGCAACCCACATGAAACCTTTGTTGTCCTGTATGATGCCTAAAACATTATTGTTGGCTAAACCAGCTGAGGTATTGATATTGCGAAAAATATAGTCGTCATTTTGTCCATAGCAGGTAATAATTTTCCCGGGGACAATCAATGAAAATACAAATATGGCTCTAAGAAAAGATGTCAAACTTACGGCTTAAAGTGTACCACTAAAGTACGACCGTCGGGTAACATCTCCCAACGATTTGAACTCCGGAAGAATTTTATACATTAATATTGCTGAAGCAAATATCGTTGCGTATTTACAAGGTCAATTCAATGTATATATGCCCGAAACAAGATTTGCCAAATCAAACCCCAACAGAAGAATCACCAGAAACCCCACCAGCGAATATGGAAGTACATCATCACCCCGACCTTCATCATGAGAAAAAGAAATGGAAAGAATACTTCCTCGAATTCCTGATGATCTTTCTTGCCGTAACACTGGGTTTCATTGCTGAAAATATAAGAGAATCTGTTTCAGAACATGAGCGGGCAAAAGTTTATGCCGCATCCATGCTCAAAGACCTGGAAGAGGACACTGCGCAATTAAAACATTACAGGGCGTATTTTGATATGGCTGCAAAAAATGTAGATACATTAATGCAGATGCTGGGTGAAAGGGATCTGAAAGATATTCCTTCAGGAAAATTGTACTGGTATGGTCTATGGGGTGGAGCGCACGGATATTTTATACCGAATGATGCCACTTTTCAACAAATGAAAAGTTCCGGCTCTCTCCGCTATTTTGAAAAAACAATCGCCTATGATGCGGCGAACTACGACAGGCTTTGCCGGATGATGCAGACTACGGAGTCATCACTAAACGGAGTATATGCTGAAGTCAGAAAAAGCAGGGCACTGATTTTTGAATTCAGGTATAATGATCTGGCAAATAATATCGTACAGGCAAACTGGAAATCATTTGATCAGAACAGAATAGATTCATTCATCCGAAGCAATCCTCCTATGCTGAGTTATGATAAAACTTTGTTTAATCAATACATAGAATTAGTACGATCAAGATTTATGCATGGTAATGTATCACTCGCCGATTCATTATTGAAACAGTCCAATAAACTGATGCTGGATTTAGGGAAAAAATATGATTTGAATAAAGAATAATTTAAAGCATGGAGAAAAAACTTCCGTGAATCCTCAGGACAATTAATTTTTTTTAATTTATGGTTTATAGATTGTCCGGATATGTATCAAATCCGAACGGTTTCCTGCATCATAATCGACCATATCAATTACCAACCTCATTTCCAAATAGTTGTAAATCATTGAGTTTAGGATCTGGCATACATTTGAAATGGATGATAACGGATTCATTGATATTTATTTAATTCCTGATAAAAACGATCAAAATGATACACATGAAAAATTCATCCAACAGAAACATGCATAAATTTATTTTTGCGCTTTCTTTGATGATCACAACATTTTTTGTTGTCAATCCAGTTCAAGCCTGGAGTCCAGGTAAAATAGTCTCTCTTAGAAGCTTGCAGCTGACAGAATTTGAAGGTTATTATCATGCGGACACAGATCCAAACCTTTATCTTCAGATCATTGTAAAAGATAATAAACTCGTTTTGAAACAGCTCTGGGATAACCGCGAAATTACATTTGATCAGAAATCTGATTTGTATTTTTATAATGACGAGCATTCTTTCCCACTCAAATTTTCAAAAGGTGCGAGTGGGGAAATTACCCAGGTACTCGCATTCGAAAGAGATACCTGGATTAAAGACAAGAACTACAAACCGGTAGTGAAAAAAGAAATCAAACTTTCAGCCACGCAAATGCAGTCATTTGCCGGTAAATATAAATTGTCACGAAATGGAGAAGATGCTTTCCTTCAATTTACTGTAAAAGGGAATTCGATTGAAGTAAAGGAACTATGGAGTGAAAAAATTTATACCGTCGTTCCTGAAACCGAATTGGTCTTTTTTGCAAAAGATGGATATTTTCCTGTTCAATTCAGTAAGGATAAAGACGGAAACATAACACAGGCCCTGATATTCAACAAGGATACCTGGGTAAAACAGAAGGACTAGGTTATGTATGGCACATTCTTTGGTTTACCCACTCCATGGAATTCGATACCCGGGACTTTGAGGAGAAGCGTTTTAACAAACTGAGGGCTGCGACCTATTTTTACCGTGTAACGCAAGACGTTGTTTCGATTAAAGATAAAAAAGTTGTAAATAGCTATCATCACGTAGATGATTTCAGGGATCCAGATTTACTTTCAGCGCGGAACCAGGCAATTGAATATCTGACTGAACGATATATGACACTGCCGGAAGGATTCATCTTCCCATATCTTTCTCCGGAAGAACATAACGCAAATCCGGAAAAAGAATATTCAGCTTATTCGCACAGTGTTCTGTTCATCGAATTCTATAATGATGATGTCTTTGAAGCATGGCCTGTTGCTGGTGAAGATGATGAAGAGGAAATTAAAGAAGGGTTGGAACATGAGTCAGAAATATGGCTTAAGAATGGACTGGGCGAGCCACCAGCCATTATAACGCATTCCCCATCAAACATAAAATGCGACTATATGCGGAAATTATCAGAACTTCCGGAAAACAAACGATGACTGAAACTTTTGATAATATCTGGATTTCCTCAGTGGCACACCTGGATGAATTCACGGCAATCACACAATCAAACGGCTGGTGGAGAACGATGCTTGGTAAAAATAAAATACCATCAGATTTTCCCCAGGTCAGCACAGGGTCCAGATATACTCCCGTCGTATTTATTGCAAAAGGGTCTTTACAGCTATTTGAACGACAGATTGAATTCCATCCAAACCGGTTTGAACCTGCCAACGGGAAGCAATACAGAAACCTTAACATCGATTACCGTTTTGAATTGCCTTATAATTCGGTTGAATTAACTGAATACTCGAATCCAAAACCTTTCATGCGTGCAT
The DNA here is from genome assembly GCA_963757975.1 of uncultured Bacteroidota bacterium. GTDB lineage: Bacteria > Bacteroidota > Bacteroidia > Chitinophagales > Chitinophagaceae > Puia. Next base: position 36,346 of record CAVWUD010000048.1, read on the forward strand.
TTAATATCCAATGGCTGAAACTATCTTTAACGAACAATGAGTTTCCGGATATTCTGATTTCTTCTGCAGGAACCAGGATGAGCCAGATAAAGAAAGAAAACGAAACTCTGACTAAACTGCTAAAAGATAAGATCGATCAGCAATTTTACCTGCGATAATCTGACACATGATATTTCTAATAATTCCTATTGCAATTGCATTATTATATGCACTTCGTGCATTAAGAAGGAGTAATAATAAACCTTAACACCACCCTACCAGTCAACATACCTCACCTTAATCCAGCTGTTGCGGTTACGCCCTTTATCATCTGAGCAGGATATTTTAACGGGACCTTCTTCAGGAATAAAAAATTGGCGGGTCCTCGCCTGACAGGATTTGTACAACTGATCATTGATGTACCAGTATACTTTGTTTACATCTGTACTCGTGTGACAGGTCAGCAGCAGAGGTTCAGGATGTTTTTTACTGATCAGGTACTCGTTTCCATTCAATGGTGAAATGATAGAGGGCCCTCCTTCGCGAAAAACCTTTTCACACTGTGGATTGTGTGGCGGGATTTTCTGGTAAGCTATTTTGTGGATTTCATAGTAATCTTCCATCTCCGGAGGAATCACTTTATACATTTTTTTCTTATAACCATTGGCAGGCATGCAAACCCTGCAATAAGAAATCTTTTCATCCGGCGAAACAATGATCTCCGACCAGTTATTACACAACGCTGACGGAGAAACCAGGGGGATAAAATAATCACTGACCAGGTTGGTACAGTAGGGACCGGGCGGCAATCCCGTTTCTGAACATACAATCCTGGATTCACAGCTTGCCGGCTGATGAAACCAGTCTCCATTATTATCGTAATCAATGGTATTAAAAATTTTGAACAGCAAAGGCGTGGCTACATTGGCACCACTGAGCTCCGGATTGCCCACACCTGAAAAATTGCCCACCCAGATACCAATGGTAAACTGCTGATTATATCCAATACTCCAGGCATCTCTTTTTCCATAAGATGTACCGGTCTTCCACGCGATTTTAGGAAGGTGTTCCGTGCTTTCCCATTGCAAAGGAAAATCAGGCCTGTTAATTTGAGAAAGTATATCTGTAATGATATAGTCAGAAGCTTCGCTGAGTATTCTTGTCTTTTTTTGAATGGTATCCTTACCACCATACAGCGGTTTCACATAGATCCCTTCATTGGCAAAACAGCTAAACAGCCCCGTCAATTCTTCCAGCGATGCACCACAGCCACCCAGTATCATCGATAAGCCAAGTTTTTGTTGATCCTTTCTGATCTGTTTGAAATCGCACAGAGCCAATGCGCGTATCATTTTGTCTTTTCCCAAAGCATGGAGACTCTTAACGGCAGGTATATTCAAAGAATGTTCCAGCGCATAAGACATCGTCACAAAGCCATTCCATCGGCGGTCGTAATTTTCAGGTGCATATCCCTGATAATTTACAGCCACATCGGTGATCATCATTTTCGGGGTTAATAAACCATTATCAATACACAGCCCATATAGCAAAGGTTTTAATGTGCTCCCCGGTTCACGAACAGCAGCTGCACCGTTCACCTGACCGCCATCTGACGTATCATGAAAATCAGCCGAGCCAACATAAGAGACAACCCCATGCGTCTTATTATCAATAACTACTACCGCTGCCTGATGAATGTTTTTTAATTTTAAATCGCGCACATAGTCCGTCACCAGTTTTTCAATCTTGCCCTGCATATTTAGATTGATCAGTGACCGGATGGTTGTCCCACCCTGGCGTTTTAATTTATAAGAAAACTGTGGTAACAAATTCGGAACTGCTCTTCGCTTTGCCGTCAGGGGTTCTTCCAACGCGTCCTGAATTTCCTTCTGGCTGAATACATGATCAGTAGCAAACTTCCGCAGCCAGTGATTTCTCTGCTGAATGATCTTGTCATTGTTTTTTCCCAATACCAGTGAGGATGGGCGGTTGGGTATGATAGAGAGTGAGGTGATTTCCGCGAGCGACAAATGATCGGGATTCTTATTAAAATAAAGCAGGGAAGCGGCTTTCACGCCCTGTATATTTCCTCCATAAGGAACCAGGTTCAGATATAGTTGCAGGATTTCATCCTTGCTGTATTTCGTTTCCAGCTGAACAGCGCGGAATACTTCCACACATTTACTGATAAGATTTCTCTTCCTGGGTTCCAAAGCCCGGGCCACCTGCATCGTGATGGTAGAGGCGCCGGAGGTTCTTTTCAAATGAATCAAATTGCTGAAAGCGGCTCTTGCAATGGATAATGGATTAAAACCGGGATGCCTGTAAAAATATTTGTCCTCTTTTTCTACGATAGTCTTTTTCAGCAGAGGAGAGATTTCAGAGAGATCGGTCTTCATCCGCCATTGCTGGTCCTTAGTCAAAAAAGCATGAATCACTTCACCCTTTGCATCCGTTATAATAGTCGAATACTCAACTTTGTCGGGAAGAGGGAAAATAAGATTGAGTAATACATAAAGCGAAATAAGTACTGCAATACTTATAAGGAGTTTCCGGGTCAGTGATTTTAAATTGAATTTTTTCCAATTCATTTTGCGGTACAGGAGTTTCTACATTTCCTGGATTTAACGAATACTTATACTGAATATGTGTGGTCTGCGGGAATTTCAAATGTATATTAGATCTGCGATACTTTCTATATGAGCTCTTCCTTGCATCCTCCGTAGCTAATTTCCACTAATTTCTGCTTTTCTCTAAATAAAGCAACACAGTAAGATTGATTATTCCAGTCTTTTCTTATTTTAACATGCTCTTAGTCTATTAACCCTGTTTCAAACAGCTCCGCATGCATATCAGATTCAGCCGGGTCACCATCCCGCTATTTTTTCTCATCATCATGGGTTGTAATCGCAGTGTCGTTAAACTCGATTATACCAACGCCAGAGATGAAGTTCCTCAATTGGGAAACCTTACTTTCAGATTTGACAAATCCCTGGTGAGCGATTCACTCATCAACCGCTGGGATTCTACCAGATATATTTCCTTCGAACCAAAAATTACTGGTCGCTTCAGATGGGAACATCCTGATGAACTGGTTTTTTCTCCCGATAAACCATTATTGCCTGCTACCTCCTATACTGCAGAGCTGCAGGACGAACTGCTTAGTCATTCAAAGTTTGGTAAAATCGTCAGCCCTGGTTCTATCAGTTTTCATACACCCAATCTGCAGGTAGTGAATTCTTCAACTTCCTGGGTTGTGCAGGATCAGGCAACCAATACGGCCGTGCCTCAGCTGGATATTCTTTTCAATTATGCTGTAAATCCAACATCCCTCAAAGAGAAATTAACCATTGAATACGCAGGGAAACCGCTTTCCTATAATCTACAAACGCTGTCGGCCGACAACAAAATCTCCATCCGTTTTTTAGATGTCAAAATGGAGGACAAGGACCTGGAACTAAAAGTGACCATTGATAAAGGATTATTTCCTGAAGGAGGAAAAAACAGCAATGAACAGGTCACGACTTTTACTTCGGTAATCGGTTCGCCTTATTCCCTGCGGATCAATGACCTCAGCAGTGAACATGATGGAGTAAATGGAATCGTAAAACTTGTAACAAGTCAGCCGGTTTCACCCACCAACCTCTCTTCTTATATTAAAATTGATCCTGCTGTAAAATTTACAGCAGAAATAACAGATGATGGCATTCTGATCCAGAGCGAAAAATTTGATGTGGATAAAACCTATACGATTTCTGTTGAAAAAGGCCTGCATGGAAAAATCGGTGGCATTTTGCACGATACCTATGAAGGCAATATTGCCTTTGGTGAATTGGAGCCGTCTATCAGCTTCGACAACAGCAAAGGCGTTTACTTATCGGAGAAAGGAGAAAAAAATATCGTTGTTAAAATTACCAACGTGCCCACGGTTAAAATTACCATTTCAAAAATTTACGAAAACAATCTCCTGGCAAGCCAGCATTTCGGATATGAACCGGATCGAACCAGTACTGAATCCTATGAAGGGGAGGAGGGTGAAAGGTTTTCATACGAAAGCAATTCCATGTTCGGGGATATCATTTATCAAAAGGATATTGATACAAGGACCCTGCCCAGGTCGGGGAATTCGCGCATTTTCCATTTTGATATACCGGATATCCTGCCGGATTTTAAAGGCATTTACCATATTCAGATCGGGTCTTTGAAAGATTACTGGGTGAAGGACAGCCGCTTTATTTCATTGTCTGATATCGGACTCATCGCCAAAGAAGGTAAGGACAAGATTACCATTTTTGCAAATTCCATCAGCACCACAAATCCATTACCGAATGTAAATGTGCTGGCATACGGACAAAATAATCAGTTGCTGGGTATCGGGACAACCAACGCCGAAGGAGTTGCAGAACTGGCATTAACCAGAAAGGAATTTGCAGGATTTAAATCTGCCATGATCATTGCGAAAACAGCGGGAGATTTTAACTACCTGCCCTTTGCCACGGCGAGGGTCAATACGTCCAAATTTGAAGTGGGCGGAAAAAGGATCAACAGCACCGGCTTTGATGCTTTTATTTATGCGGAAAGAGATATTTATCGTCCCGGCGAAAAAGTAAATTTCTCTGTGATCATCCGTGACCGTGTCTGGCATTCGCCTGGCGATATTCCGGTCAAACTGAAATTCCTCTTACCCAGCGGAAAGGAATTGAAAACATTTCGCAAAAGTCTCAATGATCAGGGAAGCCTGGAAGGCAGCATTGACTTAAATACTTCAGCGATTACCGGAACTTATTCTCTGGAAGTTTATACTTCCAACGATATTTTACTCGCAACCCAGGCTTTCCGAATAGAAGAGTTTGTTCCCGATAGGATCAAAGTAACGGCAACCCTTGACAAGGATAATTTGCAACCTGGTGATAAATCGGTACTGAATATTCATGCCGTTAATTTTTTTGGACCGCCGGCTGCCGACAGGAATTATGAGTACGAAATGCAGGTAAAGCAGAAAGGATTTTATCCAAAGAAATATGCACAATATGATTTTCAACTGGCGAATCAAAATACTTTTTTTGATAAAACAGTAAGAGAAGGAAAAACAGACGATAAAGGAAATGCTTCGGAGATTTTCGAAGTGCCTGATCAATTTAAAAACCTGGGTCTCCTGCAGGCAAGTTTTTATGCTACTGTATTTGATGAAACGGGCAGGCCGGTGAGTCGCAATGCAACCGCAAATATTTATACGCAAAAAACTTTTTTCGGCATCGCTGATGATGGTTACTGGTACTATCCATTGAACAAGGCTATCCATTTCCCGCTCATTGCGCTGGATAAAAATGAAATGCCTTTGAATAATGCGGAAGCCAGGATAGAAGTGGTTAAACATGAGTACCGTACGGTGCTGGCGAAGAGCGGAAATTATTTTCGGTATAATTCGCAGGAAGAAGACCGACAGATCATTTCATCATCCGTTAAAATAAGCGGAGAAAATACGGCTTATGACTACACGCCACATGAACCGGGAGAATATGAATTGCGGATTTCTTTGCCGGGTGTTTCCAATTATGTTACGAAACATTTTTACAGCTATGGTTCCTGGGGCGGAGATCGCAGTTCTTTCCCGGTTGACAATGACGGACAGATTGATATCAGCCTGGACAAAACGTCTTACCAGACCGGCGAATCGGTGAAAGCACTATTCAAAACACCTTTCAGCGGGAATATGCTGATCACACTCGAAACAGATCATGTGGTAAGCTATCAGTACGTGAATGTGCAGGATAGAACGGCTTCGGTTGATTTGAAATTGACAACAGAAGATCTGCCGAATGTATATCTCACGGCGACATTGTTTAAACCGCATTCAATTTCTGAAATTCCGTTAACGGTCGCCCATGGATTTCAAAATATTAAAGTGGAAGAACAGTCCCGAAAAATGGCCGTCGAAATAACGGCTAAAAAATCTGTGAGATCCCATACGCATCAACTAGTCAGCATCAAGGCCGCGCCGAATAGTATGGTCACACTGGCGGCGGTTGACAATGGTGTCTTGCAAATTTCCGATTTTGCCACGCCTGATCCGTATGAACATTTTTACAGCAGGAGAGCCCTGGATGTGGATGCGTATGATATTTATCCCCTGCTCTTCCCTGAAATAAGAGCACAGTTGAGCAGCACGGGTGGTGATCAGGATGTGGATATGAAAAAGAGGGTAAATCCCATGCCGGCCAAAAGATTTAAAATCATGTCATACTGGAGCGGTATTCAAAAAACGAATGGCAACGGAGAAGCATCTTTTGAATTTGATATTCCTGCTTTTTCCGGAGAAGTTCGTTTGATGGCGGTGGCATACAAAGATGCACAGTTTGGTTCCAAAGAAAATACGATGACGGTCGCTGATCCGATTGTATTAAGCAGCGCACTGCCCCGTTTTCTGAGTCCCGGAGATTCAGTCACGGTTCCCATCACAATTACCAATACGACGGCTCATGCAACCACTGCGACAGCTCAGATAAGCGGCTCAGGTAATCTGCAGATTTCCGGCAATAGAACACAGAATATTAATTTGGGTCCCAATGCAGAAACCCGCGTCAATTTTCAGATCGTTGCATCACCTGCGATCGGTCCGGGAAAAGTCCGTGTAGAAGTTCACAGCATGGGTGAATTATTTGTCGACGAAACGGACATGAGCGTCAGGCCTTCTGCACCTTTGCAAAAATTAACCGGCAGTGGCACAATCGAGGCTGGTCAGTCGCTGACCGTTCCTCTTTATCAAAATGATTTTATTCCTGCAAGTACGGATTATTCACTCAAAATCAGCAGGACGCCCGCGGTTCTGCTCACCAGGTATTTACATGAACTGGTCATGTACCCTTATGGATGCACTGAACAGACTGTCTCCGCCGCTTTTCCGCAAATTTATTACGCTGATATGGCCGATCAGTTGCGGGCCGATAAATCGAGTAAGGCAACGGCAAACTTTAATATCCAGGAAGCGATTCGAAAAATAAAAATGCGGCAACTGTTTAACGGAGCCGTCACTCTGTGGGATAATGAAGGGACGGAGGACTGGTGGACGACCATCTATGCTGCGCACTTTTTAATTGAAGCAAAGAAGGCAGGATTTGATGTTGACAATGGATTGTTGGAAACCATGCTTGTTTATATAGATAACAGTCTTAAAAAAAGGCAGACCATAACGTACTACTATAACCGCAATGAAAACAAAAAAATAGTTCCCAAAGAAGTCATCTATGGATTATATGTATTGGCACTGGGTGGTAAGCCCAACCCGGGTGTTATGAACTTTTACAAATCAAATCCCCAGCTCCTGAGCCTGGATTGTAAATATTTATTGTCTGCGGCTTATGCATTGGCAGGAGATAAACGCAGTTATAAAGAATTTCTTCCAACGCAGTTTGCGGGAGAAGAATCCGTGCCACAGACGGGTGGCAGTTTTTATTCTGATATCAGGGATGAAGCGCTTGCGCTGGACGTGCTGATCGATGTCGATCCCACCAATCCACAGATCCCCGTGATGGCAAAACATGTTTCAGAAAAACTGAGCAAACGTTACTGGTACAGCACGCAGGAATTGTCTTTTGGATTTTTGGCTCTGGGTAAGATTGCGCGAAATGCGGCTAAATCGACGGCGACTGCAGATGTATTGCTGGATGGCAAATCGATCGGTCACGATGAATGGAACGGATCTGTCACTGGGTACCAAAGATTTAAAGGGTAAGAAACTGGATATTTCAGCAAAAGGATCCGGATCGCTTTATTATTTCTGGGAAGCGGAGGGCATCAGTGCCAGCGGTACTTTTAAGGAAGAAGATAATTATTTAAAAGTCCGCAAGCATTTTTATGATCGTTTCGGCAGGGAGATTGAAGGAAAAACGTTCAAGCAAAATGAACTGATCATTGTCGAAATTACTTTGCAGAGAACCTTTGATACAGAAATCGACAATGTAGTCATCACCGATATGTTACCGGCAGGATTTGAAATTGAAAATCCCCGTACGAAGGAAATTCCCGGAATGGACTGGATTAAAAACCAGGATGAACCCACGGCGATGGATATACGCGATGACCGGATTAATTTGTTTGTCGATGCAGGGTCCGGTGTTCAGCATTATTATTATGCGGTTCGTGCTGTATCACCGGGCACTTATAAAATGGGACCGGTTAGTGCTGATGCGATGTATAAGGGTGAATATCATTCATACAATGGGGGAGGGACGATTAAAGTAATATTCTAATCCCTAATATGATATTTTTGTGATGCTAATATTTCTTACCTCACCCATAAAGGAAATAGTATCCGGGGTACAATATTCTCTTACCTGGCCCGAAACAGTTACTGTGGGATTGAAAATTCGGGCAGAATCCAGAAAGGGCTGCAGTCCGGGAATACTCGTGTCGCAAATAATATTTACCCTGCCATCTATGGAATTTCCACCACCATTAATGGAATATTGCTTTGTATAAAAATTATACTCCAGATCTCCTATAAGAGAATTATAAGTTTCTATTACCGGTGAATTACAACCACAACTTTGAGATTTGGATTTTTTACATTCCAAAAATGAAGTTGAGATAGTCAGCAGGATTACAAAACAAATTAGATATTTCATCTTATTTCACTTTTTCCAAACTGTGGTCCGGTCTCAGGAAAAAGTCCTGAAGAATTTTGATATTTAAATAAGACAGGCAAATTCAGGTAATAGTTGTATGCAATCGTCAGGGTTTTTTTAAAATGAGTATCTCAACACGCATATTTTTACGCTTTTCTTCTTCGGTTCCTGCATTGGGGAAAATCATTTCTGAGTTTCCCATCCCTTTCCAGAACATTCTTTCGGCGGGGATACCTTTATCAATAAGGATTTCATAAATAAGCTTTGCCCTGGCGGCGGAGAGTTCGTTCATTTTGATCCTGTATCCTGAGTCTGATATAGCAGAAGAACGTGGATTCCAATTAACATGACCTTTTATTTCAAAAATATCATTTTGGTCCGTCTTTAATGTATTGGCAACATAATCCAGATAAGGCATGGATGAAGGCTCAAGTACCGCCTCATCGGGCCTGAAATAGATATTTTCCAATTCGATTTTCCTTATTAATTTAAGATTCCCGGTATCAGTTGAAACCACAGTTTTATTTGAAAAGGAGAATACGATTTCCACCCTTCTGTTTAATGATAAGTCAGTATAACTTGCCGGATGCTGTTCTCCATAAATCTTTACTTTATAATTCCCTGCCAGGAGTGAATGCCGGTTCAGAAGATCAATAACATGTTCATTTCTTTTTTGGGCTAAAAGCAAATTATCCTTCACTGAACCTACGGAATCAGTATAGCCTGAAATTTCTTTGATTTCTAATAATCTGTTGCTGTCATTCAATCCCACTAATAACTTTCTTTCTTCATTTATATCCGGAATGAATTTGCCTGATTTAAAATATACAACTAAAACAGAATTCGCCGGACTCTGCGAAAAACCCATAAGGGGAATTAATAGGCCTATAAAAAAGAACAGACTGATGAATTTTTGCATGATGTCCCTTAATCACTATCAATTTAAAGGTAAAAGAATGAAGTATGGTTTTATATCAAATGTTTAACATTTCAGGAATTCGGGGTATGAGCAATTTCTTTTCTTTGTTAAACGATGTTGAAAACAATAGTTGCGGGATTCTTGCTTAGCCTGGTTTTTCTTTCCTGGTATAAATCAGGGAAGGATGGGAAAAATTCGCTGGATACAAAATACTCCATCGATGCCATGAAGGCGGACTTCAATCAACTCCTGGCACAGATAAAAAACAATCACCCGGCTCTGTATGATTTTACTGGAAAAGATGAATATCAGGAAATCGTCAAACAACAATTTAAAAAAATCGGGGAACCTGCAACAATTATTGATTTTTATAAAATGTTATTGCCCCTCGTTGTAAAAATAGGTTGCGGACATTCCCAGTTGTGGTTGCCACAATGGGTTTGGAAAGATTCTGCAGTCGGATTTTTGCCACTCAGATTATTTATCGAAAAGGGAGAGTATATATTGTCCGCAATTTAAGTGATGATTCTAGCGTAAAAATCTCTGAAGAAGTTCTTGGAATAAACGGTAAAACGATTCCCGATTTGCTGGATACCATGTATTCATTTGTCTCAACAGATGGTAATAATCTTTCGGCTAAAAGGGATTACTTAAATACCAGCTGGTTCAATGGACTGTTGGCAATCGCGCTGGATTTTCCGAAAGAATATTATATTGATGTAAGGCGCACACCGGGAGATCCCATTCATCAGTTAAAACTTCCTGCATTAAACCTTCAAACCTATAATCGGGTTGAAGCATGGCCATCTTCAACTCCGAAGTTTTTGATTGACTCTATAAACAACACGGGCATTCTTACAATCCGCTCTTTTTCTTTTTATGACAGTGTTGCCGGTTTTCGACATTTCATCGACAGCTTTTTTACGAAAGTAAAAGAACAGCATATTCATTCCGTTATCCTGGATCTGCGTGACAATAGCGGAGGAGATCCTTTTTGCAGTGCTTACCTTCTGGATTACCTGGCCAGGCCGCCCGTAATTTATTACAGTGAATCGTATGAAGGCTATGCTGAACTTGCGAAACCAATGCCGCTGGCGGCAGATCATTTTGAGGGAAATCTTTATACATTAATCAACGGAAACTGCTTTTCCTCTACGGGACATCTTTGTGCGCTCCTGAAATATTATCATCTCGGGAAATTTATAGGATCGGAGACAGATGGCACATATATATGTAATGATAACAGCGCAGTTATAACGCTGAACAATACCGGTTTGCTACTCAGAATAGCGCGAAACAGTTATAGTGTTGCCGTTAAAGGAATTCAAAGATTCAAAGGAATTCAACCCGACTATCCGGTTGAAACAACGCTCGAAGACAGGATCGCTGCAAGGGACGCAGCGAAGTTATTTGCCATGGGGCTTATAGAAAATGAGAACAGGCCATAAGATTCACAGGATTTCAGGCTCCGGATTCATCAATGCTATTTGTGTTGGCAACTAAAAAATGATTTACTTTCCACCATAAAAAACATTTCCACTGGAATCAACAATGCAGGGACTCGACATGATGGGAGCGCCGGTAGTTTGAAGGGTCCAGATCGTGGCTCCGGAAGCAGCATTGATTGCATGCAAGGTTCCAACATTATCGCCAGCGTAAAGAGCTCCGTTGGCAAATACTGCGCCTGGCTGAACAAAAGGATTCGAAGCAAGAAGAACCGACCATACAACATTGCCGGAACTGGCATCAACTTTCTGAAGATATCCTGACACGGTAGTATAATAAAGATCATTGCCTTCTAGCTCTGCAAAATATGTCCACGGACCGGCATTCGTCCGCCATGCGGGCTGACCTGAAACGGCATCAATTGCATTCAAATAACCTTCTCCGTCGCCAACATAAACCAGGCCATTGGCTACCAACGGAGTTCCTCCCAATTCGTATATATTCAACTTCCATTTTACCTCTCCAGTCCCGGCATCCAGCGCATAGAAAATAGCATTTTCTCCTGCGGAATCCATACCGGAAGTATATACAATTCCATTTACCACAGTCGGACTACCATCCGGCCAGATGAATAATTTCCAGTTCATGTTTCCCGTAGAAGAATTCAGACTATAGAAATTACCGGTTCCATTTTGTGTATATATAGCGCCGTTCGAATAAGCAGCCGTAGTATTAAAAAAGTTGCCATTCGCCCCAGCGAAAGACCATATCTTCTGACCATTCGCAGCCCGAAGGGCATAAAAATTATTGTCATAACCACCAAAAAAAATCGTGTCCTGGGAAAGACTGGGATAACCACCCCCGGAGCCAGGCGAAAAATTCCATAATTGTTTTCCTGTATTGGCATCCAGGGCATACATAATGTTCGACTGATTGCTCCCGGGCGAACCGGATATATAAACGACACCATTATTATAAATGGGGCTAGCGGTACCGCTGAATATCGGGTAAGTCCACCGGGTAACCCCGGATGCTATATCAACAGAATAAAAATAACTGCCGTTGGTTCCGATAAAAAGCATTCCCTTATTGGATAGCGTGAAGCTGCCGGGAGCAGTCGCATACTGACAGTTACTGTGCAGTGAAATAATTCCGGTAGTGCCACCTGATGGAACCAGTGCAACCAGTTGATTGGTGTCCGCAGAGTAAATTACAGCAGGGATGTTATTGAAGTATAATGAATCCTGTTTCGGGATCGGGATTGAATCCATGTCCTGAGATCGTGATCCGCGTTCCCGGACCAGCCAATGCGGGCGTAAACGAAATGATCTCGGGTATGTATTGAAAAATGCTGTCATTCGAAATACTGGGCCTGCCCTCACAATACACGGTAATTTTTCCTGCAATATTTACCGCAGGCATTTGTGCAACCATATTCGTAGCATTCACCGATAGAATAGTTCCTTTTATATTTCCGAAATAAACAGAATCTTCCGTGATGTTGGGATCGAAGCTGGTTCCCGTTATACCAACCGTACCTGTGCAGTGATTGGTTACCATAAATGCCTGTACGGAGGGCTTGCTATTTCCGTAAGGATTGCCCGGGATTTTTTCACATCCTGCAATTACAACCATGAATCCAACTATAGCGATAAGACTTCTTCCCATATAGATAAAACAGAATCTAAAGTACTTTAAATATTGAGAAAATCAAATCTATCAACGCCCCTGTACGGTCAAACCACATTTTGAATATTTAAGTATTGAAAAGTCTTTGTAACTTTTAATATGATTCGTTATAGTAAGGTTGTTCTGATCATTTTATTTTTGGCTGGCATACATACTGTTTATTCACAAAACAGTTATGCTCCTTTAAAAACAACCATTGTTGCCAAAGACACTGGTTTTATATTGCTAAGGGCCGGAAAACCTTATTTTATTAAAGGAGCAGGAGGTACTAATTACTGCGATCGTTTGGCAAAATATGGAGGAAATTCCATTCTCACAGCTGGAATACCAATAATGGTGATGCAGTATTAAATAGGGCAGATAGTTTAGGATTAACAGTAACCATGGGATTAAATGTAGCACGTGAACGCCATGGTTTTGATTACAATGATACGGCAGCTGTAAAGAAACAATTAGAAAATCTGCGCCAGGAAGTACACCAATACAAAAACTATCCGGCATTATTAATATGGGGTATCGGTAACGAACTTAATCTGGAATATAAAAACCCTAAAGTCTGGATGCAGTAAACGATATTGCTAAAATGATTCATCAGGAAGATCCGAACCACCTGGCTACTACGATGCTGGCCGAAGTAAACAAAAAATTGATTGAATTTATAAAAGAACGTTGTCCGGACCTGGATTTACTTTCAGTGCAGGTATATGGCGGATTGCCAAAGTACCGCAGGAATTACGTGCTGACGGATGGAAGGACCGTACATGGTAACTGAGTGGGGACCCACAGGCCACTGGGAAAGTTTACAAACACCGTGGAAGGCAGCAATAGAAGAAACCAGCAGTCAAAAAGCTGCGGTATATAAAAACCGGTATGAAGCATCTATAAAACAGGATAAACATTGTGTTGGTTCATACGTGTTTTTATGGGGACAAAAACAGGAAAGAACTCCCACATGGTATGGCCTTTTTACTGAACAGGGAGAAGAATCAGAAGTTATTGATGTGATGCAATATTTGTGGACGGGTAGCTGGCCTCAAAACAGGGCACCTCATATTGATTCTCTTTTGTTAGACAGTAAAAAAGCAACGGATTTTATTTATCTGCAACCGGATAAAGACTATATAATAAATGTATTTGCATCTGACCCAGATCAGGATAAAATGACCGCACGATGGGAGCTGCTGCCCGAAAGTACCGACCTTAAAAATGGCGGTGACCGTGAGTCCCGTCCGGCTGCCATCCCCGCATCAATAGTTGAAAAAAACTTAACCCAGGCAGTTTTGAAAACGCCTGAAAAGGAAGGCCCTTACCGTATATTCTTATATATGAGCGATGGGCATAATAAGGTAGCTACAGCCAACATACCATTTTATGTAAAATAAACATATGAAAATCGCGACCTATAATGTGAATGGCGTCAATGGCCGGCTTCCGGTTTTATTACGCTGGCTGAAAGAATCCGCACCCGATGTCGTTTGTCTGCAGGAATTGAAGGCTCCACAGGAAAAATTTCCTGAACAGGCCATCCTGGATGCAGGATACCAGGCGATCTGGCATGGTCAGAAAAGCTGGAATGGTGTTGCGATTCTATCTAAGAAAGAAAAGCCGGAAGAAATAAGAAGGGCGTTGCCGGGAGATCCGGAGGACCTGCACAGTCGTTATATCGAAGAAAAAGTCGGTGGATATTATTATCGGTTGTATTTATTTACCAAATGGAAACCTGTATCCCGGTCCAAGTTTGATTTTAAACTGGACTGGTTTAAAATACGATCGCCGATGCAAAAAAACTTATGGCAGATGGACGTGCCGGTGATACTTGCCGGTGATTACAATGTGATGCCCACTGAGCTGGATGTATACAAACCCGAAAAATTTATAAAAGATGCGCTTTTCCTTCCTGAAGCGAGAGAGGCTTTCAGCAAACTCGTTTCACAAGGTTGGATGGATGCATTGAGAACTAAACATCCTGGCGAAAAAATTTATACCTTCTGGGATTATTTCCGAAATGCATATGGGCGTGACGCAGGATTGCGCATCGATCATTTGTTGCTGAGTCCCTCACTCGGCAAACGCCTGGTTAGTGCAGGCGTTGATCGCGAAGTAAGAGGCTGGGAGAAATCCAGCGACCATGCGCCTACCTGGATTGAACTCAAAGCCAAATGATCCCGATTAATTTTTAACCGGCATCTTCAATTTGAAAGCTAACTGGTAATTCCAATCTTGTCTTTACATTCCTGCCTTTAACCAATCCTGGTTTCCATAAGGGCATATTATTAAACATCTTTAATGTTTCTTCATCCAAATCATTACTAAGATTTTTGCCATCCACTACTTGCGGGTTTATGACTTTACCATGTTCATCCACAACGAACGTTACGTGTATTGTCCCCGTTGTTCCATTGTCAATCGCTGTTTGTGGATATTCAAGATTTTTATTGATGTAATCTGATAAACCATCCTGCCCGCCTGGAAATTCCGGAGATACTTCGGCCTGGTTGTAGATGCCGTGTGCATCTTTAACGATTTTCTTACCACTTGCGGTCGTATATGTTATTGACGTTTTTCCCTTCTTCTTCGCCACTTTTACTGAGTCCTTTCCAGTAGCAACGCTATCAGTTGCATTCTTACTTGTACTATCAGTGCCGTTACAGGCTGTCATATTTAAAATGATTCCACCTAAAAAACATAATTTGAATAAACTCAAAATTTTTTGCTGCATGTTTATATTTTAAAAATTAAAAATTAATATCTCATATCTCATATCAATATCTCATAGTGCAATACATGGGCCTGATGATGAAAAGAACATATGCCTGCAATTGCAAAGAAAATTGCTCAGATTGGGTATTAATGTCGCAGACCTTGAGTGACTCCTATATTGCAGCCACAGGGAAACTGGCACGAAATTGCTGGTACTTATATGTAGATCTTTTTTATGAAATTTTTTATATTTTGTCTGTCCCTGATCTGTTTTATCGGATCAGTCTCAGCCTCCAACATCGGATCCGACGTCAACCGCACTGCCTTTTACAAAGCCATGCAATCTGACAACATAACCCTGGTCGATGAGCAAATTTCAGAATTGAATTCAACGACTTCAGCAACAAATAATGCTTTTCTGGGAGCCATGACTATGAGAAGGGCGGGCATAGGGGGTAATCCGTTTTCCAGGCTTTCACTTTTTTATAAGGGGTATAAATTATTGGAAGCCTCGATTAAACAAGATCCCAATAATGCTGAGTTCCGTTTTCTTCGCCTCATGATCCAGGAAAATGCACCTGGAATACTTGGCTATAAGGACGACGAAGAAAAGGATTCCGAATTCATCCGGAAATCATATAAGTCATTACCTGAAGATCTTCAAAAAGCTATAGCCGATTATAATAAAATATCTAAAATTCTAAAGCTGAAGGTTCCCTGAGGCAGGATTATTGAAGGCTACTCATAAAATATAATCATGAAAAGAAGTTTATTTACCATGTTCTTTGGACTGGCGGTTGTTTTTGGATTCTCACAACACAACAATACACCTCCTGCAAATGTATCTCAGTCCTTTCATAAAGAATATCCTAAGTCGCAGGCTTCGCAATGGAGCAAATCAGATGCGGGATGGAGCGTGTCTTTCAAGGATAAAGATCATAATAACGGAGAAGCTACAGCGTATTTCGATGCATCCGGCAGGCACGTTGAAACCCAAATTCCATATGACAAACGCGATGTCCCTGCTCCCGTAAAGAGCCACGTTCAAAGTAGTTATGGCGCATCAGATAAATATGATTATACACGTATTGATCATTCCGGAGAAAAAACTGTTTATAAAACACAGGTGAAGCATAAAAATCAGAATAAAACTATTTACGTGGATAATGACGGTCATGAAAAGGACTATCAGGAGAAACATTCTTAGTTCCTTTGATTAATAGCCAAAATATGATTGGTGTTTCTCCGATGGTATAGAGTATCATCATAAACCGGGAAATAAAAGGCTGATTATTCGGGGAAATCCAGAAACTAAGACTTTCAGTTATATATGCTATTCCGGCAATGATGAGAAGTATGCCTAATATTCGGGGAATAAACTTCGATTTGAAAACCAGCTGGCCAAAAGGTATCAGCCAAAGGCCAGAGAATATTTCTATGATGACCATTCCATATTTGTGCATCGAAAAAAACAGCATTACCCAATCTTGTTTTTGTCCTGGTGTTAATGATTTTATTATTTCACCTTTCATAATCAAAAGGGAAGTCATATTGCATGTTTCGATTATGAAACCAATGGGAACCTGTACAAGTACCATGGCAACCATCAGGCGGGCCTGTGGTTTGTTCACCTCTTTGAATAACCTGTAGAGAGTCAGTACCAACAGAATGAATAAACCATTGCTGATGAACTGGCTGACCATGCCCATGCGAAACAAAAATTCATGGGTAATTATATTCTGACAGGTCGTAGTTGCATTCTCCCATACTATAATTTTAGATGGAACATACATGATGCCAAAGGCAGATGGGATTCCCATGATGATATATAAAAAACCTGCAAGTCTTGCTGTCTTTTTACGCGAAAGAGGATTTTCTTCAGTGGGCATTGGTATAAAAGGTACTCCTTTTACTCTGCCTTATCTAAAGACTGTCAAAATCTCCCTGATCCTTGCCAGATGATGATCATCATGTTCGGCAACAAAATAGGCGAGATCAATGATCCGCATCGGAGTTTTGAGACGTGGATGTAAAGCTGCGTGGGTTAATTGTTCATTGTTGAGATGCATGAGCTGTTTGATGAACAGCATTCTTAGATCTCTGAATATTTTTAATAAAATTTCTGTTGCAGTGGCATTGTGATTGGCGGTATGTGTTCTTTGGTTAGTAAGGTCTGCGACCTTTAGTTCTGGTTTTCCTTGTATAAGTTCTTCAAGTCTCCCGAACCAGAGTGGTTCAAGATCCGACAAGTGACCCATTTCTTCTTTGATGGACCATTTTTCTCCATCCTTCGACATAAGTATATATTCATCAACATTACGTGTGATTTCTTCCAGTCTTGCTGGTGTACCGATGAGCCGTTCAATAATGGAAGGCAGGATTCCATTATCATCAATCGGATGGAATTTTCTGTTGAACCATTCGGTTTTTTTCATCCTGATATAAAGATACTAAGGTTCATAATGAGGTTAGGACTGCTTTCCATTTATCCCCTTTATTTTTGCCGTTAAAACAATATTATGCCCCTTCACCTGGTGAATTATATTGACGTTCTCGGAACTTTTAGTTTCGCTGTCTCCGGCGCATTTGCAGCAAAAGAAAAAAGGCTGGATCTTTTCGGTGTTTTTATCCTGGCCTTTGTGACCTCCATTGGTGGAGGAACGATTCGCGACATGTTGCTCGGAGATTTGCCTGTTGACTGGATGCAACATCCGGAGACGGGATGGGTGATCGTAGTAGGGGCGGTGGGCTCACTTTTTTTCGGAAGACATCTGCAACAGATGCAGAAAGTCCTCAACATATTTGATGCACTGGGCCTCGGACTTTTCACCATCATCGGAATTCAGAAAGGGCTTGCGCACGGTCTTTCTCCCGCCGTTTGTATTGCGCTGGGAACTATCACAGGATGTTTCGGCGGCGTGATCCGGGATGTATTCTTAAATAAAGTGCCTATGATTTTTCAAAAAGAAATCTATGCTTCTGCTGCCATCGCAGGCGGCAGCATTTATTTTTTGCTGGTAGCCCTCGGTGTTCCCGAAATTATGCGCGCCGCCCTGACGATCTTTTTAATATTTATTATCCGTATGATCGTCGTGCGCTACAAACTGGACCTGCCGGTTTGGGAGACGCCGAAGATTTGATGCTTTTGCAGTGAAGGCTGCGGATAGTAGCTTGAGAAAACGCCGGGTCAAATCTGTAAAATTAAAACCCCGGCATAAACATGCGCAGGGTTCAACTACTGATAACGAACAAAAAAATCATTTACTTTTTTCGTGTTCCTCAATCATCTTCCCAATTACATTTACCAACGCCTCCTTATTCCCGGACAGATCTTTCCATGTGTCACCTTCTTTCGTTAAATGGCCAAAAAAGGCTCCGTTAAAAATAACGGTATAGTATGTTCTATCCGTCGAGGGTCGTACACGTGCGGGTAGAAACTTATTCCCATAAGGAACAGATGGTAAATCAAACGAACCCACATATTTTGATTCGTCGTTTTGAGGTCTGTATCGGCCAGCCATAATGCTAAATTATTTAGCAAACATAAACCATATTTCAAAAGTGGCCAAAAGAAAACAATCCACCAGTAAAATGATAAAAAGGATGTCTAAAAGTTTTTTCATGTAACAGAGATACTGGGAAACAGGAAAATAAAAAGGGAAAAATCACCCTATTTGAACAGGTGAAAAGACGATCATACATTTGGACATATTCTACCGCCAGCTATTCCGGGGCCTTATGATTCTTGCTTCATTTTTTATTGTTCTTTCATACGGTAAAT
The DNA here is from genome assembly GCA_963757975.1 of uncultured Bacteroidota bacterium. Lineage (GTDB taxonomy): Bacteria > Bacteroidota > Bacteroidia > Chitinophagales > Chitinophagaceae > Puia. The sequence goes on from CAVWUD010000048.1 coordinate 55,484, forward strand.
CAAATTGATGTTTTAAGTCTTTAATGGAGTCTTTTTTTTTAAAAATATAAACAGACAATTCCTTTATCATAGGTAAGTATTCTGGACAAGGATTGGCTAAGATGGCGTCATTGGGGGAAGGTGTCCGTTATTTATTGGTAGAGTCAGTGCATACTGACGAAGCGCCTGATGAGAATCCAAAACTTTCTTTTAAACTCATTGAATGAAAGGATCATGCAAAATGATTCTTTATAAAGTTAATCAATTTTAAAGGTCTGACGTAATCACAGTAACCGAAACGACAGTTCTCTAAACGAGAACTTTTAAGTGATTTTAATGAGGCACACCCCTCGGCCCCGATTAAATCAAATAAAGAACCTGATTGTTTATGTATTTTGCCACCCTGGGTCAAACAAATAAATGGAACTAATTTAGATTTACAAATGATAGACATGAATAAAATAGCTCGCTATGTATTGACTTCCTTTATTTTTTTTTTGTAAAACAGGACATGCTCAATGTGATTCTTTAGAAAAGAACATCTTTCGTAATGATCGGATAAATCCCAGCTTTATTTTAGTAACCCCAACAGAAGCTAAAATGGTGCGACAGGTACTATAGGCTCATTGACCCTTCAATTCCTGAAATATCTCGACGTTCATATAACAGCAGTATGCAGTAGTGAAAACGGTGAACTGGTGAAGTCACTGGGCGCTGATAAAATAATTGATTACAAAACAGAAGATTTTACAAAAGACACAGAGAGCCATGATTTTATTTTTGATTCTGTAGACAAAAGCAGTTTTTACAAATGCAAACACCTCTTAAAGAAAAAAGGGATTTATACTTCTTCAGGCGGGATCGAAAATATATTGCCATTACTCATCACGCCGTTTCTTGGAGGAAAAAAAGTCAAGTTCCGCCCCTCTAAAAATATTCAAGCAGGTCTGCAGATGATCAGGGATCTGATGGAAAAAGTCAACTTCAGGCCGGTCGTCGACAGAAAATGTCCTTTGGACAGGATAACGGAAGCATTTACATATGTGGCAACCGGTCAAAAAATTGGTAATGTAATAATTACAATGGATGCCAGGTAGCTTAAGAGTGAAACTTCTTTCGGAAAATAATCAGGAAAGCCAGAATGACTACAACTATGATGATGGTCCGAACAATATGAGGTATTTTATTTTCATCGTCATATCTATCAAGTTCCAGATCCTTCAAATGGATCTTACCCAATTCAGTAATTTCCCATGTAGGATTTTCAGAAGATATGGGCGTAATGGAACCTTTTTTAACAAGATCATTTAAAATTTGTTTAAATTGAAAATCGTCGACCTCGGAAATTTTAAATTCAGCCTGGATCTCGCTGATTTGTCTTGATCGCTTTTCCATTAGATAGGTGAGGACAACTAATTCCCACTTACTACTCGGTTTCATGACTCAAAGTTAGTTATTTGTTATCTCGAATACACCTTACATTTAAAACAGGACTATGCGACCAAGACTGGAAATACTAAAAGATATCGTTGGCTTTAACGGCGGCCTGAGCACTTTACAAAATGAAATTTTACAATATCCTTGGGATATGGCAGAGCCTTTATTGATTATTAGCAAAAAAGACATCCTGGCCATTTTAAAAAGATTTATTGAAAAAAAGATAACCGCTGCCGACCTGGAAGAATGGGCCAATATGATTGAATTCAGAGACGATCTTGATTTTGATGAAGAAAGATCGCAGGATGCCATATTTACACTGGCTAATCCGGATTTAGATGGAAAAATTACAGAGGACTCTGTAAAGCGAATCATTCATGAGCTGACCGACTGAAAGCCAAAACGCAGGTAAAAATAATTACTGAAACAAACTATTAATGAAATCTGACAATACCTACGCTGACAATTCAATTGCATTGCTTGTATGGAACACCAAAGTGGAAAACGATGCGCATGTTTATCTTGGGCAGATAAAAAAAGATGGAGAAGATTTCATTTTTGTTAATGAACAAAAAGGCTGGCGAATTTCTCTCGATACCGAAAAGATTGAAAGATTAAGGCCGGTTACAGCTGATTTAAAAGACATGTTCCTGAATGCTGATTACTTTTTTTCTTTTTCTATGAGCGGATTACCGGATGATCCCGGCCAGGAATTCAGGCCAACCGGGATGAGATGGCACTGATTTAATCCTCTTTTGAATTATCAAAGCCTGGTATAACTTAAAAACGACAGCACGCATATTTCTAAGTCGGATCTGGAATATATCCGCGAAGAATCAAAAAAACGCAGAATTAGAGCGTGGCCTCCGGATATATCATATAGGATCAAAGTGATAAGCGCCGATACGATTAACCATATTTTTAATAATCGTTTGCTTGGGTGGGATTATTTCCATAAAAGATTTGGCCCGAGTGTTAATAGATTTTCATTGCCGATTTTTTTTGGTGATAAATACTGCCTTTTTTATTCAGATAATGTTTGTGGGAGTCTTTGCGCAGTTGGGTCCTGGAAACTATATCGAAAGGAAGGGGAATTCTGGTTTGTCATAAAAGAGTATTGTAATTGGATGAGCTGAAATCACTATTTGACCAGTATGCGTAGAAATAAAAGGCTGATGGGTCTGGAACATATTCAATTTTCTACCATCGACTAGAATTAATAATACTCAAAACGTGAACTTTTCAGTGATTTTTAAATAGTACAACCCCCGGCCTCGATTAATCACCAGCGGTAATTCATTCTTTATTCAAAAATCCATCTATATAACCGTTCATTTCTTCCTTCTGGGCTTCTGTTCCGAAACACATGTCTATATGAGAAATACCCAGCGGTTCTATAATTGTAATATCAAATTCCTTTTGTTCTTCAGATGTTGGCAAAACGCCTTTGTCAGGGAAGGTGTTATATGCCCGCAGTGAAAACACCTGTGGTTTTTTTGTTCTGGGTAATGGCATATGACCATTGTCAAGCGATATTACTTTCGATACCAGTTCCGGATATTTTGTAGCAAAGAGCACCAGAACGTCGCCGCCTCTTGAATGGCCTATCAGTGTAAGGTTCTGACAATCCAGATTGGGATATTTATTTTTCAGGTAACGAATAACAAACAAAAAACTTTTAATACTGCTCTCCCAAACAGGCATTAAAGCTTCATAGGCATTTTCGCCGTGATCAATTTCCTTATCTCCGGGAAGTTCAAATTGAACGCTTGCGACTACATAACCTTTCGCTGCTAAATGAGAGCTTATATAGGCATAATCCGAATTTCGGATGCCGTGGCCGTGGGCAAGGATGACAACCTTTCGGTTTTTACCACTGTCAATGTTTTCAGCATAAAGTAAAACAGGAACGAGCCGCTTGTCAGCTTTGTCCCTCAGATATAAAGTGTCGGGTTCTCCCGGTCGTTTCCAGCCCGGTTTTAAAATGAGTATAGTAAGAAGTAAACAACCGATAACTCCGGCCAAAATAGCCATTCTCACCTTATCGTCTATATGAGTTTCACGGTGCATTTCTTCGTAAAGGTCGGGCTTATCCGGCAATAGCGAATCATTCTCCCTTGCCTTATGCCTAAAGCTGAAGAAGCCAATTAGAATAGTTCTCAAAACGTGAACTTTTGAGTGATTTTTAGTGAGTACACCCCCGGCTGCCATAAAATCATCGACACAAAATTCGCCAGCACAGTTCGTCCCGTCTCCAATTTCCCCCGATTTATGGAAATCTCCCGGCAATCACTCTCAACTAAAACAACCTAACCAATGAGAAAAAAACTGGTTTTGTTTTGCCCGATAATTTTTTGGATCGCTGCCTCCCGGGCACAGGGCATTCAGCAAATGAAATATTTTAGACCGGATTCTGCGGATATAAAGGAACTGGTTGACAAATATGTGCAGTCTATAAATGATGCGGACTCGGGGCTGGCCTATGGATTCTTCGCACACGTCGGAGCGGAATCCTTCGTTCATCCGGGAGGATTTGAACAGGGATGGCGGCAAATAAATACGAATATTTACGGAGTATTGGGCAACCAGTATTCCAGGAGAAAATGGAATATAGTGTATGAACGCATCTGGCTGTTTGAGTGTGCGGCTTCGGTGGAAATAGAATGGATGATGGATGCTACGCTGAAAAAGGATAATAGTACCCTTCAATTAAAAGGGAAAGAAACACAGATGTGGGCGAGATTAAAAGGTGAATGGAAACTGGTACAGGTGCATGACTCGGGCATTCCGGACTGAGCCCGGGGTCCGCGTCGCCAGCAAAGTCGATACCTACGCCTTCAGCAATCATCGCTCGCCACCCAGCCATTCACCGACATGTGCTTTGATGGCCTGCGGACCGCGCGGAACGGACTGGGCAGGCGCGCCGGAGCGGAGTTGAAAACTGTGGCAGTCGCGGTCGAAGATCTCATCGGCGAGTTCGGGTTTCCTTTGATTCCATAGCTCTTCGAAAAATTGTGTGATGATGCGTTTGTTTTTCTCCATAAAGCGGATTTTTTACTGACTTCGAAGTTACGGGAGCCTGGGAGTAAGTGATCGATTGGTAAGGTTTTCATGTTTGGAGATTTAAATTATGATGATAGCTTAGATTAGCCTGATCTACATAGATGAATAAGTAACCGAATCTTTTTTATACTTTCCTGAAAATCTCCCTGTGAAAGATTTATGGCTTTTTGAATAGTAATCAACGCCATTTTCTTATTATTTTTCAACGCATATCCTTTGGCTAATATTGAAAGATGCCGGGGAGACTGCTCGTCTGTCAGTGCGACACCCTTTAATGCAGAACGGAAACCAAGATCCAACATGGAAGCATTTGTTTCAATCCCTTTTATTCCGAATATCATGTCAGCCATAACTAAGGTGGAATGAGCTGAAACATCCGGGTTATTTAAAATGGAATCACCGAGGGTAAATGCTTCGTTATATTTTATTCGTTTAGGGCATTGGAGAATTTTTCCGGACAATCCCTGTATCAAAAGCGCACATAAATAAAAAGTGGCAGTTAGCAAATGAATGAATATTAATTGAATATAAAATGGCACAGATATAGAGCTGTTTAATGCATGTTCAGGAACTACTTAAAAACCGCTCTCAGAAATTTACAGCGTAACAAAAGTTATGCATTTATAAATGTGGCAGGTCTGGCAGTCGGCATAGCAGCCTGTCTGCTGATATTCCAGGTCATTCAGTACGAAAAAAGCTTTGACAATTTTCATCCGGATAAAGACCGTATTTACAGAGTTTCTGTACATTTCAATACACCCGACGGTATTAGTTTTACCAGGGGAATCTGTTTTGCAGCAGGTAAACAGTTGCCTCTGGACTATCCCCAACTGGAACAGGTAGCTTCCATCTACGGCGCAAATGGAAATCAGCTCACCGTTCTGGATGAAAATAACCATCCTCAAAATAAATTTAAAGAGAACGGCCTGTTCTATATTGAGCCACAGTTTTTCAACATCTTTCATTTTCCTTTTATCGCCGGTAATCCTAAAACTGCTTTATCTGCTCCCAATACCATTGTTCTCACACAGGGAACTGCTGAAAAATATTTCGGTGACTGGCAAAAAGCCATAGGCAGGATGCTCAGGTACCAGGACGGTAAAATCTTTAAAGTCACCGGCATATTGAAAAACCCACCTGTCAATACAGATTTTCCTATACAAGTAGCGATGTCTTTCAAATCTCTGCAAAATGATACTTCCCATGATTGGGTAAGTACTTTTGGTGACCTCAACACTTATGTCAAACTTCCGCCCGGTATGTCGGCCGAAAAATTTGATGCTTCCCTTGAATCATTTGGAGAAAAACATATACCTCCTGATTATGCGAAAAAACAGGGATTCAACCTGCAACCCCTGAATACAATTCATTTTGACAAAAGATTTGGAAATTATAATCGTGCTACTTTCAGCAAAGAACTAATAACCGCTTTGAGCCTGATCGGTATTTTTTTAGTTGTAATCGCCTGCATCAACTTCGTTAATCTGGCCACAGCGCAGGCGGTTGACCGTGCAAAGGAAGTGGGTGTACGAAAAGTTCTGGGCAGCCGCAAGCGCCAATTGGTGATGCAGTTCCTAAGCGAAAGTTTTATTGTTACGATTGCCGCTGTTATGATTGCATTTGCAATTGCTTTCATGATATTGCCTTTGCTAAATCAGTTGCTGGAAACAAAAATTACCATGCATATAGATTTAGCCATCCTGGTTTTTTTAATGGTGGTGATTGTGCTCGTTACATTATTGTCGGGTCTTTATCCAGCCATGGTACTATCCGGTTTCAATCCCATCGCTGCTTTAAAAAGCAAGTTTGCGAATGCCACGGCGGGAGGTATTTCTTTGAGGCGGGGACTCGTCATACTTCAATTCATCCTTGCAGAGGCATTGATTATCTGCACGCTCATTGTTGTAAGACAGATGAATTATTTTAAGACAGCGCAGATGGGTTTTGACAAAGAGGCCATTGTAACGATTCCCATTCCAAATGATAGTGTCAGCCAGACAAAAATGACAGCATTAAAAACAGAACTACTGCAAATTCCGGATATCAAAAGTGTAAGTTTCAGTACTTTTTCCATTACGGATAATTCGCACTGGGGCAGTGATTTTAACTTTGACAATTCTCCAAAAGTTTCAAGTTTTAATGCAGATCTGAAATGGGCCGATGCCGATGTTTTTAAAACTTTCGGACTACAAATGTCGGCAGGCAGACCTTACCGTCCTTCCGATACCATAAGAGAATTCGTTGTCAACGAAACGATGGTTAATAAATTAGGCGTACGAAACCCCCAGCAGATTATCGGGAAAAAGTTAAGTTTCTGGGACGGTCAGTTAAAAGGAGAGATTGTTGGAGTGGTCAAAGATTTTCATAGCAATTCACTAGTAAGCACCCCTGACTCCGGTGGTGATGTCCACCTGGAAACAGGTATATGAATTGATGGCTGTTAAATTAAATTCACGACAGGCAATTCGTTCACTGGCTGCCATTGAAAAATTATGGAATGCTACTTACCCCGAGTCAGTATATGAATATCAGTTTCTGGACGAAAAAATCGCTGATTTTTATAAACAGGAAAATCAGCTCTCACAACTTTATAAAATATTCGCAGGTATCGCCATTTTTATTTCATGTCTGGGACTCTATGGACTCGTATCTTTTATGGCAACACAACGCAGGAAAGAAATTGGTATAAGAAAGGTTTTGGGGGCCTCAGTGGCGAACATAATTTATCTGTTCTCCCGGGAATTTACCATTCTTGTATGCATCTCCTTTTTAATTGCAGCACCACTGGCTTATTATTTTATGCACGGATGGCTTGAAAATTTCACCTTTCGTATTTCTATTGGCTCGGGAATTTTCATCATAACTATCGTTGCCTCTGTTTCTATTGCCTGGATTACCGTGGGCTACAGGGCATTCAGGGCTGCCGTGGTAAACCCTGCGAAAAGCTTACGCTCAGAATGATCCCGCACGTGCGGGATCACAATTAAATCCTGATGACAACAATCGATTATACATTAACACCCGATCAGCTCAGCAATGCCGTTGATAATACGATTCGTGTATTTGATGAATACAGTTTAAGGAAGAAAACGGATAGCCAGGGAAGACAATTGATCGTCGACAGGAGCTGGATGGGTATGTTTAATTATTTCATCACAGAAACGCCGGGCGGTTCCCAGCTGACACTGGAGGCGATGGCAGCAAAGCCGGTTTCAAGGGAAGAACTCGCCGGCCATGAAGAGAGTTTTTTAAAGAATCTGTATAAGATCATCGATAAGGAAATCGCGATTACACCTGAAACAGCCCGCAGAGATATACATAAAGGGCGGAAGCTGAGTATCGGACCGAGGACTATTATATGGATTGTCGTCATCATCCTGCTGATACTAAAAGCAGTTCAGGGTTGTATGAAAAGATAAAGCTACTTTTCAGCGGGCATTTCTATCGATGTAAAGACAAGTCGCAGGAAATGATTGGCAAGACTAAGGCCATTGAAATCTGTCTTCGTGTTGAAGCCAAAACCGGATGGCCCACCAGAAAGATTCAGGTCTGCTATATTGACTCCTGCCTTGACGCCAAACTGTGCCTGTGCGCTGCCAAATATCGCGCTTCCTGCTGCGATCAAAACCAAAAGCATACTTTTCATAAACCAGGGTTTTATTTGGATTACAAAATTAGGTAGCGATGAATTTTGAAATTTGTTAGCGGATTAAAAACCCTACAAAAATCATAATAATAACTACTATGATAATGATTTTTAATTTTTGGTTCATCGGCGTCTTGCCTTCTTTTTCTCGTTTCTCGCCTAAAAAAGTGACAAGGCCGACAGCTAGACATGCGCCAACAAGAACCACAATAAAAGTTCCCAGGCTAGGAAGCATCGTTTATTTTTTTGTATGACCCTCTTTTCTTTGGTGCTTCGATAACTACTAAGTTAGCAATATCTTCAATAGTCATTGGTTTTTTCGGTGATACATGATCAGAAATAATTAAAGATCAGACCATGTGACTCCTCCCGTCTCTTAAAGTTTGACTAAATTGAATCAGCTTAATAACCAGCGAAAGACAGGTTAAACAAATTCATCAATGATTAAAATAGATTCAACCCTGAAACCATCTGATCTGGGCACCAAACTCAAAAGGTTCTGGCAGCTGTCAGGTGAAAAAATTCACCTGATTGAAAATAATTATGATGTTTCAAAAGGTTCACCTGTCTTTACAAGCAATGGTAAGTACATTTCAAGGGGCTGGACAGAATGGACGCAGGGATTTTTATACGGGTCAATGATTCTTCAATATGATGCGACGGGTGAAAATGAATTTCTTGAAATGGGACGCAAAAAAACCGTTGAATTCATGGCGCCGCATATCAGTCATGTGGGTGTGCATGATCATGGATTTAATAACGTGAGCACTTATGGTAATCTGTTGCGTTTAATGAAAGAAGGTAAAATTGAATTCAATGAATGGGAAAAAGATTTTTATTCACTGGCACTAAAAATATCTGGAGCCATCCAGGCCAGGCGGTGGACGAATATTAAAGGCGGTGGTTTTATTTATTCATTCAACGGGCCTCACTCACTTTTTGTTGACACACTCCGTTCCTGCCGTTCCCTGATTCTTAGTCATTGTTTAGGTCACACCCTGCAGTCGGAAGGCGATCAGCCAATCAGTTTATTGGAACGTGCCGTTGAACATATGAAAGCGACAGCAAACTATTCCATATTTTATGGTGAGGGCCGTGATATATACGACGTGTCGGGGCGAACAGCACACGAAAGTATTTTCAATATCAATGACGGAAATTTTCGTTGTCCGAATTCACAGCAGGGTTACTCAGGGTTTACCACCTGGACAAGAGGCCTGGCGTGGGCTATCTGTGGATTCGCTGAAGAAATTGAATGGTTCGATTCCGTTAAAGATGCAGGAATTGCCGGCCATAATATTAGGAAAGATATTCTAACTTTTATGATAAAAGCAGCCCGGGCTACCTGCAATTTCTATATCGACAACTGCCCGGTGAATGGCGTGCCCTATTGGGATACCGGTGCTCCTGATCTGTATAAGCTGGGAGATTATTTGAATAAACCCGCTGATCCGTTTAATGAATTTGAACCGGTCGATAGCTCAGCTGCATCCATTGCAGCACAGGGATTGTTGAGATTCGGCAGATATCTTCAACAAAATGGAGAGAAAGAATCCGGCGATCGTTATTGGCAGGCCGGACTTACCATTTTAAATACCATTTTTGATGAGCCCTATCTTAGCACGGGTAAAATGCATCAGGGATTGTTGCTGCATTCCGTTTATCATCGGCCCAATGGATGGGATTATATTCCGCAGGGAAGTAAAATCCCAAATGGTGAATCGGGCATGTGGGGAGATTATCATATTCGTGAAGTGGCCCTTTATATTCAACGGGTGATCAATAATGAAATATATCATTGTTTTTTCAACATCGTATGAAATCCAACGACGATAAAGATATTTCCAAATTGTGCATTCACACAATTACGACCAAGCCCTGGAAAATAGAAGAGGCTGCAAAGCATTTTTCAGCAGCCGGGGTAAAAGCAATTACAGTCTGGCGTGACGCGCTAAGCGCGCTCGAAGGAAGAAATATCAAACAAACTGGTAAAATGCTGCTCGATCATGATTTAACGATTGTATCCCTTTGCAGGGGTGGATTTTTCCCGTCTAAGGATTTAAATAAAAGAAGTTCGGCAATTGATGAAAACAGAAGGGCAATTGATGAAGCTGCACAACTTGGAGCTCCGATGCTGGTATTGGTATGTGGCGCTGATCCATTTCAATCGTTGGAAGATTCCAGAAAACAGATTCAGGATGGTATCAGCGGGATCATTCCGCATGCGTCAGCAGCCGGAATAAAGCTGGCCATCGAGCCGTTGCATCCGATGTATGCTGACACACGTTCGGCCATCAATACAATGAAACATGCCAACGATCTGGCTGAAGAATTAAATTCACACTGGGTGGGTGTCGCTGTGGATGTATATCATGTCTGGTGGGATCCGTTCCTTGAAAAAGAAATAAAGCGTTGCGGAGAAAAAGGGCACCTGATGGCATTCCATATCTGTGATTGGAAAGTACCAACTGCGGATATGCTGCTGGATCGCGGGTTGATGGGTGAAGGTTGCATTCCTGTTAAGCAAATCAGATCATGGGTGGAAGCCGCAGGGTTTACCGGTTTTAACGAGGTCGAAATCTTTTCTACTGCTTACTGGAAAGAAAACCAATCTGAGTATCTTCGGAAGATTATTAAAGCATATAAAGAAAATTCTTAAAAACAGGGCTGATAATAGTTAAACTATGACGGAGCATAAAATAGGTGTCATTATGAACGGCGTTACAGGACGCATGGGAACTAATCAGCATTTAATGCGATCTATTGTAGAAATAATAAAACAGGGTGGTGTAAGAATTAGCCCCGGTGAAACGATCATGCCTGATCCCATATTGATCGGTCGTGACGAAAATAAATTAAAAAAACTTTGCCAGATGTCCGGGGTAAAAAAAATGAGCACCGATCTGGATGAGGCGCTGGCTGATCCCAATAATATTATTTACTTCGACGCACAAATTACCGGCAAACGTGCGGAAGGAATCCGTAAAGCCGTAAAAGCTGGCAAGAATATCTATTGTGAAAAACCCATCGCAACAGACACCAAACAGGCAATGGAATTATACAACCTGTGTAAAGAACATCATATAAAAAACGGTGTGGTGCAGGATAAACTTTGGCTTCCAGGTATTTTAAAAATAAAGCGTCTGATTCAACAGGAATTTTTCGGTAAAATTCTTTCTGTGAGAGGAGAGTTTGGATACTGGGTATTTGAAGGCGATTCCATTCCCGCTCAAAGACCGTCATGGAACTACCGGAAAGAAGATGACGGAGGTATTATTACAGATATGCTTTGTCACTGGCGTTACCTGCTCGACAATGTGTTTGGTAAAGTAAAAGCTGTTTCATGTCTCGGAGCAACACATATCCCGGAAAGAATAGATGAAAAAGGGAAACGTTATAAAGCCACGGCAGACGATGCGGCATATGCAACATTTGAATTAGAGGGTGGCATCATCGCCCATTTTAATTCTTCCTGGACAGTCAGAGTAAGACGGGATGATCTTTTAACACTGCAGGTTGACGGAACCAAAGGATCTGCTGTGGCGGGATTGCGCGAATGTTATATTCAACATTATGGTAACACACCTAAACCGGTTTGGAATCCGGATATTCCACAACCCATTAATTTCTTTGAAGGCTGGGCAAAAGTTCCTGAGCAGGAAAATTATGATAATGCTTTCAAGGTGCAATGGGAGCTGTTTCTAAAACATGTTGTGAAAGGTGATCCTTTTCCCTGGGATATGCGCGAAGGAGTGAAGGGAGTACAACTGGCAGAAAAAGGATTGGAAAGCTGGAGTAAAAAATGCTGGGTAAATATTCCTGAACTTTAACCAGTCAGTAAAAATATGAGAAGAGTAGCTTTAATCACCGGAGGAAGCCGTGGTATTGGTTTTGGTATCGCCCGAGAACTCGCGCGAAATAATTTTGATTTAGCCATCAATGGAACACGTTCTGCAGACCTGATAGAAAATGCATTAAAAGAATTAAGGGAATACGGCGTTGATGTGATGTATTGCCAGGGAGACATCGCTTCTTCCAAAGATCGGATGGAAATTCTGCGCCGGATAAAAGAATATTATGGTGCGCTTCATGTACTGGTCAACAATGCCGGCGTAGCCCCTAAAGAACGAAGGGACATTCTCGATGCTACGGAAGAAAGTTTTGACTATGTGATGGGTGTGAATTTAAAGGGTTCATATTTTCTTACTCAGAAGACTGCAAACTGGATGATTGAGCAAAAGAAAATGAATACTGAATTCAACGGATGCATTATAAATATTTCATCTGTTTCCGCAACAGTGGTATCTCTAAACCGTGGCGAATATTGCATTTCGAAAGCGGGGTTGGGCATGGTTACACAATTGTTTGCTGTGCGGCTTGGCGAGTACGATATTCCTGTTTTTGAACTAAGGCCTGGAATTCTGCAAACGGATATGACATCCGGCGTCAGAGAAAAATACGATAAATTAATTGAAGAAGGTCTGTGTATACAAAAGCGCTGGGGAGAACCACGGGATGTCGGGAAAGTAGTTGCATCACTTGTAAAAGGTGATTTCATGTATTCAACGGGACAGGTGATCATGGTAGATGGTGGCTTAACCATTCCGCGTTTATAAAATTGTAATGACTAATACCCCTTCCAAAACCATCTCCCGGGAAATATTGAGCATTCCCGTTATAGTTGCAGCGCTGGGATATATGGTGGATATGTATGACCTGTTTCTTTTCAGCATTAACCGCGTTGCAAGTTTAAAATCACTGCATCTTTCCGGAGAAAAATTACTGGGGGATGGTATCATGCTGTTGAATCTGCAAATGGCAGGTATGCTGATTGGCGGAATATTCTGGGGAATCATGGGAGATAAAAAAGGAAGACTCTCTGTATTGTTTGGTTCTATTTTAATTTATTCTATTGCAAACATTGGAAATGGATTTGTAACTAATATTTCTCAATATGCTGTACTCAGATTTATCGCAGGATTTGGTCTGGCGGGTGAACTGGGAGCAGGTATTACACTGGTAACGGAAATTCTACCGAAAGAGAGACGCGGTTATGGAACAACACTGGTAGCTACTGTAGGCATCATGGGTGCATTGCTCGCATACTTTGTTTCTCATCTTTTTGACTGGCGAACAGCTTATTTTATTGGCGGTGGCTTGGGATTAATGCTCATGGTTTTGCGGATAAGGGTTTTTGAATCGGGCATGTTCATGAAGCTAAAGAAAGAGAACATTAAACGGGGTGATGTGTTGAAATTATTCAATAATAAAACCCGGCTGCTAAAATACGTGAACAGCATCCTGATCGGAATACCGATATGGTTTGTGATCGGAGTCTTGCTCACATTTTCTCCTGAATTTGGCCGTGCAATGGGTCTTGACCAACCCGTTGATGCGGGTAAGGCAGTCACGCTTGCTTTTACCGCCCAGGTTTTAGGCAACTTAACAAGTGGTTTTCTCAGTCAGTTTTTGCAAAGCAGGAAAAAAGTAATTCTATTATTTATCTTAGCTTCTTTTTCACTGGTCCTTGTCTATTTACTTATACCAGTCCACAGCGCCATACTATTTTACTTCATATGCACATGCCTTGGATTTTGCAGTGGCTATTGGACGCTTTTCATTACCGTTGCAGCTGAGCTCTTTGGTTCTGATCTGCGGGCAACGGTTGCTACGACGGTTCCCAATTTTGTCAGGGGATCAGTCATTCCATTAACCATGCTTTTTGCAATAGCGAAAAATTATGTTGGAATCATCTATGGTGCTTTAATAGTTGGTGCGATAAGTTTCGCAATTGCAATCATGGCGCTTTTTTTCCTGGAGGAAACTTTTAAAAAAGATATTAATTACGTTGAAGATCAATGATAATTGTTGAAACCAAAGATCATTCCTGGCAGTCAACATTAACCAAAACTGAATCAGCAAAATGGAAGTACATCATCACCCGAACGTGGAACAGGAATTGAAGCTATAAAAACCTTGCACACATACACATTCCATATCAACCCCTACGACCTGGCCTTGCTGGGAACCATATTTATCGGGCTGACTTTTATATTGCTTTTGTGGTTCTATACGAACGGCCAACGGTCAACGGTCAACGGTAAACGATCAAGTGTCAACCGTTATTTCGCCCTGGCACTTACAGTCGTCATGTTTTGGATAGTGAAGGTATTGGGCTTCGGTCCCGTAAGTACGGGACAGTTGCAATTTGCACTCGCACTTGGCCCCCTGATTTATTTTTATTCGCTCAAAATAATCCGGCCTGAATTTACATTTCGCCCGAAAGATCTGTTGCATTTCACCCCCTTCTGTTGCTGGCAAAGAATTCCCTGTTCAACCCCGTCATTCAGTTGCTGGCGACCATTTCGGTCATCATCTACCTGTACTCGTCTCACAGACTGATCAAACAGTTTTACCGGCAGCAAAAATTCAGTGGTGGAGAGCGTCATCGCCACAAACTCCGGTGGCTCAATCGTCAGCTGGTTGGTTTTGGATTTTTGTGGCTGCTGTGGTTATCGGCGATGGATATCTACGATCCATTGAATCTCCCTTTAGGGATCATGATGGTCTGGATGGCGGCGTCGGCTTTTTTAAGGAAGGAGGAAGACCAGACAAAGTCAGTACTTCCCGGGGAGCTTTGGCAAAAAGGCTCCTGGCTGAAGAAAGCCATGGAAGCAGGCCGTTATTACCAGGACGCTGAGTTGAGTTTATCCTCGCTGGCCAAATCTCTGGGGATCCATCCACATGAACTGTCACGTATCATCAATCTTGCGCTCAACAAAAACTTCCATGAATTCATTAATGAATACCGCATCCGGGAGGTAACCCGGAAAATGAAGAACCCCGCCAATGCGCGACTGACCCTGCTGGGTATTGCTTTTGACGCCGGTTTCAACTCTAAAGCCACTTTTAACCGGACTTTCAAACAGATCATCGGGAAAAATCCGGCAGAATATATGAGTGGTCTGAAAAATAAGCGCTCAACTTATGATTTGAGACCATCTACACATTCGGCAGGTGTAATATCGTATCTCAAACCCACTTCCATGTTTAAAAATTATTTCAAGATCGCCCTGCGTAACCTGGCCAGGAATAAAGTCTATTCTTTTATCAATATTGCGGGATTGAGCCTGGGTCTTGCCAGTGCCATGCTGATTATTCTCTATGTAAAAGATGAAGTCAGTTACGACCGCTTTCATAAAGGGGTTGACCGGATTTACCGCGTAACATCTCAAAGCTTTGACAAAAAAGAAAATAAAATCAACTATGGATCCAATACGGGTTATTTGCAGGGACCACGTTACACTGCCCATATTCCGGAGCTCCTTTCCTTTGTTCGTGTGCAGAGCGGAAGACAGGATATCAGGAAAGGCACTGATATCAGTTCGCATGAAGAGCTGCAGGTGGACTCGAATTTTTTTTCCATGTTTAGTTTCCCGCTCATTGAAGGGAACCCAAAAACCTGTTTGAAGGAGCCTCATAGCATTGTTCTTTCTGAGGATGAAGCAAAAAAACAATTTGGAACCGTTCATGCGTTGGGAAAAACGCTGATGGTGAAGGATGATAGTAATTTTGTTCCTTATGCCGTAACGGGGGTAGCTAAGAATTGTCCGCAAAATTCTTCCATAAAATTCGATATCCTGGTGCCTATTGCAGAATCTTCAGAAGATGCACAAAACAGCGAGAACTGGTTTAATACCTTTCTGAACACATTTGTTGTTTTACCGCCGGGTGCGAGTGCGAATGCTGTGGAAAAGAAAATGCAAAAGTTTTATGACGAGGACACAAAGGAAGCGATCAGGAGTCTGAAAACAAAATTCGGAGATGAGGCGGCGAATTGGGTGTCAAAACCCACACTACAGCCTTTTCTGGATATGCATCTGAATAAAGACATGCCTGCGGACAATGGTCTCAAAGATTCCAGTAATCCCGTTTACTCTTATATTCTTTCTGGAATTGCGCTTTTTATTTTACTGATCGCTTCCATCAATTTTGTGAACCTCACCATTGCACGTTCAGTTAAACGCGCCAAGGAAATCGGCATTCGCAAAGTTGTTGGTGGAGAAAAAAGACAACTCATCATTCAATTCCTGGGGGAATCATTTTTACTTTGCTTTCTTGCCTTTTCACTGGCCATTCTCCTGGTACTGCTGGTACTTCCCGTATTCAATGACCTTTCAAATAAATCCCTTGCGCTGTCCTATTTATTTGATATCAAACTGGTAGCCGGTTATATTTTGTTGTTTCTGCTGACCGGTTTTATGGCAGGCTTTTATCCCGCGCTGGTCTTATCCGGATATAATCCTGTGCAAACTTTATACAGCCGATTTCAATTGAGCGGCAAAAATTACCTTCAGAAAAGCCTGGTGGTACTTCAGTTTTCCCTGGCTTCTTTTCTGATCATTGCCACATTCACCATTTATTCGCAATTTCAATTCCTTACTACCCAAAAATTGGGATATGACGACAGCAACATCGTCAGCTTAGATATCCAGAGGATGAAACTTGCAGGAGTTGCCACTTTCAAAGAAGAGCTGTTGAAGAATCCCGGGATTTCGCAAGTCTCTTTTAAGAATGGGGGCGACTGGGGAACTATCGCAAAAATAAATGCGGATTCCAACATTGATTTTCAATATGAGATAGTCGATGAATCTTATATTCCCATACTAAAAATTTCATTACTGAAGGGCAGAAATTTTTCGAAGGATTTTCCGGCGGATTCCTCGCAATCCGTACTCGTCAATGAAACCTTCGTGAAACAGGCAGGATGGAAAAACCCCATCGGGCAACAAGTTAATTTCTGGTACAACAAAAAAGTATTTACGGTAATCGGTGTGGTGAAAGATTATCATTACCATTCTTTAAATGAGAAAATCGGCCCCGAACTTTTTACCATGAAAGCGGGAAATCAGTACGGCATGGCTTTGTTAAAAATCAGACCCGGGACGGAAACCGCGAGCCTGAAATATATTCAGTCAAAATTCAAACAGAATTTCCCGATGAAGCCATATAGTTATTCATTTAAAGCAGACGATAATTATAAGAATTATGAAGCGGAAAGGAAATGGAAACAAATTATGTTTTTCAGTGCAATACTCACCATTTTTGTTTCATGTATCGGATTGTTTGGCTTGTCTGTACTCTCTGCTGAAAGAAGGGTTAAAGAAATAGGCATTCGTAAAGTGTTGGGCGCTTCGGTAAACAGTGTGGTAACTATCCTCTCAAAAGACTTTGTGAAACTGGTGATGCTCGCTTTGCTCATCGCGATTCCCCTCGGATGGTATGCGGTTAACAAATGGTTGCAAAACTATCCTTACCGGATTGATATCAGCTGGAAGATCTTTGCTTTTGCGGGTACCCTGGTGATTTTTATAGCGCTGGTGACCGTCAGTTTCCAGGCACTTAGATCAGCAATGGCGAGTCCGGTGAATAGTCTTCGCTCGGAATGATCAATGTTACTAAGCAGTTTATCATATTCCGGGACATTTCGTCGGATAGTATTTGTAAATTTATTACATGGCAGAAGACGAAATAAGAAAACATGGCAAAGCTGTATTTAAGGCGCTAACCAGTCGTGAAAAAAACTGGCGTCATAAACTAATTGATATTTTGGTAGAAATAATTATCATTGTTTTTGCCGTGAGCATTTCCATATGGTTCCATAACTGGAGTGATGAACTGAAAGATAGAAACCTGGAAAATGAATTCCTGAAAGGTCTCAGAACTGATCTTCAGTCAGATCTCAAAGAAATGACGGGAGATATGGCGGCCTATCATGCGATCCTGAATGGAATGTTGTACTTCCGTAAAGTGGGAGCGGGGCAGCCGCTGAATCAGGACAGCCTGAAAAATTATAACTGGATATTTTTTGCCAGTGTAAGAAAGCAGGCACGTATAAGCCGGTTTGAAGCACTGAAAAGTAGTGGTAAACTCGACATCATTGAGAATAAGGAACTACTGGCAAATATTATCAGCCTGTACCAGGAAATAAATCCCACCATTGCCGAAAGCGACAGGCAGTTTACAAGTTATAATAACAATAAAATCGGCGCTTTGATTGACAGCTATGCAAAACTGGATAGCTCTAACAATATCACCAACTGGCTTCAGATATTCCGCAGTTCGCCATTCCGGATGGCTTTGTTTCGTGACAATACAATCAGGGAAATCATCAGATCTTATGAATCCGGTATTAATAAATGCAATGAAATAATTAAGCAGATCGATTTCCGGTCAAAGTAGTGTCAGTTTTGTCGATGGTATTCTCAGGTTTATCGAAAAGATTTATTCTATTGAAAGGATGGATATACTTTCGGATACAGCAAAATCAAATCAGCCATGAAAACAGGACTCTTTTGTATCATCATGTTTGTTTCGCTTACTGCAAAGGCTCAGCGTGATTCCCTGCCATATGCAAAATTTCCTCGCGCACCGGACCATTACAGTGCCGGTACTGTTGTTTCGAGACTTTTAGATGGGCTGGGCTTCCGGTATTATTGGGCCACGGATGGTTTGCGCCCCGTCGATCTGGCATTCAAACCAAGCCCGCAGGCACGTACCAGTCAGGAAACCCTGGAACACATCTACTCTTTGTCAACCATGATCATCGCTGTATTCGGAGGAGATCAAATCCCGCCAGGCCAGTATAAAACATTTGAGGAGTTGAGAAAAGCAACCCTCGAGAACTTTAAAAAAGCCAGTACCATCGTTGCAGGATACAGTAACGCTGATATGGAAAAACTGAAGATAGATTTCAATGGTCAACAACTTCCTTTTTGGAATATGATCAATGGCCCCATTTCGGATTGCCTGTGGCATACAGGGCAGGTAGTGTCGTTGCGGCGTACATCAGGCAACCCCTTTTCTAATAAAGTGGAGGTGTTCCTGGGTGTGATTATGAATTGAGTTCACGACTTAATTTATAATTAATGAACCTGAAACGCTTGTCGTATCTGACCCATTTGAAACAATTGGAACTACCATTACCTGGCGCCAGCTTGTTATTAGTGACATTTAAAATTGTATTTGTTGTTGGTAACGAATTGAAAATAATATTCACATAATTCCCCTTCGTATCGGTGCCACCCAAAATTGACATTCCGGTAAGATCGTCAAGACGGATAGTCACTGCCGTGTACGTGGTATCATTGTATGCCCATGTTGAGGGTGTAATGTTTTCCTTGCTCTTACTGCAGCCAAAAAACAGGATAACAGTTGTAATTATTGTTAACAATAGAATTTTTTTCGTTAATGAACCGGCATAAAAATTGTTTGAACGGCTAATGGGAAGTACCTGATATCTGGTGATCATATGAAAGCAGTTAACATTTTACTGGGCATTTTCAACGCATTTCTCATTACAGAAATCTATATTACAACATTTCGGGGAATAAAGGAAAATGGCAGTACAGATAAAACGGCAGTTTTCCCTTTAGTTTTCTTTTTCCTTGAATTGGTGATCAATTTTGTATTATTGATGATTTATTATTTAATGAAAAAACAGACTTTGATTGAATTTCAGAGAATCATTCTATTGCTGGTTTTGATTTCCGGTTCAATCGGTGTTTGTATTTTCTCAAGATAAACAGAATGCGACTGCCACCTCGTTAAGATCGTTATTTTTATACCCATAAAAACCAATCCAGTGTATAAAAAATTACTAATTATCGGTGCGTTTTCCAAATCACTTGTCATTCTGTATTCTCCCGGCTTCGCACAAACGAAGGATATAAGCATAACCATCCGCCAATTCATTTCGCTATGACCAAAATGAGCGCTGGCATTTTATTATTTCGTTTTAAAAATAGGTACCCGGAAATATTATTATTTCATCCCGGTGGTCCCTATTGGGCAAAAAAAGATGCAGGTGTCTGGTCTATTCCGAAAGGAGAATTAAATGAAAATGAAGAACCGATACAAGCGGCTGAAAGGGAACTGAGAGAAGAAACAGGAATAGAGATAAAGGGTAAGCTGATGAAATTAACGCCCATAAAGCAAAAAAATAATAAAATAGTATTTGCCTGGGCACTTGAACAGGATTTTAATACATTGGACTTAAAAAGCAATTTGTTTGAAATAGAATGGCCACCCAATTCTGGTGATAAAAAGCAATTTCCGGAAATGGACAGAGGGTTGTGGTGTACAATCGAAGAAGCAAAAGTAAAAATCCTTGCTGCGCAGTTACCCTTGATTGAAGAACTGGAAAAAATGATTTGAGTCAGATATACGCAACCGGTTTTCTCCCCGAAAAATAGGGTGATTTTCCCGTTTTTATTGCTTCTACCAGTTCGTATCTCTGTATAATGAAAAAATTGTCGACAGTCTTAATGCTCATCGTAGTTGTAAACTGTTTTATTTTAATCTTTCTGGATTTACTGCAGATATTAGCTTGATGAATGATTTTTTGTTCTTTAATCTATGAGTCATATCCCGGTATATCTATGCCGGGATCGTCATTGGGAAATAGTTATTATATTCCCTTAAACTGATAAAAAAGGTCAAGCTGGAAAACAGCGTTTTTGGCTGTTGCTGAATAATAGTTATCCTTCGCAATATTCGTTAGTCCGAGGTTATATCGAAAATCAATGCCTAAGTTGACAGCCGGAATTTTATAACCAAGTCCAAATACCCAGGAAAAATCTGTTGACTCCGTACTGCTCTTTGAATCAAAAGACATGCTGGCTGTATTCAGCTTACTGCTTAATAAAAAACCAATCTGCGGCCCACTCTCCACAAAAACTCCGGAATGATGTTGATATTTAACAAGCACCGGTAAATTCAGGTAGTTATTGTATATGTTTTCAGGTATACTATCCGTAGCACCAATTCCCTGTCCGGAATACATCAGTTCGGGTTGCAGGAAAAAATGTTTACACAATGAAATGGAGGCAAAAATTCCTGCATTAAAATCTGTTCTGGACCCGATATCACCAAACCTGTGCCCGAGTAAATAAAATTAGTGCGATTTCCTCCCGCTTTTATTCCAAATTGTACCTGGGCATGGGTAGTATATAGGGAAGCCATGGAGAAAATAAGAATAAGTAATTTTTTCATATACCGAATATAAAATTTTGGCAAGTGGAAAAACAGGGTGATTTTCCCGTATTTATCAGGCTTTTAATAAGACGCAATGGGATCCGGCACGCCATCGGGATCGTTCAGTGCAAAGCCATTCGTGTGGATATTTGTTCCTTTAACAACCAGTATACCTGCCACATGAGGTGCAGCCATCGATGTGCCACTGAGCCTTGCATAACGACCTTTACTGTACGTTGAAACAATGCTGACGCCAGGTGCCGCATAATCTACTACGTCGTTGCCAAAGTTTGAAAAACTCGCAAAGCGTCCGAGACTATCGATGGCGGATACCGTAAAAACATTGGGATTATTAACCCGTCCCGGCGAAGAAAGATCAGCTTTTTTCGAATCATTGCCGGCGGCAATTGCAAACAGAATTCCTTTCTCCGCGAGTGTAAGCACGGCGTTGTCGAGCGCAGCAGAAATCGTGTCGCTGCCAAGACTCATATTAACGACTTCTCCGGCTTTTGCATTCTGACCTACATAATTCAACGCCTGGATTATCTGGCTCGTACTTCCCTGGCCAGTACCGTCCAACGCTTTCAGCGCAATTATTTTTGTACCTGCAGCAACTCCGACAACACCAAAGGAATTATTCAGAGCGCCGATTATTCCCGCCACATGTGTACCATGGCCGTTATCATCTTCCACAGAAGGTTCATTAGGTACAAAAGATTTGCTGAGAATGGTATCCACATCCAGATCGGGATGAGTTATATCCACGCCGGTGTCAATAATCCAAACATGTTTACCTGTCCCATCATCCGTACCTGTCCGCCGCACGCCCCATTGAACAGTGGAAGGAGAAACAAGTTCATAACATCCAAGATCCATCGTAATGATGCGGTCCTGTTCTACCAGTTCCACATCCTGATCCTGCTTTAATGCCAAAGCCTGATCACCTGTAAGTCTGGCAACAAATCCTGAATGAATATAATTTAATGTAGCAACACGCTGGCTCTCAGGAATCGAATAACGGCTGAGCATGCTGGTTATGGCGTTTGTCGATATACCCAGCGTTTGTGTATTCCCGGATTGCATTTCGCCATCCCTTAACATAACGATATACGTTGCATCGATGGGTGTACTAAAAACTTTAATGGGCTCACAATCAGGTACAGAGGCCTTTTGCATCGCTCCGGATTGATCGGCCTTCTTGCATCCGACGAACAAGAGCGTGCAGGTACTGAGGAGGCAAATGAGGAAATTCAGAGTAGTTTTCATAACTGCTGTTATTAATGGGAACGTATGTAAAGAGACAGCTGTTTTAAAAAAAATGTTAATTCAGGTTCCTGGTAAAGCTGATCATATAAGATTGATGAAATACAATAAAAGTATTATGGCCAATTCCAGGGGCAAAGGAGTTTCGTTTTATATTCTTATTTGTCTATTTTTAACCAACCCTTAAACAATCGATATGCGCGCCATTCTTTTGCTCTGCCTTTCCTTTTCGTTTTGTTTTCTGTCCGCCCAGTCACTAATCAGTTCTAAACCCATTGGCTGGTCCGGAAGCCAGATTATGCTTCAAACGATACATGATAAATCAGGAAACCTTCATGCCAGTCTGCTGGAAAATCTGGATAGCTTCAAAGTGATTCTTTATGACCGCGCATTTACAGAAATACATGCATATAGCATGCCGAGGATAAACCAGGAAGATCTCGTTGCCGGTTTTATTAAGGAAGGTAAAATTTATTTATTCTGCAATTTTCATTCGCCCATAGGATATGATAATTATACCATCGATATTTCCTCCGGCGAAATAAATCATACACTTGTTCTATCGGACAAAAGAAAGGAGAAGCTGATTGACCGGATCAGTTCCGGAGACTATGCACTATGGCTGGGAATCGATAAAAAGAATTCCAGTTTTGTTATTTACAACTGGCGAAACCAAAAAGACATGGACACGATCATATTTCATTTTAAAGATCCTGTTATGTGGGAATCGATTACGAAATCTGCCAGTCTTTTCGGAAGAGACGTTGATGTTGCTAAAATCGATGAAGCAGGGTTACCCGATATCCAATCGGTGAGTGCAAGGAATAAGGTATACCTTATTCACGATACGCTTTTCCTCACCATGAACCGAAATCTTGCAAATACAATAGTATATGCGTTCGATCTTTATAATAAAACTGTAAGCTATCGATTGATTGAAAATGAATCTGTGAAAATGAAATATGATCCATATCAGAAAAAAAACATAGTAGAAGGGGACTATGTAGATAACAGCTACCTGTTGAACGGAAAACTCTATTTCATTTCGGCCACGGAAGAAAGTCTGCACGTTAGCATCAACGACTTTTATAGCGGAACCCGATTAAAGTATTTTGAAGTAAAAAGAGATGATACCATCGATTTTAAGAATACGCCTGTATTACAGGAAGGGAAAGCGCTTTATTTTAATAACACCAAAGAATTAACGAAGACCAAACAACTTCTTCGAAAAATACTCAGTGCCAATGCAGCGATCGCAGCGTTGAATGACAGCATGGGGACTGCTATTACGCTGGGGTCAAATAAAGAGGAAAAACAAATGGGTGTGCCTGGATATGGATTTTCTTCCGGTTCAACAGCTATTCTGATCGGCGGAGGTGGAATGGGTGATTTCAGCACGGGTACATGGACCAGGGCCGTGCGATTCAGAATGCTTGTGGACAGCATTAGTCTTCAACATATTCCGGGAGATATGGAAGCAAGTATTAATGACCGGATCGATGAATTCAGTCACGATATCAAAATTCCCGAACACGCACAAAATCTTCTGTTCCAGGATGGGCGATATATTTATATTTATTACGACAAGAAAAAGCAGTCGCTGGTTCTTCAGCAGTTTCCTATTTGATGTCCGTTATGGATGAACAATCCAAATTCTGATACACAACGCCACATGACTGCGGTTAGGGTATTTGCAGGCGATGGTTTTCCCATTTACCTTTCTGAATACCAATTGTTTGCCGATTGCGCCGGACATGTTTTTCATTACGATATTGTCGTTTATCGTTGCCATGGTTTTAAGTCGTTTGGAACATAACGCTAAAAAAACGCGTTTATGATTTCTTACGTCTCTTTACGTTTCTTTACGACTCTTTATGACTTTTGGGAGAGATCTATATGGATCGACCGGGCGTGGGAAATTCCTTTTTCATGAACAATAAAAAAGCAAATCTATCGTAACGTTTTTTTCTTTTTTACCCGCGCTTTTAAAACATCATAATCGGGATAACAGCATGGAGATCCGATTTTGGTCCGTGGCCGACAGTTCCATCAGCAAAATTTTGCCAGTAAGCATCCGTGCTATCGTATTGACTGGAACTCCAGTAGATGACCGGTTTCAATTTTAAAATATCGGTGTGTGCTCCGGAGGCACCGGGTCCTGCATACAGATAAAGCTGATTCAATTCCGCCTTTGACGGAAGATATCCCTGTTGTGCGTATCCAACATCATTAAATGCAGATTCGCTATAAAAAGCCGCACTCCATTTAGCTCCTTGTTCGAAATTCTGCTGATAAACAATGCTAGAATTCATTGTAGCGCCCGACATGATGATGGTGTCCATTCCCCAAAATAAAAGATTCTGCCCGCTGGCGTCCCATGGCTTGGCATTATAGATGGTATCCTGTCCAAGATAAGCTACGAATCCATGGAGGGTAGTCGAATCATAGTTTGCGTCGCCCGGCTTCAAAAAGTAAAAGATCAGCCTGCCTCTATAAATGTTGCCGATGACGAATCCTTCAAAAATATCGATGGTGGTAAAACTCTTTTGCACACCATAGGTCGATTCCATTGGCGTTGGTTGCATATTCCCTAACATAGTAAGTCGTTTTTGGTTTAAGACCGGTCATTACCATGGAATAACCACCTATATTATCACCGATATCTGTTTTGGTACTTAAATCAATTGTTGGATTAGGCGCAGTATTCCAAACAATACCTCTATTTGTAATCGGAGAAACCTGGGGACTGCTGATCCATGCAACATCTGCATCGGCACTGACTGAATCAATATTATAAATTCTTGTCAATGAAGAATCTGGCAAAACGGGTGCTCCAATTGTGACCGGAGGATTTGTTGAATTGGTTGTAGTATCAGATTTCTGGCAGCTGTGTAACAATAAGACCATCAGAAATATTCCCGTTATTTTTCTCATTTGGTTTGTTTAACTGGTGGAATTCGATAAGCCAATCCCCTTCCTTCTTCAACGTTTCAGGAACGGTTTAATTGTTAAGTAACATTACAGAGCCTGAAACGATTGTTGTATTCACCGCATCTGCAGTCACAGCCTTAAGCATAGATATAACTTTCTAATTACACACACCTCATCCTTTTTCATTTGCAAAAACTTCAAAATTCTAACATTTACGTGTATGCGAGAGTTTGTTTATGGATGAACTAAGGGTAAACCCTTAGCTATGTACTCATTGATATTTTATAAACAGCGCAGTATTCGCTAATAGGAATTAAATTTTATAATTTCAGTTTTTAATCCTGTTCATCGTGATGCGTTATAAATAGCTTTAAATTGATAACATGAAACAACTTCCCAGGTCAATTTTATTTGGACTCATATTTGTTTCCTGTACAAAATCTAATAATTCAAATTTATTAACCGGCAAATGGGCAGAGAATAGGAATGTTGATCAATATATTAATCCATATAACAACAATATAGAGTTCGATACATTATCGTCCCCATCTGTCTTAATTGAATTCAAAAATGACGGAGGGTATTATGTTGAGGGAACTCAATCTGGCTCTTATGTACTGTCAGGTGATACAACATATACTTTAAAACCCGATGATACGATTTATAATTTTGACGTTTCGAACAGCGTCCTTAAGACCCGAAGAGTTGGTATGTATGGAGAGCAAGTCCAAATATTCGATCCGGTAAATTTGGGTGCTTATAAATATGCAGACGTTCAATTTGTATTCGCAGAATATCAAAAGCAATAAGAAATCATAGTAAAAGAAGAAATTGCATGAGAAACTTCAAATCGCCCATCTTTTTGGTTAGTATGTATATTCTTCTGAATACAGGTTGTAAAAAAACAGAAACACAACAATTGACTCCAGGCTTTAATGTATATATGGCCGGGATTGTTAACCATGCTGCGGTAGTTTGGAAGAACGGGCAAAGTATAGAACTGGCTGCTTCATCCAGTGCTACATGCATCGCTGTTGCGGGAACGGATGTATATGTTGGAGGATTGTTGAACTTCAACCCGGTCTATTGGAAAAATGGGCAGTCAAATTCACTTGGTCAGATTTCAACATTGGTACTCGGAGTCGCCTTGTCTGGTTCGGATGTTTATTTTGTGGGGGAGGGTAATGGGAATCCTGTTATAGACAGTGCTGGTGACAGCGTTGTTCATGCAGGTGTAGCTGTGTACTGGAAAAATGGAATACTCAATAATCTTGAAACTAGTTCTAATATATCATCAGCCGACGGAATATGTTTTTCGGGATCTGATATGTATGTCGTCGGACACGTTGCCACTCTTGAAGATACTGCGGTTCAATGGAAAAATGGAGTTCTCACAAATTATCCCTCTGACAGCGGACGAACAGGGATCGCTTTTGCAGTAGCTGTTTCAGGTACGAATGTATATGCAGTTGGGTATTATAATAATATGCCTGTATATTGGAAAAATGGCATTCTGAACACATTAATATTAAATGATTCTCCTGTTCCCAATAATGGCTATGCTTCTGCCATTACAATCGTTGGTACAGATGTTTATATTGCGGGCACTTCAAGTCCGGTTAATGGTAACCATGCCACTTATTGGAAAAATGGCGTGCCTACTGATTTGTCGGCAAATAAATCGGAGCAGACCATCGCGACCGGTATCGCAGTGGCAGGTACTGATGTTTATGTTGTCGGATATTTCATGGAGAATGGTAGTAGTAGCCCCGCATATTGGAAAAATGGCACAGAAGTCAAAATTTCAGGTGGTGGATTGATCAATGCAATTTGTGTGAGCAACTAGAAGATTTGATTTCCAGTTAAGCACATCTGATATTTCAACTAACCCAATTGCAATAGCTTCTGACAACAATCCATTTGTCACCCACTTTTTTATACAAACACATTGCTCCTCTACATCACGCTTGCATTTTTCAAATGGGAGTTGATTGGTGATACTAATTTATAAGGGCGGTTAAAAGCTTCCTGAGATACTTTAAAATGATCTGCCAGTTTTCGGATCACATCTTTAGACAGGCCTTTTTTATAATGAAGAATTTCTGAAATATATCCCTTACTTACGTTTAATAAATCGACCAGGTCTTTGGGCTTTAACTTATGATCATCCATAATGGAAACGAGCAGTCGGATAGGATCAACTTCCTTAAACGAATTATGTTCAGAATCCCACTTTTCTATTAGTAAAGTTAGTAGTTCGATTTCATCCTTTATAGTCCGGTTGCGTATGCCGGAGAAGATTAAGTTTTCGAGTTTTTTACTGTACTCCTTGTACTGTGTTTTGCTTCTGATCACCTTGTATTTTAATTCTGCCATATTATAAGATTAATAATCGCTGATAGTATATTGTTTTTCTTCACCGCGCATGACAACTTGCAAATCCTTCAATTGTTTCCTTTCGGATTAAATGAACCTTCATATAAAGGTATATAAAATTTTTAAAAGTTCTCATTTGGAGAACTTCATTTTCTTCCACTTATAATCAATGTTAGATAAATGTATTTGGAATTTAGCCCAAAGACAGAGTGACATGAACTAAACAAGGCCGTCTTTTTACCCTTCCAAAAAAGATCCCATTTGTTTTACTTCTCTGTGTGAGTTGATTAATAAGAAGCTATTTAACTGCCGGTATTAACACCATTACATCTATTATGCTTATGGAATAGCGAATGCTGCCTGTCAGAGTTCTCTTACCGTATTTGCAGGTTTTTTTTTGGTCAGCGTAGCACCTGCACTTGCAACAATAATCATCGCAACCGCCAGCCATTCATAAAATGAAAGGTATTCATGCAGGAAAACGAGACCTGTCAGCGCAGCTACGGCGGGCTCCAGACTCATTAGGATGCTGAATGTTTTTGCAGGAATTTTTCTTTGTGCGCCCATCTCCAGCATAAAAGGTATAGCGCTTGAAAGTAAGGCAAGCCCCAGGCCCGATACGAACATTGCTGGTCTGAGATGGGATAAAAGCCCGTAGGCCATGGCTATGGGCAACACCAGGACAGATGCGAAAATCATCCCAATAGTTGCGGCTTTGCGACCATCCATTATTTTAGAGATGTGACCGCCAATTAAAATGTAAGCCGCCCAGAATGCACCGGCGAGCAGGGCAAGGAGTACGCCAATAACATCTACGGCTTTATTGCCCCAGGGTTCAATCAGGATGATTCCTGCTGCCGCTAATACAACCCATAAAAAATCTATGATACTTTTAGAGCCGGTAAGCGCAAGCGTGAGTGGACCAATGAACTCAAGGGCAACACCCAGGCCAAGCGGGATCCTTTCTATTGATAAATAGAAAATAATATTCATCACTCCTAATGTCAACCCATACAATGCAACGGACTTCCATTGCGCTCTCGACAAATTCCGGAGATCGGGCCGGTTAAAAATAACCAGGATGACAGCAGACAAAACAATTCTTAACGAAGAAGTTGCAGCTGCCCTAAAACAGGAAATAATCCTTTTGCAAGGGCAGCACCACATTGAAAACTTATTATAGAAAGCAGAACCGCCGGAATAGCTGGGATTTCAAGCCCTTTTTTATTCTTCATTTAAGAAGATTTTGCCGGAGTGTTCATGAATTTATATCAAATGTAATTAATTGTATTTCACCGAAAGGAAATCCTGAGCCGCTCACCAAAGAAATTTGAGCTCCTGACCAAAGCGAATCGGTAATTTTGTACAGAGCTTTGACTGATTAAATCAAAATAATCTTTCAAACCATGAAACAAGTCGTATTGATTACCGGAGCCTCTTCAGGAATTGGCAAATCGGTCGCAGAGTATTTATCTGACCAGGGATATTCCGTTTACGGAGCCGCGCGCAGAACAGAAAAAATGGCCGGGTTAAAATCCCGTGGCATCAAAATATTAGAGATGGATGTCACCAACGAAAGTTCATCCAGATCTGGTGTGGACAAAATAATCAGCCGCTGAGGGCAGGATCGATGTACTGATCAACAATGCCGGATTTGGTTCTTATGGCGCCGTTGAAGATGTACCCCTCGAAGACGCGAAATATCAACTCGAAGTCAATGTATTGGGTGCAGCGCGTCTGATCAAATTGGTGTTGCCCTATATGCGTGCACAACACTCGGGTAAAATCGTAAATATTTCTTCCATCGGCGGCAAACTGGCAGCGCCCTTCGGTGGCTGGTATCATGCCAGTAAATTTGCGCTCGAGGGACTCAGTGATTCCCTGCGAAATGAAGTGCGGCCCTTCGGCATTGATATCATTGTGATCGAGCCGGGAGGAATTAAATCGGAGTGGAGTGGTATTGCACAGGAAAGTTTGTTACGTGTTTCCGGACATGGGGCATATAAAGAATTGGCAGCGCCCGTTGCAGATGCTTTCGGATGGTATAGATGCGAAAGTTCCGGAACCCATCCTGATTTCTAAATTGATTTATAAAGCGATTACAGCTAAAAAACCATTGTCCAGGTATTCGGCAGGTTATATGGCGAAACCGGCGCTCTTTATGAAAAAAATTCTCTCCGACAATATGTTTGATAAAATGATCATGAGTCAGGTTAAACGAATGAAATAAAAGACGTGAATACAGAAGCGCTGCAATATAATATGCTTTACTCCTGCTCGCATCAGCAGAAAAGAGTTGCCGAACAGTTTGCGGCTGAACATGCGCTCTCTTATGTGATCTCCGGACAGGTCCATATTTACACCAATCAAGGTGAGTATGTCGGGGGGCGGGGCACTATTGGTCTCTTTCGAAAAAATCAGCTGGTAAAAGCCACAAAATTGCCGGATCCCGATGGCACGCCCTGTTCTTCTGTGACGATTTTTTTATCCGACCCGATTCTGCGTAAATACGCCAACGAAAATAATATTCAACTGGACAAAAAATATACGGGCGCACCTGCCATCGAGTTATCGAAGGATCGTTTTATCAAAGGTTTTTTTGATTCGCTTCGTCCTTATCTCGATCAGGAGGGACAGATGACAAAGTCCATGGCGGAATTAAAAACCAGGGAGATCATTGAATTACTGCTCAGGGCGAATCCAAGGCTGAAGGATTTTTTATTTGATTTCAGTGAACCTCATAAGATCGATCTGGAGTTGTTCATGAATCAGCATTTCGCGTACAACGTCCGTATGAGCCAGTTTGCGAAAATGACGGGGCGCAGTCTCGCCACATTTAAGCGCGATTTTAAAAAAATATTCAGCCTCTCGCCCGAGAAATGGCTGATGAAAAAGCGGCTTGAAGAAGCACATTTTCTGATCAAACAGAAAAATCAACATCCTTCCTCAGTTTATCTGGATGTGGGATTTGAGAATATGTCGCATTTTTCTTTTTCTTTCAAAAAATTGTTTGGATACAATCCGTCAAGTGTTTGATTAATCAACGGTTCATGTACGTGCGGGACCAACCGTCATCCGTCATCCCAAAGTTATTCCGACCTCAGGCTGGTTACCGGATTAGCCATCGCCGCCTTTATTGCCTGAGAGCTCACCGTGATCAGCGCGATCAGAAAAGCAGCCACACCAGCCACGAGAAAGATCCACCAACTGAAGTTTACCCGGTAGACGAAATCCTGCAACCATTTATTCATAATCCACCAGGCGAAAGGGATGGCAATGATGAAAGCAATGGCCACCAACTTTATAAAATCTGCTGAAAGCGTACCGACGATTCCCTGTATGCTTGCTCCCAGTACTTTGCGGATGCCGATCTCTTTTGTTTTTTGTTCGGCTATAAATGTTGCAAGACCGAACATGCCGAGGCAGGAGATTAATATTGCTAACACTGAAAAGATAACGGCAATTTTTCCTACCTGCTGTTCAGATTGGTACATCTCATTAAAAGAATCATCGAGGAATCTGTAACTGAAAGGAGCGCCGTGAGCCAGGGCTGTCCATTGTTTCCTAATTTCTCCGATAAGCGGGGTGACGGAAGCGGTATTCACCTTAAAGGAAGCAAGTCCTGTACTTTTTTGCAACATAAAAATCAGGGGGCGTACTTCGTGGTGAAGGGACTCAAAATTAAAATTCTTTACCAGGCCAACAATCGGGTAAGCAAACGGTTTCCCTGCGTTATCGAAGATGTAAATGTTTTTGCCTACAGGATTAGTGTATCCTAAAATCCGAGCGGTCGTTTCATTGATGATAATAGACGAGGAGTCTGTTTTTGAATTTGGGAGAAAAATTCCTTCCCTTCAAAACTTTAATCCCTAATACTGGAAGGTATTCATCATCGATCGCCCAGGTCTCCACATTAAAACTGTTTGATGAAGTCTGGACAGCGTCTTTGGAAATATTATAAACGTTACGGGACGAATTGGAAACGGGCAGAAAAGCGCTGAGTGTTCCTCCTTTTACGCCTGTCAATTTTGTTACTTCATTCTTAAAGACATCCGCATTATTGCCCAGGGCATCGGCGCCATTAACAATCAATACCTGCTCCTTGTTGAATCCGAGGTCGCGTGTCTGAATATAATGCAGTTGTCTGAAGACAACCATCGTCCCGATGATCAGGACGATTGAAATGGTAAACTGAAATACGACCAGGGTGCTCCGAAGGCCACCACTTTTGGTTCCGGTTTTCAATTTG
Organism: uncultured Bacteroidota bacterium; assembly: GCA_963757975.1. Lineage (GTDB taxonomy): Bacteria > Bacteroidota > Bacteroidia > Chitinophagales > Chitinophagaceae > Puia. The sequence continues at coordinate 87,463 of CAVWUD010000048.1, forward strand.
CCTTTTAATACTTCGATTGCTTTGAAGCCTGAGAGGAAGAAAGCCGGATAGCTTCCTGCCAGAAGACCGACTGCAAAAGGCAGAACGATGAGAAGAGGAAGGATAATCGGAGAAAACAGACTGACCATGGTCATGTTTTTGCCGGACAAAGAATTGAATAACGGGAGTGCCAAAAATGCGATAACGATGCCGATCAATAGGGACAGCAACACCATCAGGGTGGATTCTGAGAGGAACTGCATGACGAGTGATTTGCGTTCCGTACCTAGTACTTTTCGAATGCCCACTTCACGCGCCCGGCCTGCGGAACGGGCTGTTGTCAGGTTCATGAAGTTGACGCAGGCAATGAGCAGAATGAATAATGCCACAGCAGAGAAAATAGCTACATACTGTATGCTGCCGGGCGGGCTCAGTTCTTCGCCGCCCTGCCTGTCGGAATAAAGATGAATTCGTGTTACGGGAATCAGGGAAAAGCGAAGACGGTTTCCTGATTTTTCCAAATCTGCCAGGCTGTAAATCTTAAAATCTTTCAATGCAGGGATCTCATACTTTTTGATGAAGTCCTGTGATATATTATCGAAAACACCGGGATCGGTACCAGGTTTGAGCACGATGTAAGTTTGAAAATTGACGTTGCCTATCTGTCCCCAATTATAATCCAGGCTCTTCATAGAGAAGAGCAGGTCAAAATGAAAATGTGTGTTACCCGGAATATCTTCGATTACTGCATTCACTCTGTAGGGAACCTCTTTGCCGGCTTCCTGAACTTCGAGCATTTTACCGATGGCGTTTTTGGTTGAACCGAAATAACGTGCCGCCGTGGATGCTGATATCACTACGGTATGTGGATCATTCAACGCAGTCCTGGCGTCTCCTTCGAGGGCCATAAATGCAAAGACATGAAAGAATGTAGAATCAACAAATGCTGTGCTTGTTTCTGTGATAAATTCATTTCCTTTCCTGATGAGTGCTTTATCACCGCTTTGGCGGTAAAGACGCGTATATTCCTGAATCTGGGGATAATCCTTTTTAAGGATGGATCCCATCATGTCCGAAGTCTGCGAGAGGCGAAGATCCTGTCCACCCCAGCGGGCATCCAGATTAATTCTGTAAATATTTCCAGCCTTATCGTAGTAACGGTCGAAGCTTAATTCGTCCATCACATAAAGTGCGATCAGCAGGAAGCAGGCCAGTCCGACGGCCAGCCCGGTGATATTAATAAAAGAGAATGTCTTGTTTCTTGAGAGGTTTCTCCAGGCTACATTCAGATAGTTTTTTAACATGGTGCTGATTTTTCCTGATATGATTTAGAATCTAAAGGGAGGGACGTGCTAATAAAATGCCAAGAAATATCTCTTTATGAATCAATGCGATAAAATAAAACTGTTTTTAAATTGCCCGTTTTCGATACATCCAATGCACGTTATAATGCTTTATTTTTGCTGATTATAAGACCAAATACTTCGAACTATCATGTTAAAAACGTGCATGGCTTTATGGATGGTCTTGGTGATCTGGCATTCTGCCGCCGGAAATACGAATGACTCTTTGTTGTTTTTTTCCCGCATGATTAAATGGATCATGAAGATCTCCTTCATGATATTTGTTTTTTCGGCTTGCAGCAAGAATAGCACAACAGCACGGGTACAAATTATTAATTTCAGTCCATCCAGTGGTGCTCCGGGTAATACGGTTACGTTAACGGGCAGTGGATTCGGTTCGGTAAACACTGCAACCGTCTACTTCAATGGCGTCGCCGCCAAACCTGATTCACTGTCAGACTCAGTTATTACAGTGAAAGTACCGTCTGGCGCAACTACGGGTAAAATATCTCTGAGCATCAGTGGTCAGAATTCAACCAGCACCAATGATTTTATTATTCTCCCTGGCGCCTGGATCCGGATGGCCGATCTTCCGATCTTAACCGGGCGGGGCCTTGGTACTGGTTTTTCTATAGCGGGCAAAGGTTATTTCGGATTTGGATATGATGGAGGCGCGTATTATAGTGATCTCTACCAGTATGATACCGCTGCGAATGCGTGGACCCAGGTGGCATCTTCACCAGGCCCGGTTCTCGAATCACCGGTTTGTATGGTGATTGGAAATATGGCTTATATCGGAATCGGAAAAACATCCAGCGGAATCAGTTCGTCAAGTTCGAGTCAGCTCTGGCAATACGATCCGCAGAACAATAACTGGACTCGCAAAGCCGATCTTCCGGATACATTGCAGGAAGGGGCATTCGGCACAGGCATCGGGAGCGTGGGGTACGCAGGGCTGAGCGAGGGCACCTTGGGCACGAAAGCCTGGTGGCAGTACAATCCGGCGAGCGACGCATGGACGCGCAAAGCAGATTATCCAGGGCCCGAAAGCCAGTGGGGGACAGGGTTCGCAGTGAACGGAAAAATCTACTCAGGCCTTGGAAATGTTTCGGGACCCGGGGGAAACAACCAGTGGTGGCAATACGATACGGCAACAGACACATGGACAGCTAAGAATTCTTTTCCTGGCAACGTCCCATCTTTCGGCGCTGCCTTCACCTTGTCCGGCAAAGGCTATGTCGCCGGTGGATACGAGTGCTGGCAATATGATGAAGTAAATGATGCATGGACACAAATGGCATTTTTCGACGGTCGGATCGGGGGTTCTACTTTCGTAACAGGCAACAAAGCATTTTACACCGCCGGCCGCCATGAACCGTCCCCAAACAATTTCCTGCAGGAGGACCTCTGGGAATTTGATCCTGCAAAATAATGGGAATAATTTTTGACAGTGACATCCAATTTTCTAAATGACTTTATTAACACTGTTGCAGCCATCATGCTGATGGATCAACGAAATGAGAAAAATAATCATCATACTGATCCTGCTTGCGGCTTTATTTGTTGCGGCACAATTCATCCGGCCAACCATTTCCAATCCGCCTGTTACTCTGGAAGTCCGGGTACCCGATAGCGTAAAGACTGTATTAAGGAAAGGCTGTTATGATTGTCATTCCAATGAGACAGATTTGAAGTGGTTTGATAAAATAACGCCGGTTAATTTCCTGGTGGCCGATCATGTTGAAGATGGTCGCCGCGCAATGAACTTTTCTAACTGGGACAGCCTCGATGCAGGATCACAGAAAGCTATGTTGTTCTGGTCGGTGAATGATATACGCAACAGGGAGATGCCTTTGAAGAGTTACCTGACCCTGCATAAAACGGCGAGGATGAATGATCAGGATATATCCATCCTTGAAAATTATCTGACCGAAGTTTCTGTTCCGGTGATCAATTCTGCCAATAATATTTCCGTTCAATATAAAGATCCGGATAATGTGAGTCCGGAATGGAATGGCATTTCTTTTATTCATGGATTTCAAAACTGGCGGGTAATCAGTATTACCGACCGTTTTGACAACGGTTCTTTCCGTGCGATTTATGGGAATGAAACAGCGGTGAAAGCGATCGCAGAGGGAAAAACCAATCCCTGGCCTGATGGAACGATGTTTGCGAAAGCCGCCTGGAAACAACAGACCGACAGTACTGGAAATATTTCTATGGGTTCCTTTTACCAGGTGGAGTTCATGATCAAGGAGAGCAAGAAATTTTCGTCTACCCTTGGCTGGGGATTTGGAAGATGGCGCGGTGCAGAATTAAAACCTTATGGTAAGAATGCTGATTTTGTCAGTGAATGCGTCAGTTGCCATCGTCCGTTGAAAAACAGCGATTACACATTCACCATCCCTCTTAAAGAAAACGATTCACTTTCTCAACACGGCAGGCTGCTCAGTGAATTCGTCAATACCAGTGAACATACTATGTCGATCCTCTTTGAAGACAGTTCCACAATTACCTGGTCGCAAAGACCGGATCCCAGATGGTTTGGTGCAAGAATTCCTGATCGCCTGATATCTGTAGAAAAAAAGTTTTAGCTCCGCGATAGATGCGCTCAATTCGGAAAATGCTGTTCTGTTGGCATTTGTTTTCTTTTCCTTGAATCGGTCATCAATTGTAGTGATTAATTTTCAAAGGATCATTCTGCAGAACGGTGCAATCCAATTTACCGAATTATATTAACTTGGTAGTCCAACACATTCCATGGCATACAACGAAAAACTCGCGGCATGTACACGCGACATCATCAGCAAAACCCACAGAATTACCGAAGAGAAGAAAATGTTCGGCGGCCTGTGCTTTATGGTCAATCATAAAATGTGTGTAGGTGTGGAACAGGAGCGGATGATGGTCCGCCTCGACCCCGCTCTGTATGACGAAGTGATGGAGAAGGAAGGATGCCATCCGATGGATTTCACGGGTAAGCCCATGAAGGGTTATGTCTTCGTTGATATCGACGCCCTCACAACACAGAAGAAGCTTGCTTACTGGATCGGACTGGCACTGGATTATAATGCTGTTGCCAAAGCTTCTAAAAAGAAGAAATAACTTTTCAGGAACCGTTAACATTGCATGATTTGACTCAAGCTGCTGACATACATCCATTAGTTGAGCATTTTTTCCGGAACGAATCGGGGAAAATGGTTGCGGTGCTGACTAAAATATTTGGAATAGAAAATCTGGACCTTGCTGAAGATGTGGTACAGGACGCGATGATAGAAGCCATCAGCCTGTGGCAGAGAAGGGGTGTTCCGGATAATCCATCTGCCTGGTTGTTTCGCGTGGCCAAAAATAAAGCGCTGAACATCGTAAATCGCGAAAAGTACAAACGCCGGTATTCAGAAGAATCGATTCATTTTTTACAATCCGCCTGGACAGCAGAACCGGCACTGGATTATTTGTTTTCCGGCACACAAATACAGGATGATCAGTTGCGATTGATTTTTACATGTTGTCATCCGTCTATTACGACAGATTCGCAAATCGCATTGGCATTGAAAACGATTTGTGGATTCAGCATTGGAGAAATTGCCCGCGCTTTTCTCACGTCCGAAGAAAACATCAATAAAAGACTGGTCAGGGCAAGACAAAAAATCAGGGAACAAAAAATCCCTTTTGAAGTACCGAAGGGTCATGAACTGGAAAAAAGACTACTGGCAGTTTTGAATACCATTTATCTTTTATACAACGAAGGATACAGTGCATCGGGCGGTAAAGATCTTATCCGTTATACACTTTGCGGGGAAGCCATCCGGCTCACAGAAATCATCTCCACCCATCCACTTTTCACGACTAAAACCGATGTGTTCGCATTGTGTGCACTGATGCAGTTGAATGCTTCCAGGTTTAAAGCAAGACAGGATGCCGACGGAAATATTATTACACTGGAAGAACAGAATCGTAGCCTATGGGATTTTGAACTGATGGAGAAAGGTTTTGTAAGTCTGCATAAATCCGCGACGAACGGCCATATATCAGTATTTCATATTCTGGCAGCCATTTCAGCTTATCATTGTTCTGCGCCCGATTATCAATCGACGGACTGGAATTCCATTCTGTCTCTCTACGATAAACTGCTGCTTCTGGATCATTCACCGGTTGTGCAGCTGAACCGTACCATCGCCTTGTCCAAAGCCGTTGGTTTGGAAGAGGCGATTGAGGAATTGAAAAAAATGGGAAGCTCACGCGTACTAAACTCCCATCATTTATATTTTTCCACATTAGCCAGTTTTCTTATAGAATCAGAACGTTTTGAAGAGGCCCTGCCAATCCTGCAAAAAGCGATCGGACTGACGCCCCTGTCTGCAGAAAAAGCACTGCTTTTGAAGAAATGGAAGATCTGTATGGCGAAAAAAAATTAATGGTCCCCGATGTCCTTTTAGTAACTTCTCATTTGTCATTCAGCGTCATTCAGATTAGTAAATTGAAAAAATAACAAAAAATGAAAGATTTTCTTTTGATTCTAAGAACAGAGGGTAGTGTATGGACCGATCTCTCTCCGGATCAGCTCAAACAGCATATGGAGCATGGGATGACTTATATCGGTAAATTGATTTCAGAGGGAAAACTGAAGAGCGCAAGTCCGGTGGACAAAGGCAGCAAACTCATCACCGGCTCTAAAGGCTCATTTACAGATCATCCATTTAATGAAAGCAAAGAAGTAATTGCCGGATATTTTCTCCTCAGTGCGAATAATATGGAAGAAGCCATGGCGATTGCCAAAGAAAATCCGATTTTTAACGATATCCCTACAAAAATCGAAGTGCATCCCATGATGCCGGTCGGGGGTAATTAAATTGTGAACCAATGTATAAAAGACTATCAGTTTTCGGAATATTATTTGCGGCGTTTGTTTTTCTTTATGCTACCAGCCATGCACAAACGAATAATGCGATGACAGAAAAGGTAAACAAGGCCGACTCTGTGAGGGGGATAACCATTCACCAATCTCCATATTTCAAAGTGCCACCGGCGCAGGTATATAATACCCTGCTCAGTTCAGCAGCATTTAGCGCCAGTACAAAAAAATCATTTGATATGTTCACTGCAACATCAGCAAAAATTGATCCGGTGGTGGGCGGCGCCTTTTCTTTGTTCGATGGACATATAACCGGTCGCATCCTCGAGCTGGTACCTGACCAGCGGATTGTGGAAGCCTGGCGGGTGGTTGACTGGCCGGCCGGAGTCTGGTCCATCGCGCGTTTTGATCTGAGCGCCGAGGGTGGGGGAACCCGTCTGAATTTTGAACATGTCGGATTTCCCGAGGGACTGAAAGAACATTTATCTGAAGGCTGGCAGCAGCATTACTGGGATGCGATGACGAAATATTTTCAATAGACCCGACGATTTAAAATAAACGTGCCCATTGCATTCAACAGCACAGAACGGTCAGACTCCTTTATTTATGGCAGAAGAATTTATTGAACCCTGGTCCATGTGGTAGTTTTTCCGAATGGCGACAGGACGGTATAATCCCGGATTTTCAGTACGTTTTCCCCCTTCAACTTTAAAATGGATTTGTACTTTTTTCCGCTTTTATAATCGTAAAAGGTTCCGCCGTCATACACACGACCCTCGTAATCGAAGTTTGTCAGAACGGTGAGGTTTTTGAGTTCCCTTCTCCGCAGTCTTTCGTTGCTATTATTTTCGTCTTTTTTAGGCGTGGTTCCATCATTCTCGAACAGGGAATTACCCCATATCTGTTTGCCGAAGTATTGGGGGCCGGCCTTATAGATTTCTATTATTAAACTTTTGTCGTCCCTTAACCAGACACCGACGATTTTCCCGGTAGGTTGTGCATTGGCCAGATATGAAAATAAGGTGATCAGGCTAAAGACGATCATTGTATATATAAATGCTTTTTTCTGTGTCATATAGATTTATTTAAGTAATTCGATATAAATAAGCAGAAACAAAGTTATTGATTTATTTAAGTAATTCGATAAATGGAACTAAAAAAATTTAATTCTTTAATTCTTTTATGAACTGGATATATTCATCCATCAGTTTGTTGTTCAGGTAATAACGCACGTTCCGGCCGTCTTTATCCGAGGTAACCAATTCACTTTCAAGTAATAACTTCAGGTGATGGGCAATGGAGGGCTGGGCCAGGTCGATCTTTTCGTTGATGTCCGAACAATAAAGGCATCGCCTGCTTTTCTTTATTTCTTTCAGTATGGTCAGCCGGTTGGGGTCTGCCAGAGCCTTAGAAATCTTTTCTGCTTTTTTCGCATCCATATACATGAATTACAATCCAAATGTAGTATTTATTTATTGAAATACTTCAATAAATAGAAATTACTAACATTCTCTTATGATTTTAACCTGCTACAACTAGCATCCGGATCGGTGAAGATATTGATAGGGAGCGGCAAGCTGCACGTGTTTTAAAGTTCTTTATTGGTAAGCTTATCGACCATTTCATGAAAAGCTTCTCCTATTGGCAACTCCATATCTTTTATAAACACACTTGATTTTCTTATGGATGTAATTCCTGCAATCGCAATAATATAGGATTTGTGAATACGAATAAATTTGGATGAAGGCAATTGCGACTCCAGCGATTTTAAACTGATTCGAAATAGTAATGGTTTATCCGTGCTTTTAAGGTGAATTTTTACATAATCGCGAACACCCTCCATCCAGACAATATCATTGAACATTATCTTAATCTGGCTGTAATCAGCACTCAGAAAGAAATATTCGGCTTCCTGATGAATGGTTTGGGTTTTATTGGATTTCAATTCGAATAATTCTGTTGCACGATTGCATGCTTTCACAAAACGGTCCAGGGCTACCGGTTTCACAAGGTAATCCACAACAGCCAGGTCAAATCCCTGGAGCGCATACTGTTTATATGCTGTAATAAAAATTACCATTGGTTTAGTTTGAAGGCTCCCAACAAATTGCATGCCCGTCAGACCCGGCATTTGTATATCAACAAACATCAAATCAATCCTATGTTCGTGCAATACCTTCATCGCATTAAATACATTTCGGCAGGTAGCAACGAGCTCGAGATTTGGAACCTGGCGAATGTTGTCTTCCAGTAATTTTAATGCCAGCGGCTCATCATCTATCGCGATACATTTCATCATTACGATAAAGTTATTTGTAATTTGATGGTGAAATAGCCCTGTTGATTTTCAATATTCAATATGTGTTTGCCAGGGTACAGTAGTTCCAGTCGCCTCCGCACATTGGCCAAACCGATACCTGAGGTTTTGTCTTTTATGTTCTGATTGTCTTCGAATTTATTCATTACCGTAAAATAAAGTTCATTATTTTCCACGGATAAAGCGATGTGAATTTCCGGTTGCTGCAATTGACCGCCATGTTTGAATGCATTTTCTACAAAGGGTATTATCAACATGGGTTCTATTGCATGCCAGTCTTCTTTTATGTCAAAGAATACTCTCAAATCGAGTTCATCACCAAATCGTTGCTGCTGGAGATCTATATATGCTTTTAAATATTCGGCCTCACTTTTTAATACAACTTTATCATCGTCCGTTTCGTATAACATGTATTGCATGAGGGATGATAATTTCATCACAGTTGGCTCCAGATCGTTGCTTTTTAATCTGATCATTGCGGTAATATTATTCATTACATTGAACAGAAAATGAGGGCTCATCTGTGATCGCAAAAAGGATAACTCCGATTTTAAGTTTTGACTTTGTATATCACTTATCAAAAGATCGGTCCGCGTCTTATCAGAAATGGTTTTGTACGCAGCACTTACCGCAACAGTAAATACAAAAGGAATAAAATTGTGTTTGACAGAATTGTAAATACTAAAGCGATGGGAAATATTCAATACATGAAATAACAGACCGTCAGTCAATATTGCAACACTATAGGCAGCCATTAAAATACTCACATACAGAAATATCTTCCTTTTGTAGACCAGCCTGGGAATCAAAATACCTGCATTAAAGTAAAAGATTCCCACCCAAATAAAATTGAGTACGGTATTGAGAAATAAAAAATTATTCTGATCTCTGTCTTCGTGATCCAGCGAATTATTTTCCGGGTTCCGATTAAAGATATAAGGGGTGATAAAAATCATTAACCATATTAGAATATGCAGGGAGATGGTTATCCAGTTTTTTTTCTCCGGCTTGTCACTGTTGATTTTGTTTGTCATTCGTTTTAATGGCCTGAAGTAGCTTCTTTAAATATTCTGCAAAAGTTTCCACCTCCTATTTTCCCGATCTCATCTTCCGTAAAACCAGTTTTTAGCAAGGCTCCAACAACCGCATAATAAAAACCAACCTGCTGATCCTGCCAGGCTTCATTTGTGCGCTCACCGATTCGGGTTGTATTTCTTCCATCGCCGGGAGGCCTGTAAGATGGCGTCATTTTGGTATCGGTACCTATGCACACATGTTCAATTCCCACAACATCTGCCATCGCACGAATATTCCGGGCATATTCTAACGGTGTATCTGAAAGATGTGTCCAAACACCAATAACGCCTCCGGCATCTGCAACAATTTTTGCCTGTTCTTTACTTATTAACCTGGGCCGCATCATTTTCGCCATGAACTCGTTCTGACCCAGTTGGGTATCAAGACCTGTATGCGAAATAATCACTGGCTTTTTTGTCAATTTTAATGCTGCATTGATTGTTTCATTGCTGCAATGTGTTAGGTCTGCAAGAATGCCCAGATTATTACATTCTTTAATTACATCAGCTCCAAACGGTGTTAGTCCTCCCCACTTAGCCGGGTTTGTATAAACATCCCCCAATGGAACGGAAGCATCGCTGTCATGCAATAATCCAAGTTGCCGCAAGCCTCTGCTATAAGCTATACCGAGCCTGTCCAATTTCCCTTCCAGGAAATGGCCGCCTTCAACCGACTGAACAACGGTAGGCTGATGGTTTTTGTGCGCAGTTTCCAAATCGTCAAGATTCAAACTGCGTTTCATTTGGTTACTATTCAGCACATGATCCATCGCATTCAATCCGGTAATAAACCTTTCATAGGCTTCGCCAGGTTTGGTCAGCTTTTGATAGTCGAGCGCAAAAGTCATACAGATGGCTGATAAACCTGATTTACGTATTTCACCTGCAAGGTCAATCGCCGGTCCTGGTAACTCTGCAACATTCAGAGGAACATCAATATGGTTGTGCGTATCAGTGCCAATGGTCTTCGCTACAATTTTATCAATTCGCGAATCGTCCTGATTGTTGGAAAGAAATAATAGGGGATGCAATATGGTTGCCGCACCCGCGCCACTGACATTTCTGATAAATTTTCTCCTCGACAATTCTACCCGCATATTTTTTAATTATTGCTGATGAATGAATATGTAAACTTATAAAACTGTTCCTGTTTATACTCTCTTATACTGCTATCTGTCAAAAGTTTGCGACAAAGCGGCAAATTTTATCAGCAAAGGGTAACAAAGAAGACATACGCAGCAGTTTTTTCGGGGTTCATCGCAAATTGCAAATATGATTCAAAAGTCACTATATTTTTGGAAAAGCTTTGGAGAGGGACAAACTATCAGTTGTATGGTCGTTTATGAAAACTAAAACAAATTTTTAAAGCAATAAGAACTTTATGGGAAATAATAGTGCCAACAGTAAGATGAGAATTTACCATCAGGTATTTAGGATATTTTTTAGCAGGAATTATGGCTGTCTATGCTATAGCGGATTCACGATGATTTTCAGGGATACAGGTTTCCTGAAATTCAATAAGCAAATTGAAAGGCAACTGCATCCCAATTGAAGTCTGAGGACCTGGGAAGAGAATTGTAGAATACGGGATTTCAAAATTAGTAAGGAGGATGGTGATATTATTAGTTTCGAACAAGGCACGTATAACAAATCAACCGGCATAGCAAGATATCAGTCAAAGGAATCGGCCGTATTTTATTGATAAACTTACCAGGTTACACAAAGCAGATACGAACAGTCCCTTATTTTTTCTAAATGTTTTCTTTGCGTTATCATTGTTGTTTTTCGTCGTTTCTGCTTTTTGGATGTTCATGCCAAAAACCACCATATTCAAAAAAGGTCTTTACTTTACACTTGCGGGTGTAGTGTTAATGATCATTCTTATAGCAATATGATATGCCGGAAAGGAAAATATATGAATAGGGTATCTATCCTTTCTATTCTGTTTTACATGCTGCTTTTTTCATGTGAATCAAAACCTCCCGGTCTTCAGGATCAGATATAAGAGAAATCTTTGTATCGCGTTTGAAAAAGAGTGATTCTACCATTATTCTGGATTCTTTCAGGGTAATAAGAATAGATTCCATAGACCAACGGCATCAGAAAATAATAGATGATTCTATTTACATGAGAGAATTTGCGCGTGTTCAGGGTCAATTAATTAACTCTATGATAGAAAAAAGAACAGACAGCATTGGATTTTATCAGAATGAGGTGAATTATATGGAAACCCAACTTGATTCCATGAACAGGGAAATATCAAAGTCGGATACTATAAGAAAATAGGTTTGTTAGCTTTTTGTAAGATTCAGTTAAGAAAAAATAATCGAAGTCAGAATTTGATGCTTCGTTACCTTCTCGATCTGAATATGAATATTTGGAATACATCAATGATTGATTCTTCAATTGCCAGAACGATTAGAAAATTGAATTAATTCACAGCTTCAACTCCGCATTATGTGGGTACAACGATCCACAATTTACGATAAACGATATACGACTTACTTCATTCTGATCGAAGACTACTCACCGGATTCGCCAGCGCGGCTTTTACTGATTGGAAACTGACCGTCAACAAAGCGATCAGCACGATCAGCAGAAAGGGCAGGAGAAAATAATACCAGTGCATGCCAATCCTGAAATTATAGTTCTGCAGCCAGCTGTTCGAGCTTAACCAGGCGAGGGGAACTGTGATCAAAAAAGCAATCGCCAGCAAACCTGCAAATTCACGGTATAATAAATTGAGGATATTGAAAACAGACGCACCCAGCACTTTTCGGATGCCAATTTCTTTTGTTTTTTGAAGGGTGGTGAAGGAAGCGAGGCCGAACAAACCCAGACAGGCAACGAGGATAGCGAGACTGGTGAAAATCCCAAATACTTTTCCGAACTGCTGATCTGCTTTGTACTGATCGTTGAAATGATCATCCAGGAAAAAATATTCGAAAGTGTTTCCCGGGTAACATTTTATCCCATTCTTTTTTTACACTGCCGATCGTTTGGGAAACATTCGATGCAGATATCTTCAGTGAGATGGAACCATTTACATCAGGAATCAATCTTAAAATCAGCGGCTCAAAAGCTTCCCGCAGAGATTGCTGATGGAAGTTTTCGGTAACTCCTTCTATCGTATACTGGTCACCCCAAAAATCTATTTTCCTTCCAATCGCTTCCCGCGGATTATTAAATCCTAAATGCTCAATGCCCATCCGGTTGAAAATAACGGAATGTTTGTCAGACCCCAGTGACCGGTCGAATGGATGACCGGCAATTATTTTTAATTCATAGGTTTTAAGGTAATCATAGTCCACACCAATTACGCGGTACTGCTTCTGTTTGGATTCATCCTGACCCACCAGTTTGATTCCTCCTGCATTCCAATCCACGGGTTCTCCGGCAATACTCGATGAAACGGTGATGTGCTGAATGGAAGGCATTTGTTGCAATTCCTGCTTGAACGCGGTGATTCTTTGCAAAAAGGTGGAATCAATGCCCACCTGCGGCCGTGGAATCACCAGCGTCTGATCGATATTGATTCCCAGGGACTGACGGCGCATGAACTGAATCTGCTGGTAAACGACAACGGTGCCTATCAATAAAAATAAAGACGCTACAAATTGAAAAACGACGAGCGATTTTCTTAACAAGGCCCCCTGACTGGAACTGGTGAGTTTTCCCTTCAGTGTATCTACCGGATTAAAACCGGACAAAACAAAAGCAGGATACAATCCGGAAAAGAAAACGCCGATCAAAAACAATGAGGCGAGTCCCAACCAGAATCCGGGTTTTGCAAACAATGAAAAACTTAGGTGCTGACCGGAAACCGCGTTGAAACCCGGAATAGCAAGTACAACGATCCCGAGTGCCAGCAACAAAGCGATAAAGTTTAATACAGCAGATTCCGACAAAAACTGAATGATGAGCTGGGCGCGTTGCGAACCTACCGCTTTTCTCACACCTACTTCCTTTGCTCTCGTGATAGCGCGGGCCGTTGCGAGGTTAATATAATTCACCCAGGCAATCACAACGATGAAAAATGCAATGCCTAATAAAAGATAGACCGTTTTTCCGTCGCCATTTTCATCCGGTTCCATCATATAGTGAGAATAGAGATGGATATCATTCAGAGGTTGTAAATGATAAATCACCCCTGCATTGTATTTCTTCATATCATCCTTCGTAAACTTATATACCACCGGAATCATTTTCTTTTCCACTACGGCAGGTGTCGTGCCCTTATTCAAAAGCAAATAAGTGAGACATCCATCCCATTCCCAGGCAGTTTCAGGACCATTGCCTGCAGAGTCGGTTGTCCATTTTTGGAAAGTGGCATAGGAGAGAAGGATATCGGGTTTTATCTGTGTATTGACGGGGGCGTCCTTGTAAACAGCGGTGATACGGTAGTTGTCTTTACGATTCAATTCCAGGGGTTTTCCTACAACATTGGTAGTGCCGAATAATTTCATCGCAGTAGACGCTGACAGCGCCGCGGTGAACGGATCCTTCAGCGCGGTATTCTTATCGCCGGCTATCAGCGGATAGGTAAATATGTTGAAGAAAGAAGCGTTGGTGAAATATACCTTTTCGATTTTTACCGGCTGATTCCTGACTTCGGCGGTTACCCTGCTGTTCTGAATCACTTTCACATAATCTTCTATTTCAGGAATCGCTGCTTTGAAGGCGTTTCCCACTCCGAATGCGCCCGCCGCCCATTGGGTGCTGATTTTACCATTGTCGAAGCGGTCCTGCTGCACCCTGTAAATACGGTCCTTATGCTGCTGGAAATTTTCGAAACTCAATTCAAAAGACACGTACTGGAGGATCAGCATGCAGGCTGCGATGCCAATCGCCAAACCCAGAATATGAATGGATGAATAGGCCTTATGCCGCCGTATATTTCTCCAGGCAGTTATGAAGTAGTTTTTAAACATCGATATATTTTTTACCGGTTATGCATTTGGGATCCCTACTAAAGTCGGGCGAGATATGGAAATGTTGCATTGAAGAGCAGATAGGCTTTTAATACTCCATCTATATTATCTCAAAAATACATCATCAAGTCGTTAACATTGGGTTTACGCAAATATCTGATTCTATTGATTAGATTTATATGGCAAATATTTTTTTCGTTAAAATGATACGGTTAGGAATAATAATATTATTTGCAATTTTCTGTGATTGTGCTAAGGCGCAAGTCGCATGTCATTTAGTCTATAACCCGGAACACCCAGATTTAGAAGAGTGTACCGCAAGGATCAATTCAACTAAAGTTGTGGCAACTCCTCCTGAATCTCAGAAGATGTCCGTTTGGTGCTGAATAATTTTCTTTCAGAACATCATGATAACATTGCGATCATCTGGTTCCTGATCGTTTGTGCACGTTGTCTGCAACTGGCTTTCGGACTGTATGGTATTTACCGGTTGCGCCGGGTGCGGATTTCGATCGTGAAGGGCGACTGGCAAAAGCGTTTGCAATTGCTGGCTGATCGATTGCGTTTAAGCAAAGCCGTTACCTTACTGGAATCGGGACTGGCGAAAGTGCCGATGGTGATCGGTCACCTGAAACCAGTGGTGCTGGTGCCTGTCGGTTTGCTCAACGCGCTTTCCGCAGATGAAGTCGAAGCGATCCTGATACACGAACTCGCCCACATCAGGCGGCGAGACTATCTCGTGAATATGCTGCAAAGCGGAATGGAGATCGTATTTTTCTTTAACCCTGCGGTGCTTTGGGTTTCGAAACTGATTAAAACCGAGCGCGAGAATTGCTGCGACGACCTGGCAGTGGCTCAGAATAATAACAGGATAAATTATATTCGTGCACTGGTTTCCTGCGAAGAGTACCAGGCCTCGGTTCCGGCCTATGCCATGGGATTCCCTGGCGACAAAAATACATTGCTTAATCGGGTGAAACGCATAGTCAACAATCGCAATTACTCGCTCAACCTTTTCGAAAAAACAGTGCTGGCTGGTTTGTCTGGTAGTTCTGGGTTTAGGCGTGTCGGCATTTACTGCGAGAGAACATATTCAAAAAGCATTGAAGTCGGTTGTTACAGACATTCATCAGGATATTAAAGCGGAGAATAAAAATGTGAAAGCAATTGTTAATGATACCACACATAAGAATCAGACCCAGACAGACAATGCAAATGAATCACAGAATCAGTCGCAACAACCTCAGCAGGAAGAACACGCAACTAATGGTAGTCCTGAGTTAGATGCACTGGTCCGGAATGTTGACGGTTTGAAGAAGAATGACAAGCTCAACTCGCCATTATCGACAATATCAGATACTACTCCACTGCAGACTTTAAGTTCGATAAACAAAGGGTCAAACGATATCGTACACGAGATCGGTCGTGAACTTTACCGCGAAAATCTTTTAGCAGACACCAATCGTTTGAGCATAAGCCTGAATAAATACGAATTAATTGTAAATGGAGTGAGGATGCCGGAAGATGTGTATGAAAGAATATACAAACAGTTTAGCTACGCGACCAATTATGAAGGCAGTTATAATGACCCCTATGAACACAAATACCCTGATTCATATAATAGCAGTCTTGCTCCACCATATGAAAACAGACATCCCGGCCCCTATGATGCCTTTCTCAATGAGCAGAGCGCGGAAATAGCCTATGAACTTATAAGGGATAACCTGGTGACTGATAAAAATCATTTCACTTATAAGCTAAACAAAGACGGATTATGGATTGATAGTGTAAAACAACCGGAGGAATTACACCGCCGGATAGTCGATGAACATTTCAAACCGGATGATAAGTTCAATCTCAACTATGTTTCCAGTGATCCCGGATCGTATGACTACCCAAAAACTTATTCGGCGGACCAAAACAGTTATCAAAATCTGGAGGAACATTATCAAACAGATCGCGAAGAACTAAAAAGAATGCAGGATGAAATTGATAAAAAACTTCTCACCGATCTGCTGCAGGATAGTTTGATAACCGATTCGAAAAATGTGGGCTTCACGCTCACCGACAAAGACCTGACAATAAACGGTAAAAAGCAAAGCGACGCGATCTTTAAAAAGTATAAGGGAAAATATATGCCTTATATCAAAAGCGGCTCTATCTGGAATTATTCGCACCACGAGTAAACGCAGAATCTAATCCGCTCGGAGTGAACTTTAGTCATCTTTTTTCCGGTAAAAATTGTTTGCAATCAATGAAATAGGTAGGCCCAGGCATAAGCTTAAACCGGCAATACTAATAATTGCCGCTACCGGGTTGATTTGACTGGGATATTTTGGGACGCCTTTTATATCCGGAACATTACTCAGCGGAAGAATTACAAAAGTTGAAATTATCCAAATGATCATCCCGAAAACAAGAGCCAAAATATATTTGTTATTTATAACTCTTTTAATATTTGGATAAAATAAGAAGAAGACAGCACTAAACGCTGTGGCGATCAAATAGTGAAATAATACTCCCCAAAAAACCATATAATTTGCAGTAAACGCTGCCATGCCAAAGAAGCCGCTCGCGATATAACTGTATGACTGGGCAGGGTTCGCAGGATAGCTCAAAATGATCGATAATATTGCATCCAGAGTTCCTGTTAATAAACCTAATCCTATAGTTATTAATAGTTTATTGCTTTTTTGCTGAGGCATGTTTACAACTGATTAGTGATGATCCCGCACGTGCGGAACGATTGACCCACCTGCGCCAAGGCTTCGGCGGGCAATGCGGATGACGGATTTGTGAAACTTTAATAAAGAACAGAAGGCAGAAAAGCTCCGGCAGGCTTGTTATACAGACCCTTACTCATTAATGTCATCGGCTCAACAATACGAAGGCCGTTTTGCAGACACCATCGCAGCACTTCTGCATTACGTGAAGGAAGCAGAAAGCCTGGTCCCGAAAAATTCGCAGATGCACCAATCAAAGCTTTCAGCCCGGTATTCGTTGATGCGATGGTGTGCCCCAGAAAACCTACCTGGGTCGTATAACCGATAATCATTCCATCGTACTCGACAACAGAAAATGTTCCTGCTTTGATAGCAGGCGGCAGTTCATGACTTCGGTCATGACCATGTATCTGATAACATAACTGGTTGCAGGAATTCAGATCCGCTTCATTTCCCGCGCGAACAGTGTAGCCGGGAAAACGAATGGCAAGTGCGGCACCCTGAACAACAGAAAGTGGTTCCTGCACATCGAATCCAAGTTTCGTATATAGAGCCAATGACCGGTTATGATAAGCTGCCTGCACCAACCGCACGCCTGCAAGTTTGATTTCTTCTCCGCGTTGAAGAACCCGCTCCATCAGTTTTCTTCCTACATCAGAATTCTGGCAGGCGGGGTCCACTGTTATAGGACCCACTCCTCCGATAAATCCATTCTCCCACAGAATATTACTGCCAACAATTTGCCCGTTCTCCTCTGCCACTATGGAATAAACGCCTTCATTGGGAAAAGCATAGTTCATTAACCCGACGGCCATTTCAGTACCCGGAAAATCCGGTGGAAAATGGTGCGCCTCCGCAATAGTCTTAAATGCGTTGTAACAAATGGCTCCGCATGTCTGGGCATCTTCAGATTTCGCAGGTCGTATTATGAGATTCATATGGTGAAATTAAGCTGATTAGTTATGATCCCGCGCGTGCGGGAAAGTCCCGCGCATGCGGGATTGAAAGTAACATGAAAATTTGTATTTCCTGCCTGACATTCAAGATGAAATTCTTAAATTGAAACAACAGTCAGAAATAAATTAAAACAAAAAGCAATCGAATGAGAAATCTGATCTACGCAATCAACACGACCTTGGATGGCTGCTGCGACCATACCAAATTCGGTCCCGATGAAGAAACGTTTGAGTATTTTTTGCACCTCGTTCGAGCTACTGATACATTCCTCTACGGGCGTAAAACTTATCAATTGATGGTTCCTTATTGGCCCGATGTGGCGAAAGATCCTTCCGAGCAGGATAAAGCGGATTACGAATTTGCCCAGGCATTTGTAGCTGTCGATAAAATGGTTGTCATTTCAAAATCGCTCGACAAGGTTGAAGGGGGAAATACAAGAATTATTCATACAAACCTTGAAGACGAAATACTTAAGTTGAAACAGGAACAAGGCAAAAATATTTTAACCGGCGGTGTAACCATTCCTTTACAACTTGCAGAGCTTGGTCTGATTGATGAATATCATTTTGTGGTTCACCCGATAATTATAGGAGAAGGGAGACGGTTATTTGAAGGCATCAACATGCAGGAGAAATTACGATTAAAACTTGTTGGGTCAACGGTATTTAACTCGGGGAGTATTGCGCTTCGGTACTTAAAACAATGAGAGAAAAATTCATTTTCATTAAACCTGTGACTCCGGAATCTCCGTGTGTAACAAGATCATTTCCCTCTCTGGTAAATCAATTTCCCCCTGCATAAGGTGTAGACGACTTTGTCTAAAGAAAGAATATCGGTCGCAGGATCTCCGTCCAGCAATACGATATCGGCATCCATACCTGGAACGATCTGTCCGGTCCTGCCGGCCAAACCGAACTGCTTTGCCGGTGCAGTCGTAAGCATGGTGAGGATCTGACGAAAATCGAGGCCGGCACCAGTTAGTAAACTGTATTCATCCCGTGTTGAATAGTCCCTTATATAACCTACGTCGGTACCGAATAATAAAACGCCGCCTGCCGAGGAGAAATCGTGTACCTGTTGCTGGGCGACGCGAATAAAGGAATTGTGCATCGGGTCTTTCACGGTACTTTTCAGCAGTTCTTCTTTCCATAGTTTCAGGGTCGGGATAACCGACATGTGCGATGAGAGCATTAACCGAATGGTATCCTGACTCCAGGCCCTGCCGCCGTCGGGTGTCGTATGTGCAAGAATATCCACGCCACCTTCCACCGCGATTCCCAGACCTTGATTGTCGGATGGATGTGCAAAGACCGGCCTGCTCAGGCGATGAGCCTCTTGTGTGATGGCCGTTACGATCGGAACCGGCATATAAACGGTACCATGTCTGGTCGGTGAACCCGTCCAGAGTTTAATACCGTCGGCTCCCGAATCAATTTGCTGCTGCACATGCAGCGCCGCCTGTTGTGGATCAGTTGCTTCAGGAAGTTTCAGAGGTTCGATATAAAACGGACTTCCATCCACCGGAACGAGGGGAACACCTACAGTAAAGATGACCGGCCCCGACACGTCGCCCTTTTTTATTCTGTTCCTGATCCGCAGGGTCTGTTCTATATCAAACTCTGCCAGATCAAATACATGAGCAAAGCCGTGGCTGGTCAGCATGTCCGCCATCTGCTGATTAAATCTTTCCGCAGCGATCGTGTCGGCGCGATTCCATTTTGATTCAATAAAATGGACATGACAATTCCAGAATGCGGCTGTGAGTATCATGCCCTTACAGGATATGATGCGAAAAGATTTTGGTACAACTATTTTGTCTGAGCTGCCTGCATTAATAATTTTTCCGTTCCGGATCAATACGGTCCCATTTTCTATGGGTGTTGCCGAAGGGGAAGAATATATTTTCGCGCCCACCAGGGCCAGATCAGCAGGAGTATCGTCTGTCTGGCCAAAAGCAGAACCTGAGGCGAAACAAAAAGTGAGAAACAAAACAATGATTATTTTCATATCGTAAGTCTGAGTTATTGTCCCGTATAGTTTATCATTACCAGACAAATAATTGCCAGGAGCAGAGACAGAGCCCTCCACAAAATTACTTTATCCCATCTTTCCTGAAGTTCTCTTACATTGTTCAATACCCTGCCATATTTAACCGAATCAACCATGGTAACGTTTACTGGTTTGGATACTAATATGTAAATTAATAATTGCGACATCATTCCGGCTAAGGCTACTGCAGAAAGTATACCCGGGGCAGAATGAATACCATAAAGTACAATCTGAAGTATAGTCGCAATGATGGCAGTTGCTCCGAAAAAAGGCATTCGTACGTCGGCAATTTCATGAAAATGTCCGAATACGTCAGCAATGGATGATTCTTTGCTCTTAATAACTGATTTTTTCCCAATGAGGGCGAAAAATACGTCGGTTCCAAATACAACGGCCGTGCATATGATCGCTATTCCGTTTAAGGAATGTAAGATCAATATTAGATTGTTGTTCATGCATTTATTTTTTAGTGAGATGATTTTACTTTGAATAACATAAAACTTACGATGATCATATATATCGTTGTACATCCGTGAATCAGCAGGTGTACCATATCACCTGGTCCATTGGCTGACAGGATAATACAGAAGTCAGTTGCCGGGATTATCGTTGCGATACTAAAAAGAATGGCAGTTACACGGGCTTTCCTGAGCGCAAGAAATACTAAAAGAATGATACCGGAATAGATATCAAGAATTCCTTTGGCGTAAGCATAACCGGAGGATACATCATGATCTAATGGAATACCATAACCTTCTGCAGCAATATATGGTGCCACCAGGAATCGAATTCCAATAAAGATAATCCCAGCGGCAACAAGAAAAGTGAGCCAGTACGAAACCGAATTCGTACCCCATGATTTGATTGATTGTGTTTTCATTTTATTTTAATTTATTAATGAAGAACAAAATTCAATCGTTTAAATCCGGCCTTCGTTCACCTGGGTTAATTAATGTTTTTTTATGGACCGGTTACGTATGCGGGAGAGGGATTGGGGCTTAATGCCGATATAAGAAGCAATATAATATTGAGGGATGCGCTGGCTTATTTCAGGGTAATTTTCTAAAAAACGTTCGTACCTCAATTCGGGCGGGTCATTATAAAAAGATGTTAATTGTTGAAGAATGTTTACAAATACCTGTTCAATACCGATTCTTCCGAAACGGTCTCCCTGTTTTAAACGATCATAGATATCCTGCAGGCCCTGGTAACTGATAGTATAAAGGGAACTGTCTTCAAGTACCTGTATATTTTTATTCGAAGGTTTTTGAGGAAGAAAACTCTCATAATCACATACAAAATCGCCTTCTTTTCCGAAATAATAGGTTTTATCCTCACCATTCACATTCACGTAATACCTGACCAATCCATGCTGAATTAAACCCAGCCATCTGCAAACCTGATTTTCAACTAAAAAATGATCTCCCTTAGACAATTGTTTTTCAACAAAAAGTTCCTGAAGAATCTGCTCTTCGGATTCCGATACCTGGATGATCTGTCTTATTTTATCGATCAGGAATTGCACACCGGTTATTTGATATTTCTAATTCATCAGTTTATATGCCAAAATGCTGATCTGTCAGCCAATAAGTTATATTTGAATAACCATTTAACGTTCGCTATGCCATCCAATTCAACGATTAAAGTTTCCCTTTATCTTAATTATTTTGTTTTTGCCATCCTTTTGAATAGCGTAGGCATTCTTATTCAGAAGTCCATAAACACATATCACGTCGATGAATTGAAGGCAAGTTCACTCGAAGCTTTCAAAGACCTTTCCATTGCATTTGTCTCCTTCCTGGTCGGGTCTTTTCTGCCAAGACTCGGATATAAAAGAGGCATGCTGATCGCGCTTGCGCTGGTTTTCTTTGGTTGTATCGGCATGTATTTTGGTAACTCGTTCACATCCGTAAGAATTCTTTTTGCCTGCGTGGGTATTTCTTTTGCCGTTATTAAGGTTTCCGTTTATTCGATGATTGGTCTCGTTACGGATAGCCCAAAGGAGCACAAAAGTGTATTGACTTCCATAGAGAGTTTTTTTATGGTTGGTATTGCTTCCGGTTTTGTCATATTTCCGCTTTTTTACAGTGATATTAACCCCGATGCATGGTTGCGGATTTACTTATTATTAGCAGCCATCATCGCTATTTCATTCGCCATTTTATTTTTTTCTGATTTTAATATAAAATATGAAATACCGGGTACCAGCGTCGGTGACGATTTTGTAGAAATGATCAAATTATTGAAAAGACCTTTAGTGCTGTTATTTGCGGTGGCTGCTTTTATGTACGTGATGACCGAACAGGGCATTATGAGCTGGCTGCCCACCTTTAATCAGAAGGTTCTTCACCTCCCCGAGAAGACAAGTGTCTATATGGCGATCATTCTTATGCTGTCCATTGCACTGGGAAGATATATATCATCCCGGTTGGTCAAAAAAATAGACTGGCTGTTGATATTGGGCGGCTGTTTAATCGGCGCAGCATTGATGGTTTTGCTGGTCTTACCACATACACAAAACCTTCCGCCGGAAGAAATATCGTCATTAAAAGATGTTCCTGTGATTGCGTACGTTTTTCCTTTGATCGGTTTTTTTCTTGCACCCATTTATCCTTTGGTAAATTCATTTGTATTAAGCGCTACAGAGAAAATGTTTCATAGCCCGATGGCGTCGTTGCTTGTTTTTTCTCCGCCGTCGGCGGAACGCTGGGGTCGAGGCTGGTAGGATATTTGTTTAAAAATATCGGTGGACAAAAAGCTTTTTATTTTTCTCTCATACCTATGAGCGTATTGATGATCTGTTTGTTTTTCTTCTATCAGATTCAAAAGAAAACAAATGCAAAAATTGAATTTGCAGGCGGCGGTCACTAACCTTTTTGATTGTCATCCCCTGTTTGAAGATGTGCAAATGAATCATGTTTTTGAAGACGGGAAAACATTTCCTGACTGTCTGCCCAAATCTGATTTGCGTGTCATACTTCAGCAATATCAGGAACAAAAAGACCTTCCTCTTTTTAATTTAAAAGAATTTGTACTTAGTCATTTTGATTTGCCTCAGGAAGTGGCCGGCAATTTTAAAACGGATGTTCACCAATCGCTCGATCAGCATATACGGCAATTATGGTCTGTACTTACCAGGCAACCGGAAAAACAAAAAGGCTCGCTCATTGAATTACCTCATCCTTTTATAGTACCTGGCGGTAGATTTCGTGAAATATATTACTGGGATAGCTATTTCACCATGTTGGGATTGCAACTTCATGGGGAGGTGAAGATGATAGAAAATATGGTAGATAATTTTGCTTTCCTCATTCAGAGCGTCGGGCATATTCCCAATGGAAACCGCACTTATTATTTAAGCCGTAGTCAGCCGCCTTTTTTTGCTTTGATGGTGGAATTGCTGGCCAACGCTAAAAACGACGAGAACATATATGTAAAATATTTGCCGGCTCTGCAAAAGGAATATGATTATTGGCAATCGGGTTCCAAAGAAAATCTGGAAGTGAGCTTACGTACTGTAAAACTAAAAAACGGGGAGATACTAAACCGTTATTTTGATGAGAGTCCGACCCCAAGGCCGGAGAGTTATGCAGCTGATGTGCTTGTCAGTAAAACCAGCGATCAACCTGCAGAAAATTTTTTTACTAATATCAGGGGTGCCTGTGAATCCGGTTGGGATTTCAGCACACGTTGGTTTGCAGACCATCGAAATCTTTCCACGATTGAAACCATCCATATTATTCCCATTGACCTGAATTGTTTGATGTATAAACTGGAAAAAGTATTGGCGAAAGCTTATTCACTTTATGGCAGGATGAATGAATCGAAGATGTTTGAAATGAATGCGGAGAAAAGATTTGAGGCTATTATAAAATACTTCTGGAATGAAAAACAATCATTCTTTACCGACTATCATTGGGTAAAAGGAACTGTTATCGACCATATTTCCGCAGCCGGATTAACCCCATTATTTATTGCCGATAAGGATCATCATTTTATTAAAAGCAAAGCGGATCAGATAGCCAATACCGTTTCAAAATATTTATTGCAACCCGGCGGTTTGGTCACCACGACCATTCCCAGCGGTCAGCAATGGGACTGGCCAAACGGATGGGCACCGTTGCAGTGGATGGCGGTTCAGGGTCTTGAAAAATTTGGTAAAGGAAATATTTCTAAAACCATTGCGCAAAACTGGGTTTCCCTCAATGAAAAAGTGTTTGCTGCGACCGGAAAAATGATGGAAAAATACGACGTGGTGGATACAACAAAGTTGGCCGGTGGTGGTGAATATCAAAGTCAGGAAGGTTTTGGCTGGACAAATGGTGTTTATCTGGCATTGAAAAATTATTTGAAAAATGTTTAGTGAACTAACGCCAACCCAATCCGGGTGCAACATGTTTAAGGATAGAAGACAATATATGTACGTTGTATTCAACTCCTAATGTATTGGGAATCGTCAGCAGCAGGGTATCCGCTTCCCTGATTGCTTCGTCCTCCGCCAGTTCTTTTATGAGCTGATCAGGTGCTGCTGCATAGCTTCTTCCAAAAACAGCGCGTTTCGTCAGGCTCAATCATTCCGAATTGATCAGTCTGGTTTTTTTCCCCGCCAAAATAATAGCTTATCCTGTTCTGTTACCAATGCAAAAATAGACCGGCTTACAGAAACCCTCGGCTCACGCTGGTGTCCTGCTTTTTTCCATGCTTCCTTATACAACCTGATCTGTTCGGCTTGCTGTATATGGAAAGGTTTACCACTTTCATCAAATTTCAATGTAGAGCTTTGCAGGTTCATACCATTTTCAGCCGCCCAAACTGCCGTAGCATTGGAGGCTGCACCCCACCAGATTCGTTCCCGCAATCCCTGGGCATGTGGTTCCAAACGCAATAGGCCCGGGGGGTTGGGGAACATCGGGTTTGGATTGGGCCGGGCGAATCCAGTTCCTTTTAATTTATCCAGAAATTCCAAAGCTTTTCGTCTTCCCATTTCCGCCTCGGTTTCTCCTTTGGCCGGCTCATATCCAAAATAACGCCACCCTTCTATAACTTGCTCCGGTGATCCCCTGCTGATCCCAAGTTGCAGGCGTCCTTCCGAAATTAAATCAGTAGCTCCCGCCTCTTCCACCATATACAGTCGGATTTTCATAACGCATATCGATAACCCCTGTTCCGATTTCTATTTTACTTGTTTTGGCGGCAACAGCCGAAAGCAAAGGAAATGGAGATGCTAACTGGGCGGCAAAATGATGTACCCTGAAAATAAGCACCATCTATACCGATTTGTTCTGCAGCAACGGCCAAATCAATGGACTGAAGCAATGTATCTGACTCGCACGTGCGGGTTTTATATGATGGATGATTTGACCAATGACCGAACGATAAAAATCCTATTTTCTTCATAAGTCGTTAAACAGTTAGTTGCGAAATTTGTTCGTATCTGTTTTTACGAATTAAATCGTAGATTGTCTTCAAAAAAACAATCATGAAAAGCATGCTTCGAATCAGTATCCTTGTGAACGCATGTATTCTCTATTCCTCCGGTGTCCTGATAGCCCAAAATACACCAGCTCAGCTAGACAAATTATTCCTCGAAGTAACCAGCGATCCGGGTTATCATTTCAACGGCGCAGTACTCGTATCGGATGGAGATAAAATAATATTTCAGAATGCCGTCGGCTTTGCGGATATCAGTAATCAGCAGAAGAATTCTATACAGACGAGATTTCAACTGGCTTCCCTTTCGAAAGTTTTTACTGCTACGGCGATTATGCAGCTGGCGGAAAAAAAAAGTATTCAGCTGGATGACCCGATTAAGAAATATTTGCCCACCTTTCCATATGCCGACATCACTATACGGCAGGTTCTTTCACATACATCCGGCTTACCTGATTTCAGGGAAGTGTACCGGGTAAAAAGCAGCCATGCATTGAATAATTCAGATGTGATACCGGCACTTATTCAGTTTGGTCCGCCGGAATCTGCGCCTGGAACATCCTTTCACTATTCCAGCATGGGATATGCATTGCTGGCGAACCTGGTGGAGAAAATTTCCGGACTATCTTTTCCTGAATATATTCAGGAGTTTATTTGCAAGCCGGCGGGCATGCTGCAATCCTACGTGCTTTCGCCTTATATAATACATCCTGATTCTCTTCGGGCAGTGAATTATGTATCTAACGGTGCCAGCCCCCTGAAGTCAGATGATTCACTTCGTACCGTTCCAGAGAGTCCCTGGCAGACGATCATAGGTCCTGGTCTGATGGTCAGTTCCGCGGAAGATTTGTTTCTTTTTTCTGAAGCTTTATTTGCCAACAAAATTCTATCCGCTGAGAGCCAGGAAGAAATGTATACGCCCGTGAAGCTTAAGGATGGAGAGGTTGCCCATCTCGACCGGGCCCCGCTGTATCAGGCACTCGGTTGGGGAGTTGACATCGATCAGTCGTCCGGAAAAATCCTGTCACACAATGGCGGAAGCATGGGAATATCAACGATCCTTCTGCGTAATCTGAAAACGCATCAGACAGTTATTGTGCTGGAAAATACAGATAATATGGGCATTCTGGCATTCGGTGTGAACGCGATGAACATACTTTGCGGGAAGCCGGTCAGGCAGTTTGGGCCGCGATAGGTACAAAAAAATAATGCTCATTCCCCCGCATTTGTGCATTGGGAAAATAGGATTCCCGAAGATAATTGGCCGCAAATGATTCTGTAAACTAATCCGTTTCTATTTTTTCAATTACACCCGTACCGATGGTCTTGTTGCCTTCAGTACTTGTATCGATACTGCTTTGTACCCGTCTAATATTTGTTCATCGTAGTCAATTTTTGCCATACATTCTTCATCTATTTCAATGCAAAACATGTACTCATATGGAGGAGAAAAACTTGCAGAATCTGTCATAAGGAAGTTGTAAGGAAAAAACTGCTCAGAACAATTTCTCGTTTGGAGGCTTGATACCCACCAGTCGGATATAGATTGTGGTCTGACCGCGGTGGTGGGTCTGGTGCTCGAAAGCCTTGAGCAGCCATGCATAGCGGGTATCTGTGATATTGCGCATGCCCGTAATCTCGCCGTATTTGTTTGGATCCAGTCCTTTTATATACTGAATGGCAATGTCGTAGCTTTTACTCACATAATATACAACAGAATCCTTGCCCTGCGCAGTGGAGCTATTTTCGAGGTAGCCATCGGGCCAATCGATTTTTTCACCATCATGCCAGTTGTACTTTTGGCCTGGTACCCAGTCTATCTTTTTACCGGTGGCGACCATGTTCAGGAAGACGTTGTCCCAGGCGAGGTGCAACATCTGCTCCGCGAAGCTGCGAATACTATCGACCGGTCTGAAGGAATATTTGTCGGCCGGCATCGTGTTGAGGTAGTCAAGTGTATAAGCTTTCGCCCGTTGCCAATCCCTGATGAATTGCGCTTTGATCTGATCACCGGTGATGGCTTGGGCATATGCGCCGGAGCCCAGGCCGGTGAAGGTTGCGAGCGCGAAATAAGTGACTAATTTTTTTACAGAAGAGTAACTCATTGCAGTAGTGTTTGACATAAAAGTACCCTAATTTTCATTTTACCGGATTTGACTCTGAATCTGCTGAACTTCTCTGAAATTCATTTTATCAATAACTTCAATATCTAAAATCAATAACATGACTTACATAATCGTTAAAGATAGCAGCGAAAATCAATTAATGTTAGATGTAACTAAGGCGCTTAATGAAGGCTTCAAATTAGCAGGAGGTCTTGCGGTTGCATACATTGTAGAATCAAATGCATTCTTCTTTGCGCAGGCATTATATAAATAAGGGAACGATCTCCGCACTTTCATGGCAATCACGGCTGGCTCTGGGGAATTGGCTACAGTCAGTTATACCGGATAGATCCTTTTACGGTAAATGCTGCATCACAGCGTTTCATTCTTTTCTGAGATAAATTTTTCCGTAGTCTGATGTAAAATTATAAGCGGGGCCTTTTCCTGGTTCGGCGCTTATGGAGTGATAAAAGTCGCGATCGGTGTGGTCGGTCAGGTGAAGATCAAGGTTTGTCAGGATCTCTCCATAACTGGTGGTCACCTGCAGTTTTCCGGTGCGTTCGGGACTAATAGAGGCATCTATCCCGCCATAAGTCGCATCGATGGTAACCGGAGCATTGAATGCGGTCAGCTCTACAATACCATATGTTGCTTTGATATTAGTGATGGAATGCTCAGGTACTTTGATCTCCAAAACGATCTCCATATCCAGGCCCTCATAGGATTTTTCTACGCCTCCTTCTTTACTGGCTTCCAGATACTCCGGTCTGGATTTGTAGATTGTCTTTTTCCCGTTACGTACTATGGTATAACGGCGCGGAAGCTTGTCCATATTTTTTATATGGTCACTGATCACTATTATATCATTCGTCATTTGCTCGTCCAGCATAAACGCGCTGTCATTTTCTCCGTCATTGATACTGACATGTGCGGTGACCGACACCTGATTTTTATCCCAGGTGCTGACTTTGACCACCGGGTAATCGAATTTCAGTTTTATCTGCTGGCCCGCCTGTGCAGGATATAATTTGTTGATCGTGGTTTGCGCAAAAACAATGGTTGATAATAGGGCACAGCAAAACCCCATGATGTATTTTTTCATATCAAAAGATTTAAATGTTATTTGGTTTTACGGAGATAAACTTTGCCGTATTCTGAGACCAGCTTAAATTCTGCCCCGCCGCCGTTGAGTTTGCCGTTTACGGTGCTGCCGTACCTGATCATATCGTCTTCTGAATTTTTTTCAATCTCTATTTTCAGCTCCGATGCGGCCAGTAACTCACCGTGGGAACTGCTGAGTTTCACATTGGCTTTGGTATCCACCGGGATAGCAACGTCTACCGTAGAATAGATGGACGCTATGGAGATGGGTCCCCTGATGTGATCACTGAAAGTGGCATCCACGGAACCGTAAAGCGCCCTGACCGTAACCGGCCCGGTTATATTATCGAGTTCGATCTTGTTATAATCCGTCGAAATTTCAATTTCATTTTCCAGGTTTACAAACCGAATCGTGCCTGCATTTACCATGGAGCGGCATACCAGGGAAATGATAACGTTTTTGGGAACCATTATTTTTATGGCCAGATCTGTATAAGCGACCTGGTTCACTTCCAGGGTCGATCCATTTTCCCTGACACTGATACCCAGTCCGGTATTATCGGTATAACCGGAACCATTGATAACCCGAAGGCCTTTGGCGCGCGGATCCATTTCCGATTCCTCCTTTGTGGAACGGAAGATGATCTGATTACCATTATAACCCTCTACAGTAACCGAAGAAAGATTCAGTGTCATTTTCCCAATGGTTTTGTCGACCTTGTATTCCTGCGCCATAGCGAAGTTGATAGCGGAGAGACTAAGCAGGATTACGATAAAATACTTTTTCATTATTATTATTTATGTTAGAAGAGTTTATTAATGAGGCTGCCTGGCTTCAGGAAGAACGCAGTAAGAGAATACTTGAATAAGCACAATCTTTCACCGCTTTCTGGGTGTTTTCGTCCCTGACCATTTTATCCAATACCCCCAGAATAGCCGACTCTCTCATGCGCGTCAGCAAATGGATCATGGCAATCTGTACAACGGGGTCATGCTGTTTTTTTAAACAGGCAATCAGTTGACGCCTTACATAGTTTTCCCTGTGAAAACGGGCGAGGCCATCCAGTGCCGCCAGTCTTACATTGCTATTGGGATCACTGTTTAACGTTCTCACCAGCGCGTCCACTACATCGTTGCCCTGGTTTTGGAGATGCTCAGCTGCATAGGCAGCGTTGATCCTGCTGGCAGGAGATTCCATATTATGCAATCCGGCAAACATGACGAGTTTTTTTGATGGTTCGGTTTTGCTTGCTGTGCTTTTATTTTCGGGTAGATCATCCTTGCTTTTAGTAGCGGCGTTTTTATTTTCGGGTAGTCCATCCGGAGTTTTAGTTGCTTCAACAGGAACTTTAGATTTTACAATGGTTCTGTCTACCGGTTGTTTTCGCAGGGTCAGAAAAGCAATGCCACAAACGATAAGGATCAGGCTGGCTGCCGCCCAACGGATCGTCCGGAAAGAAATCAGAATACCGGCTGGCTTTTTTTTATTTTCTGTTTTGAGTTCTGCCACGATTCTGTCTATCACGAAAGGTGGCGGCGTTTTCATGTCGAATTTATCCCGGTTATGATCTATAAATTTTTCTAAATCATCTTGCATGATAACCTCCTACTTTAAGTGCATT
Source organism: uncultured Bacteroidota bacterium (assembly GCA_963757975.1). Lineage (GTDB taxonomy): Bacteria > Bacteroidota > Bacteroidia > Chitinophagales > Chitinophagaceae > Puia. Next base: position 117,951 of record CAVWUD010000048.1, read on the forward strand.
TAGTATTTTTTGTTTGGCACGGTGATATTGTGTCCTCACCGTGGTATGTTCAAGTCCAAGCATTTGAGCAATTTCTGCTTGTGGCATATTCTCCAGCGCAAATAAATGGAAGATCGTTCGGTGCCTTTTCGGCAGGGCAGCAATGGCTTCGTTTACTGCATCTATGGTAAATTCAAATTCGGCCTCATCGATCTTTTCTTCTTCTTCTAAAATCATCCCGGGCTCCAGCTCCACGATCCTGCGTTTTCTTTTTCGGATCAGGTCGATGGATTTATTGATCGCGATTCTCTTAACCCAGGCCCCGAACCCGCCTGAATCTCTATATTTATCAAGGCCCTGGAAAGCCGCCACAAAACTTTCCTGCAAAATATCTTCCGCTTCGCCGGTATGTTCAATCAGGCGCAATATGGTATTATAAACAGCTTTGGCATGCTGATTATACAGCTCAGTATAGGCTGTGGGGTCACCCCGCTTGCACATTGCAATTAATTCTTCCTGTCTGATCATTGGCAAAAGCCTGATGGCCTAGTATTATTTGCTGTTCTTCAATCTCTAATCGTAAAGATTCAAATAATGTTACAGGAATTACCCGACTATTTTTTAATATTCTGTGATTAGTATCTATGGAGGAAGCATGGACACATAAATATATTAGGATTCCGTTTCATCATTTCAATATTTACGATTTTTATTTTGGTCCAGTTGAAACCAGTAAATATCTGAAAAACCATCCGATATATGCTCCGATAAATGCCGGCACCAGCGCGATCAGAGAACCTGCGTTGTGGGCAATAATGATGTTGAATAATGGTATCCAGATGCCGACCGACAAAGTGATCAGCCAGGTTCTTTGAGGAGATATGACTCCGGAAACAAAAGCTGCAATCAATATCATCGCGACAGAAATTCCCGTGTCATTCCAGTGCGGTCTGGTATCGATACAGGCAATGGATAAACCGGACAGAACGCCTACAATCAATGCCGTAATAGAAAGCGGTTTCATTCCTCTAATTTATTATTTTATCCTCTAGACTTCTAAGCGTATCTTAATTTACGGATTCTTTATCGTTGGCGTACCATTCCACAGGATTACTTCAGATTCGTATATAATCTTTGAAGTTAAAAATATGACATCAAAAAGATAACATTGATATTAGCAATTTTAACAATTAGCGTTTTAAATATGAACGCTCAAAAAATAAAGGAATCTGAAGTTCCCGCTGTGGTTAAGATGAGTTTTGAAAAAAATTTCTCCGGACAAACAGCGAAATGGGAGAAGGAGGATGGAAATTTCGAGGCTGGATTTAAGAAAGATGGGAAGAATACCTCGGCCACTTTTAAACCCGACGGAACATTCCTGGAAACCGAAATCGCCATCAAAGAATCTGAATTACCTGCTGGCATTTTGGATTATATTAAGACCAACTACAAGGGGAAAAAAATAAAAGAATCGTCAAAAATAACCAGTGCTGCAAATACAGTTACCTATGAAGCTGAAATAGAAGGCAAAGACGTAATATTTGACAGCAATGGCAAATTTATAAAGAAAACAAAAGACTGATGACAATTTGGATTTCACTCGGGTCCGCCTCTCATTTTTTTCTTGATCAGATAACCAATAGCTGACCCGATAAAACCTGCCGCGCCACCAATCAGGCTAAAGGAAATTGAAAAAAGAACGATCCGTCTGACACTATTAGAATCCATTTTGCCTTCATAACCGATCAATATATAAGTGAGGAATAAAAAATAGCCGAACAGAATTCCATTTATAATGGCGTCTTTTTTCTTTAAACTTAAATAGCCGGTTAAAACGGCAATAATTGCCCAGGGAATCATAGTGAACCAGCCTGAAAAGAAATGATAAGAAATGATGGCCAATATGATTCCTGCGATGATGGCCAGGATTTTTGATAACCATTTCATACAATCTTTTATTTATTTTAGCAAGATACTGATTGAATAATTTATAATATTATTGGAACCCGTAGTCGACAAATTAAAACTGCTCAGAAGTTTTGCGCTGGGAGTTCTCCTGGCGGGAGGCCTCGGTTCCCTCTATTTAACAGTGATTGCCGGAGAAAATAACAAATCTTTTCTCTTAAGGTTGTTATTTATAGGTTGGGTATTGTCACCTTTTATCGCCCTTGCCGGGATTAATATATTGTCCCCGTCCTGGCCTTACAGGAAAAGAATTCGTTTGTATGTATTTATGCTGGTTGTCACCGCCGGATCGCTTATTTCCTATTCTGGTATCTACCGATTGCATATTTTCAAAAATGCGTTTTTGTTTTTAGCAACACCTTTTATATCCTGGATTTCGATCGCCATCGGATATTTTCTTTTCAGGTTGCGGAAATCTGTTTAGAAAAAACACCTTCAACAGCCAACCAATTCGGTTTATTCTGCATCTACCTTAAAGGACTCCCGATTTATTTCTTAACCGGATTTGCAAAAACCCGGTATCTAACTGCCATATTCGGTTACGATGTGTCCATCGTAGTGTATTTCAAATCTTTACGTTGAACCAAATTGAGCTTCACAAGATCATCATAATGATTTTATTTAGTTTAGGTTTTTGTGGAGTCTCAGTTAAAAACTACGCTCAAAAAACAACGTCAACTTACAAAAATCAATACGATCTCATTGATATCTGGTTTTATGTGACTGGTAAAAATCCGGAAAGCAGGTTTGACAGCAGCGGGGGAAGCCGGAAAAAAATACTGATGTCCAGCGGGCCTATTTTAGAATATACCGTGTCTACCGGATTCACAATTGGAATATCTTCAAGTGGGTCTTTTTTAACATCCAGAAAGGATTCAACCAATTACTCAGTAGTATTGGGGGCAATAAAATATACTCAGAAGAGACAGTTTCTTCTTCCGATCCAGTCCAGTATCTGGACCGCAGGAAATCTGTATAATTTATTAGGCGACTGGCACTATATAAACTTTCCCCAGAATACATATGGCATCGGAGGATATACTACCAATGCAGATGGCTACATCGTAGACTATAAGTCCATTCGATTTTACGAATATCTGTTGCGAAAAATAAAAGGGAACCTGTACAGCGGGTTGGGTTATCTACTGGATTATCATTGGAACATTCAGCAGATTAATCCTCCGGTGCAAAAAACGGACTACGACATATATGGGTACAACCCGACTTCGGTTTCATCCGGCCTGGCATTTTCCGTTTTGTTTGATTCAAGAAAAAGTTCTGTAAATCCGGAAGCCGGTTCGTTTTACGGCAACTTAAGTTTTTTACAAAATGCAGTTTTTCTCGGCAGTAACAGCAACTGGAATTCCCTGCTGATTGACCTGCGAAAATATTTCCGGATGCCGGGAAATAACGTACTCGCGTTTTGGAGTTATAATGTATTTACCATTTCCGGTAATCCGCCCTATCTCGACCTGCCTGGCACGGGCACAGATACTTACAACAACACGGGGCGCGGATATGTATATGACCGTTTCATTGGAAAAAAAATGATCGACCTGGAAGCTGAATTTCGGTATCATATTACCCGCGATGGTTTACTTGGCGGTGTTTTATTTGCCGACGCAGAATCACTTTCGGAAATGAATAGTAACAAATTCGCAGTGATTTCACCGGCCATGGGTTTGGGTATCCGTATAAAATTTAACAAGTTTTCCAATACGAATGTAGGAGTGGACTTCGCGGTTGGAACACATGGTTCGAAGGGTTTCTATGGAAATCTCGGGGAAGTATTTTAAAATAAAGCTGGTTTATGGATCATATAGTCCATTGGTTACTGACTTACAAATATTTGATGCTTTTCCCCCTGGCCATTATAGAAGGACCTATCCTTGCAATCATCGCCGGATTTCTCTGTGCGCAGGGTTATCTCAGTTCTGGATTTGCGCTACCCGTGATCGTAGCCGGTGACCTGATTGGAGATTCTGTCTGTTTTTTATTGGGGAAAAAAGGAGTTTCCCCCCAATTTAAAAAAATTATTTATCGACTCGGTTTTGATCGCCGGCGCGTGGCCCCTGTGTTACAATTCATAAAAACACACCCAAGAAGTTTTATTCCCCTGTCCAAAATTACACTGGGAATTGGCCCGCTTGGAATTTATCTCACGGGAAGTTCGGGAATCGTTTATCGGAAATTTATTGCCATCTGCCTGGTTACATCTGTTTGTCAGTACATCATTTATCTTGAAATGGGTATTTTATTTGGACAGGCCTATTCAAAAATTAACCACTATCTCGATTACACGGCTTCTATCATTATTATTGTTTCCTTGATCTGTTTTTTAATTTTTATCATTCAAACCTTAATCAGGAGATTATGAGAATACTTTTTGTGTCTGACACCTATTATCCGCATCTGAATGGTGTATATTATTTTGTAAGTCGCCTGGCTCCCTTATTACAGGAGAGGGGTCATGAAGTGGCAGTCATCGCACCTTCCGAAACGACGCTTCCAACTTTGAAGAAAATAGATGGTTTCGATGTCTATGGAGTTCCTTCCTTACCCACTGTTTATTATCCCAAAGTACGTTTTGCCGTTCCCTTTTTTTTAAAGTCACGGATCAGGTCTGTTTTAAATGAGTTCAGACCGGACATTATTCATGTTCAGGATCATTTTCAAATTGGTAATTCGACGATACAAATTGGTAATGCTATGGGAATACCTGTGATCGGAACGAATCATTTTATGACGGAGAACCTGACTTCGTTTTTTCATAGTCAGAGAGGAAAAAGAATCGTATCAAACCTGCTCTGGAAAAAATTTGAGCGTGTATATAATCAGGTCAGACTGGTAACGACTCCCAGTACCTGGGCAGTGAATCTGATTCAACCCCGCTTAAAAAATCAGGTTCTGGCGGTTTCCAGCGGCATCGATCTCCAGGGCTTCAATCCGGTGGGCAGCTGCAATAGCGTTAAAAAAAAATTTTCGATTCCGTGCAAACCCATCCTGCTATTTGTTGGAAGACTCGACCCGGAAAAAAAAATTGGAGAAACGCTGTTAGCAGTTTCTCAGGCGCTGCAATATTTGGATTTCTGTTTTGTAATTGTGGGGAAGGGCATACAAAAACAAAGCCTCGAAAAACAGGCAGAAAAATTAGGGATAAAGAATAATATCATTTTTACCGGGTTCGTAACGGACGAAGAATTGCCTTATATATATAAATTGAGTAACTGTTTTATAATATCTAGCACGGCAGAATTATTGAGTCTGTCCGCAATCCAGGGTATGGCCGCGGGTTTGCCCATCATCGCCGTCAATGCGGGCGCACTTGGAGAACTGATCAGTCCGGGTGAAAATGGTTATTTATATCAAAGCGGCGACACACAATTTCTGGTAGCCTGTATTATCAGAATACTCGGCAATCCGGTACTTGCTAAGCAAATGAAACAAAAAAGTCTTGAACTGGTTAGCCGACACGATATCCATGACACCGTAATTTCATTTGAGTCTATTTACGAAAAAACACTTGAACCCGCCCTTAACACCAAATACATTCAGGAAAATAAATTGAAATTCAGAATATGGAATAAGTTCAAAGGGAAAATCGAATACCTATTCCGATACTGAATACATCGGACGGCAAACGGAATCTACATCATGCTCAGGCCGATCCCTAATCCGAGCGCTAAAGAAGCCAGAGATAGCATGCATTTGAAAAAATAATTTTTTCCGGTTTGCGAAATAAGATAAAGCGTTATGCCGGAGAAAATAAAACCTCCAAGCGCGTGTCCGCTAGTCTGAGAAGCAATCGAGCCGAATAAAATAAAACTATCGCGGTCAATGATGTTTTCTTTGTCGGGTACAATAAAACGTATCAGAAAATACAGGGAAAGGCTCGAAACAATCAAAATGATTGTCGGAAATAAAAGACTTCTTTGGTTTTTATGCATAGTGAGCGTCTTTTCAAAGAAAGATGCCGATTTATTCTAAAAGGTTGGTTCAGTATTTCTTCAGAATGTATCCCCAACTTTAGAAAAAAACTATATGAAAGTTAATTCCCTTAAAATTCTCTTAGTTGGCTCCCTTTTTCTGAGTCTCGCTTCCAAAGCTCAAAATTCGGCATTGTATTCGTTTGATAAAAGCATTTCAGTTCCGGGAAACGGAGGTTATGACTATGTTTCAATAGATGACGTCAATAAACGTTTATATGTTTCACATGGCGGATCAGTAAATGTGATTGATCTGAAAACTGAAAAAGTCATCGCCTCCATTGACAGTATGAAAGGCGTACACGGGATCGCGATTGACAATGAAGTAAACAAAGGTTTTATTACCGATGGCAGGGACAATTCAGTGGTTGTTTTTGACCTTGAGACATTCAAAACGATTAAAGTGGTTCCTGTAACTCCCAAGGGACCGGACGGAATCATGTTTGATCCATTTTCAAAAAGAGTCTTTGCTTTTTGTGGACGCGGAAATGCAGCTTCGGTAATCGATGTAAATGATCTCAAAGAAATCGGAACAGTGGATCTCGGTGGCGGACCAGAGTTTGCAGTACCGGATGGCAAAGGCTTAATATACAATAACCTGGAAGATAAAAACAGCCTGAATGTGATCGATGCCACTACCATGAAAGTAATTCGGAATTATCCACTGGCTCCCTGCGGAGGTCCTACCGGACTTGCGTATGATGCAAAACACAAATTAATTTTTACCGGATGTCGTGAAAATAAAGGCATGAGTGTAGTTGATGTGAAAATAGGTATGGTTATTTCAACCCTACCCATCGGAGCGGGAGTGGATGCAGTCGCTTATGACCCGGCCACCAGCCTGATCTTTTGTTCAAACGGCGACAGTACTACGACCATCATCAAACAGAAATCTGAAAAAGAATACGAGGTCGTTCAAACATTATATACAAAAGTTCGTGCTAAAACGATGGCGTTGGATAAGGACACGCATAAAATTTACCTGAGTGTTGCTGCCTTTCAGCCCGGCACAAGAAATATTATCCCCGGTACTTTCGAAGTGCTGGTATATAAGATGAATTAGAAATTATTTTAACCTGATCAGTCAGTTGAAATTAGCCATTGCAGATTGCTTTCTGCTTTTGGAGATGAGCGCACAGAAAGGATCAAAGTTCTAAAAACGCGAACTTTTTGGTGGGTTTTGCATGGGGTTACCCCCCTGATGATGAAACCCCGCGAGGAATCACAGGGTCGCACCTTTTCTCATCCCTGGACCAGTAATCTTCAGATAAACGAAAAAATGCCGCGCAGGATAGCAGGAATATTTTTTTGTTGGCTGGCACACCTGTATAGTTTTTTCCGGACGAGACAATGATGACAAAATGGAGCATAAACAAACGGATACCTACAGTTTGGAAAAAGGAAAACTGGTGCTGGACCGGAAGGATGTGTATTTCATGTATCGGGAAGCCTGGGAGTCTAAGACATTTTATGATAAGCAATGAACTACCAGTTAAGACACTGGCAATTTTAAACCGTGTGAAAAAGAAGAGGCCTCATTGGACTGAAGTCGAACAAAGAATCTAGACATTTGCTTCATAATAAAAATCGACAATTCTTTTATTGTTAAAAAAATATGGAATGGAAAGTACGGCGACACCAATAATAATTACTGTTCCCCCCAGTAGTTGTATGAATTCTTTGTTTAAATGTAAATCTGAAAACCTGTGAATACCGGAGACCTTCCAGATACAGAAGCTAAAAGCTAAGAAAAAGAAAACGGAGTAAATTAAGTCGCCATTTTTGAACCAGCTCTTAATGGCAAAGTAAACCACACCGGCAACCAGAAGCAATATGTTTACAATAAAAATAATGCTGGAAACATTAATATAATCTGTAGGGCCATATAGGGTAGATATCCTGTAAAAAATATCAAAAGCAAAACAGACCAGTGTTGCAAGGATGCCTGCAAACAAAGCAGCAAGAAAAGCTTTTCCAAATGGAATTTGATTCAGATTGTTTTTCATAAATTATTATTTATCGGTGAATTAATTTTTGTTTCGTTTAAATATCTGCCGTCCCCTAACCATCGCCCGTTTTGTTTTACCCGGCGATTCATAGGTATGATCTTTTAATTTTTGCTCACTATAATAGTTTAAGATGGACTGCACCTGTATAACACCTGCAATTTGGTGGCCATCTCCTTTTTTTAAGACGAGTAGTTCCTTAAGTTGATATTTGCCCATCATTTCAGCGGCGAACCCCAGGTCATCGCTGTCGTAGATATGTGGAAGATGAATATCGGCGTCAGTAGCTGCGGAAAGGAAACCTGCAACCGGAACAGATTGCAGGACATCCGGATGGAAGGCGTCCGGGGTGTGAATTCCACGACGTTTGATTTTCTCGGTCATTATACTTCCTTCCATAAGAAAGAATGAAACGAAATAAGCGGCGATGCATGCTCCGAGCAGAGGTAACAAAGCACCTGGTTGGCCGGTTGTTTCCATTGCGAAAAGAATGGAAGTCAGGAGGGCCCTTGAAGCGCCGGCGAACATAGAGGCCATCCCTAACAATGCTGCCAGGGGAATATAAACCGGAGCACCGGGAAAATAATAAAGAACACTCATTCCGAGTAATGCGCCCAATGCTCCACCAATTGTAAATAATGGTGCAAGCGTTCCTCCTGAAGTCCCGCTTCCCAGCGAAACAGACCATGATACATATTTCAACAGGCAAAGTGAAAATAAAATGGATAACGGAAGCTTTCCGGTCAGCAGGTTCCGGATATTGTCATATCCAACCCCCAAAGTAATAGGAGCAAAATAACCTGTAACTCCGATCGCTACTGCGCCGATTGCCGGAAACCACATCCAGTGTATCGGCAGTTTTTCAAACAAATCTTCCAATGCATATACAGATTTGGAAATCCCTGAAGCAATAACACCGATGAACAATCCAAATAAAATATAAATGTATAGCGAGCTTATAGGAACCGCAGGAAGGGGGGACATGGCAAAAACGGGATGACTCCCAAATAAAAAAATATGCATTCCAGCTCCGGTGATACATCCCATGGTGACCGGAATAATCGAGCGGGGCGAAAATTCAAACAACAATAACTCAATAGCCAGCATAACAGCAGCAAGCGGAGAGCCGAAAATCGCAGCCATACCGGCACATGCGCCTGCCGCAAGAATAATTTTTCTTTCGCCTGCGGAAATATGCATGAGTTGACCGGTCAGTGATCCAAAAGCACCACCTGTTGCGATGATCGGTCCCTCTGCACCAAAAGGACCACCGGTTCCAATAGAAATGGCTGCCGAAAGTGGCTTTAAAAAGGTAATAGCAGGAGGAATCCTGCTGTCATCCCGGATAATTTTTTCCATCGCTTCAGGAATACCATGACCCGTTATGGACCTTGAACCGAAGCGGGCCATAATACCAACAAGAATACTTCCGGCTATTGGAACAAAAACCACAAACAAACCCAGATGATTCTGCGCTGGTGAAGCAGGAGCAAAAGAAAATTTTCCGTAAAAGCAAAAATTAGTAATTCCGTCAATCAGGTATACAAGCCCTTTAGCGATAAAACCAATACAAACTGCATTTATAACCGCCTGAATGCTCAGATAAAAGACACGTTTGTTGACGGGGGTTTCTTTCAGATTTCTGTTTCTTTGGTGTAAACCACTTAAGGAAACAGATAAGGGAATGGGCGACTGCATTTTGCAAAACTATTGTACAAATCATGTTTTATCAAATATTTTGTGGTTATTATATCGTAATATATCATTTAAACAATAATTTTGTATATGTCCAAAACAACCTGCAATCTGTATGATTGCTTTCTCTGTCAGCATTGTATGATAGAATGGCGGCCATTAATTGGACTAAATAAAGAAACCAGAATTGTTAAAAAGGGCAAACCGATTTTTAATGAGGGGGATGATGTGGAAGGAATTTATTTTGTTTACACGGGTTGGGTTAAAATTCATAAAAAATGGACCCATCCTAAAGAGTTAATCGTTCGTTTTGCAGGACCCGGGGATATTATCGGACACCGGGGCCTGGGAGAAAAAAGAAATTATCCGGTTTCTGCTACGGCTCTGGAAGATTCAATTGTGTGTTTTGTATCTGAAGAATTTCTGGAATCCTGTTTAAGGACGAATCCGGGGCTGACCTATCATCTGATGCAATTTTACGCAGCTGAGTTGCAAAAAGCTGAAAGAAGGATGCGCGACCTGGCACTTATGGAAGTAAAGGGAAGAATAGCAGGTGCATTGCTGGATATGAATGCAAAATTTGGTACCAACCAGGATGGATATATTTCAATGGCTGCAAGTCGTCAGGACATTGCATCTTATGCAGGAACGACCTATGAAACATTATTTAAATTATTTAATGAGCTGAAAAAAGATAAACTCATTTCCACTTCTGGAAAATTTATCAAGATCAAAAATGCAGTTAAACTTCATGAACTATTAAAAATGAAATAAAATGATTCCACAATTTGAAAAATTAAATTTGAATGAAGAAGAGCTCCTGCTGAAAGCGCCGGTTCTGCTCTCTGTCCTGGCTTCATGTTCGGGAAATTCAATCAATAAAATCCAGAAAGCAGATGCGATCAAACTGGCACATATAAAAACCTTCACAGCGATACCCGAACTCCAGCCCTATTTTAAAGAAGCAGAGAAAAATTTTAAGGAGGTTTTTGAAGAGACGGCAGAACAATATTATCCTTTCGATGAACAAAAACGAAATTTAATCAAAAAGGAAATTGCAAAGGTTCAGGAAATAATTAAGAAATTGGAGCCCCGTTATGCAATGGCGCTTACAAAAAGTCTTGAAAGATATGCAGGACATGTTAAACGTGCAACTCACAGTGTATTTCGGGATTTTATTTTTCCGCTGGCCATGCCTGATTTAAAGGATAATCAATACCTGGCCCTTTGAAGACCCCCCGTACAATTTGCCCGAAACGTTGGGAAAAACAAATGATAACACGACAAAAAAATTGCTATTAATACCGCTGCACAACCCGGTATAGAAAACGGTCCGGTTCACCTATCACGCCGCTTTCAGCCCTTCTTTTTTTCAGCATATCTGATTTGTAATAGGGAAAGGCCTTGGCAGTATCCAATACAACCGTTACTACTACTACCTTTTTATCATTATCGACGTCATGGCCAAAAGCCCTGAGACCTATACCATTGTCTAATCTTTCCTGTTTACCCTCTTCAAATGCTTTTTGCCAGGCACCCCAGTCTTTAACCATGAATGTTGTTCTGGACCTGATGTCTGAGGCAACAGTAGCGGTGTCCTGAAAGGTCATGGTGAGAAAGGCAAACGAAGGCGTGCCTGTTACGCCTCCCTTTTGCATCGCTTTTTTCAGAGCAGGGTCTTTGGCGAATGCTTTTGCCTTGGCCATATCATCAACTTTCAGAGCTACCAATATCATGTTGGAATCCTGCAAACCGCGGCTAATTACATAATTATGTATGCCATTCGCCAACCGTGCTGAATCATGTGCATCGTAGGAGGTTTTCCATTTTGCAAAATTGGACACCTTATGTTTTATCACAACCATATTTTGCGGGGTGGTAATTGTAGTTATTTTCGGTGTAACAATGGCTGTGCTGCTGTCAACAGCGGTGGAGTCGGCGCTTGTTTTCTTTTCACTTTCGTTTCCTCCGCAGGAGGTCAATAGGAATACGATAATATAAAAAAGCAAGCCGGAAAATCTGGATTGTTTCATTGATTTTGCTTTAAATGATTAAAAATAAAAGGGCCGGGAGAGTCGATACAAAAGGTAGGGACAATAAATATAGCTCATATTAAATTCTCCACCGAATTCAAAAAAATTATTAGCTCATCCCTCTGTTGCATATTATTGTGATATGATTACACCTCTGGTGGCTGTATTGATCATAATGGCGGTCGTTGCTTTTATTGCACTGTATAAAAAACCGCGCAGGAAATATGATTTACCCGAGGGATATAAAAAAATGCTGGATGAACACGTGGCGTTTTACCGGGAGCTGGATGACGCAGTCAAAACGAAATTCGAAGAAAGGCTGAAAGATTTCCTGGGATATATTTCGATAACAGGCGTGGATACAACAGTAGACGATATGGATAAATTGCTGGTGGCCTCAAGTGCAGTCATCCCGATATTTGGCTTCCCCGCCTGGAGATATGATAATCTGAGAGAAGTGCTTTTGTACAAAGACCGTTTTAATGCGGAAAATTATTCAGCATCGGGTGAAGGCCGTGACGTCCTGGGCATGGTGGGAACAGGGGCGATGCAGATGCAGATGATTTTGTCCAAGCCTGATCTTTATAGAGGATTTAGTATTTCAGGAGGAACGAAAAATACGGGTATACATGAATTTGTTCATTTGCTGGATAAAGAAGACGGCGAAGTGGATGGAATGCCGGAAGCTCTGTTGAACAAAGCCTATGCCATTCCCTGGTTAAAGATGATGGCAGAAAATATTAGCAAAATCAAAGAAGCCAGGTCTGATATCAATATATATGGTACGAAAAATAACGCCGAGTTTTTCGCTGTTGCATCGGAATATTTTTTTGAGAAGCCCAAACAATTCAAACAAAAACATCCGGAATTATATGCCATGCTATCGAAAATATTCAGGCAGCAGCCCTAAGGGACTAATATTGTTGGCTCAGCAGTTAGAGAATTTCTAAATCGGAGATACTTCTCAAGAATCCTGATTAACCGGACTGATATGTTTTATAATAGCAATTATATCTTCTTCTCCCAAAGCCGGCTCAGCTTCTTGAAATGTTTTAAATGCTATCTCAGCCATTGGCGTTTTCAGCCCTTTTTCTTTTGCCAGACGCAAATCCTTTGCAATATGTTTCAACGCAAAGGCAGCTTTATAATTATTTTGAAGAATAGCATCTCCTTTTATTTTAGAGAATGGATTCCCCAATGCGCTGTTATTAATTAATGTAATCAGGTCTTCAGTTTTGATTTCGTTCTGTCGCGCAAAAATAACAGCTTCGGCGAGTCCCTGTGCATGAAACGCCAGCAATATATTGATGGCAAGTTTAGCTGCATTACCAGCGCCTGTACTGCCTGCAAGCATCGTCAGCTTTCCCAGATGTTCAAATATTGGATTAACTTTTTCCAGGATTGTTTCTGTGCCACCCACCATGATAACTAATTGCCCTTCTTCCGCCTGTTTCACACTTCCTGACACTGGAGCATCCAGATATTCGTTACTTTCCTGACTGCATAAGGATGCCATTTCTTTGCTTATGCCGGGTGATACTGTACTCATATTAATGATAATTTTACCGGTTGCTTTCGTACCAAGAAGTCCATTATCTCCGGTAAAAATCTCCCGGATAGCATGATCATCGGTAACCATGATAATTATTACATCTGATTTTTCCACTAATGCCCGAGGAGAAAGACGCAACGGCGGCTCCCATTTGTTTCAATACTTCTTCCTTAGCGTTGCTGCGATTGAAAACGGTTACGGTATAACCTGCTTTAATCAACCGTTGCGACATAGGGTTGCCCATATTCCCGAGACCTATCCAACCGATGTTCATGATTTATGTTTTATGATTTATGAAAAATGAGATATGAAATATGTGATATGAGATATGAGTTATGAGATATGTGTTGTTCGACACATCAATTATATATCTTAACTTAAAAATCCATATCTCATATCTCATAACCCATAGCTTATTTTTTCATCCCCTGTCTGATCTTCGTAACCTGCGCTAATGTAATGGGTCCTGCCTTATTTCCGAAATGACTGCGCAGGAAAGTAAGTACATCTGCAATTTCCTGATCTTTTAATACTGTGCCGAACGGGGGCATCGGATTCGAATAAATTTCACCATCAATCTCTACACCATCATTCAGGCCATTCAAAACAATTCCGATAAGTTTTACTGAAGGGCCCTGCACATACGGGCTTTTCTGAAGAGGCGGAGTCATACCTGGTACCCCTCCTGCATCGGCCTGGTGGCAGGTCAGGCATTTATTCATATAAATTTTTTGACCCCGCTGAATGGAACCCGGAACAGGATTGTTTAAAGATGCTTCGGCCAGGGAGGTGCCCGTTTTCATGCAAACCATCCCTGCGCTGAGCATCATGATAACCACTACTACCTTGCTTTTCATGGATATGTTTTTTGTGATATCTTTTATGATTTATCTGGCATCGTAAGTGATTCTGTAAATAGTTCCTTTTGCATCATCGGAAACATACAGCGATCCATCAGGTCCCTGTGCAAGACCACAGGGCCGATGCAATGCTTGTCCGGGAGAACTGATATTATCTGATCCCGCGAAATTGTCTGCGAAGACTTCCCAGTTCCCGTCAGGTTTGCCATTTTTAAATGGTTGAAAAACCACGAAATATCCTTTTTGTTTTTCAGGAGCCCTGTTCCATGATCCATGAAATGCGATAAATGCGCCATGACGATATTTTTCCGGAAACATAGTTCCGGTATAAAATAAAAGTCCGTCAGGTGCCATATGTCCCGGATAAGCAGCAATTGGGTCTACAGCATTTTCACCACCGGTTTTCTTACCGTCTCCTCCATATTCAGGTGCTACAATTTTTTTCTTTTGAAACTGATCATAATAAACATAAGGCCAGCCACCATTATCACCTTTATGCAGAGCATACATGGTCTCGGCTGGTAATTCCGCTCCCTGCTTCGCATCATAGAGATTTGGATCGAGTTGAAAAAGCTGATCCCTGCCATGTTGCATTACAAAAAGCTGATCCATATCTGTGTTCCAATCCAGACCTACTACATTTCGCAGACCTGTTGCATAATGGACTCCGTCTGCATAAGTCTGTCCGGTTTTATCAACTCTGAACTGCCATATCCCGGCAGCAGAATCCAATATAGGACATGGATTGATTCCAGGTGAACCCTGGGCGCGATCCTGTAACTGGCATGCGTTCGAATAAGCGCCAATATTCACATACAGGTTTCCATTATTGTCAAGTACAATGGATTTGGAATTGTGTTCACGCCGGTCAAGAAGTCCTGTTACAATTTTTTCTGCATTTGCCGTATCTGTTACTTCCCCTTTTTCATTCAGCTTGTAACGGTATACATCTGTATTTGATGAAGCATACAGCCAGCCATCTTTAATATAGATGCCTGTACCAATGTAGTTTCCAAATCCGGTTTGATTATCCATGATCCCATCACCATTGATGTCCCGGAGAACAATAATGCCTTTCCCATTTTTCAGTTTTCCAAGTTTTACATATATAATACCATTTTGCGTTACTGCAAGATGCCTGGCAGTTCCCAGATTATCCGCGATCACTTCAACCTGAAATCCTCCGGGAAGTTTCAGCGCAGATTTGGGAGGATGGTTTGGATGGGATTTAAAACTGCTAACCGCTATGATAGCAAGAAACAGCATGCTGTAAACAAGTACTTTCTTCATAAAAATTGAGTTTAATAAATTATCAAACTCAAAACTAAAAAGAGCTTTAATCCGGGGAAAGTACATATCGTTGAACAGGCGAATTCAGTCGCCGAACCGACCCAAACCTTCATGATTCATAGAATTTAGTTTTATAATTTCATAATGCCCATTGAACGATTTGCGATCCTGGCCGCTATTCTGACATCTGACTTCAGGCCCCTGACTATACTTTTCGCCTTTTGAACGATTCTCACACTTAAGAACTTCCGGCAGAATATAACTTAGCACTATAATTAATTTTTAAACATTAAATCAGAATTTATGAAAAAGATTTTTTTAGTAACAGGTATTGTAGTTGTTACTACATTTACTACAGCTTTTGCGCAGTATAATACAGATGACAATACTCCAAAGGAAGGAAGAGAAATAAATCAGGATGCTGTCAGTGAAACCGTGAGGAACCAGTTTACTTCAGATTTTCCCAATGCTTCGAATATTAGTTTTGAGAGAACGAAAGACTTCAACGAAGTGAACTTTAATCAGGACGGAAATCAGATAAAAGCTTATTATGATTATAATAACCAGCTGGTAGGGTCTACCATCAAGGTTCCATTTCATGATTTACCTGCGGCTGCACAAATTAAGATTTTGGATAAATACAGGGATTATAAAGTCACTGATGTTCTCAGATTTAATGTGAACAGTGACAATGAATCATACTACAACAATGATTCGTATATGACTTTATATGGAAATCCAATCGATAAAAGCAGTAATTATTTTGTTGAATTAAAGGGCGAAAATAATGCAATCGTATTAGAAGTTGACTTATCCGGTGAAGTCAGTTTCTTTACTGCGATCTAATTGTGATGGAATGCTCCTGACCACCAGGGCCCAGCCAGGGTGGTCAGTACTTCCAGGTATGTTTGGAATAACGATAACTTTAAATGATTCTCAATCTCTTGTTTAAGGCAGACCGGTATGCATCGGCTACAGGTAAAGGTTTTCTGTTGATTATTAATACACCCCCTTCCACGCTGTCAATTTTATTGATCGCTACCAGGTATGAACGGTGTACCCTGAGGAACCTGGATGCCGGTAACCTTTCTTCAACTGCCTTTAAAGTTGTATGTATGGCATAAAACTTTTCCGGTGTGAAAAGTTTCACATAATCGCCCATTGCCTCAGCAAATAAAATGTCATCCAGTTTAAGTCTCCGGATAATATTGGAATCACGAATAAAAATAAATTCGTCTTCCTTTACTTTCACTTCCTCCAGATTGCTATTTAATATTTCCCTTGCCTTATCTATGGCCTGAATAAACCGGGAATCTGATACCGGTTTGATAATATAATCAACTACATTCAAATCAAAAGCGTCCGCTGCATACTCTTTTTTAGAAGTGATAAAAATGATAACGGGGCGTTTGTTTACCAGGTTCCTGGTTAGCTCCAAACCCGTCATGCCTGGCATTTCAATATCGAGTAAAAGAAGATCTACAGGTTCGGAGAGAAGCAGGTTGTAAGCCTCCATAGCACCCGAACATTCGCCAACAATTGTCAGGTCACCAATTCGACCTGCTAATTGACTTAATGACATTCTCGACATTTTATTGTCGTCAATAATCAGTGCATTCATATTCTAAAAATAATAAAATTTCCCGGGTTCGGCTATAGATACCGCCCATTGGGCGATTGGTGTTATCCCTCGTTTTTTTGTACATATAACTTTACATGGGAATTATGAAGACTCTGTTTGTAATATTATTTTTAATTGACACTGGTTTATTAGTCTGCCTGTCTTATCTTTTTCTGCAAATGCTTGATATGAACAGCAATCCCTGGTTAATTATACTGGACTTTGTTGGGATGATGACAAGTATTCTTGTGCTCGCTTGTCTTTTGAGCAATTATATAAAACAGCCTTCAGACAACAGACCTGATAAAACTTAATAATTATCTTTGAAACTTAATGGGCCGGATGGAAGAAAATGCAATAAAGCAATTGATATATGCGTAACAACAGATTTATGCTTTATTTGCTGGCTATTTTTATCACTACGATTATCCTTGTCGTATTTCTTCAATACAATTCCAATAACAATATCAATAAGCTTACGGAAGGTAATGAGTCACTTATCCGTGAGTTCAAGATTTTTGGTGAAACGCAGAAACTGGAGACAGACATGCTGTTTATCGAGAGTCATATATACCGGACTGTTTTCAATAAAGACTCCAGTTTTGTGGAAGATATAAAGAACAATGAAAAAAATGTAAGGGCGGCCCTGGCGAAATTACGACCCCTTGTATTGACCGACAGCACAGGAAGACTTGTGCAGGAACTGGATTCTCTTATTGAATTAAAACTGGAGTATGGACATATCATTCTGGACACGTTATTTTCAAAGGGACAATCGGCAGCCATCGCAACTTATATGAGTCGGAAGAAAACCTATGTAATGGGGAATATTGTGCATGTCATTGATTTATTAAATAAACCCCGGCAACGATATCTGACAAAGCTGGCAGTTGATGCAAATAAAAGCGGTAAAAGGGCCAGGGAATGGGGATTGATTCTGGCAATTACTGCCGTGCTGGCATCTATTTTTACTTTTGGATATATCACCAAGCGAATAAAACGTCAACAGCAACTATATGAACAATTAAATGAATCCGAAAAAAAAGTAAGGGAGGCCGGAATTATCAAGGAAAACTTTATGGCCAATATGAGCCATGAAATCAGAACGCCGATGAACGCAATTCTTGGTTTTACGAATTTGTTACAGAAAGAGCCATTAAATGAGAAGTCAATAGAATTTGTCCGTTCTATTCAACATTCGGGTGAAAGTCTGCTGGAAATTATTAACGACATACTCGATTTCTCCAAAATAGAAGCCGGCATGATGCGGATTGAATCGAATCCTTTCAGCTTGCGTGAACTACTGCATTCTTTGAAAACCATGTTTGCTACAAAGATTCAGCCGAAGGATCTCAGCCTTACGGTCAATATTGAATATTCAATACCCGATTTATTGATCGGAGATGCAACACGCCTGACGCAGATTCTTGTGAATCTGGTAAATAACGCCATAAAGTTTACTGACAATGGGGGAATAGAGATAAATGTAACAACGGCTAAGAAAACAGAAGCCGGTATTGAAATTTCCTTTTCTGTAAAAGATACGGGGATAGGTATCCCTTCCCATAAAATGGAAGTAATATTTGAACGCTTTCAGCAGGCTGATGAAGACACAACACGTAAATATGGTGGTACGGGTCTGGGCCTGACCATTGTAAAACAACTGGTCGAATTACAAAACGGATCTATTCATGTAAACAGTGAACTAAATAAGGGTACTGAATTTATATTCACTATTCCCTACACAATACCAAAAGAAATAACCGCGCAGGATGATCTGAAAGTATTTTCAAAAAATGAAATATTAACCGGTGACCATTCAAAGATTCTGGTAGCAGAGGATAATGCAATGAATCAAAATCTGATGAGACATTTACTTTCTTATTGGAACCTTGATTTTGACATCGTAAATAACGGAAAAGAAGCTATTGAATCATTGCAACGAAATGATTACAGACTCATACTGATGGATATTCAGATGCCCGTGATGGATGGTTATACAACTACTATGAAAATAAGAAATGAATTGGGTTTGAATATTCCGATAATTGCTATGACAGCGCACGCGATGGCGGGAGAGAAAGAGAAATGTTTAAGTTATGGTATGAATGAATATATTTCTAAGCCAATCAGGGAAAATGAATTATTGGGAATCATAAATAATATTCTGAATTCTGATGGAAAGACAGAATTAAAAAGTATAAATGATAATGTACAAGCCCTCAACGGTGAGTTGCTAAACTTAGATTATCTCAAAGAGGTTTCAGGAGGAAGTGCCAGTTTCGAAACAAGTATGATAAAGCAATTCCTTCAACAGGTTCCTGATGAGCTTGCCAAAATGAAAGAAGAGTTCGAAAAAGAAAACTATGCCGGACTGACGCATGTTGCGCATAATTTAAAAACTTCCGTTGCATTTATGGGTCTTAACAGGACCCTGGATCATTACCTTGATTATATTGAAATAAACGCCGGGACTCAAAAACTAAACAAAACCATAAAGGGAAAAATTACGGTTGTTAATGATATTTGCCAAAAAGCTTTTCGGGAAGCAGGGGATTACCTTGAGCGCCACAACAATCAGTAGCTGTTTATGTCACCGACCATATTTTCTCTGGCTACTTGCACAAATAACCCCCCTCCCGCCATTGGCGGGACAGGGGGTTTATTAATCCCGCATTCGCGGGATTAGTCCCGAATTCTCGGGACTAATCTCCGGTAGTGGTGACCTGACTCACTCCACTGAGCACGGTTCCGGCAACAGCTAAGTAACCTGCGATGGTTTTGATGATCGCGGGTAAGGCAACGGGTGTGGCGATGATGGCTGCGCTAATCGCTGCCAGGGCCAACCCGATATTTCTCAGCTTTTGAAAGAACGTGGGCGTGGGTGACACGGCCCTTTCAATCAAATTCATAATTGTTTTTTTTAATTGTTATGAATATTTGTTCGTGCCGGTCCAGGGCACAATCCCAGACTGGTCAACTTGTTCAGGCCATCCGGGAACGGATTCCTTTTCCGGCACCGGTTATTAAAAGCACAGGAGCAATACAGCCTTTCAGTTCGCGCAACGCCTCATTGGCAGGATGAATGAGAATTAATTCCCGGCCGGGCACATCCATGATCTGTAAATGACGACCAAATTTCAGGCTCCATCTTTTTACCAGTTCATATTTTCCTTCGGGGATGCACGAAACCCGCGCCTGGTTATTCTTCCATGGAAGTTCGATGGTGTACGTAATCAAACGATCCTGGTAAAGAATTTTTCCATTGGTTCCTTCTAAAAAATATTTCCTGATAAGCTCCAGTTCCATAATTCAAATTTTTAAAAAGTCCCATCCCGCCTTACGGGGCGTAAGACAGGGACCTGGCCGATCACTAGCTCAACGGGCTTTAACTTTGATTTTAGCTTGAGCTTTTAGCTTGCATCGGTTTTCACAGGAGGTTTAATTTTTATTTCCTGCGACAGAGCAAATATGCTGTTGTGTTTTTCCAAAATAGCAGAGTGTGAACAGAGGCTCTGATAAATTTATTTTTAAAAAATGGCTGAATGAATGAAAAGGAATGGCGTTAAAATTCTGAGGAACAGTGAATTGAATCGAAAATATTATTAGTAGAAATATTTTAGTAGAAGAGCATTAAATGGCAGTTTGATTTTTGCCAGACTCTGAATTTGCTATAAAATCCCCATAGATTCCTCTAAAGTTGCTGTCAGTTTCTAAAAGAGTTCTAAAAGAGTTCTAAAAGAACTCTAAAAGGATTCAGCAACAACTCAGCAACAATCCAGCAACAACTCTGCAACAAATTGACTGAAAATCCAGGTTGCTGGTAAAATTCATGTAGAACTCATGTAGAACGCAGTCCTGTCGCCATTTCAGGCCATTTATGCGTTACCGGATTCACCAAAAAAATAAAAATATTTATCAGAGCCTCTGTACAGACTCTGATATTTCATTTTTTCTTGATAGCATATTTGTGAAGTCAGCAAAGTTTACGGATTCGGTGGGAGCAGCGGGTTGGCGCCAATACATGAACCTAAAGATTTCTGCCGGAGGCAACGCCTAAACTTTACTGATAACAAGACAATCATTTTTTTCACAATTAAAAATCCATACTAATGGGAACAATTGAAAAAGGATATCTGGGAGGCTTTAAAGGTATCCTGGGTACGGCTGTAGGAAGTAAGTGGAAGGGCAAGTCGGTGGTAAAAAGCAGACCACCGCGCAAGAGAACAAAACCTTCCACACAACTGCAGCTTGAACAACAGGCGAAATTTGCGCTGATCATTGCATTCCTGAAGCCAATCAGGACATTGCTGAATCTGACGTATAAAAAATCTGCCGCCGCAGACATGTCAGGCCACAACATGGCATTTTCAAAAAATAAAGATGCGGTTACCGGTGTATTTCCGGATTTCGCAATCGATTATGCGAAAGTGCTTTTGAGTGAAGGTTCATTGCTGAATGCCGATGCGCCGGCAGCTGCTTCTACCGCTGCGGGTAAGTTGGTTTTCACCTGGACTGATAACAGCGATGGTGAAAATGAACTGATCTCGGATATGGTCTTTGTTGCCGCTTACAACGAAGAAAAGAAACGTTGGATTCAAAAACAACAGGCTGCCGCGCGAAACGCGGGAACCTTTACTTTGGATGTTCCAACATTCAGCGGGAAACCGGTACAAACCTATATCGGGTTTATGTCGGCCGACCGCAAAAAAATTTCCGACAGTCTGTATACAGGCGTTGTGAATATTTTATAACCAGTCACTCATCCTGGATTCTCTGGTTCGGGGCCGTGCCGGGACGGCCCCGTTTTTTGAAGGATTAAATATCCTGGTTAGGTAGTACAAGCTGAATAGCCAACCGAACCAAAGCTTACTATTCCGTTCTTAAAGATTTTATGGGATTGGCTACCGCCGCTTTAATTGCCTGGAAACTGATGGTAAATAATGCAATAAACAAGGCAATTAATGTGGTAATGGCAAATACAACCCAGCTTATCGTTGTACGATAGGCAAAACTTTCCAGCCATTTATTCATCACAAGCCAGGCAAGGGGTGAAGCAATCACCGCAGCAATAACGACAAGCTTCAAAAAATCTGTTGATAGTAACGCAACAATATTGGTTATGCTTGCGCCTAATACTTTGCGAACTCCGATTTCTTTTATGCGTTGCTCAGCACTGAATGTTGCCAACCCAAATAAACCCAAACAGGAAATAAGAATGGCCACAATAGTGAAATCTCCCACTATGGACGAAAGCCTGGTTTCTGCATCATAATTTTTCTGAAAATCCTTATCCAGAAAACTATAATCAAAAGGCTCGCCGGCATTTATATTCTGCCATGCAGTTTGAATGGTTTGTAAGGCAGATTGTATATTGCCAGACCTTGTATGCACAATCATATAATTAAACAAAGGCGGAGTGTTGAGCTGAAATCCAAAAGGTCCTATGGGCAGATGCAAATCTTCATAATGAAAATCTTTTACCACACCTATCACCGTAAAATTGTACGTACTGTCATTATAATTGAAATGAAGTTTTTGATTCACCGCCTGGGTTGGATTGGCAAATCCAAATAACTTAACGGCAGTTTCATTTAAAACGATCGTTCCCAGCGTATCTGCTGCATAATATTCATCCGAAAATAACCTTCCTGCGACAGGCTTTATATTCAGCGTTTGCAAATAACGCGTATCGATATAATTTGTCTTCACATCTCTTGCCTGCTGCATATTTTCACCGTCTTTAAAAAACAGGTTGTCCGACAAATTGGCTATGCCAGGATAATAAAGCGATGCGCCTGCGTTGGCGATTCCGGCTTTTTTTAATAATTCATTCTTAAAAGACGTATACATGCTTTTTGCTTTCCCGCTGCGCAATGGAACAATAACCTGCTGATCTTTATCGAAACCCAGATCGGCTGAACGCAGGTATTTCATTTGATTGGAAATAATTACAGAAGCTACGATCAGCACGATAGCAACAACAAATTGAAAAACCACCAGGACCTTTCTTAACGAAACAGCTGCCAGAGAGTTTGAAAACTTGCCTTTTAAAACCTTTGAGGGATTAAAAGAAGATAAATAAAATGCCGGATAGCTTCCTGCAATCAGACCGGTAATGATTGACAAAACAATGAATGCAACTATTAGCAGCAGATTGTTTGAAAAAGAAAATGAGAGTTGTTTTCCGGAAATAGTATTAAATGAAGGCAATAACAATATAGTGAATACAAATGCAAGCAATAGTGCGAACAGGCTCATCAGAACAGCTTCGCCAAGAAATTGTGCTATCAATAAGCCTTTTTCTGCACCCAATACTTTTCTTATTCCTACTTCTGAAGAACGTTTTGCCGATTGCGCCGTGGCAAGATTCATAAAGTTGATGCAGGCGATCAGCAATGTAAATAAAGCTATAGAAGCAAGTATGTATAAATAGGCCACACTGCCGCCATTTGAAATATTGCTTTTTACATCTTCATCCAGATGAATTTTCTTCAGGGGTACTAAAAATTGCTTTTTATCAAATCCGAAAGCTTTCAATTTCTTACCTGCATATTGTTGTATAAACTGCGGAAACTTCGCTTCAAGTTTTTTAGCATCAGACCCGCTTTTTAGTTGCAGATAAGTATAATATAGATTATTGGTTGCAAGATCATCGCCTTGCCGTTTAATAAAATCTGCGACGCTTCCCCCCATCATGCTCATGAAAAACCGGCCATCGATATGCGAAGGTTTATTGATGGGTTTGAAAGCACCGGTTACTAAAAAATCATGGTCACCATTTGTACTGCTGCTTATATGCAGTACCTTATTGAGTGCTGGCTGTTCACCAAATATTTTCTTTGCTATTTCCTCGTTTAATACAATTGTATTCGGATTACTTAATGCTTTTTCAGGGTTGCCTTCAACAAAATGATAAGTGAACATGCGAAAGAAAGTGGAGTCTGCTAAATAGCCTTTGGTTTCGTAAAAAGATTTTATTTCCCCGCTTTTATCATTATACTGTAAAAGTGTTTTGTCTTCTGCAAACAGTGGAGCAAGCCTGGTGGTCAGATTAATTTCGGGAAAAACATGTTTCATTGTTTCACCCATGGCGGCCGGCGTGTTTGGTAATTTCGAAAAGTTTCCAATATTTACAAACTCAGTTCCTAACTGATAAATATTGTCAGCATTTATTTGATAATCATCGTAGCTGGTCTCATTTAAAATGTACAATGTTATCAGCATGCAACAGGTTAATCCGACCGACAGGCCGATAACGTTTATGGACGAAAACATTTTATTTTTCAGCACGTTTCGCCAGGCGGTTTTTAAATAAGATTTAATCATATACCGGTGACTGTCAACAGTTATGCCAAATGCGAAACTGCTTATAGATGATACTTTTAAAAAATAGTCTGTTGAAAAACTGTTCGGATTTGAACAGTTTTTATTTCAAAAGCGTACATATAAAATGAAAATACAACGATATTGGCTCCTTAAGGATTCATGCTGAAGGTCCCTGGCGAATTAATCGAATTTTTTCATCTCCTGACAACTAAAGTCGGAAAGTCTTTGTCTTGTATAAATAATGTATAACTATGCCCCGCCTTTTGATCTTATCTGCCTTTTTCATTCTGATCACCTGCTGCAAAAAATCGAACACAACTCCAACATTCAGCGGAACGGGGACGCTGACGGGTTCGGATACCACCTGCGGGGGATGGTTGATCCTTGCCTCTGATAGTACCTTGTTTGAGCCGCACAATCTTGATTCTTTTCTGGTTATAAAGAAGGATGGCCTGCATGTCACATTTACCTACAATAAAACCCAGGAGGCTTTGATGATTTGCCAGTTGGGGCAGCCCATAAATTTGATCTCCATCACAGAACCCTGAAGCCTGATTTTCATCGAATCATAGCCGCCACTCACCTGAATTTTAGTGCTGTTGGGCGAAAAAATGCCTTCAAAAAAAGGGTTTTGCGGAACTTGAGTTACAAAAAACCCGATCTATGAAAACGATTCCCTGTTGCCTTGAATGCGGCCAGCCCTTATCGCGCGGCGTTTATCTTTTCTCCCGAAGAATTTACGGACATTCCCTTTGTATGAAAGACCAGTTGAGATTTGAAGAATCAGGCGCAACGGCGCTGACAATCGATTTATATCTTGCCCTGAAATCCCGAAATTTTCCGGTTGCACTGGAGTATTGGGATGGTCATAAGCACGTGGATATTGCTTTGCCGGGGAAATTATATATTGAAATCAACGGACCCTATCATAACAGCCGGAGTCAGATCATGACCGACCTCACAAGAACAGTCTTCTCTCTGGAGAAAAATATTCCTACGATCATCATTCCCAATGCGATGCTGGAAAATGCGAAGTTGTTTGATCATGCTGTGAATGAAATTTCAAAGGCCTGCCGGATGGTGCTGAAAAGACCAGTGGTAACCGGAATGAAACTTTCCTTTTCGCGGGAGCAAATGCAATAACTCATGGAAAAAACAGAACTCAACGATGATGTGGATATGCGCTTCTCCGACAACGGGGACTGGCACCACGATATCTGGCTACCTGCAGGTGCGCAGATGACAGAGATCCATCTCCGTGTATATAGCTTCGCTTTTCCGGAGAACGTATATCATATTACCTGGAGCCTGATAAAGAAAAATGGCGCGCGTTTACATATTCCAATCGACGCCTCAAAAATCGGTCACTCTTCAAATACCGAAGCGGTACGCCTCGCCTTCGACATTACCTTCTTTTCGGATATTATATCCGGATAGTCTGCGATTTACTAAGCTGCTAATATTCATCCTTTTTTTCAAGGCGAATAACAATCACTAACGGCACTAAACAAACGAGAATAAAATATTGTTACATTTTAATATTTGAGAAAGCAGATTTAGTTATAGCGAAAATGAGATTCCTGCCAATAGATTCACCGAGCTTAAAAAAGCCGCCCCTTTTCAGAGACGGCTTCAACAATCAATTAAAATGATTTATTATTTAGGAAACATAAAAAACAGCCCGAACTGGAACACACTGTTCTTGGCCGTTGTTCCATCACTGCTGAAATCACCTTTGGCAAGATTGGTCATACCAAGATTATATCGGGCATCAATTCCAAGTCCCAGGGGGAGTTTGAAGCCAAGACCGAATGCCCATGCGAAATCAATGGACTGGGTATTGCTTTTCTCATCTCCTGACTGACCATCTGCAGTTTCTTTGGCACTTAGTAAAAATCCAACCTGCGGACCGGTTTCAAGAAAAAGACCTGAGGAAAGTTGGTATTTGAAAAGTACCGGCACGTTCAGGTAGCCGTAATTCAATTTTCCGGTTGCAAAGGAATCATTGAAACTGGCACCCTGACCTGAATACATGATTTCTGGCTGCAGGGAACAACCGGCTATCAGAGGAATCGAAGCCACGATACCCGCGTTGAAATCCGATTTCGAGCTGAAACCTGCCGGAGCGGGGAAAACGTAACATTGGACAAATTATACCCGGCCTTAACGCCAAACTGAATCTGGGCGCTGGCAAACATCGCGCTTCCTGCTGCGATCAAAACTAAAAGCACTCTTTTCATAAACATGGATTTTATTTGGATTACTAAATTACTAACGGTTACATATATACGCAATCGGAAATAATAAATCATTTGTTAATATACCCGCCTGTTAAAGGATGCGAATGCTTTAGCTTTTCAAACGGCGAAGCCTGTTCAAAATCGGGATTAATGGGTTATAAATCCAGGTATAAAACGAATTATTTCTTCTGTTATTTCCTTAATTGTAAATGAAATAGGGCCCTCGCCAGGCATGACAGGGTGTCCCATTATGGGAAAAATAAATACTTACACGAGGTCCCCTGCAGATTTACGAATATTATAAAAAGTGCCGAATATAAATCTGCCATATTGGCCAAAAATCGAAGCTTTTGCACCCCCGCCGAATAGGTTATGGGAAGGGGAAAATGATTTGCATCTTTACATTGTTGAAGCGCACAACTGATCCGATCCTTTGAAACCGAAAATCTAAATCCAGGAAAAACCGAACCGAGAATCCAAAATCCGAAAAAAACCAGGAATCCGAAAATCCTGAAAACCGAAGATTGACGTACGACAAAAGAATTAATGGACGGCTGCTGAAAGGTGGCCGTTCTTAATTTCAGCCCTTCAACCTGTGATAAAATATATAGGATCCGAAAATGAAAACGAGGCCGACGAATATGGGAACTGTCTGGCCAATAGTGAAACCCGCAGCCAGGCTGGCAAAGATGGCGCCGATCAGGTCGAACGTAAATCCGGCATAGGCCCATTCCTTTAACCGGGGAAACCCGGGAAACAAGTATCGCAATCACACCGAGAATTTTTGCAACACTTAATAGTGTAAGTACATTATAGGGGTATCCTAATTGTTTCATCATGGGGAATCCCATCCGGTATTGGCCTTAGACTTGCAACGGCGGAGAATAACATGAGTACGACGAGTAAGATGGTGAATATCCAGTAAGCAATTTTTGTGGCTTTCATGTAATTTTAATTTATACTAAGATAAAATTAAATGACTACCTGTAGAAATATCGCACGAAATTTACCTGATTATTACATTCCGCATATTAGTCTCACGCGATTTTTGTTATCTTCCATTTTTGTGTATATCAAACGCATAAATATTTACTACATCTTCTTCTTTTATGTCTGCTTTCCTGTAGAACAAGTGGAAAAATCCAAAATAAGGGAGAGCCCTGCCAGAATAAAATGCAGGAGGCGCCCGGACGGATAGAATTTGAATATTATAATGAAGGCGGAGAGGGGATTGCTTATCATGATTCTGACTCTGTAAATAACGGAAGCGGCAAACTCAACCCCGCAAACGAAATTTTTCTAATGAATTCAGGATGAAAGGAGGGCGTGGATATCTCCTACTACCAAATCC
>CAVWUD010000049.1:0-5934 GCA_963757975.1 uncultured Bacteroidota bacterium
TTGGCTTAATAGGCATATTAAAAAAATGAGTTTTACTGCCGGTAATAGAACTGTCTTTTAGTAAAAGGGTATTAATATAAAATGTGGTTCTCGAATTATCCACTCTGGTGATGCGAATACCCGTCCGGTTGGTTATGGTAATGATTTTTTCATTCCCCTTGCTGTCAAGGCATTTTAAAGTTTTTAAATCATTACCAGAAACCGGGTCAATAAAAAATACATAAGGCGGTACAGGTAGCAGAATTTTCTTTTTTTCGGTATTGCTGTTGGCAAACTGGTCTACCAGGCTCTTGGTAGTAAGATGATATGTCGCACAACCTTGGAGAATGATTGCCAGAAACAACAGAAACTGCCAATATTTTATTTTCAAAATGATGAATTTATACCTGAAATGATGGCGGGATATGGAAGGACATCCCTAATGAATGCATATTACAAATTAAATGATAAATTGTAAATACGTAATTATCGATGACCATTAGTGATAAAGGCATTCTTTTAGTAAGACTTCAAATAAAGTAAGGTAGCGGGTTATTTCACTCTTTTGGATAGGGTTTTTTATAACAACTTAATATGTAAATATCATCGGATATTCAATGAATTGTGGATTCCTGGAATTAATGACTAAGTTTATTTAAATTAAAGTTCCCATTTTGGTAACTTCTTTATACCTTTACATAATAATCGGACTGTTTTGAGAGTTATTGCTAAGAAATGTCTGAGAGATTTTTGGCGGATATATCCTGATTGCGAGCAACAGTTAAAATCATGGTACCGTGAAGCTGAAAAATCAAAATGGACAACGCCTAAAACTATCAAAAAACAATACCCTTCAGCAAGCATACTTGAAAACAATCGGGTTGTATTTAATATAAAGGGAAATCATTATAGGTTGATTGTCAGGATTAATTATGATTATGGAATGGTATGGATAAGATTTATCGGCTCCCATTCACAGTATGACAAGATTGATGCGAATAAAATTTAAAATATGAAAATCAAACCTCTAAAATCTAAGAAAGATTACAACCTTGCCATGACAAGGCTTGAAAAGATCTTTGATTCCAAACCTGGCACCCCAGAAGGGGATGAACTTGAAATTCTGGGAATGTTGATAGAAAAATATGAATCGGCACATTATCCAATTGATTTCCCGGATCCTATTGAGGCAATCAAATTCAGGATGGATCAACTTGGCTATAATCAGACAGATTTGGTTAAAGTAATCGGATTTAAAAGCAGGGTAAGCGAAATCATGAGCAAAAAAAGAAAATTATCTCTTGATATGATAAGGAAGCTAAATAGCTCATTAAATATTCCAACAGAGGTTTTAATTAAGGAATATTAAAAAAGATAATAACTGTAATTTATTTAATTCTATTAAAACCATCGCCATCGCAATAGTTACGCGTTACTGAAAATATCTCATCATTTTCGAGCATTTCTTTCAACCTTTTTCTTTTATATATAACGGTATCATCTTTTACAAAATAATCATCTTTATCTAAGTGGTTTATAAACTCACTGTAATATAGATTATTATGAATGGCAACAATAGAGTCTCCGTTTATACCGATTATTCTGAGAAAATAATAAGATGTTTCTTCATTTTTTATCTGCTTAATATTAAATACGTCCCCAATCGACAGGTTTGTTGCTGCTTCCATTTTATGTTTTTGATCGTTCTTATTCCAGATAAACCAAATTAAAGTAACGCTGGCGAAAAGAACCCAGGCTGAATAGGATATTTATTTGGTAACTAAACAAGATAGTGATATTATTTTTTAAATTGAATTGAATCCGGACACTCATAATGGTTTACCCTTAGACGTTTAAACTTAACTTCATCTTCACTTATTATTTTGTACGTTGGAATAAAATTAGTGTTTCAGAAAATTGCACTCACAGGATTTTCAATTTGTTATTCCGCCAATGACTCTGGCCTTTTCCAGGCTTGATGATTCGAACAGCGTTGATCTTAAACTTGGAATTATGGTTGATATGCCCTTGATTTTTAATTATAACTTTCAACCGCAGTTATCAGTGCAAGGAGGGAGTCGTTTCAAATATTTTGAAAAAGGAGTTAGCAGATTTGGATATTTTGCCGGAGGAGGGTTTGGTTTTCATTCAAATCATTATACTGCTGCGAATGATGATGGTACAATAACACAACAAATTATGGGTTTCGGACCTGTCGTTGATGCCGGGATTAGATTTTCCATCCTAAGAAGAAGAGTACACACCTGGGAGGTTCGCTTTTCTTATATGAGACTGTTCAATGCGAATCATACAGATATATTTGGGGGTAGGTATTATCGAACGACGCATTCTGCTCAACTATACTGCGGGTCCCGATATCATTTCAAAGATTATCCCAGCTCCATTTACTCATGAACGGCATTCATTGCATCGTACACTCGATGTATCGAAAACGGACAGCCTGATGAGGTGAGTCAAAAATCTTATCTGACAATCAATTCATTAAATTCAGGCATTGTTTTCGAAGCTTTCATCCCACCGATTATTTCCTTTTTAAAACTTTATTGTAACTGAATAAACTAGGAGGTAAGTATGTTAAAAAATTATTTCAAAACAGCTTTCCGTAATCTCTGGAAAAGCAAAACCTATGGCTTTCTAAACATTTCCGGTCTGGCCATTGGTATCGCCTGCGCCGGTCTTATTTTTTTATGGGTAGAAGATGAAATGACTTTTGACAATGTGAATGCCAAAAAAGACAGGCTTTATGCTGTGAGGGTAAATGGAAAATTTGGCGGCAACACATTTACGATGGGCTCAACGCCTCGTCCGATGGCTGCATCTTTGAAGTCCGACATTCGTGGTATTGCAAACACTGCCCGAATATCCGATGAAGATGTGCAGCTTCTTTTCAGTTTTGAAAATAAGTCTTTGTACTCATCAGGCAGATACGTGGATTCTTCCCTGTTCAGTATGTTCACTTTGACTTTTTTACAGGGCAATGCAAGAACTGCTTTCTCTCAGCTATACTCACTTGTCATTACTGAACGCACAGCAAAGAAATTTTTTGGAGAAGATAAAAATGTGCTTGGAAGAAAACTGGTCATTGATAACAAACAGACATATGTAGTTACCGGAGTATTGAAAGACCCTCCCGCAAATTCCACTTTGCAATTTGAATGGCTGGCGCCGTATGAAATAACGCTCCTGGCAGATCGTGCCAGAGGGGGCAATGATGAATCCAGTTGGGGAAGTTATGGGCCGTTTACATATGTCGAGTTGGATGAAAAGGCGAACCCCAATGCGATTAATAAACAATTGAAGAATTATATTCATGCCAGGCAGACTGACCAGACAAATCAGGCTTTTCTGTTCCCAATGTCTGACTGGCATTTGTATAGTGAATTTGATAATGGGAAACAAACCGGGGGAGGACAAATAAAAGAAGTCCGTATCCTTTCAACAATAGCATGGATTATCCTTCTCATTGCCTGCATCAACTTTATGAACCTGGCAACTGCCAACAGTCAGAAACGTGCGAAAGAAGTGGGTGTGCGGAAAGTGCTGGGCGCAGGAAAGAAAATACTGATCATTCAGTTCATCGGTGAAGCCTTGCTGATGTCAATGTTTGCAGCAGTTTTGTCAATTGTCATTATGACGCTTGCCTTACCTGCATTTAATATGCTCATGCAAAAGCAACTTTCATTGGACCTGGGAAACCCTGTGCATATATTGACCCTGCTCATCATTACGATCATTTGTGGCTTGGTTGCGGGCAGTTATCCTTCATTATATTTATCCTCGTTTAATCCGGCCCTCGTGTTGAAAGGAATGAAACTGAAGGCAGGTAACACAGTATTTATAAGAAAAGGATTGGTTGTGCTTCAGTTCAGTGTATCACTGGTTTTTATTATCAGCACGATGATTGTCTATATGCAAATTCAACTCGTGAAACACAGGAATCTCGGATTTAATAAGGATAATCTGATTGAGTTGAACATGCAACAGAATGTCGCAGGAAATTTTGCATCGATAAAGCAGGATCTGTTACATTCCGGTATCGTAGAGAATGCCGCACTCTCGGACCATGCAACCATTTATGGTGGTAATACTGACAACAGATTCAGATGGGAGGGCAAGGCTGAAAATTCAGATATCGATATTGCATTCAGAAATGTGAGCCCTGAATTTATTTCCACTTCCGCCATGCATATTTCAGAAGGAAGAGATTTTGGAGCAAATGGAGGAGCTGAAAATTCGAATGTCATCATTACTAATTCATTGGAAAAAATCCTGGGTAAGGGGACAGCTATAGGTAAGATCATACAATCGAAGCGCGGAGATAAGGACGCCGGTTATAAAAATTTTAATGTGGTTGGTGTTGTGGATGATTATGTATATGGTAATATTTACGGAAGTCCGGGCCCCGTCATATTCTTTTGTGGGATCCCTCAAAGGTCTGACGCAAACCTGGTATATGTCAGGATAAAACCAACGAGGGATCCTTCTGAGGCATTGGCAAAAATTGAAGCGGTAATGAAAAAGGATAATCCGGCCTATCCTTTAGAATATAAATTTGTCGACGACCAGTTTAACGAGATGTATCTTAACGAGCAGCTAATCAGTAAAGTCTCCGGAATATTTGCATCTCTGGCCATCGTTATTTCATGCCTTGGTTTATTTGGCCTTTCCACATTTACGGCAGAGCGGAGAATAAAGGAAATCGGTATCCTAAAAGTACTTGGTGCAAGTATAACCAGTCTGACTAGTTTATTGTCAAAGGATTTTCTGCAACTGGTTGTGATTTCCTGTCTTTTTGCTTTCCCTGTTGCCTGGTGGATCATGTACAACTGGCTGCAGAACTATGAGTTCAGGATCGTCATCAGTTGGTGGATATTTATCATTGCAGGTATTATGGCATTGATGATTGCTTCACTCACTATCGGCTTCCAGACAATTAAAGCAGCCCTTGCCAATCCGGTTAAGAATTTAAGAACGGAGTGAGATTTTTAGTAAAATATTCCAGGCATTATTGGGAACTATTTTAGAATTTTCTGGTCTGATATGTCATGGAATCAGGCAAGAACAAAAACGAGCATTAATAATTTTACAAGTATGCTAAAAAACTATTTCAAGATCGCCTGGAGAAACCTGTTGAAAAACAAGGCCTCTTCTTTCATAAATATTGGTGGATTAGCGGTTGGAATTGCCGTTTCTATGCTCATCGGTATCTGGATTGCAGATGAATTGTCATTCAACAAATATCATCAACATTATGATCGCATCGCGCAGGTAATGCAACACCAGACTTTCAGCGGAGATGTTCATACTGATAAAGCGATCGCCATTCCATTAGCTACTGAGCTTCGCACTAAATATGGAAGGGATTTTAAAAATATTATCTTATCCTCCTGGACGAACTCCCACCTACTTTCTTTCAAAGGAAATAATTTATTAAAGTCCGGCAATTTTATGGAACCGGCTGCGCCTTCCATGCTTACTCTTCAAATTATTAAAGGCACGATATCAGGTTTGAAAGATCCCTCTTCCATTTTTATTGCAGCATCTTTATCCAAATCGCTTTTTGGGAATGACGAACCAATTGGAAAGATTATTACAATAGATAATAAACTGAATGCAAAAGTTACAGGCGTTTATGAAGACCTTCCATATAATACTTCATTCCGGGATGTTTTTTTTATAGCTCCATGGGAAATGTATGTTTCATCGGACGATGAAATTAAAAGTGCAATTACAGACTGGGGTAGTAATGGTTACCAATTATTTATAGAGATTGCTGATAACCAGGATATGCCGAAGGTCTCTGAGGAAATAAAAAATGTCAAGCTTGATAAAATAGGCAAGGAAGAAGCCAGTACTTTGAAACCTGAAATTTTCTTACAGCCTATGAGCCGCTGGTATTTAGCAAACACCAACGATCAAGTACATAGACATTAA
>CAVWUD010000050.1:0-5470 GCA_963757975.1 uncultured Bacteroidota bacterium
TTTTACGTGCGAGGTGTTTGCAGTACAATAGATATCAGTTTTGGAGGCTGTCTTAGCCAGTCCCGCACGTGCGGGAAAGTCCCGCTTATGCGGGAAAGTCCCGCAAGTGCTGGATCATTCAGAACGAAGGCTGGTTACCGGATTTGCCATCGCGGCCCTGAAAGCTCTGTAGCCCACTGTAATCCAGGCGATGGAAACAGAGGTGACGATTGTAATGATGAAAATACCCGAACCGATAGAAATACGAAAGGTGAAATTTTCAAGCCAGCCATGCATAAAATAATAAGCCAGTGGTGCGGCTATCAAAAAGGAGATACATACAAGAATGGTAAATTCCCGGGAGAACAGGTAAATGATATTTGCTACTGATGCTCCCAAAACTTTGCGTATACCAATTTCTTTCCTGCGCTGTGTTGCCATAAAAGAAACAAGTCCATAGAGACCCAGGCATGAAATAAAAATGGCGATGCCGGCGAATATTTTATAAAGTTGTGAGAGCTGATTTCCCTGTTTATAAAAATCAGCAATTTTTTCGTCCAAGAACTGATATTCATATACTGATTCCGGATATGTAGCATTCCATATTTTTTCAATACCTGCCATCGCACGAATTGACTGTCGGGAATCTAATTTAACAGCCATCAATTCATATACCTGTTTCCAGGTTGACATCACCACAGGTGTCATAGGCTTTGCAAGAGAATTACTATGAAAATCTTTGACCACACCAACAATCTCTCCTTTTAACTGACCGTCCCAGAAACTTAATTTTTTCCCGATAATCTGTTCAGGGTTTTTTACGCCTAATTTATTAACCATCGTTTCGTTGACAACGAATTCTCTTATGGTATCGGAGGGACGGTAAGGTCTTCCTGCCGACATTTGTAGTCCGAAAGTTTTAAAAACATCCGCATCTGCCCATTTCAGATCTGCATTAAAACTTGAAACTTTTGGAGAATTGTCAAAGGTAAAATCACTGCCCCAGTGCGAATTATCCGAAATGGAAAATGTACTGAAACTTACACTTTTGATATCCGGAATTTGAAGTAGTTCTGTCTTTAAAGCTGTCATTTTTGTCTGGCTGACACTATCATTGGGAATGGGAATCATTACAATTGCTTCTTTGTCAAAACCCATCTGCGCTGTCTTAAAATAATTCATCTGGCTTACAACGATGAGCGTACAGATGATCAGTGCCTCCGCCAGGATGAATTGAAGCACGACAAGTCCACGTCTCAATGAAATACCTCCTGCCGTCGTGTTTGCAAACCTGCTTTTTAAAGCAGTGATGGGATTGAACCCGGATAATACCATGGCTGGATAAAGACCCGACAATAATGTAACGAGCACAATAACTGCTATTAAAAAAACCGCTATGGCTAAATCTATGTGCAGGTTAATCTTTGTTTCCAGCAACTGATTTAACAGAGGTAATATCATGAAAGCAATTGCAAATGCAATCACAACAGCGGCAATCGTAACAATAAAACTTTCACTCAGGAACTGCGTTACCAATTGCCGCTTGCGGCTTCCCAGTACCTTTCGCACACCTACTTCTTTTGCACGGTCAACCGCCTGCGCCGTGGCCAGGTTCACGAAGTTGATGCAGGCGATTACAACTAAAAAAATCCCTATCAGGCTCAAAGCGGTGATCAGTTCATTGCTGAAAGTAGCACGATTAAAATTTCCAAATCTTTTGTCAAAATGAATGGTATTCAGGGGTTGCAGATTGAATCCCTGCTTTTTCGCATAGTCAGGTGGTATATGTTTTTCTCCGAATGATTCAAGAGAAGCGCTAAATTTTTCGGCCGACATACCGGGCGGAAGTTTCACATAAGTGTTTAGGTCACCAAAAGTACTTACCCAATCATGGGAAGTATCATTTTCGAGAGATTTGAAAGACATCGCTACCTGTATAGGAAAATCTGTATTGACCGGTGGGTTTTTCAATATACCGGTGACTTTAAAGATTTTACCATCCTGGTACCTGATCATCCTGCCTATGGCTTTTTGCCAGTCACCGAAATATTTTTCAGCAGTTTCCTGTGTGAAAACAATGGTATTGGGAGCTGATAAAGCGGTTTTAGGATTGCCGGCTATAAAAGGAAAATGAAAGATGTTGAAAAACTGTGGTTCAATATAGAACAGGCCGTTCTCTTTAAATTTATTTTGAGGATGGTTATTTTCATCCAGAACGGTGAGCTGATTTCCGTTTGCACCGTAGATGGAAGCTACCTGTTCCAGTTGGGGATAGTCCAGGGGCAACTGTTTACCGGCAGCGAAACAGATTCCCCTGGCAAAATTGATACCGTCGGGTGTATTGAAATGTACAGATACTCTGTAAATACGGTCTTTATCCGGATGAAAATTATCAAAACTTTCTTCGTACTGAATGACCCGGAATATCAGCAGAAAGGCTGCTATGCCAACCGCCAGACCTGCCACATTTATAAATGCATAACTTTTGTTACGTTGTAAATTTCTGAAAGCGGTTTTTAAGTAGTTTCTGAACATGCGTTAAACGGCTCCATATTCATGCCATTTTATATTCAATTAATATTCATTCATTTACTGTCTGGCACCTGTTATTTATGTGCGTTTTTGATACAGGGATTGTCCGCGGATAAATCATTCGATGCGATTAGTCAATAAAAAATTCCATTTATATACCAGAACAACCATTGAGCAAACTATGCTGACCCGCGGTGTGGATGTTACGCCAGATACGGTTGATCTCGGTATCGGGATCAGCGGCCCTGAGTCCGCAACAGGGATAAAGATCATTCACCACCTGTCTGGCTGCAGAAGCCAGCATTCGGCTCGCTAGTGAAATATCTTTTAGTAATGGTACCGACTCATAGAACTTACTTCTTGCATCCTCCAGTTTCTCAAGCGCATTTACCCAATTCGGCAACGTGGCGCAGAGGTCAAGAAAGCGCATAGCCATGCCCGACATATTCACGGCCAGGGTCGTTTCAGCAAAGGCCAGAAAAGGATATTGATACACGGGATGCGGCAGTTTCGCATACTCACTCCCGATATGAAAGCCCCTGTTACTTTTTACATGGAGCCTGGATACTTCAAAAGAATGACTGCCCGTAGCGATCATCCCCATACTGTTCCAATTTTGATGTATCGTGACTTCATCCCTTAAAAACAGGAAGGGCTGAATCGCCTGTTCTCCTTCCTCTTCCACCATGCAGTTCGCGGTGAATGCCGTTGCGTAATTGGCTCCGGTGGCGTGATCCCAGTATCCTGTTATTTCATAACCATCTCCTGCCCTCTTAGCGGTACCGGCGGCCTTACCGCTTCCGGCGATGCAGACCGCTGGGCCATTGAAAACGCGGGAAACAATTTCAGGATCAAGAAATCCGATAAACCAACCCGCTCCGCCGCAGAGAGTCACCGTCCATCCGACAGATCCGTCCGTCCAGGCCAGCGCCTCTTCCAATCGCAGGGCTTCAGGCAGGCTGAGTTCCAGACCACCATATACTTTCGGCACAAACAGTTGAAACCATTTCTCTTCAAGAATTATTTTTAACTGCGATGGATGCAATCGTTTTAATTTTTCCGCTTCGAGGGCGGTACCTCGAATGATATTTACGAGTTCTTCGGATATAAATTCAGATGGATGAAGGAAATCAATCATGCTAAAGACAATTTTTGCTGATGAATGATTTTTCGCCATTCGAAATATCCGAATATGGCAACTACAAACAAAAACAAAGTGAGAGCTGCAAAAAGCGGCAGCTTTTTATATACTAACAGCGGAATAGCAAACAGATTGGATATGTTGAGAAGTATCCAGTTTTCGATCTTTCTTTTGGCAAGCAACCACATGCCTGCCCAGGCTGTTGCACTGACCCATGCATCCCAAACCGGAACCGAAGAATTTGTAAAAGATTTTAACGAAATAAAGAGAAGTATAAATCCTCCCACCACAATCCATATCACCCTGATCCAATCCCCGCGTTCACAATAAGTGATTTTTACGGCAGGCTGATTTTTCTTTTTAACCCAGTACCACCAGCCATAAACACTCATGACCAGATAATATCCGTTCAGCAGGCTTTCCGCATAAAGGCCGGCCAGTATTAAAATATAAACCGACAAGAGCGTGCCTGCAATACCCACAGGATACAGTGCTATTTTATTGGATTTGGCAAGCAATACTTCGGCGACGCTTAAAATAACTGCCAGCCATTGCAGCACATCCGTCTCTTTCATTTGTTGCACAAGCAAATCAGCCCATTCGTGTAAGCTCATAATTTATCTTTTATCCCTACGCCGGCATTATCCTTTATTTCTTTACAATCTTGCCGTTGTCTTGTATGGTAGTGGTAGTATCCTAATTTATTGCATGGTAATCTGCTACGAGTCAGTAATGATGATTTTCGCAATTTTTATAAAGAACCTGGAAAATAGATTAGTTTATTAAGCTGGCAAAAATAATTAAGATAAATGCGATCAACGTAAGTATGGTTCGATAAATATGATAAGAAAGCCATTTATCATTGATGTATTCCCATTTAGTGGGTATAAAATCTTTAGACCAACGTTGGATCTGTTTATTGATTGGATGATTACCATACCTGGTTATAATTTTACTAACCATTAGCAATAGAGAAGCTAATAATAAGGGAATAAAAATAATCATTATGTGATTTTGCAAGGCAGCAGCGGCCAGTGACAATAATATAATTATCAATCCTAATAAAGGTATTTTATCATTAAATATATTAATAGTTGCCTGATGAATTACGAGGTTGGTTGTTTCTGAACTAGTCTTATAATCAGCCCCTTGCCAAATACATATCATAATTCCGGTTAAAAGGCCTGAAAATAAAATATCAAAAAAACGAATGATGAAAATAAACATGGGTTATATGTTTTGCGGATGACTTAGCAGGTACAGAAAACATTTCTTACAGCTTCCCTTGATTTTTTCTTTCATAATGACAAAGAAAGCATCTTTCCGATAAAATGAATAAGGCCGGATATTTAATGTGCCATCGTTAATGATACTAAAATCAAATACGGATCTCTCGCGACTTCTTGGCTGGTAGTCTTCTTCATAAATTTCCTTTACACCCCATGAAAATATTATACGCCTAAAGCCTTCTTGTATTTTTTTTCCATGATATTCAAAACCAATAGTACAACTGATAAATTCATCATTTGCCGAACTTCCAAATACATACATTTCATCCCACTCAAAGGATGTTAAATCATTTAAGTAAACGGTACATGCACCAGCACGATTATATTTCTCATAATAATCAATGATTCTTTGTTGCAGGTTTTTTTTGCATCCTGTAGTTAAAATAATAATCACTGCAAGTCCGGCACAAATACAAAACCGGGAAGTCATCTTATTTTTTATTTATGGCCTTTATTGTAATAAAATCAAAAAGGTACCATTACGCGTAAGCTGATGTTCCTGCCCAGGTCATCCATATAATACCGGAAT
>CAVWUD010000051.1:0-81539 GCA_963757975.1 uncultured Bacteroidota bacterium
ATGCAAAGACGAAAATTTCTTCATGTATCGGCAGTCGGCACAACAGCCATTGTTATTACCGGAATAAGTTGCAAAAGCCATCATCCTGCATACTATAATGTTTTGGACAAACCAGCGAAATTATCCGGTATCTGCGACCTAAATACATTAAGAAACATAGGAATGACCTATCGTATTCAAACTCCGGCAGAAAGCGAAATCGATAAACTTGCAGATTTATTATCAACGGATTCTGCAGGAAATAAAATTTCTTCTTCTGAAGATATATTTATTCAGAATCTGATGAATCAAAAAATTAAACATGATTTTGAAACAGACAATATAGTAATAGTTAACGGATGGGTCATTACATTAACGGAAGCCCGCCAGTGCGCCCTTCTTTATGCTGTTGATCAATAAATATACGTATGCATACTGACGGAAGAATTTTGGAAAATAATTCAATCATTGAGGGAGATATTTGTATTGTAGGTGCAGGCGCAGCCGGAATAAGTATGGCGCTTGATTGGAACAATTCTCCCTACAAAGTAATCCTTCTGGAAGGCGGGGGATTTGAATACGATCCGGAAGTCCAGGATCTTTACAGAGGCAAAACCACTGGTCAGCCATATTACCCTTTGATGTCAGCACGTTTGCATTATTTCGGTGGCACTACCGGTCATTGGGCCGGATGGTGTTCTCCCCTCGATCCCATTGATTTTACCAAACGGAGCTGGGTCGACCACAGTGGCTGGCCTATAACAAAAACAGATCTTGATCCATATTATGAACGGGCACATAAAAAATTAGAGCTCGGTCCCTAT
The DNA here is from genome assembly GCA_963757975.1 of uncultured Bacteroidota bacterium. GTDB lineage: Bacteria > Bacteroidota > Bacteroidia > Chitinophagales > Chitinophagaceae > Puia. Next base: position 804 of record CAVWUD010000051.1, read on the forward strand.
AATTATAAAATGGATTACTGGCAAAAAGGAGATCCTGAGATGAATCCACTTATTGAAAGCGATTCCACCGTATGGAATAAAATGTGGCAGTTCAGTCCTCCTACAAGATTTGGCGCAAAATATAAAATGGATATTATAAAATCACCCAATATTCATTTATATACGTATGCAAATGTTGTCAATATTCTTACCAATGAAAATGGATCAACAGTCAGCGAGGTGATTGTAAAAAATTTTGCCCGCAGGCAGCATAGAGTCAGGGCCAAACATTTTATTCTTGCATGTTGTTCCATTCAGAATGCCAGATTATTACTGGCTTCCAACCAACAGTCGCCGAAAGGCCTGGGCAATAACAATGATCTGGTTGGCCGTTATTTTATGGAACACCTCGAAATCAAGTCCGCGGAACTTTGGCTATTTAAACCTGATCCATTAAAATTATATAAGTATGAATTTGGTGTTACAAAAGCCAGGGCTGAACTGGCTATAAATTCAAAAAAGCAGGAAGAATTCAAAATATTAAATGGTACTGTTTCCATTACGCCTTTGGATGTGGCGAAAAAACTCAAGCCCGCAATCGAAGCATGGAATCAGGATGACCCCCGAAAAAGTGGGGATCGTTTTTTCGGAGCTTATGGCAGGGCTTCTAAAGAGGTTCAGGTTCCAGGTTCTGGCAGTAAGAGTTATCAGTGTTTCACCCGAATTGAACAGGCACCTAATCCTGATTCCAGGGTTACTCTTGATACTGAAAAAGACGGATTGGGAGTTCCCCGCGCCAATCTACATTGGGAATTAACGCCCCTGGAGAAAAGAAGTATCCGAAAGATTTATGAATTGTTGGGACAGGAAGTAGGCCGTGCCGATGTCGGGCGGGTAAAATTGATGGAGTACCTGGTAGATAAAAATGATAATTCATGGCCTTCTTTTACCGGAGGTGGCTGGCATCATATGGGCACAACCCGAATGAGCATTGATCCAGGGGAAGGAGTGGTGGATCAAAATTGCAAAGTGCATGGTATTTCCAATTTATATATGGCAGGTGCATCATGTTTTACTACAGCTGGAGCCCCAAATCCAACACTGTCGCTGGTAGCATTAACATTAAGGCTGTCTGATCATGTGAAAGAAGCGATGAAAAATAAAATATAAAATCGCCACCCTTCGGTCATCATACCAATCTGTTTACAACAAAGTAAATTCAGTAACTTAGCAAGAATACTTTTACCCTTCGGAACCCGCAGACCAAAACTAAATCGATTGCTATGTTTAACAGAAAATGCATTGCTATTTTCCTGGTCCTGGTTATTAATTTTAGTTTAGGATATTCCCAGCAAAACGTACCTGCCACACTCGATAAACTGGCAGGTAATTTCATCAGGAATATTCGCAATAATCCTGAAGAAAAGATTTTTGTAGGAACTGATAAATGGTTTTATTCCGCTGGCGAAACGATATGGTTTAAGGTTTATACTCTTGATTCTGTTTCACTCAGACCCATTCATGAGGGTAAAAATTTATTCCTCGACCTTGTAAATGATAAGGATAGTGTTGTGAGCCAGGTGTTGCTGAATGTCTGGGAAAGAAAAACGAGCGGCAATATTTTTCTTCCTTCTTATTTGAAAGAAGGATATTATTGGATAAGGGCCTATACCAGGGACATTCTTATGCATGACAGCAACAGGATCTTTGTGAAACCTGTTTTTATTATCAATGCAGGTAATCCGGATCCTAAGGCCCTGACCGGGTCTTATGGTAAAACAGTAGATGAAACAGAAGATACCAGTGCACCCAGAATTACTTTCTACCCCGAAGGAGGTTCCATCATTGCGGGAACAACCGCTACCCTGGCATTTCGGGCTTTAAATTCAAGAGGTGAACCAGTCGAGATTGCGGGATGGATAACAGATACGCGTGACAGTACCGCAACAAATTTTAAAACTTCTTTATCCGGTCTGGGTAAGTTCAGCTTTGATGCATGGAACCCCAGAAAATATTTTGCACACATTAAGTGGAAAAATAATCGGGTGGTAACCTATCCATTGCCCCATATAGATCAGTTTGCCAGTCAGATTTCTGTGACCGAGCAAAATAACCAGACCATTAAGATTCGTGTATCACTGGGGGATTCGCTTTATAATAAAAATAAAAAAACCTATTTGTTGGGAGTAAGCCGCGACAGTCTTTGTTTTGCAGCAAGCGGAACAAATATGTATGATGTAATAATTCCAAAATCAAATTTTCCGAAAGGCAGGGCAACGCTCTTCTTATTTAACGAAGAAAAAGAAATTGTCAGCCAGCGATCGGTTTATATTGACACCGGATTTACACGAGTTAATATTGAAACAGATAAATCTTCATATGGCCAAAGAGAAAAAGTTAAGCTGAATCTGGATGTAACCGGGACTGATGGACATCCACTGGGAGCGTTGATGTCACTCTCTGTTACGGACGATCGATTCTCTACTCCATTACCTGAACAGGATATTTTCTCAGGCTTCAATCCGGATAATGTGAAATTACCTGATCCAGGGTCTTCTACTGCTCCAGGCTGGGAGAATAAATATTCTTTGCAGGAAATTGACCTGATCATGTTGATGCAAAAAAATCTTTATAGTGACTGGAAATTCAGCACCCCGATTGTAGAATCGCCGGCTCCTTTATCAGATCCTGACAGTAGTCTGTTAACCATCAGAGGAAAGATTGAAACTAAAGGCAACAAACCCGTTAAAGGATGTCTGGTTTATCTGCAATCAAAACACAAATCCATATTTCAAAACGATACCACAGATGAGAATGGTCATTTTCAGTTTTATGTTGGAGATTTTGATGATGGGGAACAGTTTAATCTGAAGGTTACCAATTTGAAGGGAAATGGGATAGAAGGAAGAGTAGTACTCGATAATTTTGCTTTCCCGAAATTCACAACACCCCCTCAGCTAAAAAAGAGATTTGACAAAACCGAATTAAATACGATTCGCCATTTTAAAACTCGTCAGCCTGATTCTACAGGATTCGCGAATAGTTCGTTGAAACCTGTAATAGTCAAATCAGGAAAATCAAATGGCGCAAGCTATGATAAAAGTAAACGGATAAGTCCCAATTCTTATATCATCCCTGGCGAGCAATTGAGCAGTGGAGATCCAAATGCTTTGATCAATGCTATTAAAGCCGTACCCGGGTTGAACACGGGAATGACTTCTGTTTCGATGAATGCCGGCGGTGATCTATCCATGAGTAATAGTTATTTGGTGATTTTAGACGGAGTTCCCTATTCCGGAAGTGCTGGTAATGATGTACTGACATCAGTAAATCCGCTACAAGTTGAATTTGTTGAAGTACTTATCGGACCTGAAGCTGCTTATTATGGGATCGAAGGATCAACCGGTGTGATCCTTATCAATACAATTAACAAAACGAGGGAAATCTCAGCTGTGGATGATAAAGGAACGGCCATCATATTTCCTAAAGGATATTTTAAAAAAACTAATTTTCCTTCCCCTGATTATGATAAAAAAGAAAAAAACAAAAACACTTCTTTCCCTGACCTGCGCAGTACTATTTATTGGGATGGAGATTTGCAAACTGATAACAATGGCAAAGTGAATGTTGTTTTCTTTACTGCGGATGCTTCAGCCACCTATACGGCAAGTGTATTAGGCGTGATGGCAACCGGAGAATTAGTTTTCAAACAGATTAAAATCAAACGACAATAATTTCATTTTAGAAAGACAGCTAAGGACAGTTATTTAAATCTACCTTTTTATATTACACTGGTAATTGATGCCATATGCAGGTTATTCTAGGTGTAATATTTCACTTTCTTGGAGGTTTCGCTTCAGGAAGTTTTTACATTCCTTTTAAGAAAGTAAGAGGCTGGTCATGGGAAAGCTTCTGGATTATCGGGGGGCTTTTTTCCTGGCTTATCGTTCCACCCATTGCGGCATGGCTGACTATCCCGGGCTTTGCAGAAATTATTAAGGACACACCCTCTGCAACCCTGGGCTACACTTATTTATTCGGACTTCTATGGGGTATAGGAGGATTAACCTATGGGTTAGGCGTTCGGTACCTGGGTGTGTCGTTGGGCAGTACTATCATATTAGGACTTTGTGCTGTTTTTGGTTCTATTATTCCATCCGTCTATTACAATTTTTTTCCCAGGGAAGGAAAGGATAGTTTTAGAATGCTTTTGTATTCGCACTGGGGACAATGGGTATTATCCGGCATCATCATTTGTGTCATAGGTATTATCATTTGCGGAAAATCCGGAATGATGAAAGAGCGGCAGTTATCTAAAAATAGCGAAATAACTGACTACAATAAAGACTATAAATTCACTTTAGGAATCATTGTAGCAATTATTTCAGGAGTTCTCAGTGCCTGTTTTAATTTCGGTATTGAAGCAGGAAAGCCGATGGCTGAAACCGCCAATATCATCTGGAAATCATCACACCCTGCTAAGGGTAACTTTCTATTCCAGAATAATGTTATTTATATAATTATTCTTTGGGGTGGATTAACGACGAACCTGATATGGTGCGCGATACTTAATTATAGAAACAAAACGTATGGTGATTATACGGATCATAAAAAGCCGTTATTCAAAAACTATATGTTTTGCGCACTCGCAGGGACAACATGGTTTCTTCAATTTTTCTTTTATGGAATGGGAGAAAGTAAATTGGGAAACGGAGCGAGTTCCTGGATCCTTCATATGGCATTCATTATACTGACCGCTAATACCTGGGGTTTGTTATTGAAAGAGTGGAAAGGGTTAAACAGGAAAACGATCATGACACTAATTGCGGGAATATTAATCATCATAATTTCCATTCTCGTTGTGGGCTACGGAAACTCAATTAAACAGTCATAATTAATCAATCATAAAATGTCAATCAATACAACCCGGTTCAGGCATGTGAGTTACTTATGGGATGAGGCGAAAGCAGCTGAACTTGCGGGAGATGAAGTAGCATTATTGATCTACCGGTCTAATCTGCTTGGAGCGGATTTACGTTTAACGAATTATGGGGGTGGAAATACATCATGTAAAACGATAGAAAAAGATCCTCTGACGGGAAATCCGGTTGAAGTAATGTGGATTAAAGGTTCTGGAGGAGATATTGGCACACTTAAAAAAAGCGGATTAGCCGCTCTTTACCTTGATCGTTTGAGGGGACTAAAAAATGTTTATAAAGGACTCGCCTGCGAGGACGAAATGGTTGAACTTTTTAATCACAGTATTTTTGATTTGAATTCAAAAGCGCCTTCTATAGATACTCCTCTTCATGGTTTTCTCCCATTTAAGCATATTGATCATTTACATCCGGATGCAGCCATCGCAATAGCAGCAGCTAAAGATAGTAAGCAGATAACCCAGAAACTTTTTAATGGATCTATCGGTTGGGTCGACTGGCAACGACCGGGTTTTGATTTAGGATTAAAATTAAAAGAATGTCTTGATAGCAATCCCGGGATCAGGGGAATCATATTGGGATCCCATGGATTGTTTACCTGGGGAGATACTTCATACGAAAGCTATATCAACACGCTTGAGGTAGTTGAAATCTGTGCTGATTATCTTGAAAAGAATTATGGGAAAAAGGGTCTTGTATTTGGAGGAGCCAAAATAAAAAGTCTGAATACGAGAGATCGTACATCCCAGGCTGTTGAATTGGCACCTTTGCTTAGAGGCTTTTGTTCATCCTCTGTTACAATGATCGGTCATTTTACGGATGATGAACGCGTACTGGAATTTATTAATTCGCATGACCTGAAAAGACTCGCTGCAATGGGAACCAGTTGCCCAGATCATTTTCTTCGTACAAAAATAAGTCCGCTGGTTTTGGACATTGCCAGTGATGAAGATCTGACTGATCCGTCAGCCATTAAAGCTAAACTGACGCCTGCCTTTGATGCATATCGTAAAATGTATACCGATTATTACAATGCGTGCAAAAAAGAAAATAGTCCGGCCATGCGCGATGCAAATCCCGTTGTGATTTTGTATCCGGGTGTCGGTATGTTTACATTTGCAAAAGATAAACAAACAGCGCGTGTTGCCGCCGAATTCTATATGAATGCGATCAATGTGATGAAGGGCGCTGAAGCAATTTCTGAATATACTTCGCTGCCCAGGCAGGAAGCATTCGATATTGAATATTGGTTACTGGAAGAAGCCAAACTTCAGCGAATGCCGAAACCCAAACCATTATCAGGGAGGATTGCGTTAATAACAGGAAGTGCCGGCGGAATCGGAAAAGCAATAGCAAAGAAATTTATTCAGGAAGGTGCTGTAGTGATTTTAAATGATATGAATGCTGAAAGGCTGGAATCAACAGCAGAAGATTTTAATAAGCAATTTGGTAAAGATTTTTTTACAACAACCATACTTGATGTAACGAATTCTGCTCAAATTGAAGAAGCTTTTACTTCCGCAATATTAGCATTTGGTGGAGTGGATTTGATCGTCAATAATGCAGGTCTTTCTATTTCCAAAACAATCGGAGATCACACGGAAAAGGATTGGGATCTTTTATTTGATGTACTGGTGAAGGGACAGTTCCTGATTACCAAGGCTGCAGTATCAGTCATGAAGAGACAAGATTTAGGTGGAGATATAATTAATATCGTAAGCAAGAATGCCCTGGTAAGCGGGCCCAATAACGCAGGATACGGAAGCGCGAAAGCAGCCCAGCTACATTTAAGCCGATTAAATGCTGCTGAACTGGGTGTTGATAAAATCAGGGTCAATGTCGTCAACCCGGATGCTGTAATCAGTGATAGCAATATCTGGACAGGTGGCTGGGCCCAGGGCCGTGCGAAAGCATATGGGATTACAGTGGAAGAATTGCCTGATTATTATGCGAAACGAACTTTGTTGAAGGAAACGATTTTACCGGATGATATTGCAAATGCCTGCTTTGCTTTTGTCGGCGGCCTTCTGAATAAATCAACTGGAAATGTACTCAATGTAGACGGAGGCGTCGCAGCTGCCTTCGTCAGATAAATTGAAACGATTGTAAATTATTAATGAAATTCAGATGCAGTTAGGTACTCATACCATAGAATTGGAGAATGAAAAACTGATCAGAAAACATCAGAGTCAGTTTAAAAATATAAGTTCTGAAATTCCTGCTGTTGAAAATATTATTCAAAAACTAAATGATTTCAATATTGCTATTCCAAGCTGGGCATTAGGGACGGGAGGAACAAGGTTCGGCCGTTTTTCCGGAGGTGGTGAACCCCGCATTCTGGAAGAGAAGATTGAAGATGTATCAATCATCCATGCATTGAATAAATCCAGTAATTCCATTTCTCTTCATATTCCATGGGATATTCCTGACAATCCATCTGCTATTAAATCACTGGCAGCTCAAAATGGTTTGCATTTTGATGCGGTTAATTCAAATACTTTTCAGGATCAGGCGGGTCAAAGTCTCAGTTATAAATTTGGTTCCCTGCATCATGTTGATAAGGCAGTACGGGACCAGGCCATTGAACATAATATTGATGTAATAAAATATGGTTTTGAGCTGGGATCTTCTGTTTTGTCGGTGTGGCTTTCGGATGGATCAAATTTCCCCGGTCAGTTAAATTTTAGAAAAGCTTTTCAAAATACGCTGGAATCTTTGCAAGTAATATATCAGTCATTACCTGAAAATTGGGAAATATGGATAGAATATAAACCGTATGAACCTAATTTTTATTCAACTACGGTAGGCGATTGGGGTCAGTCGTATTTACTTGCAACTGAGCTTGGAGACAAGGCAGGCACCCTCGTTGATCTTGGCCACCACTTGCAGGGGACCAATATTGAACAAATCGTTTCAATACTTTTAATGAAGGGTAAGCTGGCCGGCTTTCATTTTAATGATTCGAAATATGGTGATGACGACCTTACGGTGGGAAGTATTAATCCCTATCAATTGTTTTTGATCTTCAGTGAACTGGTAGAAGGCATGGATGCCCGTGGAATGAATCATGCCAGGGATTTGGGATGGATGATTGATGCCTCCCATAATGTGAAAGATCCGATGGAAGATTTGATACAATCTGTTGAAGCCATAAAAATAGCCTATGCACAGGCCTTACTCATTGACAGGAATGCCCTGGTAAAAGCACAGACAAATAATGATGTTTCGCTTTCTCAGGAAATTATACAACAGGCATACCGCACAGATGTTCGTCCCCTGCTCGCTGAATCAAGATTCAGATTGGGTGGTGCAATCAATCCACTATTGTCGTTCAGACAACTTCAGATACGAAAAAATCTTGTTAAGGAACGGGGGCTGAAATCAGTTGCAACCGGATTATGAGCGCCATACCGGTCATAGGAATATTTGATATTGGAAAAACGAATAAAAAACTTTTCTTATTCAATGAGAATTATGAAATCGTATTTGAAAGATCTACGCGATTTTCAGAAACCACAGATGAGGACGGTTATCCCTGCGAAAATCTGGAAAAACTGACAGCTTCAATATTCGAATCATTAAAAGAAATATTCAGCCTAAAAATATTCAAAATAACAGCCGTTAATTTTTCAACTTACGGGGCCAGTCTTGTTTATGTAGATAAATCCGGGAAACCTTTAACACACTTATACAATTACCTGAAACCTTTTCCGAAAGAATTAAGTGAAAGATTTTATTCCACCTATGGAGGCGAAAAGAAATTTAGCATTGAAACCTCATCACCCGTGTTAGGCAGTTTGAATTCAGGATTACAATTGTACCGGTTGAAATATGAAAAGCCTGAAGTATTTAAAAATTTGTATTTTGCTTTGCATCTTCCTCAATACCTGAGTTGGATGCTCACCGGGAAGTTTTATTCTGATATGACCAGTATTGGATCTCATACTGCTTTATGGGATTTCAATCGGCATGCTTACCATGAATGGGTAAACAGAGAAGGTTTAATAAAGTATTTGGCACCCATAGAAAATTCAATTAAAACTTTTCCTACTGACGCTTCCATATATAAATGCAGAGTTGGAATTGGCCTGCACGATAGTTCGGCAGCTTTAATTCCTTACCTGGTCAATTTTACTACGCCATTTGTTCTGATTTCAACCGGTACCTGGAATATCAGTATGAATCCTTTTAATAAAACACCGCTAACCGTAGAGGAACTTAAAGATGATTGTCTCTGCTATTTGCAATATCTGGGAGAACCAGTAAAAGCTTCCAGGCTACATTCCGGTTTAGAATATGAACGACAGGTAAAACGAATAGCTGATAACTTTAACCAGGATATTATTAAATACGGAGATATCAGATTTGATTCCGAACTGGTACATGGATGTAATTCAAACAGGGAAGGAATTTCCCTGTTAAGCGAAGGCTTCTGCTTCCATAAAAGAAATCTTTCAGAATTTAAAACAGATGTCGAGGCTTATCACCAATTAATAATGGATCTCATTGAGATGCAATTTTTCTCTACAAGCCTCATCATGGATGGTTCCTTTGTTAAGAGAATTTATGTTGATGGCGGATTTAGTAATAATAGTGTATTCATGCATTTACTGGCCAATGTTTTTCCTGAAAAGGAAGTATTTGCAGCCTCCATGGCTCAGGCCAGTTCAGTTGGAGCTGCTCTGGCCATTCACGCGGAATGGAATTCCAAACCAGTACCAAAGGAAATTATAGGACTGAAATATTATGCTTCAGACAAGGCTATTCGATTATGAAAATCTTTACAATGAATTTCTAAGAGTAACTTTAAATGGGATTTCAACATATTCATAAGTATTTGATAAAACCATTTCTGCTGCCTTTGCGCCCATCATTTTAAAATCCGTCGATATCGTTGTGATGCCATCAAGTATTATTTTCTTCAGGGGTGTTTCATTGTAAGAAATAACCCCGATGTGTTCTCCAATTCTTACTTCCTGTGAAATAGCTTTTTCCACCAGTTCCACCAGATCGTCTTCCATGAGACTGATATATACTGTTCCTGCAACAAGCATTTCTGTTTTTAAATCATGAATGATTTCATAATCAAAAGCATATTGCCTGCAGAAGTTTTTAAATCCTTTGAGTATGTCTTTGGTGTGATAAGTAGTTTCAGGGAATATGATTTTCAATGTATTGAACCTGCTTAGTTTCTGAACGAGACTTACAAGCGCAGAATAAATATCTTTTTCAAAATTTTCGTATACAGCAGAAAAACGACCCGAAACACCGGGCACCAGCTTATCCATTAAAATCAACTTTTCTTTGGGAATCTGGTTGATTACTTCATGGGCCATCACTGCATTTTCGAGAAAATGCGGAATGATAACAAACTTTGAATAATTCTCAATATTTTCTGATACCAGTTTCCTGAAAATGGTAAAATCATTGTTGTAAATATAAAAATCAATTGCTCCTTTGCTCCCCACGGTTTCAGCAAAAGAATCATAAATGATTTTCTTGTGACTGCTTAGTTTATTGAATAAAAGTAAAATCTTTACCGGTTTATTAAAATTCGTATCGGCGATAAAATATCCTTTGCCAGGGATGGATTTGACAATCCCTATTTTCTTTAATTCATTATATACCCTTTCAATTGTATTTCTGGATGTTTCCAGTGCTATGCTAAAATCATTTATGGATGGAAGAATGTCATCCTTTTCAATTTTACCTTCTTCAATGCCCCTCAATAAAGAGTTGATGAGTTGTAAATATTTTGGAGTTATCGAGTATTCGTCAAATTCTATGATTTTGAGATAGTTTTTCATTGCAACCATTATCTATCGGCTAAATTAAAGACAGTTCAGGACAGTTAGACCCATTTTATAATCTATGTTTAACAAAGAAATATAAAAGACGATTCACTATAACTTTCAATTGCATATGAAAAACTGCCTTTGCAAAATTCCTGTATTAATGAGATTGTCATTTTTTGTTTTATTCTCCGTTTTGATACAGGGGGCACTACAAGCCCAGATTGTAACCGCAGCAACAGATATTTCCCTTGGATCATTTATCAATCCACCCAATTCTGCAAAACCCCGTGTGTGGTGGCATTGGATGAATGGGAATGTAACGATTGATGGGATTTCAAAAGATCTTGCCTGGATGAATCGCTCAGGTATTGGTGGCTTTCAGAATTTTGATGCAGCCCTTGCTACACCGCAGATAGTAAAAACACGACTAACATATATGACGCCGGCCTGGAGAGAAGCTTTCCAATTCACAACAAAACTGGCAGATTCATTACATCTTGAAATGGCCATTGCAGGTTCACCAGGCTGGAGCGAGAGCGGCGGTCCATGGGTAAAACCGGAAGATGGCATGAAAAAAATTGTATGGACTGAAATGCGTGTTAAAGGGGGTGACATAAATATCGTGCTGACAAAGCCTGCGGGAACTACCGGGCCATTTCAGAATATTCCATTGCAACCCGGATTGGGGGAAACAGCAGATAAGGATGGTGTAAAATTTTACAAAGACATAGCTGTAATAGCTTGCAAGTTGACGGAAACAGATAAATCATTAATTGATTTACATGCAGTGGTTACTTCAAGTGGCGGTAATTTCAATTTGAATCAGCTTACAGATGGTGATCTGAGCGCAACAAATCTTTTACCCTCTGATACGGTGAAAGGATACGCATGGATTCTATTTACATTTCCCGAACCACAAACGATTAAGGCGGTTACAATGGTCGGGGGAGGCGACAAAGGCCCTTTTGGAATGTATGGGGAATTTAAGGATACAAGAAGTCTTGAAGTAAGTGATGATGGAATAAACTTCAACAGAATCTGTTACATACCTGCGGGGAATGTATTGCAACAAACAATAGCTATTCCGGTAACCACATCAAAATATTTCCGAATCACTGTTAAGAATCCTCCTCCTCCATTCAGTTTTGGATCTATGCTTGGAAGCGGAGCTGAGAAGCCAAAACAATCTCCGGGAACAAAAATTGCGGAATTGGTTTTATATTCTGCCTCCCGTATCAATATGTTCGAAGAGAAAGATGCATTTGCACCGGCAACAGGTTTATATGCTAAGGCGAGTCCTGAAACCAAGGATGTAATCCCTGCTTCAGAAATTATTAACATTACCAATAAATTGAATGCAGATGGTACATTAAACTGGACTGTTCCTCCTGGCAACTGGAATATTATTCGTTTAGGTTACTCCCTTTTAGGCATTACCAATCATCCCGCGTCGCCTGAAGCTACAGGCCTTGAAGTGGATAAACTTGATCCTGTTGCTGTCAGAAATTACTCAATAATTACCTGGATCAATATAAGAGAGCAACCGGAGGCCTTATGGGCAATAAGGGAGGTTGCAATTTATGGTAACGGACAGCTGGGAAGCCGGTGCCCAAAATTGGACAGGCAATCTTTTGCAGGAATTTCAAAAGCGTCGCGGCTATAGTATGTTACCCTGGGTGCCAGTATTGACGGGACATGTTGTGAATAGCGCCGGGGAAAGTGAACAATTTCTCTTTGATTACAGAAAAACGCTGAGTGAAATGGTTGCGGAATATCATTATGATGTATTAACGACTATTCTTGCTGAGCGGGGAATGAAGCGTTATTCCGAATGGCATGAAGACAGACGTGCACTAATTGCGGATGGCATGGAAGTAAAACGCACTGCAGCAGTGCCGATGTCGGCCATGTGGATGCCCAGTATAATGAATGGTGGAGACCAGACAGATTACGAAGCGGATATTCGCGAATCCGCTTCCGTATCACATCTTTATGGTCAGAATCTTGTTGCTGCTGAATCAATGACTGCATTTGGTCCCGGAGGTAACGCATGGTCTTACTATCCTGAAAAGTTAAAACCAACTGCCGATCTTGAATTAGCAAACGGTTTAAACAGATTTGTTATTCATACATCCGTTCATCAGCCAACTGATGATAAAATACCCGGTCTCTGGTCTCGGGCCATTCGGACAATGGTTCAACCGTCATGAAACCTGGGCAGAGCAGGCTAAAGCCTGGACTATTTATTTGAGCCGCAGCAGTTATATGTTGCAGCAGGGAAAGTTTGTGGCAGATATTATTTATTACTACGGCGAGGATAATAATATTACTTCTTTATTTAATAAAAAGCTGCCGCCCATTCCTGAAGGTTATAACTATGACTTTGTCAATTCCGATGCACTCATTCATTTATTAAGTGTAAAAGATGGAAAAATCGTTAGCCCTAGTGGAATGAGTTATCGGTTACTTGTGCTGGATAGTAATTCCATAAAAATGCCATTGCCTGTATTACGCAAATTAAGGGATCTTGTAAAAGCTGGTGCAGCGATTGGTGGAATAAAACCTGAAGGAACCCCAAGTTTATCTGATAATCAGACAGAGTACAATAATGTTATAAATGAAATATGGGGAACATCAAATCCGAGGGTAATGACAGGGAAATCTTTGGATGAAGCACTTAATGCATTAAATATTTCACCTGATTTTACATACAGCAAACCACAGGTAGATACGAAGCTTTTATATGTACACAGGAAATTAGCTAACAGCGATATTTATTGGATTGATAACAGAAAAGACAGGGTCGAAAATCTGGAAGCTACATTTAGGATGGGAGGGAAGCTGCCCGAGATATGGCATGCAGAAACAGGCAAAACTGAGCCTGCTTCTTATAGTATTTCCAATGGTGTGACAAAAGTCAGCCTGAACCTTCAGCCGGATGATGCTGTATTTGTCGTGTTCAAAGAAAAAGCGTTGAAGTCAACTGTCATATTACCTACTGTTATTGAAAAATCCCTGGTAACACTGAGCGGTAGCTGGGACCTTAGTTTTCAGAAAGACAGAGGAGCTCCGGCATCAATCAAAGTTAGCGAATTGGATTCGTGGACAAATAATGATGATGCAGGTGTAAAATATTTTTCAGGAACGGGTACTTATACAAAAACATTTAAAGCTTCACCAGAATGGTTTACAAAAAACAATAAACTATGGATAGATCTTGGAGATGTAAGGAATCTTGCAGAAGTATTTATAAATGGGAAATCGCTCGGGATTATCTGGAAGAAACCTTTCAGATTTGATGTAACCGGGGCATTAAAACCTGGAGCCAACAAAATAGTAATAAATGTTACCAATCTTTGGGTAAATCGTTTGATCGGGGATCAGCAGCCCGATGTTGTGACGAAAATTACATATACCACCATGCCTTTTTACAATGCAAAATCTCCCTTGCTGCCTTCAGGCTTGTTGGGACCAGTCCAAATAATTTCTAAATCTAAATAGAAGAAACATATTTTATAGAAGTCTATTTTGCCGGGTACCAATTTCGTAAACGGACTTCTATATTTTTATTGCCTGCTTCAACCAGGGCCTTAAAACCATTCACATCACTCAGTCCGTCTTTACCCCGGTAATGATAAGGATATACAATTTTGGGTTTGAATTCAAGTACGGCATCCGCAGCTTCTTTAATGTCCATGGTATAAGGAAGATTCATACAAATGAAGGCAATGTCAATATTTTTTAAGGACCGCATTTCAGGAATTCCCTGGGTATCCCCGGAAATATAAATAAGCTTGCCGCCTATGCCCAGCACATATCCATTCCCTCTGCCCTTTGTATGCATGGCGGTCGGACTTTCAGGAAGATTATACATAGGGATTGCTCTGATAGAAATTCCGGATTGTGTCGTTTGATCGCCATTTTTAAGTACAACAAGGTGTGCTTTATCTGCATCCGGTAATTTGTCGGCCACAACCTGTGGTACCACAAGTACAGTATTTTCTTTTTTAATCGCATCAATAGTCTTTACATCAAAATGGTCACCATGTATATCTGTGATAAGTATAATATCCGGAGCTGTCATTCCTTTAAAATTATCGGCCCCTGAAGGATCGGAATAAATAGTTATACCATGTACTGTGAGTATAAGGCTCGCATGCTGTATCGGTTGAATGGAAAGAGGACCCATCTTTGTTGGTTCCTTGTCGGGCGCACTGAGTTGGGCATTTACTGAGTACAATACTATCGTTAACATGAATGAGAGTAAAATGGATTTCATAATAGATAAATTTGGGATCATAAATATACAGCGCACTGCTCATTTTTTAAATTTCCATTTGAGCTGTTGTAATAAGATCAATAAGGAAGGCAGAGTAGTCAAGATTCTCCTAGGGGTTTACCCTTAGGGAAAGTTTTTCATTTTTAATTACTGAATGGACAAATAAAATACCAAAGTTCAGAGAGAAAGGTTTTCTTTATATTTGAGCACCTCTTAACCTGATTTATGCCTGCAATCCGGATCCATTCCATTTTGTCGATTATCATTATTATTTTTTTATTCTCCTGTTCAAAGGAAAATGTCATAGGGCCAGCCGGATCACAGGGCTCAAATGGGCCTAATGGAGATTCAACCATTTCTGGTACAGTATTCGGCAAGGTAGAATTGTATGATTCACTGGGAAATGCTTTGTCTGATAATAGCGGAGCGACTATTTTATTTGTAAATACTTTTCCTCAAATTTCTGTTGTTACAAGCGCAGATGGTTCTTTTACTTCGCCTGTTATATCTGCCGGCATTTATAACCTGAATATTTCCAAAGCAGGTTTCGGCACCATGAAGATGCTTCACTTTCAGCATACCGGTGGACTAAATACTACGCAGGCTGGGCTGATACCGTTGGGTGCAAAACAATCATCCTGGTTTGATATAAAAAACCTGGATGTTCAAACGGTTATGTATTCCGGGTTCCACTATACGTATTTTACAATAACGTTGATGCATCCGCAAACCTTACCTGTGCCGGAGGTCGTTGTTTATTTCAGCCATGCTCCAGGTGCAGGAAATGCGAGCAACGATTATACATATCGAACAAATTTTTACCAGCAGGATGATTCAACACTGGTCTTTTCACCTTTTGATGTTGATCTGACGCAATTCACGGATAAATTCAACAATACCAATGACGTTTATATTGCTGCAGCATTGGATAATCCCAAAATTTTCGCTTATACAGATTCACTTGGAAATACAGTTTATCCGTCAACAGGCAATCTGAGTAACGAGGTAAAAGTTTTCAATAATCTAAAAAATTAACGAATGGGCGGTAAGTTCTTGTTTGCATATTTATTGATTTTTGCAATCACTCTGATCTCTTCCTGCACAAAAACTGCAGAAGGAATTCAGGGACCTGCGGGACCGCCAGGAAATTCGGGAAAGCCGATAACTGACGTCCGGAGCGCCATAACTGGTTATCTTCTACCGGTAAATCAATTTACTGTCACTGACACTTTGCTTGATTCAATAATTGTTTCAACTGTAATGGGAGATTCTGCGCTTAGTGTTCTGACTGATAAAACAGGTAAATTCATGCTCCCCAATCTCAAATCTGGTACTTACAGAATAATGTTTAAGAAGAATGGGTATGATTCTATTGGTCGTAATATTAATCATAGTGCCGGAAACGAAGACCAATTTATTGATATCATTCAGATAGATGGAACGCAGACAACAACTATTACCGGACAGAATATGCAATTACTGGTAAGTCCATTTGACAATACTACGAATTACCTTGATATGTTTACAAGCATTAGCGGACCTCCGATTACAAGTGCTACCATGCGTTATATGGATGTTTATTTTTCGTCGTCACCGAGTTTAAATGCACATAATTATTTATACACGATTAATACATATACGCATAATGAAGGGACCAATCAATTGAAACTCAAATCTATTTTTCAGGAACCAATATTAACAGCACACGTTTTAAGGATGGTGATACCGTTTATATGAAATCATACATCGTGCCTCCCTATTCTTTTGATACATCCTGGTTCGATTCCAATTCATATCAAAACGTGTCTTATCCTTATGTCGGCGATTCATTATCCAATTATTTTATCTGGGCCAACTAACAGAATATGTCTAAAACTTTTTTAATAATTATTTTAATGGCACTTTCCTGTTATTCTTGTAAAAAGGAAACAGGTGTTGCCGGCCCTGCCGGACCATCAGGAATTAATGGTCTGGATGGAAGTCAGCTTGATACCGGAACCATTTCTGGCAATCTTGTAATATATAATGAATTTTCATGGCCAATGCAGGATTCAAGTGGAGTAATGGTTTCACTTAATTTAGGAGGAACCCAGCGCACCACCATGAGCGACGCCTCCGGTAATTATTATTTTCATGGTCTTCCTTCAGGGACTTATGACCTGACTTATCAAAAATCAAACTTCGGAACAATGAAAGTGTTTGGGGTAACTCATTCACCAGGAACCAACCTAAACACTACCGTATCCGAAGTTTATATCCTTCAAAATCCTGTAAAAACAGCTGTTGACAGCATTCAGATCGTGTCAAACTATTCTTATGTCATAGTATATATCTACCTGGATACCTCTTCCCTTTCATATATTCAATATCAATATAATTTTGCCCTGTTAATTGGGAATAACCCTAATCCAAACCCTTCGAACACAAACCTTTCTCCTTTATCGCAATTTATTGCGCCTGATGGAAACGGTGCTTATACTTTTGTTGTTGATAAGTCAAATTTGGGAGGCAACAATCAGACAAGTGGTCCCTACTATATTACTGTCGGAACTTACAACCAGTATATACGTGCATTTAGTAACCCGTCTTCATTTTTTGATACGGGTTATGGAGGATATTATGTAGATCCGACTGATGGGAAATATGTTTATCCAAATCTAAAATTGTCGCCCAATACAGTTCTTGTCCAATAGTTTGGCAGAATCTAATGCAACGTTTTTCAATAGTATAATGTCATTTGGGATAGGATTTATGAAGAAGACATTGTTTATAATAATTGGATGCTGGTTAATGATAGCCTGCAAGAAGAATAATCTAACACCCCCAGGTATGGAAGGCAAATGGCAGTTGTCTGCTATTTTTATTCAAACGAACGGACCTGGAAGCTGGCATATGGAGGATTCCATTCCCCCCGATTTTATCCAATTTAATCATGATGGAACCCTGAGTATGTCGCCATATGTTTCAACATTATACAATGGCCCTATTACTTATCAGGTAACTAATGACAGTATAATGATTTTTAATTATCCTAATGGAGCAAATGCCCTATACGGAGATAATATTATTCATTTTCATTTTACCGATAGTGTCTTAACGCTAACCCCGCCTTCCTTGGAACTGGTGATAGAAAAATATATTAAGGTTCAATAATAAATGAAGAGAGTCACCTTGGTAATTTCTTCAAATTTCATTGGCCCCTCTTCTCTCTGTAATTTCGCTCAATATTTTCGTTTAGACACTTCCTCTTTTGTCCATCTAAACCAATCATATGGATCATATTCGTTATTGTTTCTGGTAGTAATTACCAGCTTGATTTGTTTATTTCCAGGGGGTAATTTCCTATCCATTGCCCCTGGTGAATCAGATCGCCTGGTTTAACAGCAGGGCTGGCAAGATTAACGTATGTAATAAAGTAATCTCCATAACTAACGATAATAGCGAAAGCATCACCAACAGGAAAAGTTATTTCAACCTTTCCCTCAAAAACTGCTTTGGCAGAATCGGCTGCCCCTGAAAAGAAAATAATGCCTTTGTGACCAATTTCATTTGATTCATTGTTCTTGGTTTCTTCACTCGTAAAACCGGTAAAGTTTGAAATCGGAAATGGCCAGGTTCCTTTTGAATGCTCGAAAGTTAAGTCCTTTGTATCCTGCGAAAAGAGGGATTTGGATAATATTATCAGTGAAAAAATAAATCCATGTTTCATGGCTAAAGATTGGTGTTTTATAATTTCTTTCAATGATAGGCTAAGCGTATGCCAGATTTTAATCAATTGATATTCAATATTCAGAAGTAGAAGATTCGTTTCGAAGTTCGATATTGATACATAAGTGTTCGCATATCTACACAATCAGAGAACGCTGTTATAAAAAGAATTTATATAATTATTTGCGCAAGTGAATACTTGCATATATATTTGTGCAAGCATATACTTGCATAAATCAACATTCAATGGAATTAAGAAGGGACGTATTTCAGGCAATCGCCGACCCAACCCGGCGGGAGATCATTACTTTGATTTCGAAACAATCTTTAAACCTGAACGCAGTATCGGAGAACTTCGACATGAGCCGTCAGGCCATCTCACTTCATATAAAAATATTAGAGGAGTGTGGACTCATCTTTATAAGGCAGGAAGGCCGGGACCGCTACTGTAGTATTCAACCTAAAAAGCTGTCAGAAGTAGCCGATTGGCTTGAGCCTTTCAGAGCCATGTGGGAGGACAGATTTAATAAGGTGGATGATATTCTTAAAAAATTAAAAAAGAAAAAACATGACAAGTAAGAACAAAACATTAGTCATCGCAGAACCGGGGAAACAGGAGTTTTTTATCGTCAGAGAATTCGATGCGCCCGGATCCCTTGTGTTTAAAGCGTTTTCTGATGGGGTAGTGGACGCACATAACCGATTGGACGAAATGATCGAACAAAATATAATTCAATAAAGACTTTTGTATGGTCATCATCAGAAATCATAACAAGACGTTCATCATACTGGATAGCAGATATTTTTCTCTGGGCCGTCTGATAATTAAATTTCTATCCAGAATGATCATTAAAACTTACGGGTATTTATTTAACTAAAAATAAAAGAGATGGAAACTAAATTAAAAACAGAATTCGTAAAAGACTTACCGGGCAAAAAAATTACTGTTAAAAGGGAATTTGACGCTACACCTGATCTGGTATGGAGAGCATGGACAGAAAGTAAATTATTGGACAAATGGTGGGCACCCAAACCCTGGGCGGCTAAAACTAAAACTTTAAAATTCGTTGAAGGAGGCAACTGGCTTTACGCAATGGAGGGACCCGATGGAATAAAAATCTGGTCGATAGTAGAATTCAATTCCATCAAAAAATTCAACAGCTTTCAGGCTGACGCTTTTTTTTGTGATGAGAACGGAAATAAAAATCCTGATTTCCCAGCTATGCACTGGAAAAACGATTTCATTCCGTCTGGCACAGGAACAAGAGTTGAAGTGGAAATTAGTTTTACCAACGAAGCAGATCTAAAGAAAATAATTGAAATGGGCTTCCAACCCGGATTTACCGCAGCTCTCGAAAATCTGGAAGAATTGTTAGCGGAATAAGGGCTTTCAATTATTTTTTGGAAGGTTCCTGGTACAATCCAAAAATATTACCCGAAGGATCGCGGAAGTGAGCAGTGATTTCAGGTGCATCCATGCCAACCGGCTGAACTATAGTTCCACCGAGATCCTTTACTTTTTTCATGGTTACTTCTATATCATCTATCATGATATGCACTATCATGCCGGTTTCGCTGGAGGATTTTCGGTCTGTTCTCCAGGTGCCACTCACTTGTCCTACACTATCATCGAATGCAACCGATCCGTCATGCCGTTGCCTCGTTTTCCATCCAAAGACACTATGATAAAAATTCCTTGATTCTTCAACGTCACGGGATGGCAGTTCTATATAACAGATTTTGCCATTGGTAAAAGAAGGGTTCGTTTCGGTTCTCATAATAATTTTTTAATGATTTTACTCAATCGGTTTCTTCCAGACTAAAAATTTCTTCCAATGTTTTGCCAAAGATCCTTGCAATTTTTAAAGCAAGTACGGTGGAAGGTATATACTTATTACTCTCGATTGTATTGATGGTTTGTCGTGATACACCTACCTTTTCCGCAAGCTCTGCCTGAGTTATATTTTTAATTGCACGCTCTACACGGATATTATTTTTCATAGCTTGGTTTCATCGGATTTAGCTGAGCGGTTAAGTCTGTACAAGACCCACTGGAAACGTAAGACAAAAAACAGGAGAGGCAGCCATATATTGAGCATAAGAATATGCTTTGAATCACTTCCATGTGTAAATACCAGGCTGAATAGAAGTATGGCATAATTCAGATATATGGCCCATCGAAGCGAGTCAAGCCGCAACTGAATGATTTGTTCATCTTCTATTTTTTCTTTGGAAAAAGCAATGAGAAACAATCCTACCAATACCATCAGGGTGGTTCCGATAAAGAATAAATGCGGAGGGGAAAATAAAGGCGTTTCAGAACCCGGGGATGTTGGGTTATTATGATCAAATCCTCCAGGATAATGAGCATCCCAAATCAACTTGATTGGAATATGTACTAAGATCAGGGCGATGCCTATAAACCGGCTTTTATATGGGAAAAGGTACTTATTTCTGGACATTTTGTCAAGTTTACTCTACCAAATGTATTGTATACTTGACATATATTCCAAATTTATTTATCTCTGTTTTCCGCCAGATGATTTAGGATATTAGAAATAGTACGAAAACAAATAATACTACATATAAGAAATTGAAAAGACCATCTTTCATAAGTTTTATGTCCATGGACCAGAAAGTATCGACTGGGTCAGAATGGAACAATTTTCGATATGCCCATATCATTGGTAGAAACAAAAGCTGGTAGGGGAAGGGTACTTTTAAAAGAACCAAAAACCTGGGATCGCCTATTGAATAATGTTGAAATATGTACCCGGAAATGAAAAGTAATAGATTGATTGAAAGTAATATAAAATAAGACTTTCTGTTTAGCAGCCATAAGCGCTTAAAATAGAATATTATCAAAACATTCATACCTAATAGGACATAAACCAGATTCATAAGTAGTTTGTTGTAATAAAAATAACAAATCCTGACTGATCGATTTCTTTAACTTTAACAGATAACCTTAGTTATGAAAATGAAATCTTTATTCTCCGTATTGTTTATTTCCTTTCTGCTTATTGGGAATATTTCAGTTGCCCAATCGCAGCCGCTGTACCAGTTGCCTGACAGTTACCATTTTGATTATGAAGTCACGCAAGTGATGGTGCATAAAAAAAATTTAGCAGATACAACAGTCATGCATTTCCTTTATACAAAAAGCGGCGATTACGCAGCTGCGCGAATCAGCAATAAAGACAGTAAAAAAGGAAACCTCCTGGTTGTAATTACCAATAAAGGGATGTGTATCATTTTTGATGAGCATAACAAAAATATCACAATCATAAGTATTCAAAAATTGATATCAGATCTTTCAGTATTAACAAAATGGATAAGAATGGACAGCCTGATGGCTAAGATGCGGAATAAAACAGATGGTAAGGATTTTCAATCAATGAAAACCGGTAACAGTAAACAGGTTGGAAGCTATACTTCTGAAGAATACACTGTATCAAATAATAAAGGTCATATGGGAACTGTATGGTGCGCGAAAGTAGATTTCAATACGCAAACGGATTATATTCTGGGTGCTGTCGGAGGTAATTTTTTAAAGATGATGAGTGGCCGCATGTCGACCCACCCATTATTCCAGGCACTGACTCAGCCAAAGACTCTTGTCACCGATATTGAAACCAGTGATTCGGCCGGAGTACATCGGATGAATATGCATACTGTTAGTATAAGTCCATCTATTACAACGGTTACAACTACAGGTTGGATAGTTAATAATTATAGCAATATGACAGTTCCTGAGATCTTCGAGTCGGAAATGAAAAAGAGAAATAATTGAAACTATTTTTGAAAGGGAAATACCAAACCGAACTTATTGACCATGGCTAAAAAATATCGTAAGGACACTAGTCCTTAGTAATTTCTTTTGTAACGTTTTTAATTTTAAACCTGCTGAGGGTTTTAATTACGCTATCGAAAGTCCCGACTTTGGGTTTTCCTGTAACAACTACCGAAGCGTTTTTCAGAATCTTTGCATTTTTCTGAACATAATCGTTGAATTCGTCAATAGTTTCTACTTCAACAGGTTTGTCATTATAATATGCTGTTATCTGTGTTCCGGCAGTAATTATAAAGTAAGTCTGTGCTTTATTTTCATTTGCGCGCCTGGCTGAATCGCTATTCTGTGAGAAACATGAAAATGTTCCTCCAATGAACAGCGCGGAGAATATTATGAATTGTTTCATAATGTAAATTCAGAAACGGTAACAGGCAAGTTAATGAGAATCCTTATATAAGCGGAAATATAAAGCCTTTCTGAGAGAGATCCATGCCTGCTTTAAATCAGTCTGAGCCTGGGCTTTATGTCCCCCAAAATCACTGGGTGCTGCATCCAGGGACTTCATGGATTTTTCGATATCATGCATTGCATTGGTAATATTGGGATGATTTGCTTCTTCCGCTCTCATTAACTGAGCTTCCGAAGGAGATGGAGGCTTTGTTCCAATGATCACCTCGATCCCAATGTTTTGCGGTGGTTGGGCATAAGAAAAGGACAGGCAAGTAATAAAAACAAAAAATAAAAGGGCGAATTTTTTCATATAGAATAATTTAAAAATCGTTATTGGATAATATTAAACGCGGGGATAGAAATTTGAACATTTAGATTTTGTTATTGATTTGTGAATGCAGCCGGCATTTAAGAAATCGTTCCCGGATCAATTTGCCTGATCTTATTTTTTATTGTTCTTTGCTTGAATAATATGAAAATAGCAATACATCCAATAAAAAGTCCCACGATCATGTAATATATAAAATTCACCGGATCAATTTTATAATCTACTGCCTGATTATCTTTAATATATAGTAAATTATTCTTCATTAAGTAGGTAAAATAAGATCTGACTTCCATGTGACGTATCCAAATAGACGTGCTGACAAAACATAAAATAATACATGCTGAAATAAATCTTTTGCTTCTGGAATGTATACGCGCAAATCGCCAGGTAAATACAGTTAGTAGCGGAATAAGGGAAAGAGTTATTGAAAATAATATCGAAGTTCTTATTCCATTTGGACGCTCCATCACTTTAAATATTATCAAGTGAAATTTGGGCTCAAAATACTCGAAGACCTTGACAAAAGTTATTTGCCCCAATATGAATAGGAATAATGAAAATAAAAGAGCTAAAGGGAATATTTTTTTGGAATGGTTCAAATCTATTGATGAGTGAGTTATTTTTTAAGTCCAATACTGCTGAATCTTATTTCTTAGAAAGATAATGCTGCGCTCCAGTTGTTCCATTCCTTCAATTCCGTCTTCAATACTAATCCATCCATTAAAATGGACCCGTGTGAGTTCGGTAAAAATAGCATTGAAATCATTCAGACCCTTACCGATTTCTCCGTGTTTAAGGCGTTTTGCATAACCTGTCGCTCCTGTTTCTTCCTGTCGCAAGTCTTCAATCGTCCCTTCCAAAAGATAGCGGTCGCTCGCATGCATGGTAACTACCCTGTCAGATACACGCTTCAACAAAACTATAGGGTCTTCACCAGCCAGATAAGCATTACTCGGATCAAAATTCACTCCAAAGTTTGGATGATGTATCTCGTCGACCAGCCGGCAGAATACATCCATCTTTTGAGCAAATTCAGGATATTCCCAAAAATCATCTTTATAATGATTTTCAAGTACAAGTGTTATGCAGCGTTCTTTTGCATAGGCAAGACATTCCTGTATACTTTCAATTGTAAAACGGAGCCCTTCTTCAGTAGTTAGCCCGGGACGTCGCTGACCTGAAAGTATCCGACAGAAGGAGCCTCCCAAAACGCATGTCATATCTATCCATCTTTTTTCTTTTTCAATTTCTTTTTTACGTATTAATTTATCGGGATGCGTGAAATCAGGCGAGCAGCACATCATTGGAATTTTTAAGCCATGGTCTTCCACCATTTGCCGGAAGACCGGCCAGTTTTTTTCATCACCCATTTCAAGAAAACCGGCGTACCATTCCAGTCCGTCTATATCCAGCCTGGAAGCAAGTTCAATCCATTCGGAAATCTTCATGGTTCCATCCTTACAGAGTGCATGCATAAAGGCTTTGGGGAATGCAGCTAATCCTGGCACTGAAATATTTTATTTATTATTTTTTTTAGAAAAAGGAATCGTACTTGAATCTTTCGGGGGATTGCGTCCAATAAACGGATGCTGTTCTATATCCATTACCTGCCCGCTCACAGGGCCGCATTCATCGGACAGCCAATAAATTGCAGCAGCAGCAATTTCTTCAGGAATTAAAATACGACCAGCCGGAGCATATACCCGTGGAAGATCTTTATACCAGTCTTCATTCAGACCATGCTCTTTTTTTCTTTCTCTTTCTTTTTCCGTTAAAACCCATCCGGGATTGATCTGATTGACCCGTACGCCATTTTCTCTGTGCAGTGTGTCGCCCAAGTTGCGCGTCAGCGTCATCAGTCCTCCTTTTGAAATACTATATGCCAGCAGATTTGGTTCTCCGCAATAAGCATTTACTGAGCCGATATTCAACACGCAACCGCGTTGCTTTTCTAAAAAGGGGAGTGCCGACTTAATTAATAGAAAAGGAGAGATGGTATTTACTTCAAGTATTCGGCGTAAAAAAGTTTCATCAGTTGTATGGATATCTGAAGATGCTACAATGGCTGCATTATTGACTATGGCGTCCAATCTGCCAAAAGCCCGAAGAGCAGTTTCCACTAAACGTTGAGGAGCGCCCTCATTACTGATATCTTCAATATGAAGAACGGCATTCTCTTTTCCTAATTCAGTAACGACTGCGTTGCCCCAACTTTCTTCGAGACCATGAACAACTACTTTTGCTCCTTCTGCTACACAACGAACGGCTATAGCTTTTCCAATTCCGGTTGTACTGCCAGTAACGATAATAACTTTATGGAGCAACCTCATTTTAAACCGGTTTAAGTACGCTTTTTACTATTTCTCCCCGATGCATTTTACTAAAAGCATCATGCCAATCCGTAACTGACCAAATTCCACCGATAATAGGTTTTACATCGAGGATACCATTTGATAGTAATGAAATTATTTTTTCCCAGACAGGCCAGTTATGACTAAAACTTCCCTGCAGCCTGATATTTTTCTGCACCAATGGATCCAGCGAAAAGCCCAGCGGCTGAGGTCCCCATCCAACTTTTGTAATTTGACCATTCGGCCTTACGAGTTCCAAAGCAGTTTTTAGAGTAGAACTTGACCCTGCTGCATCAATAATTAAATCAACGCCTAGCCCGTCTTTGCGCATAGCCCATGCCGTTGCATCGCCAACAATAGTTTCACAATTATATTGTTTCGCAATATCCAATCGACGCTTGTCAGATTCTAAACCAACTATCGCAACTTCTGCACCGCTCAATCTGGCGATGGCTGCGCACAAAATGCCTATCGTTCCTGGTCCCATCACGATTATCCGATCTCCGGGTCTGATATGTGAATTAACTGCGACTGCGTTGTAAGCAACAGAACAGGGTTCTGATAAACAGGCTTGTTCAAATGGAAGATGGTTTGGAATTCGGTGCAGGCATCTTGCAGGCACACGAACGAATTTTGTCATCGCACCATTCACACCATAACCAAAACCTTTTCTATCAGGATCCAGATTATACAATCCAATTCTGGACATTGGATTGTTTTGATTAATGATCGCAGCTGTTTCACTCACCACACGATCGCCTTCTTTCCATCCTTTAACCCTGCTTCCAATGGCTGTGATATGCCCGCCAAATTCATGTCCCAATACGACAGGATAATTTACGGGCCAGCTATGGTCTGATGTCCACTGATGCAGGTCGCTTCCGCAAACACCAACATTTACCACTTCTAGCAATACATCCTCTTCGCCAATATCCGGCTTTTCAATTTCTCTTATTTCTACAGATCCTTTTTCAGGTGCAAAATTTACAACTGCTGCAGATTTTATTTTTGATGTCATGATCATTCAATTGAAAAAACTTATGAATGTTCAGTCAGTTCACCATACGAATGTATCTTATTACAAATAAGCCGGAGTGAAACTTCGAGATTTCCATCAGCTGTTTTAAAAGCGCCCGCATCGATTGTAAGCGGTGCTCCCAATACAACAAGTGGTGCTCCATAAGATGGACAAAGAATCGCCTGTTCCAGTGTTAGTCCCCCTACCGCCTGCACGGGTATTTTTACAGCTGCTACTACTTCTTTCAACTGATCCAGCGGACTCGGCATGCGCATACCAGTTGCGGCAATACCACGACGCTCATCATATCCAATATGATGAATCACATAATCGCATCCTAGTTCTTCCAGCCATCTGGCAGCTTCTATTTTATCCGTACAGCCAAGGTTATCACCCATTATTTTTATTCCAAAATCAAGTCCTGCTTTTACAACACATTTTATTGTTTCAACATGTGCCCGCGCCATCACAACTACATGTGTGGCGCCGGCTTTAGCCATCATTTCAGCTTCAAGGTAACCTCCATCCATTGTCTTAAGATCAGCTACGAGAGGTATATGAGGAAAAGCCTCATGCAGTTTTTTTACGCCATATAATCCTTCTGCCAGAATCAGGGGGGTTCCTGCTTCCAGCCAGTCTACCCCTGCCCGGATTGCCATGGCAGCAGTTTCCAACGCTTCATCAATATTTGTCAGATCAAGGGATATTTGAACTATGGGTTTCAAAATAGAACCGGTTAAATTGGGCCCTGAAGGTATTCGTTTTTGTTTTGAGTCATTATAGAATAATAACCCCTGTTCTGCGTTAAATTCCCAGGGTTTTCAGCTTAATAATTTCTATAAAAAATCTTGGATAGACTGATATAATTAGCTTATTAATAACCTATTATATAGTTGAATCAGATTAAATGTATAAAATGACTTTCTGACAAATTTCTGGCAGCCCTTTTGTAATATAAGTATCGTTATTTAATCCAATACCTGAACAACTATGAAACGCAAAATCCTCCTCATTACAGGGATTACCCTGCTCATTCTTATCAGTTTTATTATAGCTGCACCCTGGATTTTCAAGGGAAAAATTACAAGTATCGTTAAATCGGCGGTCAGCAAAGACCTGAGAGCCCATGTTAATTTCACAGACGTGGATATTTCCTGGTTCCGGCATTTTCCAGATGTTACTGTCGGGCTCAATAACCTGGATCTCACCTGCGTAGGCGAGTTCCAGGGAGATACGCTGATGTCGGCAAAACAAATTAATATAACCTGTGATATTAAAAGCCTTGTTTCCGGTGACAGTATAAAAATATATTCTGTTACTGCAAATGAGCCGCGGTTTCATGCTCTCATCCATAAAGATGGGCACTTCAACTGGAGTACTATTAAACCGGATAGTTCTTCTAAAGAAAATATCAATACTTCTTCAAAAACTTTTGATTGGGAAATACAACGATATGAAATTCATAATGGCTACGTCGAATATCTGGATGAAAGCAAAAATATCCATGTTGAAATAGCTAATCTTGAACATGAAGGAAGGGGTCATTTCAATTCGGAAATATTTACGCTGAAAACGAAAACAACGGCAGATGCAGTTAATTTTGAATGTACAGGAGCTGTTCCTTACCATGTTGCTGCTAAAACAAATATTGATATTTCATTCCATATCGATAATAAAACCCATACTTATACTTTCAATACTGACCAGGTATCTTTTAATGATATGAAACTGCACACTGAAGGATTCTTTCAGTGGATCAACGACAGCAGTTATAATATGAATATTCATTTTAAGGCACCTTCAACTAAATTCAAAAATATACTTTCGATGCTGCCCTCTGTTTATCAGAAAGATTTCGCCAGCATTGATGCCAACGGACAGGTTAATTTTAATGGGTTCATTAAAGGGAAATATGATGAAAAGCATTTTCCTGCATATCATACAAATCTGTATGTGACAGACGGTTATTTTAAATACCCCGATCTGCTGATGCCGGTAGAGCATATTCATCTGGGCTTACAGATAGATAATCCGGATGGTATTGCAGATCATAGAACCATCAACATTTCTGATGCACATGCCGAGATAAATCACGATACTCTGAATATGCATTTATTAGTGAAGAATCTCGAGACTAAACCCTTTATAGACTTTGCATTTGTAGGAAAACTTGACCTGGGTAATATCTCACAATGGATGAAATTAGAACCTGGTACCAAATGGAGCGGTTTAATAATAGCCGATGTACATGCGAAAGGGAAAATATCTGAAACTGAAAAACAAAAAAAAGACCCTTTTCAATCATGGGGCGAATTTGATCTTTCTGATTTTTTATATTCCTCGAAAGATTATCCGGGTGGAATTGCTTTGAATGAACTGATCATGTCATTCAACTCAAAAAATATACTCATTCAGGATTTAAAAGGAGCATATCTTAAATCTCATTTTGGAGCCACCGGCAGTTTGAATAATCTGTTTGATTACGCATTGAGAAACAAACCACTGAAGGCTACAATAGATTTAAAAACAGATGAATTTAATTTCAGAGAATGGATAAGAACAGATAAAGACAGTTCAGGTAACTCCACTGGCCGTACAAATACCGCATTTACAGTTCCTGATAATATTGACTTTACCATACATGCTGAAGCCGATAGATTTCATTATGACAATCTGGACCTGCAAAACCTTTCCGGTAATCTGGTTATATCAGACCAAACGATTCAACTACATGATATCAAATCGAATGGGCTGGACGGAGACATACATATTGATGGCATTTACTCCACAGTGGAAAGCAGGGACAATCCGGAGTTCGCGTTAACATACGATGTGAAAGGACTGGATATACAAAAAACCTTTTTAGCTTTTAATTCTATTAGAAGAATAATACCTGTAGCTAAGTTCATGGCAGGTAACATCAATGCACATATGAGCCTTAGCGGGAGATTAAACGGTGATATGACAACAGACCTCCAGAGTTTGGAAGGTGAAGGGAATGTAGAACTGCTCGCCGGAACGATGAAGAACTTTGATCCTTTGGATAAAATTTCACAATCGCTCGATATAGCCGAATTAAGAGATATTCCATTGAAAGATACCAAAGCAGATTTTTCATTTAAGAATAGCAGGGTGGTAGTAAATCTATTTGTTCTGCATGCGAAGGACATCGAAATGGACATTTACGGAACCCATGGCTTTGATCAGTCGCTCGACTACGCCATCAACCTGAAAGTCCCACGAAGCCAACTGGGCAGCAAGGGTAAAATGTTTGTGAAGAATGTTGTTACACAGGCTGCAGAAAAGGGTATTCCGGTAAAATTAAAAGATGATGTTAGTTTGAACGTGAGGATGATCGGAACGATCAATAGCCCGGATGTAAAGACTGACATGGATTCAGTTGTTGATATGGCCGCTACTGATCTGAAAAAAGAAGTGAATGAGTTTGTAAATGCAAAGCTCGACAGCGCTAAACAGGAACTGCATCATCCTTCCACTAAAAAACAAATATTCGTTCAGGCATCTTATAAAGCCAATTCAAAAACTAAAAAATCTTCGGGCTCTTCACGTAAAAAACCTGCTCACTCAAAAACAAAAAAGAAACATAAGAAAACAAGGAAGAATTACTCAACTTCTTTGAAGAAATCAAAAAGTACAGCAAGTATCAGATAAGAATAAAACGAACAGAATAATTAAGCCCTGATAAATCCAAGCCGGAAATATCAGGGCTTTTTTTATTGTAGTTTTGCTTAAAACTTACAATTTCCGACTCTCTTTATAGTATTGGCTGACTTTCAAATCTTAAAAATAGATTTTATGCAAAAGCAGACATCTTCTGATATTAAATCAGAACCTCTCACTCTCGTTAAGGATTATGCTACCGATCCAAATATAGAAGTGGAAATCAGAAATTTCCTGAAAGTGCTAAATAGCAAAGGCGGAAAACCCATGGAGGAAACTACACCGGCAGAAGCCCGTAGATTTTTGGAAGACGCACAAACTTCAGTAAAAACAGACGTTTCTGGAATTGATATAATTGAAAAAACAATTACACAGGATAAACTTTCGGTAGAAATTTTTATTATACGTCCTTCAGGCATGACAGGCATATTACCTGTATTCATGTTTTTTCACGGTGGAGGGTGGATGCTTGGAGATTTTCCTACACATAAAAGATTCGTACGGGATCTGGTAGTCCATTCCGGATTAGCATGTGTGTTTGTTGAGTATACGAGATCGCCGGAAGCAAAATACCCCACCGCACTGCACGAATGTTATGCAGGTACAAAATGGGTTTCAGAACATGGTTCCGAAATAAATGTTGACGGTAAGCGAATGGCTGTCGTAGGTAACAGCGCGGGTGGAAATCTTACTGCAGCTGTATCCCTGATGGCTAAAGAAAATAATCTGAATTTAAAATTCCAGCTGCTTTTTTGGCCGGTAACGAATACAAATTTTGAGACTGAATCTTATGATAAGTTTGCAACGTTAGGTTTTTTGACCAAAAATATGATGAAATGGTTCTGGGATAATTATGCTGCTAAGAAAGAACACAGAAATGAAATTTATGCCTCTCCGCTAAAAGCCCCGTTATCAAAGCTTAAAGGGCTGCCACCTACCCTGGTTCAGATAGCTGAAAACGATGTGTTGAGGGATGAGGGGGAAGCTTACGCGAGAAATATGGATGAAGCGGGTGTTCCGGTAACTCTTATAAGAGTGCAGGGTATGGTCCATGATTTTGGTTTATTAAATCCAATCGCCACGATACCTTCCGTACAATCAGCAATTCGCTATGCTGCTGAAGAATTGAAAAATGCTATTGGTTGATCGTGTATGCATGCTGGTGTAATTATATTTTAATAAACTAAAGAATTTTAAATTACCTGATTAATAAAACTGTGCCTTTTAAAAATACATTACCTTTTTCATCTGATCCTTTTATGAAATAAACATAAGTGCCGGCATCAACTGGTTCCCCATTAAAGGTTCCATTCCATCCTTCGCTGATTTTTTGGGTAGTGAACACTTTATTTCCCCACCTGTTAAAAATAGAAAATTCCTGTAGTTGCAATGAAACACCGGAAGGAATCCGGAATATATCATCCAATCCATCATCGTTTGGCGAAAACGCATTGGGCATTAGCAGTGGCCTTCCAACTTTTACAATTGCATTTGCAGATGCCTCACATCCCTTATCAGTTTTAGCGGTAAGTGTATATGTAGTATTTTCTGTTAAGTGTATTGTGGTAGGTGTGAGCGTTAAAGGGTTTTCTAAGTTATCCGAGGGAGACCACTGAAAGGATATTATATTTCCTGTAATCATGCCTTTTAACTGAATCTGTTGACCAACATTTATTATTGTGTCAATGGGTAAGATGGTGATTTTAGGTAAATTTTCAATCACTGCGATGACTAAATTAGAAGAAACAGGAGAAGATGAACATAAAGTGTTGACCGGCGTAATTAAACAATAAATAGAATCGCCATCAGATAATGTATTACTCGTAAATATCTGAGAATTATCATTTAGTGGCGTACTATTTAACATCCATTGATATGAAGGAGATACTCCGGCATTTTGTGCCATCGCGTTAAATGTTATTGCTGCACCGGCACAGACATCATTTGTTGATGCAGTTATATTTGCTGAAGGAGTAACTTGGGCCCGAACGGCTATTGAAATATTATTTGAATTCGCGGCATTAGACAGTGCACAAGTGTAAAGAGGATCAGTGGTTATTGCGCAAGATACTATGTCTGCATTTATTAAGGAAGACGTTGTAAAACTTCGGCTGTTGATTCCTGCATTATTACCATTGATTTTCCATTGAAATGTTGGATTTGAACCTGCGTTAGATGTCTTCGCCGCAAATGTTATAATGGAACCACTGCATATGGTATCTTGATATGTACTAATAATTACAATAGGATCTGCCTGATTCGTTACATTCAGGATTATATCATTTGAAACTGCAGTTCCTAAAGTTCCGCATGTGTAAGACGGATCGCTTGTTATTTCGCAAGTCACCATATCTCCATTAACCAGAGTAGAGTTTGAATATATGGGATAATTAGTTCCGGTAGTTATTCCATTTACTTTCCATTGATATGTTGGGTTTGCACCTGCATTAACTGGATTCGCATTAAATGTTACAATGGATCCTGTACAAATCGTGTCAGAAGAAGCCGTAATATTTACTGAAGGGGTAATACTTTACCGGAATTAATATGAATTGTATTTGAAATGACAGACCCGTTAGTAACGCAACTCATATTATCTGAATATATGCAGCTAATTATATCTCCCTGCTTTAGCGTATTGCTGACAAATATATTTGAATTGGAGCCTGTATTTGTTCCATTTACGATCCATTTATAATCAGGGGAAGCCCCACCGTTTAAAACGGATGCTTTAAATGTAACGGTGGTGCAAGTGCATATAAAAGTATTATCAGCTGTAATGTTAATCTGGGGATCTATTATATTATTATTGACTTTTATTGTTACCGCGTCACTTGCCTGAGCAGAAGTGGATTCACAAGAAGTACCACCGCCCGTAACAGTACAAATAATCTGGTCGTTATTGGCAAAATCGGAAGCAGTATAAGATGAACTGTTGGTACCAACAGGCACACCATTTCTTGTCCATTGAAAACTGGGATTTAATCCGCCGTAAAGAATTGAACTGGTCAGCGTTGCTGATACCCCAGCACAAATATTGGCAGATGTTGGATCAATCGTAATTATTGGATTTGGAATAACAGAAACAGGAACAGATAATTTAACTATCCAAAAATCGTCGCAGGAACCATTGCCGCTTGGTATATGATAACCGGCTATTTCGCGTGAGCAGGTGTTTCCTGCAATAATGAGACTTCCATCTGTGAGTTCCTTTATATAATGAGCTTCATCATAAAAACTTCCTCCCATATCTTTTTGCCATTGCAAAACACCCAGGCTATTAATCTTTATAATCCACATATCTGTCAAGCCTGCATTACAAGACAAATCTCCGTCGGACGATTCCGCAGAACCAGCTACAACATATCCACCATCGCGGGTGGGTTGAATAAAATAAGCTATTTCGGTTTTATTTCCTCCATAACATTTTTCCCATTGTATGTTCCCTGTGCTATTAAGTTTTACCACCCAGTAGTCAGTTCCCCCACTACCAAATAGCTCGTGATTACCGGTTACATCTCCGTCATTTGATCCGGAATAACCCGCTACAATATATCCACCGTCTGATGTTACTTGAACAGACCATGCTCCATCATAGCCAGATCCTCCCAGGGCTTTTTGCCATTGTATATTTCCGATATTATCCAGTTTTACAACCCAGTAGTCATTATTTCCATGATTACCGGTTACATCTCCATCATTTGATTGTGTAAACCCTGCCACTATACAGCCTCCATCACTCGTAGCCTGAACACTATAGGCTTCATCATCCCCGGTTCCCCCAAGACTTTTCTGCCATTGTAAATTGCCTGCGATATCTAATTTAATTACCCAGTAATCCCTTATTCCATGATTTACAGTTACCTCACCATCTGAAGATTCCGTTTCTCCAGCTACAAAATAACCACCATCCGGAGCAAGAGACAATGAATATGCATAATCGTTTCGACTGCCTCCATACATCTTTTGCCAAACAACATCGCCCTTGAAGTTTAACTTTACGACCCAATAATCAGAACCTCCATGATTTCCTATAATATTGCAATCGACTGAAGCGGAAGTTCCAGCAAGCACAAATTCACCATCTGGGGTTTGATGTATGTATGCACCTGTTTCGAATGACATACCTCCCAGGCATTTTTGCCATTGAATATTACCTATGTTATCAGTCTTCACAATCCAAATATCACCAACAGCAAGATTTCCATGATATCCCATAACATCTCCATTATCCTGTCCTTCAGTAATACCGGCAATAATGTTACCCCCATCTGAAGTAGGTTCGATGGAATAAGCATAATCTCCATTATTGCCTCCCAGGCATTTTTGCCACGTTACGACGGGAGTCTGCCCAAATAATGAACTGACAGAACAAAATAGAGTGAAAAAAAATACTCCAATTAATCGACTCATCTAGGGAGGTTGGTTGTATAGATCTCAACTTCAGGATAAGGGTTAATAATGATCTTAATGCGTTATGAAGAATAACGGAAATGTTTACATTGAATTGTTCAAGAGTCTGTTCAATAAGAATTTCATATCTTGTCCGTTTTTCTACTATGTATAAAATACTATCAATCGTCACTTTAGCTTTTCTTGTCCTTATTGTTGGATGTAGTAAATCAGTTCCTGCTTCAGCACCACCGTCCTTTACCACAGGATATAATTTTTATATGGCAGGTACTTCAGGTGGCAAAGCGGTTTACTGGAAGAATGGTGTAGAGGTCGATCTTGCACCTTCTGGTACGGCATCGTCTATCTTAGTTTCCGGCGCTGATATTTATGTAGGCGGTTATATAAATGACGGACAAAATATCGAAGCAACTTATTGGAAAAACGGGCAACAAATTCAATTAGAAAGCTCGGGTATTTCACATGTATTTGGAATCGCCCTAAATGGTACAGATGTTTATTGCGTAGGCGATATGTTTGGACCACAGGGAAACGGTCAGGATAGCGTAACCTATTGGGTTAATGGTACCCGTATGCATTATTCTACTTATATAAATGGTCAGGCGACTGCTATTCTTTTTGCAGGATCGGAAATGTATGTAACGGGACAGATCTGGGATTTAAATGGCAATGATACCGCGGTCGTGTGGAAAAATGGAGTGCAGAACTGGTACGGTACACCTGGAGGGATTTATGCACTGGCACTGACTCCAACTGATACAATTGTTGTTGGAAGTTTTGGTAATATGCCTACCTACTGGACACATGCTAATTTTCTTCAACTGTCGTCGAGCGGATTTGGAACTTCCATTGCGGTTTCAGGTTCTGACGTTTATATTGGTGGAGATACATTGAATATTTCAGGATCAAATCAAGCCGTTTATTGGAAAAATAATATCATAACTCCACTCAAAAGTCAATATGGATTCTCCAGTGTTCTTGGAATGGCAGTTGCCGGCACCGATATCTATGCAGTAGGCGAAGTGTCTGATAATACTAAATATATTCCGGTCTTCTGGAAAAACGGCACGATCTATAATTTAGCGGACAATGGAACCGTATATGCTGTTTGCGTTGGGCAATAGAATTTTTTATCGGGTAACTATGATAAATAATCTGGGAAAAGGCAGTAGAACAACGCCATCAGAACAGGTGGTATAAGCCCTTGCAATCGCCTCTTTATATTTAAGGGTGAATTCTACCCGCTCATTTTCACTGAGTGGATTTAAATAAGGCTGAAGCCCCGTTCCCTTGAACCATTCAACGATGGCATCAGCACCTCCTGAAAGCGAGTGATAATAAGTGGTTCGCCAAATATCCAGTTTTGTAACTGTTCCCCGCAATTCCTGAAAATACCAGTCAGCTGTTTCCCTGGCTACCCGCTTTGAAGCGGATATGAGTTTATTCTTCCATGATCCTTCAGAAGCAATTTCCCGCATCAAACGATGCGAGGACTCATCAAAATTATCGGGCATCTGAACGGCAAGACTGCCTCCCTTTGAAAGTTTACTGATCAGTGCAGGAAAAAGTTTTACATGATCAGGCACCCATTGTAAGGCGGCATTCGCGAGGATGATGTCATAGGGTCCCCTGGCTTCCCATGTCGATATATCCGCCAATTCAAATTGAATATCTGGCAAACGTTTGTGCGCAGCATCTATCATATCAGCAGAACTATCCATGCCCATGATCTGAGCCAATGGATATTTATCGCGAAGCAATTCCGTTGAATTGCCAGGACCGCATCCAATGTCAGCCGCAGATTTCACATCAGTTGTCGGAATATGAGCGAGCAAATCCAGTATAGGACGATTGCGCTCGTTTTCAAATTTTGAATATTGTCCGGCAGACCAGCTCATAAAATATCATTTTAACCGGGCTTTCATTTACCAGGTAAATTTCTTGTTGAAATCCTTAATAAATGTAAACTTTAATGATTAAAGTTATGGAGTTGATGGGTTCCTGGTAAAGAACTAAACTGATTTAAGAATGAAATCAATTTTTGATGAATCGACGACGAATGAATTGATCAGGAGAATCAGTATGCTCAATGAAAATAGTAAAGCACTATGGGGTAAAATGGATGTTTACCAGATGCTGAAACATTGTACGCTTTGGGAAGAAATGATAACTGGCCAATTTAAGACTAAACGAGTGTTTCTCGGACGCATATTCGGTAAAATGGCTCTGAAGAATATGATAAATGATGAAAAGCCTGTGAAACGAAATATGCCTACTGTACCCGGATTCGATATCAGAGATCATGGGGACGTTTTATCTGAAAAAAATAAATGGATTACTCAGGTAAAGGAACACGCCCGATTCTCAAATAACAATTTTGTTCATCCCTTTTTTGGGAAAATGACAAAAGAACAAATTGGCCTTCTTGCTTATAAACACACCGACCACCATCTCCGGCAATTTAACTGTTAGATATATTTATGGATAATTATTTTAAAAACAAAGTAATCTGGATAACCGGCGCATCATCAGGGATTGGCGAAGCCCTTGCTTATGCCTTTTCCTTTCGTGGTGCTAAACTGATTTTATCAAGCAGAAATTATGATGAACTTGACAGAGTCAGGCAAACTTGTCGCGCACCTGAAAATGTAAAAATCATTACATTGGATCTTTCCGACATTCCTTCACTGGAAGGTAAAACTTCCGAAGCCATCGCAAGCTATGGACATATAGACATTATGATGCACAATGGCGGAATTTCCCAGCGGTCGCTGGTCATAGAAACAAATTTGGAAGTGCACCGAAGAGTGATGGAGCTGGATTATTTCAGTTATGTATCCATTACCAAAGCATTGTTGCCTCATTTCACCAGCCGAAAATCAGGACATTTCGTAGTAACGAGTAGCATCATGGGGAAAATAGGTACTCCGATGCGATCAGCGTATGCTGCTGCCAAGCATGCGTTACATGGTTTTTTTGATTGCCTTAGAGCTGAAGTTTCTCCTTATAATATCAAAGTAACTATTCTTACACCCGGATATATCCGTACAAATATTTCTTTGCATGCTCTGACAAAGGACGGTGCAAAGCTGGGCGTCCAATCTAAAAATATTGAAAACGGCCTTACGCCGGGAAAGGCGGCTGTTCAGATATTGAATGTTATAAAGAAAGGATCCTTTGAATCCTATATTGGAAAATTCAGCGGAGAGAAGATCGTTCTCTGGCTCAACCGATTTGCACCGAATATGGTTATCAGGAAAGCCGTTAAACTCACTCCGAAGTAAATGTATTACGGCAGTTGTAGCCCTGCACAAAAATTCCGTTTGACGGTATTAGAAAAATATCTGTTGCCTTCTGAAGCAGTTATCAGCTGCATTAATATCGAAATAAATCCTACAGGATTGATATTCTCATACCCTATATGCATCTTTTCGTTATAAATGTTTAATACTATCTTACCTGAAAGTTTTTTTTCCTGAATGGTCGGCCGCAAAATCGTATCAACGCTCTCCATTACTGAAAGGACTTCGGGATCCCTGCTGGATACTTTATACTTATAAATTTTACCTTCATTAAATAAAAATGAAGTCTTTATATTTTTCATCTTACCTGCAAAGTAAAGTTGATTTCTAAATCAAAAAAAGGTATAATCACCCTAAATAAGGGTGATTAAACGGTAGTAAAGTAATTGGAATTCAATAAGTACTCTTGATAATTATTTCTTTTCAAGGATAAGTACGACCTTATTAAAATCAGATGAGGTATTGATAATTTTTCTAAAGTCTTCATATTGACTGATAGGATAACTACTCTTTCGATAATCTTCCATGATATCAATTGTCAGTAGACTGCCTTTCAGGGTATAGTCAGATACAAATCCCATCGTCTGGCTTCCATTATCCTGATAAACCTGTTTCAGCCGCAGATCGTCTGGATTTCGGACCTGATATCCATCTGGGATAATAAGTTCAATTTTCCTTTGCTCAGTGTGAGGGAATTCCATGGCCATTGGTAACTGTCTTTCTTTTTCCTGGTACATTTCAACTTGGGGTCCGATCACTAAACCTATTTTCAATAATATCTTATTTCCCGCCCTTTCAAGCAGGTCGCCTGATTTTACTTTTATATTAAGTATAAAAGGTTTGTAACTATTGCCATCCTCAAAAGCCCGGTTTTCAATTGAAGAAGACAGGATCGTTTCAGTGCCCATTGAATTTTTTGAGAATTCTTTAATGGCATCCCTTTCCTCCTGAGGGGTCAGGAAATCAAAATCATACCTTAAGCCGGCTGCTGAATAACCTCCGTACAAAAATTTCATGTCCATCAGGAGACTGTCCATTGTTGCATTGAGGGACAATTTGCTTTCCAGGTTAACATAAGATTGCTGATAACTTTCTAGAGGAACGTATTTTATTTCGGCGATAGCTGAATTCATGGATCCGATAGAAATATTTTTGCAGAACAAAGCATTCCCGTCTCCCCACGAAGGATCTATCCAGGGATAACGATATTGAATTTTTGTCGGTACCAGGAAATGGTGCTGGGATGGAAAATAGAGCATCTCATTGGAACAGTTATTCCAGTTTTCGAAATTTTTATCGATCACTTCTTCATCGCGATCTGCTGCCAGTACAAATTGAAAATCTATCTGGAGCGTGCTGTATACAGCACCATAAAGGCGGATGAGTCCGGCTACATTGGCAACCCTTGTTTTAAGAATTGTTTCAATTCCTGAAGCATTATCCCCTTCCAGGTCTTTATGGTAATTAATATATTTTTTTATATAATTTTCTACCGCAATAATCTTTAATGAATCGCCGGGTAACTTATCCCATTGGTTGTTTTCAATCAGATCTGAAACTTTTTTAATTTCTTTGTCAGAATAAGTTCCATAAGCCGCGAATATTCTCTTTGCATATTCATTCCAGGTAAACATTCGTACTCCCGGGTGCAGGGCATTGTTATAAGATAACTTGTATTCAACCCTTGCAAGGTTAACATGATAGGATGAATATTTTTCTTCGTCAAGACCAGATAAATCATGGAAGTGTAACCGAAGTCGGGACTTATCTCCGGGCAACGTATCAGTCATAATATCCGACTGACAGTGGATTGATTTCAAATCAAATACAAGCCTGCTGGGTGCGATGAGTTCGAAACCTGCTTCAATAACAGGGAACTTATCCTGCAACCTGAATTTCCCCATGAGATCGGTGTGCTTATGAAGAGTATAATAAAATTCTATATCACTTCCATTTTCCAATCCTTCAAAGGCGAATATTTTATATAGGGAACCGTCTTCATCTTTTAAGTCCTTGATGTTGGCCTTGTCGAGTTCTATAATTTTTCCTCCGGGAAGTATCGTTCTCGCCCTGATTTCTGTTGCATCTGAAAAATCATTTACATTGATATATATTTTATTATAGTATTCAATGCCATGATCATTATTGATATGGACAATTTTATGCTGGGTAAAATATTCATCAAGGGTTTTGTCTTTGTTGTCGATGTATTCAATTCTTACCTTGTTCATTACAGTAACAGCAGCTTCCTGGTTGTATTTATTTTGAAGCACAGTAACGATAGGTTTTTCTGTCCAGTGTTCTGTTTCTATACCTGAAGACTGACAAAAAGAAGTTTGAAGGCAAATGATCATTATGAATAATGAAAGAAGGAATTTTATCACTTGGTAGTCGTTTTTGTAATGCTTAATGTTTCTTTATACATCGGGTAAAGATTTTCAAGAACCTTATTCCAGGCTTCAAACTGGTCGTTCGAAAGCATGAGATGATCGTCATCGAACGTCTGTGAAAGAACTAGCCAGTCACCTTTTTGCTCATAATGCAGATCGAATCCCCATACGTCATTATAATATGATTTGGATGGAGGCAGATAATCCAACTTATAACCATCTGGTATTTTTA
Organism: uncultured Bacteroidota bacterium; assembly: GCA_963757975.1. Classification (GTDB taxonomy): domain Bacteria; phylum Bacteroidota; class Bacteroidia; order Chitinophagales; family Chitinophagaceae; genus Puia. The sequence continues at coordinate 41,460 of CAVWUD010000051.1, forward strand.
TCAGTGTTATAAATTTTCGGGAACTGATGAAATTATAGGAAATGGGCATTTTCCTTTTAGGGTAGTCTATTTCTTCATCAGTATAGAATTTAAAAAGATTCAGATTAAGGAACCATTCATCCTGCAGTTTTTTAGCATAATCCGGTAAATAAAACCAGCCTGTAAGTTCAACTTTTCCCGGATCTGACAAATCCCCAATTCGAAAAGAATCCAGTTGGAATTTGTTGGAACCCCTGCTAAATTCATTTTTCATTTCCTGTATCAGATCGCTTTTTTCAGTATACATTAGTTTGCCGTGGACATGCATGGCAAGATAACCGCTCAGGTCTTTCCTGATTTTTCCTTTTATACCCGTAGGTGTAAGTTCCAGCCAGGTAGAATCCACCAGCTGGTTCCTGCTTTTATCTATAACAGGAACTTTAAGCACTTTATATTCTTTATCACTGATGGCAAGCAACGCTTCTTTGTCCTGTATTGCCGCACTGGGAAATCCAAAAATGCATGTAGGATCAGTACCATCCAGAAAGATATATTGATTTTTTAGCCGGATGGTACAGATCATATGGTTGCTCACCAGGGGCAGCGGCAAAGTTGTAAAAGAATAAGGAAGATCACGACTGCCAATCCAGGTAAAATAAGCCGGGATGCCAGCAGCACGCATCATTTCCATAATAATGCTGGCCATATCCTTACAGTCCCCAAAACGCCGGTCGCAAACAACCTTCGCATCCCTTGGAATAAATCCTTCCATACCCTGTTCGAATGCCACATATTTGATATGCTGCTGTACCCATAGGTAAATTTTACGCGCATTTGATTCCTGGTCCCTGCTATTCTTAGTGATTGAATCAACAATTTTCTGAATCTCTTCGGGTATACCGTTATTAATATTTTTTAAATATCCATAACTCAATGCATAAAGGTCATCCAGATTGGAAAGCATATGAATGTTCTTTCCATTTTCATCCTTATAGCTGTCAATATAGAAGATCACATGAGCAGCAAACCACGCACTGCCCGGAGCATCTTCATATCTCTGGATTGCAGGACAATTTTTATAGCTGAATGTGTATGTGTAATTTTTCCTGCCAGATTCCTTTTTTACAGAAATCTGACTGCTGTCCATTCCCAGAAGCTTGTAACCGATAATCATTTCTTTTGGAAAACTAATGCTTAGTTCACTGTTCAGAACTGGAATGCCTCTCCCGAAAAAGAAAGGACTCAAAAGGTAAGGATTGGTATTCAACCGGGATACATGCAGATTTCCGATAGCTCCTTCTTCGATAGAAGGGAAGTCAAATGTTGTTTCTTTTGAATCATCATAAAAAACAAAATCTTCTTTACTGGATTTGGTTTTAAACACTGTTACCTTAAGTTTTTTATCGTTAGCAGTAAGAGTAAAAGCATCATAAGAGACTACCTGTTGAAAATCGCTGTGATAAAAACCATAACTGCTTAGGTATTTGGAAGCGTCAGGTGTCAGAAATTCTATTTGTTCCGTTTCTTCGCTCTCTATATGAGGCTTCCCTTCAGTGATGCTTATATCGTAATGAAGTTTATTTACCAGAACAACTGCGTGATCTTCCGGATATTGTTTTTTTATTTCTTCAAAACGTTGCCCAAATCCATTGTCAGGGAATGAAAAGATAAATGAGAATAACAAACAGGTTGATATGTTAATTGCTTTTTTCATTTTTTTACTCCTAAAAGATTGCCATCATAATAATACCTTGTTTCAAACAAAGAACCATTTTCCGAATAATATTTTGCATTTCCATGCCTTGTTCCATTATAATAATTTATTTCCCTGATCAAAATACCATTAACATTATATTCCAAACATAGTCCATGAGAATGATCATTCAGATAACTACAGATTTTAGCCGGGTTACCATTGGGATAATATTCCTTTTTCACGCCTTCATATGATCCGTAGGCTAAATTGCTCTGAGAACGCAGCTTTCCATTCGAATAATATAATATATCTGCTCCGTTTAGAATATTATCAACATATTGACATTTCAGGGAAGGCAGTCCATTTTGAAAAAAAGATGCTATCTGAAGTTTGCCATGATCGGTTCTGATTTCGGGAACTGGTTTCCCATCTTTGCCCAGATAGCTATATCCCATCACATCGCCATCATCAAATTGAATAGACAATAATAAGCTACCATCAGGATCTATGCTGGTAGAACTGCCGTCTCTTTCATCATGTCTGAACATTAATTCCCTGATTATTTTCTGATCACTACTAAAATACTGACTCAGGCCATTTAGCTCATTATAAGCAAAATTTTCAGTCCAATCCAGCTGCCCGTCATCCTTATAATATTTCCACAATCCTGTCTTTTTACCGGCTTTGTACTGGCCCTCTATCGATTTTATATGATGATATTCGTAAGCTTCATAATTGCTATCCAATAATCCACCTTTATAATATTGAATGAATTCAAGTGAGCCATCAAAATAATACCCTGTAAGAGGTCCATCAAAAGAACCATTCACATAATTACATTCCTGCATTTTCTTACCATCAGGATATAATAACAGGAATTTGCCTGTAAACTGGGGGAAGGAATCGTAAATCAGTAACTTACCGGTACTATCGTACTGCTTCATTTCTTCCAGAAGACCCTTATAAATTTTCTTTTCAATCGATTTTGAACCATTGGGATAATATTCAGTTTTGTAACCGGAGAGCACACCATTAACCATATAATTTCTGATTTCTAAATTTCCCAGCTCATTGTAATAATTCCAATATCCTGCTTCATTTCCATCTTCAAACCATCCCTCTATCTCTATTTGGCCATTGGGAAAATATTTGATAAACTTTCCATTCTCCTTTCCATTTTTCATATTTTGTTCGGACTTTTTCTTTCCGTTCTGGTAGTATTCTGTACTTAATCCGTTTTTTTCGCCATCGAGGTATTCAGCGATTTCACTGATTTTACCAGAAGGGTAATAACTTGTTTCAGTACCATCAATTTCACCATTTTCATTTAGTAACCTGTGAGTCGTTTTGGTTCCATCGGCGAGGAATATGTCGAATTCAATGCGATTATTTTTAATTTCCGATGAACCGATTTGTTTCCCGGTTTTGTCAAAATAGATAGCCGATACCAGTTTGTTATTCGAAAATTTAAATTTCGCATATGGCTTTTGATCCTTATCATAAGAAACGGATTCCCCGTTCAGTTGCCCATTCTTATAAGTGTATGTTGTTTTTAACGGACCTTCTTCATAAAAATTTTCTTCTATACCGTCCTGTTTTTTATTAATATAATTAGACCTGGATTTCAGTTTTCCATTATCAAAATAGGTTTTCCATTCTCCATCATTTGCACCTTTTTTATAAACACCTTCCGTATTGAGCTGGCCATTCTCATAAAATTCTTTGGAGGGTCCATCCAGGGAGCCGCTTATATAATTCCCGGATTCTTTAATCTGACCATTATTATAATATGTAGTGAAAGTTCCTGAGAGAACATTGTTGCTGTACTGGCTCATGCCGCTTAGCTGACCGCCAGAAAAATATTCTTTGTATTCCCCGTCCATTTTACCGGCTTTGTACATGGTAGTAGAATATATATTTCCGCTGTTGAAATAGGATTTTTGTAATCCTTCCTGCAAACCATTAGAATATATTTCATCGGATCTCAGAACATCTTTTTCAGAATAATATAATTGTTTCCCATCCAGTTTTCCATTCTTGTAGCTTTCGCGGGCATCCACACTACCAGAAAAATAATAGTAAGTCCATGTGCCATATCTGCCCATTTCGTTAAACTGACCAGTCGATTTTATATTTCCCTTCGGGTAGTAAAACGTCCAGGACCCGAGATAAGTTTTTCCATCAGGCGATAATTCACCCAGGCCCGATAGTGACCCATCCAAATATAAATACCGGCTCCGTTGTTCTGCTCTCTTATTATAGGTTATTAATCGGGTTGCCCTGATTTCATTAAAATAATCAGCAGTATGTGTGGTGAAAACTTCGATCGTTTTTTTATTCTTCTTATTATAATCCTGAATATCCTTTAGCTGGACATTTTCAAATGCCCAGAAAATAAAAGGTTCGAACTGGCCATCATTAAATATTTTTTTATAATAGGGGGCATAATATTGCATCCAGAAATCGGGATCATCTTCCTTAAATTCCAATTTTTCAAATACAACTTGTATTTGTCTTATTATTGCATCATCTATTGAGACCTTTAACTTATAGTCCTTATCCAACGCAATTTTTGATAAGAGAATTTCTTCTATGGGTGCGTAATTTTCATCGCCTTCTTCCTTTCTTTTTGTTTTATAATCCAGAATTTCATCTGTCGAATTAGATATGGCTGACAAAATGTTTACACAGCGTTTGCTGTATTTCCCTTCAGGATAAATTAAAAGGTAGCCGACAAAACTAAAAAAAGCAGGCACGATCCTACCCTCATGAATGGCACAAAGGCCCAGGTAGAAATGAGCACTGTACTGATAGGGATTGATCAGAAGCGTTTCTTTGAAAACAGATTCTGCTTCGGCAAAACGATTCTGTTCAAAAAAAGCAATACCCTTGTTCAAATATAAAAGACTATAAGAAGGGTATTTTCTGATGGCTTCGTTGAATACAGAAATTGATTTTTCCCTTTGACCGTCGCTTCCTAAAACATTAGCAAAAGTATTATAAATATCAGGTTCCCATTCCCGATTGTCTTTAAGCTGTAATGCTTCTTCGCAGACCTGTATTGCTTTTCTAAACTGGCTGTCGGCCTGATAATTTAAGGCTCTCCCATATAAGGACCTCACATAATTTGTATCGTTTCGGTCTATCTGGTCATATAGACTCAGTGACTTTTTATATTGACCTGAGTCATAAAATTCTTCAGCAGATTTGATAAGTTCTCCGGATCGGATAGGAGGGTCATCCTGCGAAAAAGCCTGAAAAAAGGTAATAAGGGTACAAAAGAGGGTTAAAAAGGGCTTCATGAAAAGAGATCAGTTGTTGGTAAAGTGAAAATAACAGAATTTGATTGTAAAACGCAGAGAGTTCTATTATTAGTGTGAGTAAAGACGGGGTAAGCAGATAAGGGAATAAGGATTTCCCCTTAGCTTTGATGCGTGACAGCCGGTTACCTGCTATTTACAAGTTTAATTCCAAAGCGTAAGGCCGGACATTAAAGGAAGGTTTGGTGCCGGCTTGATGAAGATCAAGCCCTCCGCTTTATCAAATGTTTTTATGTCAATCACTTGTAAACGTTAAATAGATTCCCTTCTCTATAAGTGTTAAGAATTTTTACTTTCTATTTAATCAAAATCGGGTGCCTGATGTCTCTAGATCCCAGATTCTGTCTGCTAAATTGAATTCCGAAAAAATTTCCTTTGCCTCCTGCATTGTCCATTTTTCCCATGCAGGATTTAAAATCTGTTGATCTTGTGCTCCAAGATTAGTCGTTATAGTAAGATCTTCTTTTAGTAGCGCGGCTACACCCAAAGAACACCAAGCACAGTTTCCCCACCATATTCCCTTGGAAGATTGTATAAAAAAATTTGTGGGCGCCAGGGAAAATGGATGTATTACCCAGATCTCAGGTTTCTTCGGATGCAACACAACACCATGATAATCTTGCAAATCATATAGCCCCTTTTCTACATCTGCTACATCAACATTTAATATTGATGAAAGAGTTTCCGGATTTGGAGCGAAACCCTTATCAATAATATGCTTTAGAATAGTATAATGCAGAAACCCTTTTATAATCATTTATTCTGATTTTGAGGGGATGATATTTAATTTAGTTTCCTGTATTTGGTTCCAATATAATCAACGAAGTCCGGTTCAATTCCTTGTTGACGGAGAATCGTCTGTATCTGCGCTCTATGATGTATTGAATGATAATTTAATTGCAATGCAATGTCCTTTGGCGTGGCGGCCCATAATACATTATCAAAACCAATAAATGTAACTTCTGTTGATAGTTCTTCTTCTGTCTTTTCAGCTATATATTTGAGCCAGCGATTTATACTTTTTGTCCATTCAATTTCTAATTTGTCAAAATCGTAAACCGGTTCCCACCAGCTTAATTTATTTGCATTAGGATCTTGCATAATTCTTGCCATCCATTTAAACTGACAATTAATTAGATGACTAAATAATTTTATGGCTTCGGAACCATCAGTAAGAAGTTTGATCTTTCCCAGCAATTTTTTATTTACCTGATCATTAAAATTAAAAGTATCTATTAAATAGGAGTTCAATTGCATATGAGTTAAATCAGATGTAGGTAGATGTATATTATTTTTTAAGTTGGTAACCCGGGTCTTCCGTCTGCCACAACATAAATGCATCCTGGTCTGCAAAATTACTATAGGTGACCAGCCGGTTTTCAGTAAAATGCCCATTATTCAGATCTACTCTCAGCAAAACCGGCTTTCCCGATCCGGAAGCGTTTTGTAGAGCACCCGCAAATTTCCCTGGTTGCCAGGGAGCTACGCGGGCATCATTGATACCCGTAGCACAAAGAACTGCAGGATATTTAGTTCCTTTTTGAACGTGATTCAATGCATCCATTTCTATTAAAGCCATGCACTCTGTCGAATCTTTTTCTGTTCCATATTCTTTACTATTCGCCGGACCATCTGTTCCATATTCCGACCTCAAAGCATTTGCATCACCCACATTACAAACTGCTGCTGCGAATAAGTCCGGCCTTTCAGTTATCGCGCGACCTATTAAAATACCACCAGCACTTGTCCCCGTTCCCGCAAGCCTTTCTTTAGTTGTGTAACCACTTTTAATGAGGTATTCGGCACAGGCAATAAAATCTTTCCAGGTATTGGGTTTTGTCGTTTTATAACCACCTAAATGCCAGTTCTCTCCTTTTTCACCTCCTCCTCTTACATGAGCGTATGCAAGTACGACCCCCTGGTTTACTAATGCCAGGTTCATGATAGAAAAATATGGCGAATAAGAATATCCGTAGCAACCGTACCCGGTCAGAATACAACTATGATTGCCATTTAGAACTATATTTTTATTGTATAATATAGATAACGGAACCATGACACCATCGTGAGATGCGACTTCCACCTCTTTCACGCTGATATTGTCTAAGCCTGGATATTGAATGGCTTCATTGAAAATACTTTTGCTGTTTTGATTGGTCACAACATTATAATCATATAAAGAATAGGGTTTGTTCCATGAAGTAACGCCAATGATCGTTGAATCTGTTTTATGACCTGAAAATGCAACACTGACCTGTCCCTGTAAATCCTTTAATATGCTTTCAGTGGCTGCTGTTTGAAAATTATATTTAACCAGATTGTTATTGATTCCATCAGTAAGGGTTATGATGAGAAAATCCTTTGTGCCACTAATGTCATTAATTTTATCCTTGCCTTCTTTATAGATCGTTATTGCATTCGTTATATCAGGTGTTTCAATATTTGTTTGGGTTATTTTATAGTTTGGCGCATCCTTATAAGTAAGCATGTATAAATCCGTTCCGTGCGTAAAAAAGTTGGTGACCTGATCTTCTTTTTTAAACAGTAGTTTCCATGGAATGGTTTTGTTTTGAATAGTAGTAACTGGCGCGTAATATGCTCTTAGTTCATTGGCAGCCGTGAAGAGAAACCCTATCAGGTATTTCTCTTCATTATCAAGCGCTACATAACAAATATCTTCAGGTGCAATAGCCAGCTGATTATATTTAGCAGCAGATAAAATTTCCAAATCGTTAGCCCTGTCCGTTCCAATAACATGAAACATTGATTTTAGATTCAGATGAAATTCAACTGCATCTTCTTTGAAAGAAGTATGGGCGGTATACATAAATGAGTTGTCATTCACCCAGCCGGTTACTCCATATAAGGTAGGAGCGAGTGAATCATTATAGAACTTCTTCGTGGCCACATTCATGATCCTGATTGTAGCAACTTCACCTCCTCCTTCCGCTGTTTCAATCGTAATATTAGAGCCATGAATGGACGGGGTGAAGTTTTTAATATTAAGCGTGTGCCCCTTTCTAAAATTCATTGGATTAAAAAGCAGGACTTCTTTGCCCTGTTTCATTTTTCGATAATATAAACTGGCTACTGGATCACCTGCTTTCCGTTTTTTATAAAACCACAATGAATCGATTAAAACCATTCCCGAATAGGACGTACTTTGTAATTTGTCGAGAGCAACGAATTGGTTAAAGAGACTGTCTCTACCAGAGATATTTTTTAAAATATTGCGGCTGAATTCTCCTTGTTTTTTAAACCAATCCTGCACAGATTTATCGTCTATATGTTCCATCCACCGGTAATGATCCGTGATGGGTTTCCCGAAATAATTGTTGATACTGTCTTCCATTTTAGTTGAAGGATAATTCCATTGCGCCTTCACAGAAGACCCTGTAAAAAGAATAAATATTAAACTAAGTATATTTCTCATATCGGGTTAAGGTTTGGAGGTATTCTTAAAGTTATAAAAACTTTCTCCTTTCAGCCAAAAACGTCACCTTTCATTAATCGTCGGCGGCGGAACGATACCACACATCCGTAAATAAACTACCATTTGTCCATAGTGCTCATTAGCATGTGTTAAGCCATAAAATGCAAGATCGAGCCTGGGTAGCTTCCTTCCCCTGAAATCAATCATGTCCATGGCGTTTTTTTCCGTAAGAATGGAAATCGCTTTACGCCCTTCTTCAAATGAGCTTTTCAAATAATTTATAACATCAGCTTTGGTCTTTATACTACCAGGTCCATTTACATCCTGAATATCATTTCGAACTGAATCACCCGTAATAGCGCTCCAGATTAGAATATTGTCCGTTGCCAGATGCATGATTTGCCCTGCAAATGTTCGGACACCTATAAAATTGCTGTTGGGAATATGAAGATTTTCAGGAGTAAAATAGAACCTGTCCTCTGGCATTGCCTGGGCACTCGTCATTATATCGCTTTCAATTTTATTGAACAGCCTTTCAATCGCAATGGAAAATCTTACTGATGACTGCCCTGAACAAACACCTAAGAACGCAAAACTCAGGATCAATGAAGCTGATAAGATTTTTTTATTAAATGTCATAAATGATGAATTGTTTGAAGAATAAAATTGAAATTTAGTTTCAGACTGAAACACGATGGGGAAAACTTCTGACACAATGCAATATCCAGCCAGACACCTTGGGTTTAATAAGGAGCCAGGGGGATGTCATAAGCCGAGTTAATCGTTTTCGAAATTGTTATTGTATCGTCCATTTTTGCCGCTAATGAATCTGTCATCGTTCTTCTATACCAGCCCGAATCGAGCAAATGTGAAGAACTTATAAAGTAATTGAAAGAATTTAGAGCATCGGGAAGATATCTTGTCAAAATAGAAGTATCAATACTTGTACCTATAAATAAATTTCGGAGATAAAGTTCACCAGAATATGTGCTGATGTCAAGATATAATGTGTCGTAAGGATTTGAAAGAACTTTTAAATTTATACGTGCGTAATTTAATTCCCTGGCTCTTAACGGAACATTATTTAACAGGCGCTTATAGTTAAATGGATATAAGGGATGCACAACATCCACAACATAATTATTTTGACTGGTATAACCACCATAAACCACATTGCCAATGGCTAAAGCATAGTCAATACTATTTCCTTCTGCAGAATATTCTATTGAAAAGTTTCCATCGATATCTGAAATTGTCGAATCCAAGGGTCCCACATCATAATAAACTCCATAGAAATTCGAATGCGCACCATACAAGTAAATAGTGACATTAGACAATCTTTTGTTCTTGACAGAGTCAATGACAAATCCATTGGCCTGAATCACAGCTCCTTTAGGAACATCCTTTCTGCATGCTGTTAATAACACGAGCATCAAAAAAAATAAGAGTACTATAATTTTGTGCTGTTTCATACATATTGCAGCCAATTCTCAAATGTATGTTATAAGCTGCACACAGCACGCCATTACCCGAAACTTGATTACCTCACATCACCCTGGTTTAACTTTTTATTAGTTGATTTATTAGAATTTCCTACCTTATAATAGAATCTGATTCAAGCTGAAAGGACTATGAAGATATTTTCCATTCTACCCATTTTTATTTTTTCATTTGTTACCTCTTCCGGCCAGTCGCCCAACCAAAAACTGGTTATATCTCATTTAACTGGCGACTTTTATGTTTACACAACATATGGATCATATAAAAACGAACCGGTTCCCTCAAACAGCATGTACATGGTCACCTCGGAAGGAATTGTCTTGTTTGACACGCCCTGGGACAGTACACAGTTCCAGCCTTTATTGGACAGTATAAAAATTAAACATAATAAAAATGTCGTCTTGTGTATCTCAACGCATTTTCATGAAGACAGAACCGCCGGTCTTGAATACTATAGAAGATTAGGTATTAAAACCTATACCACTGAACAAACGGACGAATTGAGTAAAATAAGAAATGAAAAAAGAGCTGAATTTCTTATTTATAAAGACAGCATTTTTACAGTTGGTCAGCATATATTCCAGACTTATTATGGCGGCCAGGGCCATTCACCAGATAATATTGTCATCTGGTTTGATAAGGAGAAAATTCTTTATGGAGGATGCCTGGTGAAAAGCACGGAGGCTGAAGACCTGGGAAATCTTTCGGATGCAAATGTAAAAGAATGGGCCACCACCATTGAAAATATTCAACATAAATTTATAAACCCCTCTTATATCATACCCGGTCATTTGGACTGGCATAAAAAAGAATCATTAGCGCACACATTACTTTTGATTCAACAATACAATGAAAAATACTAAGGGTTAATACTTAGACGGTATATTTTGAAAACAACATGGAGGAGATTGCGATAAACTAAGAATTATTATTAGTTTTATTGTCGACAGCTACTGACCACACGATATAACCCTTGAACCAAAATGACCAGCTAATGATCCGATCTGTATTTGCCTGCATCATCCTTATTATATTACTGGAAGGCTGCGGTTTTAATGGTTCAGTATTCGGCACCTGGAAAAATCATAATATCAGCCGGGATAAAAGACTGGAAATAGATGCCCTGAACCGCAAATTGATCAACAGCATAAAGTTTAATGATGTCGTTGCAGTAAAATCAATCATGTCTGACACGGTAAAAAAAGTTGCAGGAAACAAAATCGATTCACTCATCAGCAGGATAAGCCCTGCTCTCACTTCAGATCAGTTTACCATACTGGATGAATACAATGTCCATAATCTGGTTTCAGGCATTACAATTTCATTAAAGGCAAATTTGAAAACTAATGATGATTATATATTAACTTATAATGCCCTGAATAGGGAAACCTACGCTTCTTTACTCCTGGTGAATGACCCGACCGGCGAAGTACTGGTTACAGTAGTTTATGGAAATTATGATGGGAATTGGGAGATTAATATTTTACAGGTCGGACAATACAGATATTACTATAAAAATGCAATGGATTATTACAGGCTGGCTAAATTGAATTATGGAAAAGGATATTTTATTGATGCTGCAGATAATTTGTTAATAGCAAATCAATGCCTCAAACCCGCAGACGAAATATTCAGGTATAAAAAGGAGGATGAAGTGAAGGCATTTTATGATAAAGTGATGAAAGAAACATTGTCAAAGTACAATTTGCCATTAACGCTTGAGAATATTCCCAGTAAACCGAAAGTCTTTGGTATCTATCCCCAGTTGAAAGAAGGGGGATATTATACTACATTCAGATATTTATCATCAATCAATATGAATGACAGCATTGCGCTGGAGAAAGAGAATAGAAAGGTTCGGATTGAAGTGAAGAAGATTTTTACAGGAGTGGGAATCTATAAGAAAATTACATTGTTTCAGGCTTTTAATGAAATGCCCGATGGCATACATCCGATTAAACATTATGGATTCGTTGACCGGGGGACTTTTTAAAAACTCTTTCCATTTAAAGTCTCATACGCATCCCTCAAACCTGAACTCTTAAGACCTATTGACATTAATTTAGCTTCGATTTTATTGTGAACAGATCTTGCCTCCGGAAAGTTTTGATTAGTCCAAAAGCGATTCTTACTTTCAAAATAACCTGTTTCACTAAGAAAGGCTACCCCATAACGATATGCATCTTCCATGGTATCATCCAGATCACTTATTTTAAAAGATCCGTCAGGCTGATATGAATTTGTGAGGCACCAGTTAAGCAATTTGGAAATCTCAAGCCGGACCTTTTCACGTGTTACACTATCAAGATAGGGCCATGCATACCTGAATATTTTCACCGCATCCCAATTCAGATGATTCTCAAAATGGCCATCAAATTTTATTCCTGCTGGAAAATCTAAATCGTCGAGTTGAAGCAATCGGTTTGCAATTAAATCTTTATGTTCAACCTGCCCATGAAGATCTGAAATTACATGAAATGTAATGCCCACATCGTCCATTTTCCAAATATTTCCATTCCCGTCTACCATCCACTGCCCCCAGCAACCAGTCGAGGGATTTTGCCAGTTTTTCACATAATCTTTAAGAGCGCTGTCAAGCTGAGGATGAAAAACGTAAACCTTTAATTTGCTTTTATGTAATAATCTTGCAATGGCTGAGAAGGTTTCATCAAGTTCCTCTCGGTTGAAAATTCCTGTTTTAGTAAAATCGTCATATAAAGCCGAGTCTAGTTGCGCTTTAAGTTTTTCCGGCGAATTGATCCTGTCAAGAAAATGAAGAGGATATGGAGGAGGCAGACTATCTTCCAAATGATCTACTGAATAATAAAGCTTGAGATACCAAACATTCATTCCAAATCCCCAGCTTCCATCTGAAAACTGTTGCTCAGATGCTAATTTCTGTAAGTCAGGTTGTGATAAACTTTGTCGTAAATCTTCAATTCTTAGACGCGTAATTGAAGTGTCAGCCGTGAAGTTCAGCAACCATCGAATCTCCCGATAGATATGCATAGAATAAGTCATCGCTTTACCATCTGCCTGATTCCGGTTTATCTCTTTAATAAGTGGTTTAAGAGAGGGGTTAAACTGTTTTAATCTTTTCTCTCTGGCAATACGCAATGCCGACAGGTCCCAGTAAAAATGAGCTTTATCCCAAAATCGGGGCCACCAAGATTCGTTTGTGATTTTAGTTGAAGGAGTAAATGTATGTCCGCGATAGATTATAGTCGCTATGGCAACACGCCGCAGTTGTTCCCTGTATATATAACCCGCAAGTATCAATATAAAAATAACTATTATTAAAATCCACCAGCGTTTGCGCCTCATATTGTTTTTCTTTTGCGGAACTGATGATATAAAATTAAATTATTAGATATATTTAGCTATGAATAAATCAACAGGCTATCTTGCTCCTAAAAGTCATTACGAGATTCTGGACGGATTGCGCGGCGTAGCTTCCGTATTAGTGATCATCTTCCATATGTTCGAAACCTTTACTGGTGGCAACCGCTTTATCCAGATCATTAATCACGGGTACCTGGCCGTTGATTTTTTCTTTCTGCTATCGGGCTTTGTAGTGGCTTACGCTTATGATGACCGATGGGGGAAATTGACCCAATGGGATTTTTACAAACGCCGCCTGGTGCGTCTGCAACCGATGGTTGTAATGGGTTCCATCATCGGTGCAGCCTTTTTTTACCTTCAGGTGAGTCCCGCATTCCCGTTAATTGCCGGCACTTCTATATGGGAAATGATGCTGTTAATGCTCATAGGCTGCACACTGATTCCAGTACCTATTTCAATGGATATAAGAGGCTGGCAGGAGATGCATCCGCTTAATGGGCCGGCGTGGTCTTTATTTTTTGAATATATCGCTAATATCCTTTATGCCGTTATTGTGCGCAGGTTCTCAAAACTGCTCCTTTCAATTTTTGTATCTCTTGCGGCTTGTATGATGATCGCTTATTTAGTTACCGGAACCCAGGGAGATCTGATCGGTGGCTGGTCCCTCAATAAAGAGCAACTTTTTGTCGGTTTTACAAGAGTGTTGTATCCTTTTTTTGCAGGCGTTCTTCTTTCCCGTGCAGGCAAACTTATCCGTATTAAAAATGCATTTTGGTGGTGCAGTGTTCTTATTATTATTTCTTTTAGCATCCCCCGTGTTGGAGGTGTGCATCATGTCTGGATGAATGGTATTTATGATGCCGTCTGCGTGATTATTATATTCCCAATCATTGTGTCAATGGGAGCAGGGGGAACGCTGCACAGTATTAAATCAACCAGGATATGTAAATTTTTTGGCGATATTTCTTACCCGCTCTATATCACACATTATCCGCTTATATATTTATTCACAGCCTGGGTTGTTAATAACAAAATACCGCTTGGTGCTCAGGGGCTGCTGGTCGGATTCCTACTAATGATAGTAAGTATAATCATTGCATATGGATGCCTTAAGTTATATGATGAACCTTTGCGTGCATGGCTGACAAAAAAATATTTGATGAAGAAATGATCTGGCTTATTGTGTGAACAATCCCTATTTCACCTTAACTCTCCTCAAGCCGGGATTGTAACCTATTTATATTTGCCCGGTTTTTTTCATAAAATACTCAACCATTTTTTATTTCCCTTGTAATATGTAAACCCCTTTCCGTGAACATATTCTATTTACAAAAAAATCATTAGTATGAATACATTGAAACCTGTGACCATGGATCACCCCAAAATGAAAGTAGAAGTCTGGAGCGATATCATGTGCCCCTTCTGTTATATTGGGAAGCGGAATTATGAATCGGCACTCAGCGGATTTGAGGGGAAAGACAATATTGAGATAGAATGGCGGAGTTTCCAACTCGACCCGACGATCCCTAAAAGCAGTTCGGTTAAAGAAAATGTTTATCAATACCTGGCAGATAAAAAAGGTATCAGCTATGAGCAGTCCGCCAAAATGCATGAACGGGTAATCCGAATGGCGAAGGATGCGGGACTGGATTATCGTTTTGACAAAGCGATTGTTGCCAATTCCTTCGATGCACACAAGATGATCCAGCTTGCGAAGGAAAAAGGCCTCGGCGATGCCGCTGAAGAAAGATTATTCAGCGCCTATTTTACAGAAGGTAAAGATTTTGGCGATCACGAAACACTGATATCGATCGGGAAAGAGATTGGCCTTAAAGAAGAGGAAATTAAAGAAGCGCTGGATAGTGATGCTTATGCTGAAAAGGTTGAACAGGATATTCAGGATGCAGCAGACATCGGCGTGCAGGGCGTTCCCTTTTTTGTATTCGACCGTAAATATGCCGTATCCGGAGCGCAACCCCCCGATCATTTTCTGCAGGCGATGAATCAGTCGTACGGGGAATGGAAAAAAGATATTCCTCTTGTGGTGGAAGAAGGCGACGTTTGCAAGCCGGGCGAAGATTGCATATAATAAAATAATAACTGTATGAAATATAATCTGCTGGGAAAAACGGGACTCAAAGTCTCAGAAATTTGTATGGGTACCATGACATTTGGCGGAAAAGGTTATTTCAAACCGATTGGAACCCTCGGACAGGAACCCATAGACGCCCTGATGAAACGTGCCATCGATGCAGGGGTTAATTTCATCGACACGGCCAATGTTTATTCAGAAGGTTTGAGTGAAGAACTTACCGGGAAATCCATTCGCAATCTCGGCCTGCATCGGGATGAACTGGTACTTGCCACCAAAGTGCGGGCAAAAATGGGTGATGGACCCAACGATAGTGGCCTCACTAAAAAACACATCCTGCAGCAGGCAGAGGAAAGTCTGCGCCGTCTACAGGTGGATTATATCGATTTGTACCAGATCCATAGTTATGATCCATTAACTCCTTTTGAAGAGACGCTTTCTGCTATGGAAGATCTGGTCCGCACAGGAAAAGTGCGTTATATCGGTGCCAGCAATTTAGCCGCCTGGCAACTGATGAAGGCTTTAGCAATCAGTGATTCAAATCGCATCGCAAAGTTTGTATCTCTTCAGGCATATTATACGATCGCCGGCCGCGATCTCGAAAGAGAACTGCTGCCCCTGCTCAAAGATCAGCATATCGGACTGATGGTCTGGTCGCCACTGGCCGGAGGTTTACTGAGTGGCAAGTATAGTCGCAACAAAGAGAAAGATGCTGAGGGCCGGCGTGTTAATTTCGATTTTCCTCCCGTGAACAGGGAACGCGCTTTTGATATTATCGATGAATTGCAACTCATGGCCACGGTGAAAAATACGACTGTAGCAGGATTGGCACTTGCATGGCTGCTTCATCAGCCGGCAGTGACAACGATAATCATAGGCGCTAACAAAATGGAACAATTGGAAGACAATTTAAAATCTGTAGACCTGAAATTTAGTTCTGATGAATTGGAAAAGCTGGATAAGATCAGCCGGTTGCCTGCAGAATATCCTGGCTGGATGCTGGAACGCACAGGTGGGGACAGAAAAATATAATTCCACATATTTTTTCTTGTCATAAATTATTTCTGTGATCGGGATTATAGTATTATGGATTCATCCTTTTAAAATATTCAGCGATAGAATCATTATTTGCTTTTACTCTTCCTTCGCTCATTCCGAAACTGAGTTCAGTTTTTCCTTCTTTCATTTGTTTAAATACGGATTCTACAAATTCACTCACGGGCGGATGTGCATCGTGTATTCCCTTTCCACCAAGGTCCGTGTTCAATGCAGGCGGTATCATTTCAATCACTTCTATTTGGGTTGATTTCAAACTATGACGTAAAGAAAGTGTGAACGAACGGAGAAATGCTTTAGTTGCACAATAAACAGGAATTTTTGAGAATGGAACAAATGCCAGTCCGGATGTAACGTTTATAATAGTGTTTAATGATTTTAATTTCATAAACAGGTTCGTCAAATGAATGGGCGCTAAAACATTTATTGTAATTTCTTCATTTGCCTTTTGGTAGAAGTCGTTATCTGAAATACTCATCCAATTTTGAATGCCCGCATTATTTACAAGCACATTTAAATCGCTGTGGTTTTCTGCAATCCAATTGTACAATCCAATACGGTCTGTTTCATTCGATAAATCGCATGTTTTGGTAATCACAGAAGGAAATTTTTTTGCCGCTTCTTTTAATGCCGATTCACGTCTTCCGCAAATGATAACTGTGTTGTTTTCCTGAATAAATCTTTCGGTTAATCCAAGACCGATACCAGATCCGCCACCGGTGATCAATATTTTGTTACCTGATAATTTCATAAGTTATTCGTTTATATCTGTTTCTTTATTGCAAACACACAAATTTAAGTTATAAGACGCACGCCATTGAATTTCATCAGGTAATGCCAATTGTAATGTCAATAAACAGATATTCTGTGGACTATTGTAAATTTAATAGTCAATAAAATACCCGCCAAGACTGAAGTAAATACAAGACATACATATAGAGCACAATCATTAAACCGATTACCATGAAATTATTCTGCAAACCCATCCTGGTATTATTCATTTTACATTGTTCATTGGCAACATTTTCGCAAATAAATAAAGATAGTATCAATAAGAGGATTGAAGAAATTGATGCAAAAGATGCTAATATCAACCAGTTAATAAAGGACCTGCGGCAGCTGGGTGAACAATATCCTGCTGATTCGCTTTTTTTAATTGTTAAAATATCTCTGACGCGTTTCAATACTTATGCGAATCCCGACTCAGCCTTAGTTTATGGAATGGAAGCATTGGATCTTGCGAAGAAATTGAATTCAAAAAGTGATATAGCAGAAACTTATCAGAAAATTGGGGAAGTATTTCGCATATTGGGCAATTATCCCAAGGCAATTGAATATACGTTGAAGGCGCTTCCTTTGGAAGAAGAAATAAAAGATACATCATTGCTGCTCTTAACATATGATCAATTAGGAATTGCATATAATGGGGGTGGGGATTACGAAAATGCCGTTAAGGCTATTTTCAAGTGCTTATCATTCCTGAATAATCCTAAAAAAGATTATAGCGATTCAGCATTCACAAACCTGTCATATATCTATCTGGCAGAAATCTATTCTGGTAAAAATAACCTGGACTCGGCTTTGTACTATGGCAAACAAGCGGAGAATCTTGATACTCTTTTAAAGCGAAACTGGAGTTGGATTTCCATTCAGCTGGGGAGAATTAATACTAAAATTAAAAATGAACATGAGGCATTGTTTTATTATAAAAAGGCTTTGAGAACATCCTGGATAAAGGATTCGATAGACGTTTATAATGGCATGGCAGATTTATATTTGTCCGGAAGCAAAATTGATTCTGCAGTATATTACGCGAATAGTGCTTTGTCGGTAGATATGACACATACATATCTTCCTGAGATGTTAACATCATTCACCACACTTTCAAATGCATATGAGAAAGCCGGCAATAAAGACAGCGCGCTGAAGTATTTGAAACTGAGTATTACATTAAAAGACAGCATCTTTAATCTTGCAAAAGTACGTGAAGTACAGAGTCTGAGCCTGGAAGAACAACAGAGACAG
Organism: uncultured Bacteroidota bacterium; assembly: GCA_963757975.1. Taxonomy (GTDB): domain Bacteria; phylum Bacteroidota; class Bacteroidia; order Chitinophagales; family Chitinophagaceae; genus Puia. The sequence continues at coordinate 59,903 of CAVWUD010000051.1, forward strand.
CAGGATATAGCAGATCAGGAAAGAAAGGCGGAAGAAAATCGTGTCAGGAATCTGCAACTCCTCGCAATTGGTATTTTTATTCCAACATTTTTTATATTGGTTCTTCTTTTAAGCCGCACAAAAGTAAAACCCCGCGTTATTGAATTTCTCGGTGTATTAAGCTTACTCCTTTTTTTTGAATTCATTACGGATCTTATATATCCCTATGTAAGTAAGGTTACAAATGAAAACCCTATATGGGAAATGTTGGTTCTTGTAATATTGGCGGCTTTGGTGGAACCGCTCAACTTTAAATTGGAGCATTGGGTGAAAGAACGTCTTGTTCACAACCATGTTCCGGTACCTATACCAATACCAGTTGCAGTACCTGTGACGGATGAGCGCATTTCAAACGATACAGACTCAGGACAAAATATTGAATTATGATTAACCTTTAAGGGAAGAACGCAGCGTACCCGAAATGACCAGCATACTGATAAGATAAATCGAAATCGCGATCCACAATACATACTGAAAACCGATCATCATACTCAGTATAATGCCGACGACCGATCCAATAACTGTAAAAAATCCATTTACACCCCAGGCCCAGGGTATCATAGATGAATTTTGTTTACTAATGATATCTATCCCGGTTGGAAACGGTATACCCATTAACATACCCAATGGCATGATCAATAGGATGGCTAAAAGTACACGGGCCGGCATGGGTAAAGCAATAGCCAGTCTTAATAAAGAAGGAAGAAATAAACTTGCAATCAATAATAGGGCAGCCAGAGTGATAATGGAGATGCGTAGTGTAGGCAGAGAATTCAATTTATATTTCCCCGAAACATAAGCACCTACACCAGTAAAAAACAGAAGGGCTGCAAGCACAATGGCAAAACTGTATACCGGTTCCCCCAATAACAAACTGAACAATTGTATCATCACTATTTCAATGATGATAAATCCGAATCCCAGCCCGGAAAAATAAAAAAGAAATGGAAATATTTTTTTAAACAGCAATCCTGTTGAAGAAAAACGCCAGAGGGGTAAAAGTATAACCAATGAAGAAATCAATAATACCTGGGCCAACAGAACAAGCAGGCTCACTTCAGCTATAGGCCTATCCTCCAGGGCCAGCCTGGCCATTTTTTGCTGGGAGAAGATATCTTTAAAAGATTTCAGATTCAACGAGGACCACCTCGTATGATGGTTAAAAAAGGGCTGGTTGTCAGTGGCAGGGGCAATTTCAAAAGGATAGTTTTGATAAAGCACATTTAAATCAGCAGTATTTAAAATTGAATCGTAAATATTTTTAGCCGGACTGTAAGGGTTGTATAAAACATTGGGCGAAGGATCTTTCTCCAGGTTTATAAACGCATTCATCTCTGATACCTGTTGCCTGGATTAAAGGATTTTTGCTCATTACAAAAACAGAATAAAAAGATTTTCTGCCAATCATCCTGGGAGAAGACTCAGGATAGGTAAAAGCATAAAAGTGCAAGACCGGATCTTTAATTCCCTTTTCCTCCAGAACCTCCCTACCGGTTGAAAATAATCTGGGAAGCTGAAACTCCGGACGGGTGAAATAAATAATCCCACTGTCTTTCAGATGGTCATAATAATCTTCAAAAGCCTCCTTGGTGAGATACATAATTTTCTGAAAGACTTAATGCGCCGGATGCTATCGCTGCATTACTGATTGTATGTACGGATACAATGGCATCATATGTATCTTTTGAAGAGCGCACAAAATTTCTACCTTCTCCGGTTACAAGATTTACCTGTGGCTGATGAAAAAGATCACTCCAATATTCGTTGTGAAGAACCGCATCGGTTATGATCGGATTAATTTCCACCGCGGTTACACTGTGTACGCCGTGGTGTAAAGCATCCAGCACTTCTGTTCCACAGCCACTCCCGATGATCAGCAGGTCGGGATTTTTTTTATCAAGATAGGCGAGACAGGAAGCATATATAGAATCTGCGGGATATTTTCTCAAAACAGTATTTACATCGGGTTTCATGTCGAATACCAGCCCTGTAGCTGCCGTTCCCTGGTCGATCACAAACTCCGGAGATTTTTTTAAGGAATCGTAATCACTTTTTTCAACGAATAAATCGATTCTTGAAAAAGATATTCCAGCGTGTATAATCCGGTTTGATTTTACTGGCAGATAATCTTTTATTTGAAGTTATATGTAATGGAATAAACCGGTCAGCGTTCAGGGAAATGAAAACAGTTGCTATTAGCAACAGGGAGGCATAATCAAAAAGTGTTTAAATCTTTTACCAAAAAACAGGATAGCCGCAAATGAAGCGAAGGGGGCGGCGAATAAAACCGAACCTCCCCCACCCAAATAAGGCATGGTAAAAACAATGGCCACGCATCCAAGCGCCGCCCCCACGAGATCAAAAGCATATAGCCTGTGTATGCCGGATGGGAAACGGGTAAATAATAATGACAATGCAAGACCTGCAAAGAAGAATGGAATGGAAACGACGATATAAGTTAGCGGCATGTACAAAAGCTGCATCCTGTCTGCATAGAGACTAAACGGATCGAAAGGTATTTTTTGTAACAACCAAAAGCAAACGATGATTGAAAAAGTCAGACAGATACTTATCCATCCAAGGGATTTATCCAGCTGAAAATCTTCACGTAATTTTTTCCACAGAGAAAGAAGAACACCTGAAACACCAAATCCAAGAAGTGCCGTTGAGATAATCAGGAATCCGAAATGATACCATAGTGTTACTGAAAAGACACGGGTAAGGGAAAGTTCAAATAAAAGCGTTGAGAAAGAAATGAAAAAGATACCAAAATTGTATTTCGAATCTGGTTTCATATAGCGTTCTTATACTAAATGTACATCATCCTCACGTTCCTTTTGTATCACAAACGAACATACCAGTATCAAAACCGTGCGGCCACATCCAAATGTTTTGATTTATATGGCTGATTAATAATTCTTTAGAAGTCTGGCATTTACTTGGCGATACATGCTATAACCTCCATCTTTCAAATTGAATGTGAATCATGTTTAAAAGCTATTTCAAAACTGCGATCAGAAATCTTTCCCATAGCAAAGTATATTCTTTCATCAATATTGCGGGATTGAGCATTGGACTTGCCTGTGCCATGCTCATTATCCTTTATGTAAAGGACGAGGTAAGCTATGACCGGTTCAATAAAAATGCAAAACAGATTTACCTCGTTGCGGTGAAAGGTCATTTTAGTCGGGGTCCAAATAACTTTGTGAATTACATGAGTGTTTCAGGCTACCCGCAGGGCCCGAAGTTTAAAGCTGCCATTCCTGAAATTCAGAGCTTTGTACGTTATCAGGGTTTTCACCTGGACATGAAGAATGGTACGGATATAATATCCCAGGGAATAACATATGTCGATTCGAATTTCTTTTCCATGTTTTCTTTCCCATTATTAAGAGGCAATCCGAAAACGGCATTACTTAATCCTCATTCATTAGTCCTTTCTGAAGGAATGGCTAAAAAGCAATTTGGCAATACAGACGTTTTGGGGAAAACGATTCTTATTAAGAACAATGATAAATTTGAACCTTATACTGTTACGGGTATTACAAAAACATGCCCTCAGAATTCTTCCATAAAATTTGATGTTCTTTTACCGATCAATGTGTCAGCTGAAGAAGAGGCAAAAACCGACAATTGGTCCAATTTTTTCTTAGGAACTTTTGTAATTCTCTCTCCGAATGCAAATATTAAATCGGTAGAGGCGAAGATGAAAAAAACCTATGAGGCAGATGCGGCCGATATGATTAAGAAGAATAAGAACAATCCGTTATCAGATATTACATATATACTTCAGCCGCTAACAGATATACATCTAAATAAAGAAATTCCAAATCAGCTTTCCGATGCCAGCAATCCTGTCTATTCCTATATCCTTTCCGGTATTGCATTACTTATTTTGCTGATCGCATGCATCAACTTTATAAACCTTACCGTTGCACGCTCAATAAGCCGCGCAAAGGAAATTGGGATACGGAAAATTTCGGGGGGACACAGAAAGCAACTCGTGATACAGTTTTTGGGCGAATCTTTTCTTTTATGTTTTATAGCTTTTGGATTTGCACTAATACTTGCGAAGCTGTTATTGCCAATATTCAGTGAACTCTCAAATAAAGCGCTGGAGCTTTCTTACTTGCTGGATTATAAATTGATCATCAGTTATATCGCTTTGTTCCTTATCACAGGATTTTTGGCAGGTTTGTATCCGGCGCTGGTGTTATCAAAATATAATCCTGCTCAGACTCTTTATGGCAGATTTCAATTCGCGGGTAAAAATTATCTTCAGAAATCATTGGTTGTGCTTCAATTCTCGTTTGCTTCATTCCTGATCATGGCTACAATTACAATCTTCTCACAATTCAATTTTTTAACTACTGAAAAATTGGGGTATGATGACAGTAACCTGGTTTTAGTGGAAAAAATGAACCTGAAACATGATGAAGCCATTTTATTGAAACAGGAGCTTTTAAAATACCCTGGCATTATAGATATGACGGCTAAAAACAAATGGTTTTCGGGGACCTCAGGAAAAATAAACGGCGACAAGGATATTGAATTTTCGTTTGAAACAATCGACGAATCTTACCTGCCCTTACTGAAAGTTCCGGTTGAAAAAGGACGAAATTTTTCAGTTAATCAAATTTCGGATTCAGGACATTCAGTAATAGTAAATGAATCTTTTGCGAAAAAGGCAGGCTGGAAAAATCCATTAGGACAGCCAATAGAATTCTGGTCTAAAAAATTTGTAGTTATTGGAGTTGTAAAAGATTTTCATATTGATCCATTAAATGTTGAAATATCTCCGAAAATCTTTATGGACTGGCCTCCTTTTGCAATGGGAGTTGCTTATATAAAAATTCAACCGGATAATAAGCAAGCTACACTTCAACATATTGCAAAAGTATTCAGAACATTATTCCCTAACAGTCCTTACAGTTATACTTTTAAGGATCTTGAAAATCAGAAAAATTATGAATCAGAAGCAAGGTGGAAACAGATCATGTTATTCGGTGCCCTGTTAACCATATTAGTTTCCTGCGTAGGACTGTTCGGCCTTTCCGTTCTGTCAGCTGAAAAGAGGACAAAAGAAATCGGAATCCGAAAAGTTTTGGGAGCTTCTGTTAGCAGAATAGTATCCATCCTATCGAAGGATTTTTTGATCCTGGTAGTTATTGCGCTGCTAATATCCATTCCATTAACCTGGATGGCAGCTGATAAATGGCTCCAAAACTATCCATACAGGATTGCACTAAGCTGGTCAATTTTTGCAACGGGTTCTATATTGGTTATTCTCATCGCCATTGCAACGATAAGTTTCCAGGCAATAAAAGCTGCGATTGCTAACCCGGCAAGCAGCCTCCGCTCTGAATAACTGTTAATAAATAAATATGTTTAGAAATTATTTCAAAACTGCCTGGCGTATTATTATCAGAAGTAAAGGCTATAGTGCTCTGAATATCGCAGGCCTCGCGACAGGTATGGCCGTTACATTGATTATTTGTCTTTGGGTTCATAAAGAATATTCGTACGATAAATTTCTTCCGGGATATGATCGGTTGTATCTGGCCAGGAGAAATTATTATGGAAATGGGGATACTGTAAATTATGCAAGTGCCTCACTGAAACTGGCTGATGCGTTCAGGAGACAGATTCCTGAAATTGAATATGTGGCTGAAACAGATTATATTAGCCCGCATGTCTTAACAATCGGAGATAAAAAGCTTTCAGAGATCGGGGGACAGATGGGTTCGGATTTTTTGAAGATGTTTCAATTTCCATTATTGAGTGGAAACAGGAATGAATTATTAAAAGATCCCTACTCTATTGTACTAACAGAAAGTTTAGCGAAAGCACTTTTCGGCAATATGGATCCGATCAACCAAACAGTACGCTTCGATGACAAGAATGAAATGAAAGTAACAGGTGTGCTGAAAGACATACCCAATAACTCCAGCTTCCAGTTTGACTTTCTGGTCCCCTTCAGTTATTATGAAGCCGCTTTTCCTATGGTTAAAATGGCGAGGAGCAGGAATTTCCAATGGAACGGGTTTCAGATTTTTGTAAAATTAAAACCCGGTGTTTCCTATGCGCAAGTTGAACCTAAGATAAAGAATATCGAAAAGTCTGAAACGGATAATCAGATGTCCATGACTACGGATGTACTACTGCAGCCCATGGAGAAATGGCATTTGTACGAAAAATATGAGAATGGAAAATCAGTAGGTGGTTTTATCGAATACGTGAAAATATTCAGTATCATCGGTATTCTGGTTTTACTGATTGCCTGTGTGAATTTTATTAATCTGACGACCGCGCGTTCTGAAAAAAGAGCTCGTGAAGTGGGCGTGAGAAAAGCCATCGGTTCCCGAAAAAAAGATCTGGTCCTGCAGTTTCTGCTGGAGTCAGCGCTACTTACTATGATGGCCTTTGTCCTCAGTCTTGTCATTGTAGAACTGGCATTTCCTGCTTTTAATATACTTACCAGCAGCAAAATATCAATACCCTATTCGAACACTGAATTCTGGTTGATTGCTCTGTTGGGGATTTTGATGACAGCGCTGGCTGCAGGCGCCAGACCGGCTTTTTATTTGTCATCATTTAATCCCGTGAAAGTTTTAAAAGGCAGGTTGTCGATTGGTGATGCATCTGCATGGCCCAGGAAAATACTCGTCATTATTCAGTTCAGCTGTTCGGTGGCCCTTATCATTGGTTCACTGATCATTTACCAGCAGATTCAATATGCTAAAGACCGGCCAGCCGGTATGGACATGAATCGATTAATGATGACGGACATGAATGGTTCCCTGGGACAAAACTTCCAGGTAATAAAAAATGAGCTGATACAAAAAGGAATTGCAGAATCGGTTACCGCAGCATCCAGCTCGGCAACTCAAATGGGCAATCACAGGGATGTAGAACAATGGCCAGGAAAAAAACCAGGTGAAACGGTCGATATGGGTCAGATCAATGTATCGGGCGATTATTTTAAGACGCTCGGTATGTCTATGAAAGAAGGACGTGATTTCCGGAACAACTCAGATTCTTTGAGTGTAATAGCCAATGAGGCCGCCATTAAACTCATGCGACTGAAAGATCCGATTAATCAGGTCATAACATATTTCGATGACCGGTATAAAATCGTAGGTGTTGTTAAGGACGCATTGATGGCCTCTCCTTTTGCGCCGGCAGACCCGACTCTTTTTTTCTATGATGAAGGTCAGCAGCATGTGATGATGTACCGTTTGTCGCAACGTATCAAAACGCAGGATGCTATTACAGAACTTACAGCTGTTTTTAATAAATACAATCCGGCATTTCCATTCACATATACTTTTTCGGATCAGAGTTATGCATCCAAATTCAACCTGGAAGTTCTTATCGGAAAATTAGCCGGTTTGTTCGCCGGTCTCGCCATATTCATTTCATGCCTGGGTCTGTTCGGACTCGCGGCCTACATTGCAGAGCAACGCAACAAGGAAATCGGAATCAGAAAAGTACTGGGTGCTTCTGTATCGCAGGTATGGTTTCTGTTGTCGAAAGAATTTATCCTGCTGGTGCTAATCAGTTGTGCGATTGCATCACCGATTGCTTTTTATTTTTTGCAGGGATGGCTGGAGAAATATTCTTACCGGATCACAATTGGTGTGGGTGTATTCGTTGGGGCAGCAATATCAGCGATTGCCATTACGCTTGTTACGATTAGCTTCCAGGCAATAAAAGCTGCGATCGCGAATCCGGTTGAATCACTCCGAACGGAGTGAGGAGTGAGGAGCCCCCGCAATAATAAAAGCCATTCCGCTATAGGCAAGCGCTAAAAATGTGCTGGTAATTTCACCACCCAGATCAGCATAAGAAGATGCGATAGTCTCGGGGATGTGGAGAATTGCAAACCAAATAAAGATTATCGTGCCCAATAGCGCAGCAATGAATCTGGTTTTAATTTTTAATATAATTGAAATGCCTGAACCAAGTAATCCTATGCCGGCAAGATAAGTCCAGAATATTGGGTGAGGTATCCATAAAGGAACCATGGTAGATACTTCTTTTGCGAATTGAAAATGAAGAATTCCGAAACTGATGATTGGTATGGCAACAAAAACATCACCCAAGGGTATCAGCTTCCCCAAAAATCTGTAAAGCAGGTTTTCATTTTTTACCGAATAGCAGCCGGCAATAATGAAAGCACCGCCGGCCAAAGACAATTCCTTTTCTGCATTCTCCCATTCCGCCAAATGTAAATGTTTTGGATTGCCCATAAATTGGTAAGGAATATAGAGAAAGCAAAATATCAGCAGAAGCACTCCACCGAATAGAAGAGTAGCCGGCCTGATTTTTTTTACGAAAACAATGCACGTTCCAACTAAAATGAGCAGGATTCCGCAGACATAATGAAGCATTGCAGCACCGGGAGTCAGGAATTGCAATGGAGGTAATAAATAGTAAGGATAGGCATTAAAATAAATAGCCGGTAACCCTGTCCCAATCAAAGCTATACCAAAAAAAATGCGGCCTATGTTGGAAAGATTTCTCATAAAGAGCAGGTAGTTTTGAACACACTACAAAATTATTTTCGTTTCATTGCTTTTACAATTTTATCAGTTCGTCTGTCTGCTCTTGAATTTTGTAAAGAGATGACAGCCCATATCGCTGCAGGAACCCAGCCGATCAGCGTAATCTGCAAAATCAGACAAATAATTCCGGTTAATATTCTTCCACGAAGAAAGAATGAGAGAAATGGAAAAAATATGGCAATAAGTGTCATATAAATATTACTGAAATAAATTTAGAATTTATTTCCCATGTACGGTGTTAATCTTGGAATCGATCTTGGAACATTTTCTTTATATTTCCAGGGGGCCAGGGTTCCCTTACCAAATGTTTTAAAGAGATAATTTGTCCAGAGAAACAGGGAAAGCCCTGCACAATAGAAAATAATTCCGGCTGATTTTAAAATGAAATTATCGGGAAGGTCACCATAAACGGCAACAGTATGATATCCTGAAGATGTTTTAGAAGAGATGGTTCTTTCATTATTGTTTATTTTATTCCGCCAAACGCTGCAAAGCAGGAGTTTTTATGTAGAATTTCTATAGTACTAAATCCTACTTTCCCAAGCAATGCAAGCTGATAATTCAATGCACGGGGAGTATCCTCGTAATTTACATAATCCAATACTTTCTGACGGTATTCAGGACCTCCCAGCGTCTCTAAATAGCTGCTATACTTATCCTCAAACATCTTTTTGATCAATTCGGAATGATGACTGATGAGGTCAGACACCCAAAAACTTCCTCCCGGTTTTAGCGCTTTATAAATTTTATTGAACATCAATTCCCAGTCGTTGTCATCGCGCAAATGATGCAGGGTGGCAGCGGCAAGAATAATATCAAAATGATCGTCTGGCAGGTCCAGGTTGCGCATATCATCCTGAATTAAAGTAACCGTACCCTTCGTTTTTGGTGAAATCCTTTCTTTAGCTTTTTGTAACATAGGCATGCTCAAATCATTCAGAAAACAGTTTAGATCAGGGATCTTACTCAACATCTTCAGGGTGTAATTTCCTGCGCCGCAACCTATATCCAGCAGCTCCGTTGCATGCGGGTTGGCATATTTTGCTGCTTCTGTACATAACTCCATGGTTAGTGGCGCATCAATCGTGGTTTGCTGGCCTGTTTCAAGATTAGAAAAACGTTCGGTGTCATTGTCAAATCTTTCCCTGATCTGTTGGTTGGTTGCCTTTTTTGAATAATCTTTTTTCACACTTGATTATTTTATTATTTATCCAGGCTAACTGGCAGCGAATACCGCACAATCGTTGTATAAGATTCGAGCAGTTTCACATGTTGATATGATATAAGGGTATTGAAAATCAATTGATCAATAAGACGGTACATTTTTAGGATATTTGCCTCCTATTTCCGCTCCTCCCGTCGTCATAACATAAAATAAAACGCATGTTCAAAAATTTCTTAAAAGTAGCGCTTCGCAATTTATGGAAGAACAAGGCTTTTTCTGCCATAAATATTGCCGGACTTTCGGTTGGACTTGCAGTTTGTCTTTTGATTGTACTTTATGTAAAAGATGAATTGAGTTATGACAAGTATAATGCTCATTCGGAAAATATTTACCGGATTGACGGCGATATCTTCTTTAACGGTACGCAATTTACTTCAGCCTTCAGTCCCGCACCGTTGGTGCCGACTCTTATGAAAGATTATCCCCAGATTCTTCAATACACCCGGCTTAGGGATTATGGTAATATACTTGTCAGAAAAGATAATCAGAACATTCAAAACCACAACGCAGTATTTGCTGATTCCACATTCTTCCAGGTATTTTCAATTCCCATGATTGCGGGTAACCGGTTAACGGCATTGAATGAACCCAATTCAATAGTCATTGACGAAACAACAGCCAATAAATATTTCAACTCTACAGGGGTTGTAGGCAAAACTTTAATCGTTGACGATGGGGTAAACTGCAAAATAACCGGTGTTATTAAGGACTTTCCGCCCCAGTCTCATTTTCATTTCAGTTTCATACGGCCTATCCATGATACGTATCACGATGATCAGAACGACTGGCTGAGCAATAACTATGCATCTTTTGTTTTAGTGAGGCCAGGAGTTACAAAAGCGTCTCTGCAGAATGCAGTCGATGCTACGATCAACAATTATCTCTTAAAACAACTGGATCAGTTCTTACACATGAATGCAAATGACCTGAAAAATAGTGGAAATCATTTCATATATCCCGTGATGCCACTTACTGACATCCATCTGCATTCGAACAAATCTTATGAATTTGAAGCAAACGGAAATATTACTTATGTGTATATTTTTTCCATTATTGCCATTTTCATTTTGCTGATCGCCTGTGTGAATTTCATGAACCTCTCAACAGCACGTTCTGCCAACCGTGCAAAAGAAGTAGGAATAAGAAAAGTCGCAGGATCTTCGCGATCTTCCCTGGTTACCCAGTTTTTGACAGAATCTGTATTAACAAGTTTCCTTTCATTACTACTTGCCATAGGAATTGCTGCATTGCTTTTACCATTATTCAACCAGCTTGCGGGAAAGCAGATGAATGTGTGGACATTGTTTTCCACATGGTTATTGCCGGTGCTTATCGCACTGATAGTAGTTGTGGGTTGCATTGCCGGAAGCTACCCCGCATTTTATCTTTCATCTTTTCAACCGGTGCAGGTACTGAAAGGCAGTATTGCAAAAGGATTTAAGAATAGTTGGTTGAGAAGCGGCCTGGTCGTATTCCAGTTCTTCATTTCAATCTCATTGATCATCGGTACCATTGTAATTTATAATCAGCTTACCTACATAAGGAGCAGGGAAATTGGTTACAATCGTGACCAGGTACTGGTGATCAATAACACGTACGCGCTCGATAAAAAAATCAAATCCTTCAGACAGGATATGTTGAAAATATCCGGTGTGCAAAGTGCTGCAATTGCAGGAAATCTGCCTGTTGAAACATCCTATAGCCAAAACGGCTGGTTCAAAGACCCGACGCTGGATGCAAAACAGGTCATCATTCTGACAGATTTCAATGCCGACCAGAATTATGTCCCGACATTGGGTATGCAGATGACAGCAGGCAGAAATTTTTCAACAGATTTTCCAACTGATTCATCAGCAGTGATCATAAATGAAACGGCGGCGAAATTACTGGGATTTAAAAATCCGTTGACTGAAACATTGTACCGCCCTTCGGGTTATGCGAGCAACGGCGGTTTCGCATCGAAGCCTTTTCATATAATCGGCGTGGTGAAAGATTTTAACTTCAACTCCATGCACGACAAAGTCGGTCCGCTGATCATTGAATTAAGCGAGAATTATGGAAGGATCGCCATGCGCATCAACACAAAAAATATCCCGGCATTGATCAGTGAAATAGAGAAGAAATGGAACAGTATGGGTCCGGGTCAGCCATTTAGCTATACATTTTTAGATGCCGATTTTAATAAAATCTATAACGCGGAGCAGCGAACAGGAAAATTATTTATCACATTCGCAATCTTCGCCATTTTTATTGCCTGCCTCGGCTTATTTGGACTGGTTACGTATGCAGCCGAACAGCGTATAAAAGAAATTGGCGTAAGAAAAGTACTCGGTGCAAGCGTCAGTGAAATTGTGACTATGATCTCAAAGGATTTTGTGAAACTGGTGCTAATCGCATTTGTGATTGCTTTTCCCGTTGCATGGCTGATGATGAATAAATGGTTGCAAGGTTTTGCTTACAGAATTAATATCAGTTGGTGGGTATTTGCCCTGGCTGGATTACTTACCATTGCAATCGCATTGATCACTGTGAGTTTCCAGGCGATAAAAGCTGCATTAGCAAACCCGACAAGAAGCCTGCGCTCAGAATGATTTAATTAACAATTCAGGACGAGCCATCCAATATATTTTCTGTTATCTCCATTCCATCACCTGAGAAGTGAACAGTTCTGATATAAACGCCATCTTTTATTTTAATGTATAGCTCTTCCTTTTCCAGATTAGTGATTTCGGTAACCATCATAATTTTGCAGCCTGGGAATTTTTTTAAGAGGGTCGATTTCAGATTCACGTTCAAATCATCGGCCAGATAATATTTAATACAACTTTCAAAATTGCCATTTTTCTTATAATATACCTTAACAACAGAATCTCCTTCATTACAGAGGGCGACAAAACCATTCTTTTCCTGAATCCAGGTTACCTCTGCTGAGGGCGAAAAATTCTTAAGAAGATGCCTTGCTGCATAAGTATTCACCTCATTCAAAAGCAACACACGGGAGCTACTCAAATCCGACTGCTGACCCAGGACCTGTATGGTTAGCAACAAAAAGGGAAAATAGAGGAATAGTAGTCTTTTGGCCGGAAAGCGTCGGCAGCGGATGGCAGGCTTCATGGCTTATCGTATTAATTAATGATAAGTTAACATTAAATTAATGATTAAGACATTTTAGAGTCGGATAAATTTATGAACACCCGTCGGCAAAGCAGGGATTCATTAACCGGGAAGCTTTTGAATATGACTGGCTTAAATTACGTGAGATTTAGAGTAGAAGATAAATACATATATGCCGGAAGAACAGGAAACGCCCGATCATCTGCAGCCTGAAAAGACTGACGAAGTAAATATCATTCCGGATGCTACGATCTCCAAGACTGAAACAAAAACTGAGCCCATGGAAGTACATCATCATCCGGACCTGCATCACAAACGCAAACATTTCAGAGAATATCTGTTAGAGTTTCTAATGATTTTTTTAGCAGTAACGATGGGATTTTTTGCCGAAAGCATTCGTGAACATTCTGTTGAAGTGAGAAATAGCAGGCAATACCTGGAAACATTTAAACAGGAACTGATCAATAATAAAAGAGCATTTGTTACTGCTGACAGCGTATACAAATCAATCATACCATCACTGGACAGCGTCATCAGGATTTTCTTTGAGAAGAGAGAAAATCAGGACCTGCATCTCATGGGCCGCTTATTAAGACATGTAAAGCGGGTTTTGAACACATCGATCGACAATGCCGCTTACCAGCAGATGGTGAATTCAGGCGGACTGAAAAATCTCGATAACCTGGCACTCAGGGATTCTATATCCATCTACGTCGGACAAATTGAAACGTTCGAGACGTTCAATACACTCGTGTATAATCGAATAGGGAATGCCTTACCAGAAATTATGAAAATGGAAGATCTGCATGACTTTCAATACAGCGCCTCAGACCCGGATCATATACCTGAAATTTTGCCTTATCCGAAGCTGACGGAAGGAGAAAGAAGACTAATGATTTATTATTATGCAAATCACAAAGGACAACTTTCATCTGACGTGCTCATGATCGAAAAACTGATTTACACCAATGATCACCTGATGAAGATGATTGATGACATACTGGATAAATAACTTTTTTACTGTGCAGGAACATATCTTTCACCACATGCTTCGATGCAGGGTCCGTATAAAGTCAATAAGGTATTAGAAAAATGGTACCCATAGATAAATTGGTCGGAACCCCTGAAAAAGATAACTGTACTATCGCTGGTCAACTGAAAATGGTCCGAGCTGTTTACGCTATATGGTGTACTGACTAAAGTGCCATTTTCTTTAAATTCAAGATAACTGGGATTTTGTGAATCTGCCGGATTCCAGGTTCCACTTCCGTTTCCTGGGTCAAGAAGAGTTTCAGAAAGCTTCCATTTCCCAATAATGCTTTTATTGCCAATCTGTGGTGCAGTCTTGTTGCAGGCAACTGAAGAAAATAATATGGCTGTCAATAATATAAAATTTTTCATATTGTTTGTCTGACTACCAAATCCAGGAAAGGGTTGCATTATCTCAAAAGATTTAAAGTGTCTCAGAAGTAAAACCCAGTTTTCAATCACTAATTGTCGAGCAGTCTCCTGTGATAATTGATCTGTCCCAGATGATAAGAGAGATGGGTTGACAAATGAACCAGCATATATTCTACAGATGTCTTCTTATCAAATACCAAAACGGGGAATTCCTCTTTTAAAGAATTCTCATCCATGTTGCTGAGAGATAAATTAACGACTTGAATGGTCTTATTTATCTTATCTATTAATTCACTCCGCGGTACATTTTTTATGGAAAATTCAGCCTCCCTGTTCCGCACATAATCTATTTTTCCAATTGCTTTTCCGATAATAGGTATTCAAATTACCGATCAGATGGAGACAAAGATTGCCTGCAGAATTTTTGATATCGTGTTCTATCTTCCAAATATTTTTTTCATTCTTATATAATTCAATTTCCTGTTTTAATTTGTTTAAGTCTCTCGTGAACAAAGTTTTTAAAGATTTAATGAGCATAAGGGTATATTTAATTTAAAAAATTACGGTAGAAATGTTTCTACAACTTCATAAATTCCAGATTCGAATATTGCAATTTTAAGTGCCTGTTCTAAATAGGGTGCAGCATCAGAATTATTTCTCATCATCTGATAATCTTCAATGCTCCGCCATTGAGCGTACATGGTAACTTTTGTTCCATCAATACTTCGGTGAAGACTTGATGAAATAAATCCTTGCATTTTTCGTACACTGCTTTCAGTTGCTAATGTCAACAACTCAACCAGCTGTTCCTGGTATATCGGGTCAACGGTGAACACGTTTATTAGTGTGAGTATTTTGTTGTCTTTTGAAATTGTTGTCATAATGATTGAAATAACCTATATAATATTAGGAAATGGACTCTATTTTAAATTTGATTTTTTAGATAATAATAATGCCCATTTCGTTTTTTCGAAATTGGAAGTGGATAGTTCTAACTTTAGAGTGTCATTAGTATAACTCTCCCTGAAATCGCCTGTACGTACATTTTTAGGAAATATATTGTAGGATTCAGATTTTTTGAATCCTTTGCTTTTTAATGAATCTTTAAAATTTTGGTAGTCTTTTTTGTCATCAAAATAATAATATAAATATATATTGTCTGATCGGTCTTTGGGAAAAGTCCTAGCAAAGGATATTTTTTTGTCAGATGTTGATTGAAAGTTATAAGAGAATATCCAATTGTCTTCCGTAATTTTTGTCAGATCAAACTGCTTTTCTTTACTAAATGACTTTAATGATATGCTATCCAATTTGTAAGAAGTTAAAATGTCGTCGAGTTGTAATTTTTGCCCAAATAAGAATTGATTCGATAATAAGACAAGCATTAATATAAAGGAGATCTTAAACATAAAATTCTATTGTAATCAAAATTGATAAATGAATTGTTTACCTGCAATACAGGATGTTCACCTTTCATTCCAACATTCAAGGGCTACAAAATATAATCCCACCATTATCCATTAATTTCGATGATAACTAACGACTGCTTTTCATGTGTAGATGGCCAGTGTTGTTTTTACTTCTCTTTTTAACCTCCCAGGCTTTCTCACAAAAAATTGAACTGAAAGGAAAGGTAATTGATTATGATACCA
The DNA here is from genome assembly GCA_963757975.1 of uncultured Bacteroidota bacterium. Lineage (GTDB taxonomy): Bacteria > Bacteroidota > Bacteroidia > Chitinophagales > Chitinophagaceae > Puia. The sequence goes on from CAVWUD010000051.1 coordinate 75,901, forward strand.
GGGCGCCGATTGCAGGCGTTTCCGTCTTCATACCTTCTATTCATAAAGGTACGGTGACTGATACTTCAGGCACCTTCCGCTTCTTACTGGAAGTGGATGGTTACGATTTGGTTTTAAGTTCTACCGGTTATAGAACCCTTACACAACCTCTCTACATTCTGGATTCGAATCATATCACCATAGTCCTGAAGAGAAAACCACCTGACGAACTCCCAGAGGTAACTATTGAATCCAGGAAAATAGATGCCAATGTATCGGAAGCAAGAATGAGCACGATAAATATCAACCCTGCCCTGCTGAAAAAGACACCGCTCGTGCTGGGAGAAGCAGATATCCTGAAGGCGCTTGAATTGCAGACGGGTATTACTACCATCGGCGAAGGAGCCGGCGGCTTCAGCGTAAGAGGAGGGAATGCCGACCAGAACCTGGTGCTCATAGACGGTGCACCTCTTTTTAATACTTCTCATCTCCTGGGATTTTATTCTACCCTGAGCCCGGAAGCCATCCAGGATTTTACTCTTTATAAAGGAGCCATCCCCGCATCCTACGGAGGGAGATTGTCTTCCCTTGTTGCGCTGAATATAAGACCAGGCAATGCGGATAGGGTCAACTCGATGTTCAGCATCAATCCCATTAGTCTTCATTTTTTTTCTGAAGGACCCATCAAAAACACGAAGCTCACTTTCTCCGTAGGAGGACGAATTGCCGATCCGACGCCTATCATGAATCAGTTGTCAACCCTGAATGGCAACAGTGCTTTTTACTATGATGCAGTCGCCAAGCTTGTCTACCATTTCGACATCCATAACCAGGTAGCCGTATCTTTTTACCGCAGCTATGATCATTTTAAATTTCAGGGCGATACCAGTTATGCCTGGCAAACGAATATTCTCACATTAAACGGCAGATCCGACCTCAGCAAAAAACTGAGTTTCTATTATAATGCCAACAGCACTTACTATGCATCGGATATCAACGGACTCCAACCCAATTACGAATTCCGTATAAGAAATACGATTCAAACATTGGAAGGCAAAGCCAGCCTTCATTTCCAGGCCAATGAAAAAATTTATCTGGAAGGCGGATATGATTTTATCCATTACGTAGTCAATCCCGGAACATTAACCCCGACACAGCCAGGCTCATCGATCAACGCCATGACATTGCAGAATGAACTGGGTGATGAATCCGCTGGTTATCTGCTCGGACGATTCGATATTACTAAAACCATTTCACTGGAAACCGGTATCAGGCATTCTATATTCCTGAACCGTGGACCACAAACGATTTATCAATACGCGCCCGGTGTGCCAGCATCGAAAGAAACAATTACTGATAGTATCGTATACCCGAAAGGTGCAACCGTGCAACGTTACCAGGGCTGGGAACCACGTGTCATGTTGAAGATTGGATTGAATGAAGCCACTTCAATCAAATTGAGTTACAACAGAACGAACCAATACCTGCAGTTAATTTCAAATACGATCGCCATCACACCCGTGGATTATTGGAAACTCGCCGATCCGCTTGTTAAACCGGCTATAGCAGATCAGGTGGCAGCAGGTATCTTCAGAAATTTCAACAACGATGCCATCGAAACTTCCATAGAAGGATTCTATAAAAAAATGCAAAACCTGATTGACTATAAAAACGGCGCACAGCTTTCCATGAACCCTTATCTGGATGCGGACCTTCTTTCAGCAAGTGGAAAATCTTATGGTGTAGAACTCAATGTCAGAAAACTAAAAGGGAAAACAACCTGGCAACTGGCTTATACCTGGTCGCGTTCTTTCATTCGCGACAATACAACTTATGCAACTGAACAGGTAAACGGAGGAGCATACTATCCGTCAGAATACGACAGGCCTTTCAATCTTAGCCTTACCGGTGGAACGCAAATGGGCCAGGGCTGGACATTTGGCTGGACCTTCGTTTATATCACGGGCAGACCGGATACTTATCCCGATGGAACGTATGTGATCAACAATTCGATCGTGGCCAATTATTCAACGCGCAATGAAGACAGGCTTCCGGATTATAACCGCCTGGATATTTCTTTTTCGCACGACTCAAGACGTTCTGCTGATCAAAAAAAATATACCATCGTCAATTTCTCATTGTATAATGTTTATGGAAGAAAAAATCCTTACTCTATCTATTTCCAAAATACCGACGGAGTACTGAATGCTTATGAATTATCTGTGTTGGGAACCATCGTTCCATCTGTTACCCTAACCTTTTATTTTTAGTGCGAATGAATAAATCTTTTATAAGATATTTTTTTGGATTAACGGGATTGCTTTTTTATTCCTGCATCAGAAATGTAACCGTACCTATCAGGAATGTACAACCGACATTGGTGGTGGAAGGAGGAATCACGACCGATCCTCCGCCTTATAGCGTCAACCTGAGTTATTCCGGAAAATTTACAAGTGCTTATCAGACCAACCTGGACTCCCAACAATATATATACGATGCCAAAGTCACAATTAAAGATGACCTGGGAGATTCTACTTCCTGTTCACAGTCGGGGAATGGAACTTATCTGAGCACTGATGCCAATTTTATAGGTACGGTAGGGAGAACCTATACGCTTATTATTTATTTATCGAATGGGATGATCTACCAGTCGAAACCAGAAAAGATTACACCCGTTCCTCCCATTGATAGTGTAACCCTGGTTTATGACAGCAGCTATATTGCTGAAGTCAGGCCTTCCCAGATCATCGTATCTGTGAATACACATGATCCACCGGACACGACCAATTATTATCGATGGACGGCTTCGGGTTATGTTACCCGCAAATCCTGGGGAGAGCCTTGTGGATTTGGAAGTCCTCCCTGTTATAATCCCTATGTATGCGTCTGTTCTGCGTTCTGCGATCAGCTCATTGTGGGTGACCAGATCAATATATTTTCTGATCAGTTTTCCGACGGCCATGAAATCATCGGACAGAAGGTATTCTATTCTCCGATTTATTGGTATGGCTATCATTACATCGAGATAAAACAAAATTCGATCAGCCGGCAGACCTACCAGTTCTGGGAACAATACCAGGCCCAGACTAGCCGTACTGGAAGTATCCTGGATCCTCTGCCTGCATCATTGATCGGGAATATTTACAACCAGGCCGATTCCAACAATCTTGCGCTTGGTTTTTTTTCAGCATCAGCAACTTATTCCAAAAAAATAATCATCAAACCCCAATTCATTCAAACCTATTGGCTGGAAGTTTCCGCGACCTTCTATATTGAGATGGGAAGTTGTCAGATGGTTTATCCCAACACTCTTCCGAACGATGCAGTTCCTTCAGGATGGGAAGATGCTGAAGTGATTGAGATGCAATAGTGATTATAAATAATCGCTACCTAAGGGTTTTTACTTAGCTGCCTGATATATTAAAACGTCTTACATTTAGTAAGGCCAATGAAGAAACTTCTCAGTTTATAATAATTCACTATGAATTCGATATTAAGAACTAAGATTGTTTATGAAGTGAATGATTCTTTCGAATCGACCATGGCTAAAATGAGACAGGTACTCGACGAGTATGAATCAGGTACAATGGAAGAAGATGGATCGTTTACTTACAAGATAAATTTTATGATAAGCCCTGTTTATTCTTCTTTAGGCGGCAGCACGCAAATCGTTTACGGCAAAGGGAAGCTGGAAGCAGATGGAAGAAAAACGCGGATCCGTCTTACAGTTGGTCCGAACCTTATGCTTGTTTTCTTCGTTTTATTAATCTTTCCAATAATAAATTTATTAGCTATTCATGAAAATAAGCGGTTAAATCTTGCAGAGAAAATCAATGTGTGGAATATCGTTTTGTTTTTTCTACTATTCTATACCGTATTTTTTTCCATGGTCATTCTAAGTGCTTATTTATTGAAACGGAATTTTGAAAAAAGATTTGATTTGTCTGGAAAGAGGAAATGATTAAATAAGCCCACAGAAAGAAATCTATTTAAGTTTTAATCTTACAATGTTATTTCTCGAATGATTTGATAACGAACCTGGTACTCGGATTTTGGGGAATTTAAAAACTTTCTTTTCTGATACAGTATTCTGTTTTCTATTATTTTTTGAATGTTTATGTCTTTCGTGGCTTTCTGTGCGAAAAGTTATCATGCTGATATTTTCCACTCCATAACTGTGATAGTACTCTCCGTAATTGTTTTTTTCATCCTCCTGGCTGTTACTATTGTAAAGAAAAACTGAATTTGTCCAACCGACAGAATCGGAGGGATTCTGTACAGGGGTTTCACTTCCGTTTTTCCAGTATAGGGCCACTGGTTTGCTCTGCATAAAAGCGCCCTGTAATTCTTTACCTGCTAAGTAAATATCATGGTCCTGAACTACGATTGAATTGGCCATTGAATAATTGGAACTATCAGTGACGGGCATCGGGTAACCGTTCAGCCAATATTTAGCAACAAAAAAGTTACCACCCTTAAATTCTGCTCCGGCCGTATAAACATTGTTCTCTGAAATAAATATAGAATTGGATCTGGCATTATTTGAACCATCTGTAAGATGGAAAACGGCGCCATTTTTCCAGTAATCAGCCACCATATTTCCGTTTATTCCACTCCTTTCACTTCCCGCAACATATACGTCAGTTCCTGACACAGCTATTGAATAAGCATGTGCTTCCATGACGCCGTCTGAAAGAGCCATGGATTTTCCGTTCTTCCAGTATTTAGCAACATAATTTGTTCCGTTATATTCATCACCTGCCACATAGACATCATTTCCTTCAACAACGATAGAATATGCTTCAGCATTATTTTTCCCATCAGTAAGTGAAACAGCCTGCCCGTTTTTCCAATATTTCGCGATTACAGTAGCCCCGCTCCCCTCATAACCCGCCACATAAACATCATTACCCGACAGGGTTATAGAATATGCTATTGCGGGACTTGTACCATTGCTAAGCGACACTGCCTTCCCATTTTTCCAATATTTTGCAACGTAATTAGCTCCATTGTATTCATAGCCTGCAACAAATATGTCGTCTCCTGAAACAACAATAGAGTTGGCTTCCGCATAATTTGTACCATCCGTGAGAGTTACTGCCTTCCCATTTTTCCAATAGGTTGCTTTCGGATGAATTCCATCTCCGGTACTACCTGCCAGGTAAATATCGGGAGCCGAAGACCCGGCTTGATTATTTGGAGGCGGATTTTCTTCTGAGTAATATTTTTTACTGCATGAGCAGAATCCAATGGAAATTATAAAAAGCAGAAAAGATAATTTAGGAGGTATCATGGGGGTCATTTTTAATATCGAATAGAGATATATGAAGATAATCCCATTCAATACCCAGCTCCAAATTGATAAATACTAATCGGATCTAATTGTAATTGAAGATTGCTTTTTTGAAGAAAGTTAACATTTCATTTAGCAGTCTCTTGCAAAAACTCCTTTAACATTTCCGTTTTTTGCCGGATAATCGTGAAATTATTTGTGGCATTTGCAATATTTACTTAAAGAGATCTGACTTTATTCAGAGCCACGCTACTTCGCCAGCCGACCGCCTTCTCCGGCGAAATAAGGGATTTGGCGGTGAGCTAAGCCTACTCCGATCGAAGGCTGGTGACCGGATTTGCAGTCGCCGCTTTGACGGATTGAAAAC
>CAVWUD010000052.1:0-88252 GCA_963757975.1 uncultured Bacteroidota bacterium
TCCACTTCATTTATAAAAGGCTGGTCATCTATGGTATATGAGACTCCCCTTTTTGTATAAGGAACCTTCCTTAAAGTGGATACCTGTTATCCAGCCCTGCACCCGTTGATCAATGTTTATATCCGTCAGGCCGTATACCTGTCCTACATATTCGCTGTAAGTTGGAATATCTTCTTTACCGGCAACTACAACATTCACTTCAGGTGAAACAGGAGACCGTTTGTTTCATCATCTTTACAAGCGCTGACTGAAAAGAATAAATAACTATAAAACAACCCCTTGGCTAAAGTAGAAGACATGTAAAGGAATTTAGTTAAAGATATTCTTATAAATTTAATAAAAAACCGGTTTCCTCATTTATCGGTTAAATAAGAAATCAAAGAATTTCACAATTGATTAATTTTCCCTGGCGCTCGTGAATTCCATGGAGATCAGCCTTGCAATCAATATTGCCGGGTATAACTGGCCATTCAATGCTTCCAGGTTGGAACATAATCTTGCGAAAATATTTACAGGTACAATATCCCCGAACCCCAGCGTAGTTAATGTGGTAAAGCTAAAGTACATGAATTCCGCACGATGGTAATTTACCAGGCCTTTAAATGCCGATTGCCCGTTGATAAGATATATACTATGATAAAGCAGGCCAAATGCAAAACCGGAGAGAAGATAAACAATGATTGCCCCCTGAACCCTGTTAACCGTAATATGACCTTTTGAAAATGTCCTTTTAAGTATTACAAAGCCAAGCCAGATACAATATAAAATAATAAACAGATCTACCACGAGTGCAAACCAGGACAAATCAAAAAATATCCCGGAAACAAATATAAGAAAAGGAGTAATGACGAAAATCAGAATGATGCCTGTCTTACTTTTCGAAGTCAAAAAATTTATGCCGCTTGATAAAAAAATAAAATAAAATATTATGAAAACAGCCTTCCGGTAAAGCCCTCATTCAAAAATGGTAACACTATGAAGATATAAATGACCAAAACAACAAGCAGAAATGTCAAAACTTATACCAATATCCCTGCAGATATGAGAAATTCTGTATAAAATTCTTTCAAATTTTCCTTTTTAGATTTCTCCGCCCTTTAACCACGTATCAAAATAGCCGGTAACCCAGCGAAAGGATCACGGCGCCTGTAAACAAACCTACAATTCCGGAATAAATAAATCCCCCCAATGAACCCAGAAATATTACGAGCATAGGAACCGGCGCACCCTTTCCCATCATAAGAGGTTTTAAAATATTGTCCAGGAGTCCTACGGGTATCATCCATATGGTGAGTAGTATAGCTGTTGTCGTATGGTCTGAAGACCATATATAAATTAAAACGCCCACTACAATAGGGAAAATTCCAATTTGGATGATCGCCAGTATCAGACATAGTAAAGTCCAGATACCCGCATAAGGAATTCCTGCTACAAGAAATCCAACGCCTGCACACAAACTCTGTATGAAAGCAACACCCAGAATGCCGCGGACCACATTACGTATCGTAATAGCTGCAATGGATGCCATATCAAACCTGGTACTATTGATAAGCCGGTTGAATACACTGTGCGCAAATTTGGCAGATTCCTCTCCGTAGGATAAGAAAACGCCACAGATCAAAATGGAAACCGCGAAAATCAGAAATGCCTTGCCCGCTGTTGCAAGTAATTGAAGAAAATAACTGGCAGCAGATTTAACTTCTTCAGGATATTTTTGCATGATATTGTCTGCGCCTGATCTTAATTGTTCCCAAAACTGGTAAGCTTTATCCCCTATTAATGGCCATTCCTTAACGGACGCAGGAGGAGCAGGAATTTTAATTTTTCCTTCATTATAATTATTAACCTCTGTTTTAATTTCCGAGCCGGTCTTTATGCCAAGCCAGGTCCCGATTACAATCAATAGGATTAGAATCGAAGCTGAAATGATCACTGCAGCGAGTACACCCTTCCCTTTTAATATTTTTTTTAATTTTTTATGTACAGGATACAATGAAACGGCGAGGATAGCCCCCCAGAGAATCGGATTCAGAAAGGGAGCGAGTATCTGAAAACACCAGGTTAGCAAGAAAGCCAGTGAAAGTAATTGTAATGCAATATGAATGATTTGTCTTGACTTGATGCCGGAGGTTTCTTTTGTTTCAGGGTTGTCCATATTTTTAAAATTTCTATTTTAATTCTCGTGTTTCCATTTTTCTTCGTTTTTCATCGGAAACAGCAATCTTGCGATCAATGCTGTCCATCCGGTCTGATGAGAGGCTCCTACTCCCCGTCCATTATCTCCATTAAAATATTCGTAAAATAAAATATAGTCTTTAAACTGCGGGTCCGTTTGCATTTTTTCATTTGTCCCAAATACGGGGCGTCTGCCATTCTCATCCCTTAAAAAAATATTGGTTAACCTGTTTACCAGCTTCAAAACAACTTCATAAAGCGTTATGAAATTCCCTGAATGTGTAGGATATTCCACTTTGAATTCATCCCCGTAATACTGATGAAACCGGCGGAGGGATTCCAGGATCAGATAATTCATTGGCATCCAGACAGGACCGCGCCAGTTCGAATTTCCTCCGAACATGGAACTATCTCCTTCACCGGGCGTATAGTGGGCAGAAAGGGTTGTCATTCCCAATTCAACCCTGAAAGGATTTTCGAGATGGTACTTGCTCATAGCCCGAATACCATAAGGAGATAAAAATTCAGATTCATCCAGCATACGTACCAGTATTTTGGTAAGTCTTGTACCCCGCAATACAGAAAGCAAGTGTTTTTCACCTGCGCTTTTCTCATTCCATCTTGAAACAAGCGATGCGAGATCAGGACGGTTATTCAAAAACCAATTCAGCCGGCCCACAAATTCCTTCTGTTGCAGAAAAATATCGTCTTCCAGAACTTCCACGGCAAATATGGGAATAAGTCCGACCATGGAACGAAGTTTTAATTTTAATGACCTGCCATCATCAGTATATAGCATATCATAATAAAATTGATCTTCATTATCCCACAGACCTTCATTTTGAACTCCTTTGCTCCACATCGCTTCAGCAATACGAAGAAAGTGTTCGAAAAATTTGGAGGCCAGGTCCTGATATACATGATTCTCCTTCGCGAGTTCCAACGCAATACGCATCATATTCAGAGAATACATGGCCATCCAGCTGGTTCCGTCTGACTGGGCCAGGTTAACTCCGGGTGGCAGTTCAATATTTCTGTCAAAGGCTCCGATATTATCCAGCCCCAGGAATCCACCTTCAAAAAGATTATTTCCATTTTCATCTTTTCTGTTCACCCACCAGGTGAAATTGAGTAATAGCTTATGAAAAACGGCTTCCAGGAAATCCCTGTTGCCCGCTACATTGTGAAATCTTTGTTCTCCCCGGTAAACACGCCAGCTGGCCCAGGCATGAACAGGTGGATTCACATCGCTGAAAGACCATTCATAAGCCGGCAGCTGACCATTTGGATGCATATACCATTCCCGGGTAAGCATCAGTAACTGGGACCTGGCAAAACCCGGATCAATAGGCATAAATGCCACAGCGTGAAAGCAAAGATCCCAGGCCGCATACCAGGGATATTCCCATTTGTCCGGCATGCTTACGATATCCGTATTTTCCAAATGTGTCCATGTATGATTTCTCCCGGCATTTCTTCCAATGGGAGGTGGTGGCTGCGCCGGATCTCCTTTCAACCATTGGTGGACATTAAAATAGTAAAATTGTTTGCTCCACAGCAATCCTGCATATGCCTGACGTTGCACGTTACGTGCATCATCCATATCTATTCCATCCTGTAAGCTGTTATAAAAAATATCTGCTTCCCCTTTCCTAAGATCAAAAATAGAATCGAAGTCTTTGAATGGATTTTTATTCTCTGCACCTGAAATGCGTAGTGTAATGATCTTTGATTGATTTCCTTTAATAAATAAATCATAGTCGGCAGCAGCTTTTGTCCCTTTAAGATCCGGATTTACTGCTGATAATTCTCCGGATACAATATAATTATTGATTCCATCTTTAAAATATCCGGCTCCTTTTTCCACGCCGTATAACTTTTTATTATTGCTCTCATTATTTGTAAATAACAATTCCGGATTATCCTGGTAGTAAAAATAATAATGTCCGAGTTTTTCGAGCATAATATCAATGCAACCAGGATCAGAAGAAGAAATATTTGGTTTATATGATTCATAACCCCAATCCCAGGTATTGCGGAACCAGACAGTGGGTAACACATTAATCGCTGCATCTGTGGAAGAGCGGTTGCAGATGGTTAATTTAATGAGTATGTCTTCAGGATCATTTTTCGCATATTCTATAAAAACATCAAAATAATGATCTTCGTTGAAAATACCAGTATCTATCAATTCAAATTCAGGATCTGTTTTACCCCGCCGGTTGTTTTCATCCAATAACCATTGATAAGGATAAGGTTGCTGCGGATACTTATACAGCATTTTCATGTATGAATGGGACGGTGTATTATCCAGATAATAATAATACTCCTTAACATCCTCACCATGGTTCCCCTGATTTCCTGAAAGTCCAAAATATCTTTCCTTTAGGATGGGATCTTTTTTATTCCATAATGCAATTGCAAAACATAAAACCTGTTTTTCATCGCAAATGCCGCCGATGCCCTCTTCGCCCCAACGATAAGCTTTGCTCCTGGCCATATCGTGACTTACAAATTCCCAGGCAGTTCCGTTTTCGCTATAGTCTTCCCGCACCGTTCCCCATTGCCGGTCTGTTAAATAAGGTCCCCATTTTTTCCAATCCGGTAAGTTTGCACGTTCCTGTTCTGGATTCATTCAGTTTCAATATTAATCTGGACAGTATTATCCGTTTTCAGTAAATCCAGGATATAAAGTCATACCCCCATCTACAAAAAGAGAGGTTCCATTTACATAATCACTATCGTCACTGCATAACCATACCGCTGCATTGCCAATATCTTCCGGAATTCCAATTCGTTGATAAGGGATCAGGGTGAGTAATGATTTTAATGCTTCTGGTGTATCCCAGGCAGATCGGTTAATTGGTGTTTGAATAGCGCCTGGGCAAATGCTGTTAATCCGAATTTTTTTCCAGGCGAATTCCTGCGCCAGTGTTTTCATGAGTAACATGATTCCGCCTTTTGACGCAGCATAATTTGCATGTCCGGCCCAGGGTATCACTTCATGTACGCTGCTCATATGAATGATCTTGCCTGCGGCCCTCGAACGTTTCAGATCAACCCCCCTCCTTAAAAATTCGCGAATAGCTTCCCTTGCACATAGAAACTGACCTGTAAGATTTACTCCTAATACAAAATTCCATTGTTCAAGGGTCATTGATTCGAAAGGCGAATCTTTTTGAAGTCCTGCGTTATTTATTAGAATATCTAAAGTTCCATATTGCTGAATAGTTTCGGCAAACATTTTTTGAACCTCATCTTCTTTACTTACATCACACATGGATGTGTTTCCAGCACCTCCGGCAGTTTTAATTTCAGCCAATACGGCTTCTGCTGCATCTTTGGTTGCAGGTACAGGATAATTGATAACTACGGTAGCTCCTGCAGCTGAAAGAGATTTCGCTACGCCTGCACCAATACCGCTGCTGGCTCCGGTAATGATGGCAACCTGGCCCTGTAATTTCTTATCCATCCTGGGTCTTTTTAGTTACCTAAGATATCTTGTTTCAGGGCAATACTCAATACTTAGAGTTATTTAACTGTAAAATCTTTGAAGGCTTAAAGCTCTAAGCCTAAAGCTTAAAGCAATTTTAAAAGTGGCGTTTATAAAATCCGGTTGATTTTCATGTACTGCAGCAACATAATGGTCTTCGCATCTCTGATCTCTCCGGAACCAATCATGGAAAAAGCCTGATCAAATTCCATTTCCATCACTTCTATATCTTCCTGTTCCTGTTCTACACCTCCACCTTCATGAACTTTCATGGAAGGAGTATATTCAGCAATAAAAAAATATAGGATTTCTGTTACGGAACCTGGCGACATATAAGCCTCAAATATTTTTCTTACCGATTGAATCCTGTATCCTGTTTCTTCTTCTGTTTCTCTTTTAATTGCTACCTCAGGATTATCCCGATCCAGCAATCCTGCACAAGCTTCGATTAATAATCCTTTATCATTACCGTTTACAAAACTGGGCAACCGGAATTGCCTGGTCAGTATAACCGTTTTAAATTCTTTATTATATAACAGGATGGCTGCCCCGTTACCGCGATCATACACTTCCCGCGTTTGCTGTTGTGTGCTGCCATCATCCTTTAATATTTCATAAGTATATTTTTTGAGTGAATACCAGTTGTCTGACAATAATTCTTCTTTTACAATTTTGATTTGTTCCATTATTTTAATTCAGCTTGTAATTTAAATAATTCGATTATATTCATTACTCAACATGAAAAGTCAATCCACATTTAAGAAAATATTATCGGTGGTTCGTATTTCCCTCAATGGTGAACATCGCGACTATACGCAGGGTAATATTTCCAAAGCCATTTTTTTGCTGGCCATACCCATGATTCTTGAATTGAGTCTCGAAAGTGTTTTTGCAGTAGTGGATATTTTTTTCGTAAGCAAACTGGGTCCCCATGCAATAGTCACAGTGGGTTTGACGGAATCAGTTATCTCTCTGGTTTATTCGATAGCCATCGGACTAAGTATGGCTGCAACAGCCGTCGTTGCGAGGAGGATTGGAGAGAAAAATCCTGACGGAGCCGCGCACGCCGGTGCCCAGTCACTCATTGTTGCTTTTATCACAACTGCTTTTGTGAGTATTCTGGGTGTAATATTCGCAGGAAATATTTTAACCCTGATGGGTGCAGATGCCAAAGTAGTGAAGGAAGGCGCCATTTTTACACGCATCATGTTTGGAAGCAGCTTGGTGATCATGTTGCTTTTCCTGATCAACGGTATTTTTCGCGGTGCCGGAGACGCTGCGATGGCTATGAAGAGTCTCTGGCTGGCAAGTATCCTGAACATTATCCTTTGTCCTGTTTTCATCCATTATCTCGGACTTAAAGGAGCTGCAATAGCTACCGCCATAGGAAGAACAGGTGGCGTACTATATCAGTTTTATCATTTATTCAAAGGAAAAGGAATAATCAGGTTGCGGGCAGTCCACTTTAATTATGATCCGCAATTACTGAAATCTATAGTTGCTATCGGATGGCCTGCGACCCTTCAATTTATCATTGGTAGCGGAAGCTGGATTTTCCTGGCCCGCCTTGTAGCAGAAACCGGAGGGACAGCAGCTTCTGCGGGTTACCAGATCGCTATGAGGAATATTGTTTTTTTTATTCTTCCTGCCTGGGGACTCAGTAATGCGGCGGCAACCCTCGTCGGACAAAATCTCGGAGCTAAAAATCCTGACCGTGCAGAAAAAAGTGTTTACCTCACAGCAAAATATAGCGTATTTTTCATGGGAGCCGTTATGTTGATATTTCTGCTTTTGTCGGATTTTATACTTAGAATTTATACAAAAGACGAAGCCGTAATAAAAGTGCGGATCGATTGCTTTAAGGTGGGTTGGTTCCGGATTTCTCTTTTATGGTATTGGCATGGTCATGATACAGGCTCTCAATGGTGCAGGAGATACAAAAACGCCTACCTGGATCAACTTCATCTGTTTCTGGTTTTTTCAGATCCCGCTGGCCTATCTTCTGGCATTTGGTTTCCACCTGAAAGAAACCAGCGCTTTTATCGCCATCCCTGTTGCCGAAACACTTATTGCTCTCGTGGCCTGGTATTATTTCAGAAAAGGAAATTGGAAGAAGATTGAAGTATAATTGTTATTTGATAATTGTCCCCGCATTCTGCGGGGTTAATGGCAGAACCTGAGTATATGCTTTTCAAACCTTTTTAAAATTCAACGTTAACCCCGCAGAATGCGGAACAATTAACAATTGAAGAATAACCGGATTTTTCTTTAAGTTTAGAAACGATTACAATTCATATTCTCATGTCAATAGAAGAAACAAAAGATTTGTCGAAATTTTTAAAACCCTATCCTTCAGAAATAAAGGAAACGGTTTTGTGGCTGAGGGATTTTGTTTGGACCCTCTATCCCAAAACGAATGAACTCATTTATGATAATTACAATGCACTGGCGTTTGGCTGGTCGCCGACGGACAGGCAGGGACATACTTTTTGTTCGATAGCCGTTGGCCGATCCAGTCTGAATATTCATTTCGGATTCTATTGGGGAAGCCAGATTGCAGATCCTGAAAAAAAATTATTGGGAAAAGGAAATCAATACCGATACATCCTTGTAAAGGACAAGAAAGAATTTCCTAAAACATACATGACAAAACTTCTGAAAGAAGCTTTCACAAATTCAATGCTGAAAGTGAAAGATCCCAAACAGATCATGGAATCGAAGACAATTGTAAAATCTGTTTCGGCTGCAAAGAGAAAGAAGGGAGGAGCTTAAGGCGTAAGGTGTAAAGCTTAAGGCGTAAGGCTTGGGGCGCAAGTCGTAAAGCTTAGGGCGTAAGGCGCAAGGCGTAAAGCTTAAGGCGTAAGGCTTAGCGAGTAAATTATAGTGAAGTTTGAAAGTTGAGAGTTTTTCTCACACTCTCACACTCTCACACTTGGTTAAATATTGCCTTTCTTCAATTCCCTTACACCAAAATCGACGGCTCTCGCCGTCAATGCCATATAGGTTAATGAAGGATTCTGGTTGGCACTGGAACTCATGCATGCTCCGTCTGTTACAAAAAGATTGGAAGCTTCCCACACCTGGTTATTTCCATTTAGTACCGATGTCTTCGGATCGCGCCCCATTCGTGCGGTACCCATTTCATGAATACAGAGTCCCGGATTAGCTTCAGGATCATTGAATGTGCTGATATTTTTTATCCCGGATTTTTCCAGCATCTCGGCAGCACTATTCATCATATCTGTCCGCATGGCCAGTTCGTTTTCTCTCCAGATACAATCAAAATCCATCAGGGGAAGTCCCCATTTATCTTTTTTATCCTTGCTTAATTTTACCCGGTTATCAGGATGTGGCAGATGTTCTCCCCAGCCACCCAGCCACATGGACCATTCGCCAGCTTCCGTCAGTTTTGCTTTCAGTGATTCACCAATGCCTTCCAGTTCGCTTACTCTTCCCCGGTAGGCACCACCCTGGTATCCAAACCCACGCACATAATCCTTCTGCCTGGTTTTCTCATTGATATTACGAAACCTGGGTATATAAATGCCGTTGGCCCTTCTTCCAAAAAAATAACTATCCTGAAATCCGTCATATGTTCCACTGGCACCCACATGATAATGATGATCCATCAGGTTGCGGCCAAGCTGGCCACTGCTGTTACCAAGTCCGTCGGGATGTGCATCTGAAACAGAATTCAACAGGATAGCGGTAGTTCCAATCGTTGAAGCATTCAGAAAAATAATCTTTGCAAAATATTCTTCCGTCTGCATGGTATTGGCGTCGATGATACGAATGCCCGTGGCCCTTTTCTTGTCTTTATCATATATCACATTTACCACAATGGAAAATGGTCTCAGTGTGAGATTACCTGTAGCTTTTGCTGCAGGAAGTGTCACACCATTACTACTGAAATATCCTGTAAAAGGACAACCCCGGTCGCACATGTTCCGGTACTGGCATGGTCCGCGGCCATTCAATCCCCTGCTCAGGTTGGCTACCCGGCCAATGATCATTCTTCGGCCATCTGTAAATTTATCGTGAATGCTTTCTGTTATATGTTTCTCGAGACAATTCATTTCCATTGGTGGAAGAAATTCACTGTCCGGCAATTGTGGTAATCCTTCTTTCGAGCCACTGATACCCACAAATTTCTCAACATAACTGTACCAGGGAGAAATATCTTTATAACGGATTGGCCAGTCGACACCATGACCGTCTTTACTATTGGCTTCAAAATCCAGATCACTCCAGCGATAACATTGTCTGCCCCACATCAAACTTCTGCCACCCACGTGATAACCCCTTATCCAGTCGAAAGGTTTTACCTGTGTATAAGGATGCTCCAGGTCGTTTACAAAAAAATGATTATTGGTTTCATTGCAAAAACCTCGAACCTGAATATGTTGTTCCCTGCGCATCTCTTCGGTTACTGATCCCCGGTGGTCAAGTTGCCATGGTGCAAGAGTCGCAGTAGGATAATCTTTGATATGCTCCACATTCCTGCCTCTTTCCAGAACAAGTGTTTTTAATCCCTTCTCACATAATTCTTTTGCTGCCCATCCCCCGCTGATACCTGAACCGACTACAATGGCATCGTAAGTATTTGGCATGGCATCGTTGAGTTTAAGATATGAATTTAAAGAAAAAATTCCGGCTGTAACCTTACAATAAAATATTACCCTAAATAGGGACGGTGAAATTATTTGTTAATAAGGTATCTGGTGAAGAAGAACAGGCCCGCGAGTAAGGATATAAAAAAAATAATAATCAGAAAGAATATCCATTGAAGTTTTTTCTGGTGTTTGGAAGCTTTTAACAGGCTCTCTTCCCGCACTTCACCGGGCAGGAGCCTTATCGAAAGATTCAACAGCAACGATACTACTACAAAATCATCCATGTAACCGAAGAATGGAATAAAATCAGGAATCAAATCTATCGGGCTGAGAAGATAAATCACAGATACAATAACCGGTAGGCTGGCGATTGCAGTCGTGCGTTTATCTCTCAATCCATAATAAAGGATTATGATTTCTTTTTTGAACATCCATGGCCAGACTTTCGGGCTTTTTATTTTCATTCATTAGTTTTTATAATAGCAGCCGTCCGGTGACATCAAAAGTACACCAGACTTTCGATGGCAATGTTTTAATCAGAGCATGCAAAGAAAAATTCCTAACTTATCTGAGTAAATGAAAGACGGCTATATTCGCTTGATCATTGAAAATATCCGGGAAGAAATAAAAGGATTCAAAACTTTTAGTTTCGCGGAAGGTCATGGTCTGCAATATCAGGCAGGCCAGTTCATTACACTCCTGGACAATAGTGGATCAGGGGAAATCCGCCGGTCTTATTCCATCATCTCCTCTCCTGCTCTAAAGGAACCATTGTGCATTGCTGTTAAAAGAATAGACAATGGTGTTTTTTCCAGAAAGCTGGTTGACAGGGCCCGGATCGGCGATTCTCTCCTGACAACAGGCGCCGCGGGGTTTTTTCGTCTTCCCGATAATATAAAATTCTTTACCAGCATTTTCTTTTTTGCAGCCGGTTCTGGCATTGCGCCCATTTTATCACTTATAAAAACGGTGATCCATCTCTATCCGGATATTTCAGTTTACCTGATTTACAGTAACCAATCCATTGAGACCACGGCATTTTATCTTGAGCTTCAGGTCCTGATTTCGCGCTATCCCAATCAATTACATATTGATTATCTTTTTAGTTCGGAATCAGATCTTAGAAAAGC
Source organism: uncultured Bacteroidota bacterium (assembly GCA_963757975.1). Classification (GTDB taxonomy): domain Bacteria; phylum Bacteroidota; class Bacteroidia; order Chitinophagales; family Chitinophagaceae; genus Puia. The sequence continues at coordinate 11,412 of CAVWUD010000052.1, forward strand.
GCGTTTAAATCACGATCTCCTGCTGGAATTTTTAAAAATAAAACATTTCAACCGAAGTAAAACACTGTTCTATACATGCGGACCTGAATCCTATATGCGCATGATTATTTTTCACCTGGTGGAAGAAGGATTCAGTATTAATCAGATTAAAAAAGAAGATTTTAATCCGGGAAATAAAAAGCTTACCGGCCGCTTACCACCTGATAAAAACAGTTATCGCGTTGAACTGGACCTGAAGGGAAGCATGTTTAGTTTTCCGGTAAAATATCCCGACAGCATACTCCAGGCTGCAAAAAAAATAAAACTGAATCTGCCGTATAGTTGTGAAACCGGAAAATGCGGTAGCTGCGCTGCCATCTGTATAAAAGGAAAAGTCTGGTTATCCAATAATGAAGTGCTGACAGATAAGGAACTTGGCCGGGGTCTCACACTCACCTGCACAGGTCATCCCCAGAACGGAGATGTGAAATTAAAAATTGAATAAAGATTTTATTGTTTATCCGCTTTTTTTTCAAAGTACAGATACCTGTCCCTGTTCTTCTCTGGTTGTCGTCGCGTTTCAACACCGATATACTGAATCGGATCTTTCTGCCAGGACTGGTACAATGGCCAATACGGAAGACCGGTACCATTGGGATTTTTGGTTTTTATAAAATTCAGAAAATAATTCTGCATGATAGCAGAGACCAGAAAATCATCCGGCTGCCAGTCATAAACCCGGTTCGTCGGCAGATTACCCAATGCATATTCAATTTCTGCGGAGTGGGATGCTCCGTTAAAAGTCCCGGGTTTTTTATCTGAATCATCCTGTTTGGCAGCTGGATTATTAATATCAGAGCGAAGGCCCGGCCTGGGTTTCGTAAAATAATATCGATATACAGGACTATTTGTTTTTGAATGTAATTCGGCCCATCTCCAGGTACTGAATGCAATAAAACGATCGCCACTCAGGGCAGATGCAACGGTCTCAACATCTGAATCCGTCTGCACTGCATATAATTTCAATATTTCTTCAGATTCGCCGGGATATAATTTCTGAATTGCCTTTATATAATTTTCTTTTGTCGGCTCTGCGTTTCCTAAAATGGACTGCCATCCTCCTTCTCCTGAATTCCATCCTACGAGCAATGGAACCTTTGCAATTTTTCCTGCTTTATACAGATCAACAGGAGATTCGGGGAAAAAATATCCATCCACATCTACTGAAAAATGAGGGGAGCCCGGTTTTGCGGTTGCCTGTAAAATTTGTTCTGCTGTCATGGCACGCAATTCATTTAATGAATGCGCTCCCACATTTGCACTAAACTGAAGACCGTTTTTTTCCGCATCTGCCAATGTAGTAGTTGGTTTGAAATTCAGGAGAGAACCACTTTCTCCAATCGCTGCTGAAAATAAATTTCTAGGCAATGGTGAAATGACTTGTGCACTTACTGAAATAGAGCCGGCTGATTCACCTGCAATAGTAATATTGTCAGGATCGCCTCCAAAAGCCGCTATGTTTTTATGAATCCAGCGCAGCGCTTCTGTCTGATCAAGAAGCCCATAATTTCCGGATGCATGATGAGGAGATTCTTTGCTGAGCTCAGGATGTGCCATGAATCCAAATACGCCCAGTCTGTAGTTGACGGTCACCGACACAATCCCTCTCCTGGCCATACTTTCACCATCATAACGCAATTCCGAACCGTCACCTGCATCAAAACCTCCACCATAAAAATAAACGAGCACCGGTAGTTCTTCCTTTCCTGTTTTTGCAGGTGTCCAGATATTCAGATAAAGACAATCTTCACTTACGCCATCTGATCTGAATTTCATATCACTGTAAATTGGCAGTTGCATTGCGCGGGCAGCGAAATGATTCGCCTTGCGAATGCCTTCCCAGTTTTTAACAGGCTTAGGTTCTTTCCATCGCAAATCACCGATGGGTGGTTCTGCATAAGGAACACCTTTAAACATGCTGATTCCGGAAAGTTGTGTTCCCTCCAATATTCCATTGGCAGTTTTTACGGTGGGCATATTATGATCAGGTGTTAATTGTCCGAATAAAAATGTAGTCAGGAGGCTGAAACAAAAAATAAGAGCAATCGATTTCATATGAAGAATTGTATTCGAAGATAACGATAAAGCGTAAGGCGTAAGGCGTAGAGAAGGATGTTACACTTTATGCGTTACGTGTAAAGCTTAAAGCGTTCCGCGTTAAGCCTTAAGCCTTAACGCCCTACGCCTTTTGCTTTATGCTTTACGCCTTTTCGCTTTAAGCCTTCAGCCTTACGCCTTCTGCCTTACGCTTTATGCCTTGCGCTTTACATTCTCTTCCTTTACAAACTCGCCACCGGAAGCTTATCCCATTCCCAATATTCATTTTTTGCCTTCCCATCCGGTCGGAGTTTGCCGCTTCGTATAGTGTAGACCGTTATGGCTTCCATTTTCTCTTCGGGCATTTCAAACTGCAGGATTTCCTTGTAGCGTTCTGCAGAAAGGTCTTCATCCAGAAATTCTTTCGACAAATTCAATGGCAGGAATAAGGGCATACGGCCGCGATTTTCACCATCATTATGAATTTTCTTCATCAGGTCGTTTCCATCGCGGGTAATCAGACTGAATGTAAATCTTTTGAGCATCTCGCCCGTCTGCAGGTCAGGCAGATCGGCAACTGAATACAGGCCGGGAAGAAAAAATAGTGGCTGATCGATCAGCCTGATATAATAGGGTACCTTCTTCTTCCATCCATTGATGGCCCTATGTTCGTAAACACCGGTAACAGGTATGAGGCAGCGGCGGTGCCTGATCTTATACCAGTAACTTTTTTCATCACCCAGAATACGTTCACTCCGGGTATTCAGCATCGAAGCCCTCTGTCGCAGAAAATCTTTTTCATTCTTAACATAAAATGGAATAACACCCCACTCCATCGGGCTGACGGTGAGTTTTTTGGTTTCCCTTTCACGGTAAATGATGGGATGAACATTAAAACTATGTCCCATGATATGGATTCCGTCAAAATTTAATTCCAGCTGAAGAGGGTTCTCCAGTTCCGGAAAATAAGTGGCCAGCTCCTTAAGTTTTACAGTAAATGAAATGTCGTAACACATGCGTTATATCGGATGGTTTCAGGCAAAGCTAAGAAAGTGTGAGAGTGTGGGAAAGTATAGGAGTATAAGAGTATAGGAGTGAATCGGCCAACAGCCATCCGTCATCCGTCAACCGTCAACCGTTTATCATTCTATCTCCTCAAATTTGATGCGGATATGCTGGTTCCCGTGTTTAAGGATAATAAATATTTCTCCAAAGCTGAGTTGAATAGTTGGTTTCACGATTGCATCTCTCGAAATCCGCCAGTTGGTTTGCTTTTCCACATATAGTTTCAGTCTTTCCTTATAGCGCTTATTAACCAGATTTTCCAGCTCCTTAGCGCTGCGAACGACAGCAAAAAACATACGGTACCCCGATCCTTCCTTAAGCATTTCCCTGATTTTATTCAGGTGGGCAGGGTGGTTGAGATCAATGATCGCTGCATACCTGTCCTTCTTTACAGCGTTTAGATGAAGTCTTGCCTCTCCCAATTCAACATAATCAGAAAACAGAAGGTTGATTCTCGAACTGGAAGGATCAGAATCCATTTCCTTCATCCGGTAATAAGTTTGAGACACGAGATACCTTCTGCCCATCTGAATAAGGCGCTGGATATACGATGGTTTGAAGTCCTCGAATGGTTGTAACATCTTTTATAGTGTGGAAGTGTGGTAGTGTGGTAGTGTGGTAGTGGAGTGATTAGTACTACCACACTACCACACTTCCACACTTCCACACTTTCAGTTAGTTATTTTCAAAATCTCATCCATCCTCGTTGTGTATCGCTGAGAAAGAAATTCCGTCTTCAGTCTGTATTTTCTTTCAAAACCCTGAACTGCAGTGCGCACGATTTCTTTACCGAGACTTCCGTTGATTTTGTCCATTGTCTGCATAACCCGGCTATTCTTCATCCGGTCTGCCTGATCAAAACAACTTGACTGCACAACTGTTTCAGGAACAAGGTCCATGACCGTGACCCCGCATTTCATATATAGAAACCCGGTTTAAAAATAATATCAAGTCCCCGCAACGCAGTTTTGATAATTTCACCCGTATGATTGGAAGCCCTTTCCATATCCATATTGATCGAACGCAGATATTGGGCTTCTTCTGTCTTATGGGGATTTGTCTGAATAAAAACCTGGAGACATCTGCAGCAGGTTTTTTCTGCCCGCAATTTGGCAGCACAAGCCGCGGCATAATTTGCCATCGCTTCGGCGATTTGACTTTTTTCAGAAATTCTTTTTCCAAAGGAACGGGAGGTGCAGATATTTTTCCGGAGCGGTTTTTCTTCCTCCCAGGAAATCGAGGTTATTCCCCGCAGCTCATACATTAGACGCAGTCCGGTAACAGATAAGTTTTTTTTTATCCAGTCCTCCGGCGCATGCACAAAATCAGCAGCCGTTTTAAATCCTGATCTTGATAAAAACAATGCATGCTGGTTTCCGATACCCCAGATTTCCCCAACAGGTGTTTCAGATAACATCTCTTCCGTCAGAGAATTATTGGCAGCCCAAAAAACTGCCGCTTGTTTATGATTTTTCTTTGCATACCGGTTAGCCATTTTCGCAAGTGTTTTTGTCGGCGCTATACCGATGGAAACAGGTATCCCAATGTTTTTTTTAATCGTGTTTCGAATCCTGAATCCAAGATCCAGCAGGTTGATGTTTCCCATCTCACTCAGATCGAGAAAGGCCTCATCAATCGAATACAATTCAATTTTCGGAACAAAAAATGCCAGGGTTCCCATGATCCGGCTGCTCATGTCACCGTATAAAGTATAGTTTGAACTAAATACTGTAACATGATGTTTTTCAATAAAATCTTTCATCATAAATGCCGGCGATGCCATGGCGATTCCCAGATTCCTTGCTTCTTCACTTCTCGAGATGGCACAACCATCATTATTGGAAAGGACGATCACGGGACGCCCTTCCAGGCTGGGATTAAAAACCTTTTCGCAGGAGCAATAAAAATTGTTACAATCCACTAGCGCATACATTTTCTCAGATCTTGGGTGTCCGTAATGATATGCGTAACCACGCCCCAGACCTGCATGTCCATGTCGCTGGTGATTTTTATTTCCGCGTATTTGCTGTTTGCAGGCACCAGCCAGCAGGTATGATCATTTTTTCGGATGAACTTGACCGTGAATTCTCCGTTAAGGACTGCCACGACAATATTTCCATTTACTGGGGTAAGGGACCGGTCCACCAGAAGCCGGGCCCTGGGTGGAATAAAAGCACCCATCATCGAATCACCGGTACATTCCACGATAAAGGTTGAAAGCGGATGACGAATAAGCTCCCTGTCCAGCTCAATCCTTTCTTCCAGATAGTCCAGGGCCGGGGATGGAAACCCCGCCGGCACTGCGGCTTCATAATACAATAATTCCATAATAGACCTTTTAAATCCTGTCAATTTCACTACAAGTTTACTAAATTATTTAGTATTTATGAATTTAATTTATTCATAAGAAATATTGTCTGGCACTTAAAACAATCATGGGATTTAGAAATAAAGAGAGAAGGAACCCAGGTATTCAGGCCAGGCAGATTTGAGAAGGAAGCCCTATATTCGAAATGATTCTAAAGAGCTTAACAGCGCATTACATGCGAAAAATTAATTAATTTTAATTGGTGATAAATCTTATAAAACGTTGAATATGAAATACCGGATTGTTTTTATCTTAATCATTATTACAAGCATAGCTTTTAACAAATATAAAGGAATGAAAGAAAGCGGACCGGAGCCGTGGACAGATAGTCAGCTCATGGCGCCGTCTGATCTGGCTGCAGTTATCAATAACGCTGTTACAAAAAAACCGGTTATCATTTCCGTCGGACCCGGAGCATTAATAAAGGGATCTCTGGACATGGGACCCGTTCATGAAAAAGAAAACCTGGACAAATTAAAAAAGCGGCTTAGCCAACTGCCACAGGATGCAAATATTGTTATCTATTGCGGATGTTGTCCTTTTGAGCATTGTCCGAATATAAGGCCCGCATTTATTTTGCTGAATGAAATGAAATTCAGCAATGCCCACCTCCTAAATCTGGAACATAATATAAAAATGGATTGGGTCGCCAAGGGATATCCTGTTCAATAGGCTTAAAGCCTAAAGCCTAAAACTATAAAAAGCCTAAAGCTCAAAGCCTAAAACTATTTTATTGATAACAGTTTTAGGCTTTCGGCTTTAAGCTTTCGGCTTCTTAAGGTCTTCTCCAATGACCGGCAACCCAGTATTCCCCATATTCGTGGTGTCTTTTCCAATGACCAGGAACCCAGATCCATCCCGGATGAGGAGGAGCCGCCCAATAACCTCCGGAATAAACATATGTTCCACCTCTTGGCGTCCACTCTTCAGCTACCCAAACATGATGGGGCGAGGGCTGCGCTGGTCTCACTACAACAGCCGTTGGAACGGGTGGTCTGATCTTTACATAAATTGTCTGTGCGCCGGCAGATAATGCCATGCCTACCGTAAAAAAACTAATCACAAATAACTTAATGAATGATTTCTTCATACATGTTGTTTTTAGTATGACTGCATACTATTTAATAGGTTTAATTACTGATTCACTAAACGTGAAACAGGAAAAACCCTATGTAAATTGCTTGTTAATCCATCATACTATTGCAATTTCTGGACCAGTGAATCATAATAATTTTTTGTGAAAATCACATCCGGAACACTATGATACCAGTTGGATTCATGTTCAATAGAAAGCATCCCTTTAAAGTTTTGTCTTTTTAATTCAGCCAGTACAGAAGGTAAATCAACCACTCCTTTACTTACCAGTGTGTCTGGAGCCTCAGGATCGTTAAATTTTACTACATCTTTCAGATGAACGCCAATGATATGACCCTCTAATTTCTTGAGACAGTCAACCGGATTCAAACCATTCCGTGCCCAGTGGCCGATATCTGCACAGGAACCGATATGAGGGTGTCCGACTGTGGCAGCAAGCACGGAATCAGGACTCCAGTACATATTTGGTTTTGGATGATCATGAATGGCTACGGGTATTCCATATACACCAGCGAGACTATCCACCATACCCCATTGGGATTTTATTGGTTCGGCGGTTATATAACTCAATCCGAAATCCTTGGCGAGCTCAAAAGTTTTAATCCATTCAGCTTTGTTTTTGGGAACAATTACCCCCATGGCAACAATCTGAATTCCTTTTTTCTGTAGTAACTGTTTCAACTTATCACGGGTTTCTTTTGACATATCAAAACCAAAAGAGCCCTTCATTCCTCCTCCGAGTTTCTGGCCTATGAAAGCTTCTATATTTTTTATACCGGTGCTATCCACTTTGTCCAGCGCATCAGAAAATGAGAATTTCATAAATGTCCACATCTGAACTCCCAATTTAAAACCTGCCGTCGATCCAGAGGAAGAATCTGTTTTTGCAGAACTGCTATCCATCTTTACACCGGTACTGTCGGAGGTGGAAGAAGAAGACTGTGAGCCATTACAGCCGGCAATAATAATGATAGCCAGCATGGGTAATAAAAAAGCAGCAAATCGTTTCATGTATTTTTTTTTAATTGAAGAAATTCCGTATTCGGCAAAGCAAGTTCCTTATTTTATGTTAAAAAAAAATTACCGTTAGAAATAAATTTGGGAAAAGTTTTACCCATTCGTCCATTTCTGAAACAAGAGAATGAAAATTCATGAAATGACATGAAGATTTATAGGATGAAATATGGATTCCTGGATTTGTATGGCATGAAATTGTATAACTTTATGTTTAAACAAATCTTTTTTTTCACTCAACAACTTTCATATGAAAAAAACATTTCTTGCAAGGATCATTGGTATTGCATTCGTCGGAGTTTTATTCTGCAGTCATTTATGGGCCCAGGAAGATAAGAGCAAAAGGCCGAGTCCTCCTGCCACTGCAACAGGAAAAATAAAAGACGCTACGATAACGATTGATTATAGCAGTCCATCCGTTAAAGGAAGAACAATCTTTGGAGGCCTGCTTCCTTTTGGCAAACCATGGAGGGCTGGTGCGAACGAAGCCACCATTTTTGCAACAGACAAACCAATTAAAGTGGAAGGCAAAGATTTGCCGGCCGGTAAATACAGCCTGTTTATGACTCCGGGCGAAAAAGAATGGTCAATTATTTTTAATTCGCAAACGGGTCAATGGGGAGTTAAAAATGATGAATCTGCAAATTTCGATCCGGCCAAAAATGTGCTGGTTGTAACAGTTAAACCTAAGGATCTTAAGGATGTACAGGAAAAACTGATCTACACTGTTTCAGATAAGGAATTTGACAAAGGATTCTCAATGAGCTGGGCTAAAACGAAAGTTTTTGTGTCGATTAAATAGGCGAATTGGGATATGGGATATGAGTTATGAGATATGGGTTCAACTCATAATTTATAAGACATCTCAAAACTCATATCTCATATCTCATAACTCATAACCCATATCTTATATCCCATATCACATATCTATAAAAAATGTCCCGGATTTGCGGGACGGAATTTTTTTATGACAGCCACTCCCCTTCAAACTCTCCGAATTCAGCATTGATTTTTTTAAAATTAGCCTTATAGGCAGCCAGCCTTTTTTTTATCGGACTGTGGTTTTCTTTATTGTATTTTCTGAAATCAAAAGGTTTACCATCACGCGAGTATTCACCCATATTCATTTTGGCGATATGCATTTCGTGGCGCATCTCATCGATTTCAGCTCTTAAGGCCGTGAATTCTTTTTCAAAATAATCACTCCTGGATTTTACCTCCGCCTCCTTTCGCTTGGCCCTGAGTTCATTGAGGTAGTCACCGAATATCCGAAGCACATTAATATCGAAATTCAATTCTGCAATCCATAGTCGGTATCTGAGATGGAGACTCATTACGGAAGGTGTGCCGGGCATACTTTTGATTTATTCAACACAATTTAAACCAAAAGGCGTAAAGCGTAAGGCCTTTTTGGATGACGGATGACGGATGACCGATGACCGTTTTTCTCCCATACTCCCATACTCTCATACTCCCATACTTGTTTTAAGTTTATCTTCGCGAAAAAGAAATAATGCATTTCGATACACTATCAGTACATGCCGGACATATAGAAGATGGAATCGGTTCAATGATGAGCCCGATCCATGTAACAACTACTTTTGAACGTGATGAAAATGGTGTTATCGGTGGAAAAGGTTATGTATATACCCGCTGGGATAATCCCAACCGGCGCGGTCTCGAAACAAAACTTGCAAAACTGGAAGGTGGTGAAGAAGCATTTACTTTCCCATCAGGAATGGCTGCGGCAATGGCACTTGCGCAGGCAGTCCTTGAACCCGAAACACATATAATAATTCCGGATGATTGTTATCACGGAATTGCATACCTGGTAAAATCAATGTTACCCAAATGGAAAATTTCTTATACGGAAGTTGATATGACAGATACCGCAGCCCTTGAAAATACCATTCAGAAAAATACCAGGCTGATCATTGTTGAAACGCCTTCTAACCCGATGCTAAAAATATCGGATATCAGTTTGATATGTAAGATCGCAAAATCAAAAAACATCCTCGTGGGCTGCGACAATACCTGGACCACCCCGCTGATTCAAAGACCATTTGAATTGGGTGCTGACCTGGTCTTTCATTCATCCACTAAATTTTTCGGAGGTCATTCTGATGTATTGGGTGGATGTATCATCATAAAAAAGAAAAATGAACTGGCAGAAAAAATCCGTGAATATCAGGTCATTGGCGGTTCTGTTCCATCACCGTTTGACTGCTGGCTTTTAAACAGAAGCCTTTCCACCCTTTCGCTCCGCCTCGAACGACAGATAAAAAATGCTGAACTCATTGCTAATTTTCTTAAAGCGCAACCACTCGTTGAGCAGGTTTATTACCCGGGACTTCCGGATCATCCCAACCATGATATTGCCCGGCGCCAGATGCACGGATTGTTCGGATCCATGATTTCCATTACTATGAAAGGAGGAGAAAAACAGGCGATTCGATTCGCCGGCAACATGAAATTATTTAAACATGCAACCAGTCTTGGCGGCGTTGAAAGTTTAGTTGAACACCGCAGATCTGCTGAAGGTAAATCACCGAGAAGCCCCGAGAATCTGTTAAGGCTTTCTGTCGGTATAGAATATATCGACGACCTGATTGAAGACCTGGCCATGGGATTCGACAGACTCAAATCGTGATCAGGCCGTTTTATGCAGACCACTCTTCCTTGCCATCGTAAGAAAACGACCGCCAAGAAAAACCGAAGCCAGTGTAAGTCCTAAAATCAATCCCAGCCACATACCAGATGCACCCATATTGTAATGAAAAGCAAAGAAGCAACCTACAGGAAGACCAATAATCCAGTAAGCAATCGTAATTAAAATAGTAGGGAGCTTCACATCCTTAATGCCTCGCAAAAGACCGGCACCCGTTGCCTGGGTTGCATCGGAGATCTGGAAAACTGCAGCAAATAGTAAAAGGATAGCTGTTAAATGAACAACTTCAGGATTCTTATTAAATACCAGCGGTAATTGCCAACGGAAGATTATAAAGGCAATCGCACAGAAACAACCATATAGAAAAGCAGTGATAAAAGTTGTTTTTCCAATGACCCGAATCTTTTCCCAATCAGATCTTCCAAAAGCATTACTCACCCTGATCGAACCAGCCTGTGAAAGGCCCATGGAAACCATAAAAGTAAAAGCCGCACAACTCAGGGCTATCTGATGCGCCGCCAGAGAAATGGCACTGATGGTACCAATGATAATTCCTGAAACGGCAAATGCACCGATCTCCACTCCCATCTGAATACTGCTGGGAATACCGATTCGTAAAAGCTCCCGGATAGTCGACAGACTATATTTCCATTGGTGCTCGCGAACGGCAATAAATCGACTGAAAGTTCTGTGTTTCAAAACAATAATTCCCAGCACTATAAAAATCAACGTCCTGGTAATAAGTGTCGCATAACCTGCCCCCACCAGCTCGAGCCTGGGAAATCCCCAATTCCCGTAGATGAGTAACCAGTTCAGAAATATATTGATGGGCAATGCAGCAATCGATAGCATCATGGCAGTTTTCGTATACTCGAGGCCGTCAGTAAACTGTTTGAGGGTCATGAATAACAACATGGGAATAACGGATAGACCCACCAATGTCATAAAAGGAAGTGCCAGCTGCACCACCTGCGGATCCTGGCCGAGGTGTTTCAATATATTTCTTCCGAAAACCAGTACTCCTGAAATTGCCAGCGCAAAAGCCGTGCACAAGAAGAAACCGTTGAAAAGATAATGTGAAATAAGTTGATGGTCGCGACGTCCATTCGCCATGGAAACCAGTTGGGATACGGAGATCGTCATGCCAATACCGACCACGAATGGAATATTGGCGGCCGTCATCACCAATGAAGCAGCAGCCAGGTGTTTGTAACTGATATTTCCCACCATGGCAGTATCTATCAGATGCAGTGACAACTGGGCCAGTTCTCCCATAATGATGGGAATCGCCAGTTGAATGGTTTTATAAACTTCCTTGTCCTTCAAGTTACTCATAAATAATAAGGTCCGCAAAGGTAACCCAATTTAATCGCCTGGTCATTCGAAAATCACTACCGTTGGTAGATTTCGGAACGGGAAAAAATTACTGAATCAACTATCTTGTAAGAAAATTATTAACGATGGTTCCGATTCGCTGGGGCATTTTAGGCTGCGGTAAAATATCCAGAAAATTTGCATCCGACCTGGCCCTTGTCGAAGGTGCAAAACTCATGGCCTTAGGCGCCCGGGAACTGTCTACAGCGCAGGAATTCGCAAGGGAATTTCCAACTCCGCATGTGCATGGCAGTTATGAGGAATTGGTTTCTGATCCGGAAGTTGACGTTATTTATATCGGAACGCCGCACGGACTTCATCATGAGCATACACTGCTTTGCCTTGACCATGGAAAAGCCGTTCTGTGTGAAAAAGCCTTTGCTATCAATCTGCGGGAAGCCAAAGAAATGATAGATATGGCCCGTGCCAAAAAAGTTTTTCTGATGGAAGCGCTCTGGTCTAAATTCCTTCCCCAGTATCAAAAAGTTCAGGAACTTATCGCAGCCGGTGAACTGGGAGAAATAAAAAATGTACTCATCGATTTTGGATTTATTCCACAGGCCCCTGTTCCATCCAGACTTTATGATCCGGCACTCGGAGGCGGCAGCCTGCTCGATATTGGAATTTATAATGTTTTCTTTGCGCTTTCATTTCTCGGCAGACCGGATGCAATCGAAGCCTCCATGACACCTGCATCTACAGGGGTTGATGAACAATGTGCCATGTTGTTCAAATATAAAAATGGCGCAATGGCCCAGCTTTTCTGTTCATTATCATCCAATCTTGGAACAGAAGCAGATATCGGCGGAACAAAAAACAGGATCAGGCTTACCAGTCGATTTTATGCACCGAGTGCCAGAATAGAAATGTTTTCAGGAAGAGAAGAAACCAAACAATTTATTCCGGTAGATAAGGAACCAGGATCAGGCTATCAATATGAAGCGCGGCATGTAGGAGAATGTCTGCGGAAAGGATTGACAGAAAGCCCTGTAATGACCCTTGATGATTCTTTGTTACTGATGGAAACGCTGGATCGCATCAGAGCCGTCGCAGGTATCCGCTATGCGGTAGACGATCACTAACTATGAGATATGAGATATGGGATATGGGATATGGGTTATGGGTTATGGGTTATGGGTTATGGGATATGGGTTATGACCTATAAGGTACGGGTTATTAATACTAAAATACTTTCAATAGGTGGACTAAATTACTACCTATGGAAAAGAGTATTTTAAAAGAGTGCAGTTTCAAATTCGCAATTGAAATTATTAAACTGTATAAGAAATTAGTTGAATCAAAAAAGGAATATATTCTGGGCAAACAATTATTAAAAAGTGGGACATCTGTTGGAGCCATGATCAGAGAAGCTCAAAACGCAGAAAGTAAAAACGATTTTGTTCATAAACTAGCCATAGCACAAAAAGAATGTGATGAAACTATGTATTGGCTCGAATTATTACAAGAATCTGATTATTTAGATTTGAATGAGTTTACGAAAATTCATGATAAAGCATATTCTCTTTTGAAAATGATAAAAAGCGCTATCCTGACAACAAAACAAAAATCCAACACATAACTCATAACCCATAACCCATATCCCATATCCCATATCCCATAACCCATAACCCATAACCTATTTAAGCGCGCTATCCACAATTACTTGTGCTTCCTGCAACATGAGGTTGAGATGTTCGCGGCCCAAAAAACTTTCCGCATAAATTTTATAGATGTCTTCCGTGCCGGAAGGTCTTGCTGCAATCCATCCATTTTCAGTTTCAAGTTTGATGCCTCCGATGGACGCATGATTGCCGGGCGCTTTGGTGAGAATATCTGTAATCTTTTCACCCGCCATTGTTTTCTGTGTGATTTGTTCCGGACTCAGTTTGGCCAGCTTTTGCTTTTTGTTCGGCATTTGCCTTTGCTTCCACCCTGTCGTATGTTGAATGACCCAGTTCATCGGCTAGTCCCTTATATAATTCTCCCGGATCCTTATTGAGAGTCGCCGTCATTTCAGCGGCCAGCAATGCCGGAATGAATCCATCCTTATCTGTGGTCCACACTTCTCCGTTCAGCCTGGAGAAACTGGCACCTGCACTTTCTTCGCCTACAAATCCAAGCGATCCATCCATGAGTCCGTCAACAAACCATTTGAAACCAACAGGAACTTCATAGAGCGGATGATTCATTTTTTTCGTAACGCGATCGATCATACGACTGCTTACCAATGTTTTTCCAATGGCTACTCCGGGTTTCCATGCGGGACGATGCTGCAATAAATAAAAAATACAAGTGGCCAGGTAATGATTGGGTGGCACCAGCCCCACGCTTTTTGTAACGATCCCATGCCGGTCATGATCGGTATCGCATGCAACAGATATATCAAATTTATCCTTCATGCCGATCAGCCTTTGCATGGCGTAAGATGAAGAAGGGTCCATCCTGATTTTCCCATCCCAATCAACAGACATGAAACGGAACGTCGGATCCACGATATCACTTACTACATGCAGGTTTAATTTATATTTTTCTGCAATGGGTGCCCAATAGTGAACACCGGCACCTCCCAATGGATCTGCTCCGATACTGATCTTTGAATCGCGGATGATATCCATGTTCAGCACATTTTGAAGATCATTCACATAATGGTTGAGATAATCGAATCGATGCGTTGTTGAAACTCGCAATGCCTTTTCATATCGCATTCTCAAAACGCCTTTCAGTTTATTTTCTAAAAACTCATTGGCTTTTTTCTCCACCCAGGAAGTAATTTCAGTGCCCGCCGGACCACCATTCGTTGGATTATATTTAAAACCTCCATCATCCGGAGGATTATGGGAAGGTGTGATCACGATGCCATCTGCAAGACCCTTCTCACGTCCTTTGTTATACGTGAGAATCGCATGCGAAACAGCAGGCGTGGGTGTATACTCATTGTTGTCTGCGATCATCACTTCTATTTCATTACCCGCAAGAACTTCCAGCGCTGTAACAGCCGCTGGTTCTGAAAGTGCATGGGTATCGATGCCCAGGAAAAGAGGTCCTTCAATGCCATTTTGTTTTCTATACAAACAAATTGCCTGCGTGATAGCAAGGATATGCCATTCATTAAATGAATTTGAAAAAGAAGAGCCGCGGTGACCCGACGTTCCGAAAGAAACTTTCTGGGCAGGCACTGAAACATCGGGCTGCTGCGCGTAATAGGCAGTAATTAATCTTGGAATATTTACCAGGATGGAAGGATCGGCTGGTTTGCCGGCAGCAGGACTAATATTCATAGCAATTAATTTTAAAAGATTTCAGTCACCTGCATTTAAAGCTACAGATGTGATTTTTTCCGGCAGCCAGACACGCATGGAATTCGCGCCCCTGTTTGCCCAGGTATAATAAGGAATGGCCGTTATTTTCTCCTGATGAATTTTTATTCCTTCACCACCCTCTGAAGGCACAGATAATTCTGCATTCCCCTGCAAGGCAATCACCGGTTCATTCAAAATCTTATATGGTACGGCTTTAAAAACTGTATTTGGTTTCACCAAAACATTCCAGACGGAACCGACATTATCCGCTCCTTCTACACAATATATAAAGGGACCACGCTGTAGGGCAATCAGGTTGATATCATTGCGGAGACTGTCCATCGCGCGGATGCGAAGCGTTTGCATCGGAAAAGAAAAACTCACCTGATCCCCTTTCTTCCAAATCCTGTCAATCGAAACATATCCATTTTCTATTTTGGTATCTGCCCTTTCACCATTCACCATAAACAAAATACGTTTCGGCTTATCATCGATGAAACGATAAAGCGCGCCAGGAGAAGCCTCACCGCTTGCCCATCCTGGAACTCTTATGATGACTGAAAACTTATCCCTGCTGTCAGGATCTATCTTAAGCACAACTTTTCCATCCCAGGGATAATTGGTTTCAGTGGAAACAGAAACACTGTCTTTTCCCAAGGACGTGCGCGTATTGCTGTTGACAAAAAGATTCACCCAGATACCCTCTCCAGATTTTCCATAAATATAGTTTCCGAGAGAAGCAACGAGCCTGGCGATATTCGCCGGACAACAAGCTGTTCCAAACCAGGCGCTGCGGGTATTCTGTCCCATCGAAGCCAGTGGATTATCATAAAAAAAACGGTCACCACTCAGGCTCAGTCCGTCGAGAGCTGCATTGTATAAACTTTTTTCCAGCACATCCACATATCGTCCGTCTCCTGAAAGCTGCGCCATGCGCTGATTCCAGAACACCATACCTACGGAAGCACAGGTTTCGCAATAGGCGGATTGATTAGGAAGATCATAATCATGTGTAAATCCTTCGTTGTTTCCGGAAGATCCGATGCCACCCGTCAGGTACATATTTCTTTGCACCACATCTTCCCAGACTGATTTCATGGCATTCATATAAGCCAGGTCGCCCGTCAAAGAACCAACATCCGCTGCACCGGTGTATAAGTACATCGCGCGAACTGCATGGCCGGTAATATTTTTTTGATCTTTAACAGGGAGAACATCCTGCCAGTATTCTGAATTTCCCCATTGAGGATGTTGCTTTCCACGCTGCTGCAGGTACCAGTCCGCCAGTTTCAGGTATCGGTCATTGTTAGTAACACGATAAAGTTTTACAAGTGCGAGTTCAATTTCTTCATGTCCGCTGAACCACGGTTTATTCCCTAATCTGAATGTACTGTCGATATGATTAGCCAAACGGATTGCTACATTTAATAAACTGGTTTTCCCTGTGGCATTATAATAAGCAACCGCAGCTTCGATCAAATGTCCCGCATTATAATCTTCATGTTTTTCAACTTCTGTCCATCGCCTGTCAATTCCATTCAAAGTAAAATAGGTATTCAGGTACCCGTCGGGTAATTGTGCTGCCGCAATTTTTGCGATCCATTCATCCGCTTTTCTTTCCAGTGAAGTATCGTGACTTGTGCTGATGGAATAGCTCATAGCTTCCAGGGCCTTATATACATCACTGTCATCATAATATATGCCCTCATGCTTTTCTCCTTTCTTCCTGGCAACTTTTTCAAAATTCCTGATTCGCGGTGTTACGGTTTCGGTTTGGTAAATACAGGCCTGGAGTGTTTTAGTGGCAACAAGATCCATTTTAGGCTTCCAGAACCGGTCGGTAATATTCACTTTGGAGAAATTGATGAATTCAAACTTCTCCATGGGCGTCTGGGCAAAGGCAGACTGACCGATCACAGATGCTGAGAGTAAAATCAGGTTCCGGCAAAGCATTACCATAGTTACTAAAATCCCCTCATGCCAAAAAATCTAAATTGCTGTGGCCAGCCGCACAAAACCGAAAATTTTATTTATTGGGATAATTCTTATATTTACCCCACTAACTATTGCATGAGAAAGTCCGCTTCCATCGTTATCCTGCTTATTCTCCTTTTCAATATGATCGGGTACCGCGCCTGGTTCTATTATGCTGAAAAGAAGGCAGATGCAGTTATGGAAGCCCGGATCGACAAAGACCAGTATGACGATAATGATCTCGTCACTCTTCAGATACCACTTTACAACCCTTACCAGCTTGAACAAAAGACTTTTGAACGTGCAAATGGCGAAGTGAATATTAATGGGAAGACCTTTAAATATGTAAAGCGTAAAGTTTATGATGGTAACCTGATCTTACTCTGCCTCCCTGATAATCATAAAACGGTTTTGAAGAAAGCGAAGACTAATTATGAAAATGCGGCAAATGATCTTACTGGAAATAACAGAGGATCAAAAATACAGAAGAGTTTGGGTGGAAGCGACTATATTAACCAATGTGGTAGTGTGGTAGTGTGCGAGTGTGGTAGTTCAAATCTAAAATATGCTGCGTGCCATACTTTTAACTTAACTGAACCACATATTGCTTCCCCCGGCAAACCGCCTAAGTACGCAGCCTGAACCCAGACCGTTCCTTCTTATCCATTTATTTAAATACTGTATATGTCACGATTATTTTTGATAATCGGTATTCTGCTGTTACTAGCTACAGAAATATTGCGCGTTTATTTTATCATGCCCTTCCCGGGAAGTCAGCACTCCAATAGTATTGACATCGCATATTTTATCGAAAAATATAAATGGATCCTTCGTATCATAGGAATCTTATTGGTAGCCGTACCTCTATACCGGATTTTTTCAGTCAGGGGAAAAATATTCGGGAAGATCCTCTTATCGTTGGTCATCATTCTTTATTTAATTATCTTTTTCTTTTTCAATTTCAGGTTTGAAGCAGATAAAATGTTTTATCAGCCTTCCATTAAAACCATTGCAGCTGCTGCAGAAAATAAAATGGATTCCGATAAACTGGTTATTGGCGTCGAAATTAATGGTCAGTCAAGGGCCTACCCTATTCAAATAATCGGTTATCATCACCAGGTAAGGGATACCGTTGGAAACAGGCCTGTCATGGTTACCTATTGTACAGTCTGCAGAACGGGACGTGTGTATAGTCCATTGATAAATGGAAAGCCCGAAACATTCCGCCTCGTCGGTATGGATCATTTCAATGCGATGTTTGAAGATGCAACCACGAAGAGCTGGTGGCAACAGGCAACAGGTGTTGCTATTGCTGGTCCGTTGAAAGGATCGCACCTTGAAGAAATTCCTTCACACCAGGCTTCTCTTTCTTCCTGGATACGCCAGCATCCGAATTCTACCGTCCTCCAGCCGGATTCAAACTATAAGGAAGAGTATGATGATCTTGCTGATTTTGATAAGGGAACCATCAAGGGTCATTTGGAAAAAAGAGATTCTGCTTCCTGGAAAAAGAAATCATGGGTGGTCGGAGTAAAAATGAATGGATTAGAAAAAGCCTACGACTGGAACGATCTGCTGAAAAATTATTTTATTCAGGATACCATTGGAAGATTCCCGGTTTTACTGGTGCTCGAAAATGACACAAGTAGTTTTCATGCATTTAGCCGTGACATGCAGGGCAAAATACTTTTCTTCACCCTGGACAAAGCAGCTGCCCAACTCATCGATTCCAATACACATTCCATCTGGACACCCGATGGCCTTTGTATAAGCGGGCCATTAAAAGATGCAAAACTCCGGCCGCTGGCGGCATATCAGGAATTCTGGCATTCATGGGAAAATTTTCATCCATACACATCTCAATATAAACCATAGCATATGGCATACATCCAATTGAATAATGGCTTACCGGGCATCACGGGTTTATTGGAAAATAGAATAGATACAGCTGCACCCATCCGCGAACTCACGCAGATTCTTTTGCGCGGTGAGAATACGCTGACGGAAATGGAAAGAGAACTCGTAGCCACCATCGTTTCATTTAAAAATCAGTGCAGGTTTTGTACGAATGCACATGCCGCAACAGTGATCGCGCTCGGCGGAAATAAAGAATTGCTGGATAAGGTATATCATGATCTTGAAAATGCTCCCCTTTCAGAGAAAACGAAATCACTGCTCGTGATCGGATCTAAAGTGCAGGAGATCGGTAAGGCCGTTCTGCCTGAACATATTGAGCGTGCTAAAAAAGCAGGCGCAACAGATAAGGAGATTCACGATACAGTTTTGATTGCAGCGCTTTTTTGTCTGTACAACAGATATGTGGATGGATTGGGAACTTATTGTCCGGAGGATCCCGCCTATTATCAGAAACTCGCAGCGAGACTGACAACCATCGGGTACGACAGACCGAAAGACGCAATGGCAAGAAAAGGAGAAGAAAGTTTTAAATAGAACCATGCATTCAACATTAGAAATTCCTTCAGTGAAATCTGTTCCGCTTCAAAAAAGCAAGCGGGCATTATTTCTCATCTGCTTTTTCAGCAGCATGATCGGAGGAACCGTTTCCACCCTCATGTCGGTTTACCTGCCCGATGTGATGAAGGACCTTCTGCATAATTCAACAGCGCAAACCTTCGACAACGTAAGTGCTACCATCAATGCCATTTTCATATTTGGATGGACAGCAGGTGGAATTATCTGGGGAATTTTTTGTGACACGCTGGGCCGGAAGAAATCTTTTATTTATGCAACCATTTGTTATGGTTTATTTACGATCATGACCGGGCTCTCACCTACCTGGTTCAGTGTAGTTTTATGCCGTTTCCTTTCAGGATTTGGTATCGGTGGTCTGCTCGTGATTACGAATATTTTAATCTCTGAAGGATACCAGGATAAAAAAAGAGGGATTCTGCTGGGCATTCTATCTATTTCGATTCCCGTTGGTATTTTTTCTGCTGGATTGCTGACATACCTTATTTCTCAATGGCGATTTGCATTTATTGTTGGCACTATCCCGGTGATCCTTTCTATTCTGGCAGCATTCTGTTTTACAGAATCAGAGAAATGGGCCGTCGCAAAACAAAAGGGAAAAGAAGCGAGGAATAATCTGAATCAACTATTCAATAAGGAAAACAGGAAAAATCTGATCATGGGTTCGCTTGTATTCGGTGCTGCACTGATCGGTCTCTGGGCAACATTCTCCTGGCTTCCCTCCTGGATCCAAAACCTGGTGTCAGGAACCAGCGGACAAAAAGAAAGAGGTCTCGCCATGATGCTGATGGGTGGCGGAGGTTTGCTGGGAGGATTTATTTCAGGATGGGTCGTTCATGCGCTTGGCTTGAAAAGAACCCTGTTGATTTGTTTTGGAGCGAGTTTTATTTTGGCGTTCATTTTATTCAGGCTCACCACATCACTCTCTTTGAGCGCTTACCTGCAGATTGCTTTCATTACCATTTTTTTCGGGATGAGCCAGGGTGCGCTATCCATGTACATTCCCGAACTCTTCCCGACATCACTGAGTGCTACGGCGACTGGTGTATGTTTTAATCTCGGTCGAATCATCACAGGCGTTGCTGTTTTTTTTATCGGCTCCCTGGTGGAAATACTGGGCGGATATGGCAACGCTATATTTTATTTTGATTTTGTTTTTCTCTTAGGATTTATTCTTACAATGTTTAATAAACATACAAGACATGCGGAATATCAAATTAAATAAATCATTTATTCACAAACCGCGTTAAGGTCTGGCTTTAGGCTTTAGGCTTTAGGCTTTACGCCTTAAGCTTTAAGCCTCAAGCCTTCCGCCTTACGCCTTAAGCTTACAAAATGGCCTATATCGAAGTACAAGAAGGAGTCCCGGGAATCCGTAGTCTTTTTCAATTCAGTCCGGAGACAGGCAAACCATTATGCGATCTCGCGGAAATTTTATTAAGAGGTCCTTCCCCTCTGAGTTCAGCCGAAAGAGAATTGATCGCTGCTTTTGTTTCCAACCGAAACAGCTGCATGTTTTGCATGAACAGTCACGCTGCCGCTGCAAGATTTTTATATGATGAAGATAAACAGGTCGTTGATGATCTTCTGAAAGATCAGACAGCAGATTCTCTTTCCCCTAAAATGAAGGCTTTGCTTTGGATCGCAGGCAAAGTGCAAATCAATGGTAAGTCTGTAACTGCAGATGATATAGAATACGCACGGCAGGCGGGTGCCAATGATACGGACATTCACGATACTGTACTGATCGCTGCAAGTTTCTCCATGTTCAACCGGTATGTGGACGGGCTCGGCAGTTATACTCCTGCTGGCGAAGAAGCTTATATAGAAATGGGAAAAAGAATGGGACAAAAAGGATATCATATTTAAAACAAACAAAATGGCATTTATCGATTTACAAAATGAACTGCCGGGCATTCGCGGTCCGATGATTTACCGGCCCGACACCGGCACGATCCTGAATGAGCTGGCAGAAGTATTATTACACGATGATGATAATACTTTGAGTCGTGGTGACCGGGAAATGATCGGCGCATATACCTCCTATCTGAATGATTGTTTTTTTTGTCAGAATGTTCATGGCGCCATGGCCCAGCATTATTACGAATGCGATATGCAGTTCATTGATGATATCAAGAATGATTTTCTTTCAGCAGATATTCCTCCCAAATTAAAATCCCTGCTCTCCATCGCGGGCAGTGTGCAAAAAGGCGGAAGAAATGTTACAGCAGAACAAATTGAAGAAGCAAAAAAACTGGGCGCTACGGATCGCGAGATTCATGACACGGTTCTGATCGCTGCGGCTTTCTGCATGTACAACCGGTATGTCGACGGACTCAATACCTGGGCTCCGACGGACAGGCAGGTATACGTTGATCGTGCGCCGATGAGAGCGAGGGAGGGGTACTCGCAACTGGGACTCACCAAGTAGTGTGAGAGTGTGAGTAGTGTGAGAGTGTGAAACTTTAAAACTCTTAACAACAGACTCTCACACTCTCACACTCTCACACTAAAATAACACTTAAAAAAATATAACCATGCCTCACATTGATGTCGATAAAACGTTTACCTGGAATCAGATCACTAATGGCCTTTCGTCCGGAAACTGCCGGGCCGCTGAGTGCGCTGGCAGAAATATTACTGAGAGATACAACAGGACTGAGTCCTGCAGAACGGGAACTGATCGCCACTTATGTTTCTTATCTGAACGATTGTTTCTACTGCCATAATTCTCATGGAGAAATTGCAGTATGTTATCTGAATGGTGACCGTGATCTGGTGGAAATGGTGCGACACAATTATAAGGAAGCGCCGATTTCGGAAAAACTAAAATCACTTTTGCAGATAGCGGGTAAGGTTCAGAAAAGCGGAAAGTCGGTTACTCCGGAAGACATCGAAAACGCGCGGCAACATGGAGCCACCGACAGGGACATTCACGACACGGTTTTAATCGCAGCGGCTTTTTGTCTGTTCAACCGATATGTGGATGGTCTCGCTTCCATAGCACCGCAGGATCTTTCCACATATCCCGAAAGAGCGAGACAAATTGTGGAACATGGATACGGGGCGCACATATATTCGAAAACAAACTGAAGTACATGAGATATGAGATATGGGATATGGCATATGGGTTATGAAATTATATCTCATAGTTCATATCTCATAGCTCATAACCTCAGAAACATCTCATAATCCACAGTCCCATAGCTCATAACCTCCGAAATAACTCATAACCAAACATACAAACCATTAACTAATCTACCAATGAGAAAAATAAAGTTTATATCTGCACTTCTAATACTCATCACCTGGACGCCGCTGATAAGTAAGGCACAGGTGAAACCCATTACCGGGACTATAACAGACGGTAAGGGTCATCCCATATTTCGGGGCAAGTATTATTATTCTTGGTTCCACACAGGGAACGGTTACTGATGAATCAGGAAAGTTCAAATTAAACGTGCCGGAAAATGGTACCCTGGTCATCACTTCTACCGGATACAAAAGTCAGGTGCTCAAACTCACCGGTTCATCCGAATTAAAAATTGATATGTTTGAAGATATCGGCCGACTCGATGAAGTGGTCGTTACGGGATTAAGTACTACGATTAAAAGAAGAAACCTGGCCAACGCAGTCACGACGATCAATGCCACACAACTCAATGGCGTGGCGCCTTCGCAGACATTCGACCAGGCGCTGAGTGGAAAAATTCCAGGCGCCACCATCAATGCAAATACCGGCGCACCGGGCGGCGGAGAATCTGTTAAGTTGCGCGGAGTAACTTCTGTTTACGGGAATACACAACCGCTTTATGTAATTGATGGAGTATTTGTTGACAACACTTCAACATCTGCAGGTTTGAATTTTGTAACCTTAGCAGCCAGCGGTGGTGCACTCACTTCCAATCAGGATAATCCTTCAGGAAGAATTTCAGACATCAATGCTGAAGACATTGAAAATGTCGAAATACTCAAAGGCGCATCTGCAGCAGCCATCTATGGTTCGAGGGCATCTGCAGGTGTTATCATCATTACAACAAAAAAAGGTAAGGCCGGAAAAACACATATCACTTTCTCGCAGGACCTGGGATTTATTAAAGTAAGCAGACTGCTGGGCGTGCGACAATTCACTGCACAGACAGCAGCCAGTTTATCCAGTGATAGTTTAACAGGTGTAAAATATGCTTATGAATTTGACACGGCTCAGGCAAGCGGAAAACTGTATGACTATGAAAAAGAAATATACGGCAATACAGGTTTCGCAAGAAATACACTCGTAAGTGTGAGCGGAGGAAATGAAAGAACAACTTTTTATATGTCCGCCGGCGTGAAGGATGAAACAGGGATCGTACAGAATACAGGATACAGAAATACGAGCCTGCGTTTTAATATCGATCACCATATTTCTGACAATGTGCGAATCGGCATCAGTACAAATTATCTGAACACAGGTGCGGACCGCGGACTTTCAGGAAATGATAACGCAGGTGTAACAATAGGTATCGCGCTTTCATCCACTCCGGAGTTCGCTCAGTTGCATCCTGATCAATATGGCAACTATCCGAACAACCCATTCGCAGCTTCCAATCCTTTACAAACGATTGCGCTGATGAAAAATCATGAGGGAGTAAATCGTTTCATCACGGGCATCGGACTCGAAGCCGTATTTCAGAAGTCAGCCAAAAGCGTTACCAAATTTATCGGAGGAGGTGGTTTTGATTTTTACAGTCTGCAGACAAATGTTCTCTTCCCCAGTGTTCTGCAATTTCAATCCGTTAACCAGGGAACATCCGTTCAGGGATTTACGAATAATTTAAACATCAATTTTATTACTTCGTTAGTAAACACCTATACTGCATCAAGGAATCTGACATTGACTACGTCTGCTGGATTTACACAGGAAGACGGTAATTATAATAATCTTCTGGATGCGGCAACACAGGTGATCTCAGGTCAGTCGAATGTTAACCAGGCGGGTTCATTGACATCAACCCAATTCCGTTCACAATTCCAGAACCAGGGAATTTATATTCAGGAAGAAGCGAGCATCATTGAGTCCATCACTGCAACAGCCGGAGTGCGCTTCGATCGTTCATCCAATAACGGAGACGCAACGAAATTCTATGTGTATCCGAAAGCAGGGCTTTCCTGGAACCTCACGCATAGCGGCATCCTGGATCCCAATGGTTTATTCAGCAATTTTAAACTGAGGGCTGCTTATGGTGAAGCCAACAATACGCCGGCTTATGGATCCAAGTTTACTGCCATGAATGTTTCCAATATCGGCGGACTACCAGGCTCATTGATTGGCACACAGGAAGGACAACCGAATATTGAACCTGAACGGCAGGCTGAATTTGAAACAGGAATCGATTTCAGTGTACTGAATGGTGCATTGAATTTTGAACTGACTTATTACAAGAAGAATATTTATAATTTCCTGATGCTGAGCAATCCTCCCTCCTCTTCCGGATTTGCAACAAGCTGGCTGAATGCGGGAGATCTGCAAAACAAGGGTGTTGAACTGAGTCTGAATGCACGTCCTGTTACGACAAGAAATTTTGTATGGACCACTACTTTGAATTTCTGGCTGAATCGTTCACTCGTTACGAGACTGATCATTCCCCCAACACCGCAGGGATCTTTTGGATATGTACTCGGTTCTTTCCAGATACAGCAGGGAGCATCTGCCACTCAAATATTGGGACTTTCACCAACTGGTATTGTAAAGTGGGGTGATGCTGAACCCATCTTCCAGATGAATACTTACAATGAACTTACTTTCATGAATAAATTCAGTCTGCGCTTCCTTCTTCATTGGAAGAATGGCGGACAAAATGTAAATCTCACCAACCTGGAAAATGATTTCGGTGGAACGAGTGCGGATTGGGATGCACAGACAATTCAAAAAGGAGTTCCCAATGGCGCATATCGCATAAGCCAGGTTGGAACGAGCGCACAGGAATTCGTACAGAATTCAGGATATGTGAAACTGCGTGAGATCGGGTTGTATTATTCTTTCAGCACGACAGCGAATAATTTTGTTAAAGGCGTTCGACTCGGTGTATCCATGACAAACTTTTTTGTCTGGACAAAATATACATCGTACGATCCTGAGGTATCCAATTTCGGAACCGGTTTCTCCAGTGGTGTGGATGTGGATCCTTATCCTGCAACCAAACGCGCTGATTTTCACATTGCACTGGATTTTTAAACCAACTGAATCAACAATTATGAAAAAAATAATTATAAATACTCTGCTTATTATCACTGCCGGCACGCTCTTCGTTTCCTGTCAGAAAGATTATGGGAATCTGAACAGTCCGACGGTTGAAAGTTTTTTGTCAAACGCACCAGCGAGTGATCTGAATAATCTTGTCACCGGATCAGAATCCGGCATACGTACCAACTCGGCTCTTTATCTCGATGATGTAGGGACAATCGGAAGAGAAATCTATCGCTTCTCTGCTTCAGAACCCCGTTATGTAACGGATCTGTTGGGTGCAGGGAGTGCCGTGCTCAGTAACAGTAATTTTTATATCACCAATACCTGGGCTTCCAGATACCAGGTAATAAAAAATTGCAATACGCTGATCCAGGCAGCCACGAATTCAACGCTGATCAGTGCTTCTGAAAAAGCAGGTTACACAGGATTTGCAAGGACCATCATAGCATTCCAGCTTTTACTGAACCTGAATCTTACTGATTCAAATGGTATCCGTTTGGATGTAAGCAATCCCGATGCACTTGGTCCAATCGTCGGTCTTATTCCTGCATTGAATGGCATACAGAGTATTCTGGATTCAGGAAAAACGGATCTGTCAGACGGCAACTGTTATATTTCCTCTCTCCAGTGGATTTGCAGGTTTCAGTGACGCGCCAGGACTTTTGCAATTTAATCGTGCACTCTCCGCGCGGGTTGAAGTATATCTGGGTAACTGGAACGCTGCACTCACTGCCCTGAGCGAATCTTTTTATGGATTAAATAGTCCATTTAATCTCGGTGTTTACAGTGTGTTTGGAACAGGATCCGGCGACCAGCTGAATCCTGCATTTATTCCGCAGGATAATACGGGAGAAGTGCGCGTTGCGAATCCATCTTATGCAGCAGACATTCTTCCTGGAGATGATCGCATTTCCAAAGCGACACTCAGACCGGTTGCTTCACTTGATGGTCTCAGCAGTGACCGCGATGTATGGATCTTCACAAGCTCCACCGCTCCCATGTCTCTTATCAGGAATGAAGAACTGATCCTGATATATGCCGAAGCAAATATTCAGCTGAACAATTTTCCGCAGGCCGTCGCCGCGTTGAATGTGATCCGCGCAGGGCATAACCTCCCCGCCTATTCCGGCACCGTCGACCAGCCATCGCTGATCAACGAAATGTTGTACGAAAGAAGATACTCCTTATTCATGGAGGGCCACCGCTGGATCGATGTGCGCCGCTATAATCTTTTAGGCACACTGCCCATCGACCGTCCCGGCGATGATGTGTGGACTGAATTTCCGTTGCCTGTTTCGGAACAGTAAACAACAATTATTAATTATTGATTATTAATTATTAATTTTTATTCAAAAACTAAAAAAGGCTGCCCGGATTGGGCGGCTTTTTTTAGTTATTCAGAGTCCATTATAGAAAGATCAGGGAGGTTGCTGGGTATTTATTTCTCGTAATAAAGCAGGTTCAGATCTCTAATCGTTTTAAACTGCTTGTCAGAAGTTACAAAGGAGATGTCCAGTGCGATTGCCGTAGCCGCTATGATACTATCTGGCAGTTTCAGGTGAGAGTTTTTTTTAACCTCTATTGTCTGATCCTTTATGGCGTCAGTAATATTCACAATTACAAAATCAGATAAAAAATTCTTTATCTGTTGCCTTTCCCTGGCTGTAATATTTTTATAACTTAACAACTCCATTTCCGTAATGACGGAGATATATAATCGTTCATTATATAACAGCGTAGAGAGGGCCTCATCTCCGCCAAGTATATACAGGATCGCGTTGGTATCCAGCAGAAATTTACTCCCACTCATCTCTCATTTTTTTCTCTGGATCACCAGGGGATCTTCCTTTAATTTAATAACCCCGCAATACTTCTTTGTATCCACACCCTTGGATGGCCGCCTTCTTTCCAGTTTCCTGCGCAGGGCTTCTATGTCCTTTTTAGAAGCTCCTTTTTTTAACACCAGTACCATATGCCTGCTTTTTTACAAATTTACTTTTAAAATCCCATGTTTAAAAGACTCATGTTTTTAGCTCATTGGATGGTGCCGTGGGCTTTCTTTAACCTGGCCTCCATACATCCGGCTCCTGATAATCAAATCTATATAGGATTTTTCATTGCCTGCTTTATCTGGGCTAAATTGAATTCGTTTTTTCAAATTCCCCCCGAAATCATTACCAATGCAGCACCGTCGTTACAAAACAAACTACCACCCTTATCTGTTGGTTGCCTTTCATCTAAACTGCCTGCCCGACAATTTGTTACAAATTATACCACGGTCAACCAGGTTTGACTGGGATAAAAAGGATTTACAAAGTTCATTTGGTATGATTGGTTCCTGAAGAATAAAGACCTATTCCATACCCTTCAAATGGTCTGATCAATAAAACGCTCCTCTTCATAAATAGAGCACTCTAAGGAAATCTGCGATAAAACGGTTCATCAAAGAGAAATTCAATTGCACTTGATTCTGGCAGGATGTCGTCAAAGTTGTTGTGGTGAGTAACATACGAAAGATTGGTAAAAATAGTTGGCCTCAGAAAGGCCTTGGTCATTGGGTTACGTTGTTCCTGCATCATAAAACGATTGGGACGGCGATATCTACCTCATCCCTCATTACTTAAGAAAAGAGAAGGGGCCCATTTGATGTCCGCCCTGACATTTCCGTTTACCTTGAAGACCGTATCATTGGGATTGGTGATCGTGAGATCTGTAGGATAACCCGGAGCAGCCGTTCTTGCGATGGTAGTTATTCCGGTGGCAGGGCAAGACCAAGTATTAGTATAGATACCTTTATCTTACAATTAATTGTCAGATAAATATGTTTCTTTTTTGAAATTTTCATAGCTTTCATCTAAAAACATTCCATATAATTTGTTATTTGTATTAGAATATTATTTTTTGAAGTTTCCAACTGTATTTTTAAATAATACTGAATTGCCCATTAAACCTCTAATTATTATCTTTTGATGATCCTTCAGATATACTTTCTCCATTGAACGATATTTGTGTCAACATAGTGTAAAGCTTTATTATAATATTTTGCTTCGGAGTTTTAAGTTAAAGGAGTCATTGTAAAAATAATGCCTTATGTAGAGTTGTAAGAAAATCATCTTCGTCTAGTCTTCAAAATTCAATCGCAACTGTGGTGTAATGCCAGGTTAAATTCCCCCAATTTTCTTAAAATTGCATACTCATTATCAAAATAACTCATATCATCCTTTAGTGAAAGAGCACTGTCTACTAATATAAGTGTTCTTCTAAGGTATCTTTATCCAAAAATAATTTTTGAAAGTACCTCCATAGCTTCATTGTTAAGATAAAATAGCACGTTTATTAGTGTATCCAATTCATTCGAATATTATTTCTAATAACTCAAATATAAAACAAGAAAAATAAAAATAAGAACAGAATTAAACATTCATTTTACTGTGAAAGGGCATTTAATAACTTTTGCATTGTCTGTATGAATCATAACTCCAGTTTCATTTTTCAAGTATATAGTTTAATGTCACTGACATAGTATATGATCGTCCGCGTTGAACTTGAAATGTTGTGAGACCGATGACTGTTAGATTGTTTGAATTAATATTCCAGGCGCCTTTGGTTCCTCCATAACCCTTTGCGAAATTATATTTGTTAATTTTGAGTTAATCCGTGCGGACCCATAAAAGTCTACATTCTAATCCATAAATCGTTTTTGCATAAACTATCGATACATGAAAAAGCGTAATATTTAATGTCATGGCAATCTTAGAATCTTTTTGAATTTCAGGCCTTATTACCCCATCTACTGTGTATGATGTGGCTACTCCAAGCATCGTTCCTTCTTCAGGATTATTGCTATTGAATATAAAGCCAACTGCAATATCTTTTTTCGATATCGTTTGATAATCAGGCTTTTGATTTTGACTTGTAAAATTAAATTCATTGGATGTTAAAGTTGATGCATTATCTTCATTCCCACTCTGGATCTCACTGGAATTTTCGCCATTTTGATCACTACTAGAATTATTATCCCATGCATTTTGTACCATCTGTTGGACACCTTCATAATTATCAATTGCAGATTGCATTTCATCCGTTCCTTCTTCTGCATCTACTTTTTTTCTTTTATGCGGTATTTCATATTCCGGATCTGGACCTCCGTCCTAGGCCATGCCATCAGGATCGATAAACCTTATGGGATTATCAAACGCATAATTATAAGGCGACCATCTTCTCATTTTATCTGCAAGGGGATCAATAGTTCCCCATCTCCCTATCTGAGGATCATACATCCTTGCACCATAATCGTAATCTTCGAGCCCCGTTCCATCAGAGAACTCTTTATTCTGAAGTTCCTTGCCATTGTATCTATATTTATTCTCGGCATAAAAAGGTTTTAATGCTTTGGATGAAATAGCGGCCATTGTAAGCCCGAATGGATAATAATGAGTTTCTTCCAGTAGCGGTCCTGCATATTGTTTTACTATCAGGTTGTCAAAGAACGCATCCCAACCGGGAGTCTCGTTACTTACCCAAATATACAAGAATCCGTTCTTTGTGATGGGAAGACCGGTATATCCAAGAATGTTAATCGTTCCGGCTGTTGTCACTGCAACGGCTCCGCTCTGTGGATAAGAGCTCACATATTTTAACTGGTCATCCAGCAAAATCCAGTTCAGATATGCTTTGGGTTTGGTCGTCTGATTCGGATCGTTCGATGGAAGAAAACTATTTAAGGCTGCATAAATGGGACTTGAAGTCTGATTGTTCAGATCCGTGATAGAACCCTTTCCTCCGGCTGTCATATTAACAACGCCCGTTGCAAGAGAAGCAAGCACATCCGCTAAACTACTGTTGGGTGTACTCGTCGTACCCGAATTGTAAAATGACTGAACCGCAATATCGATTTTGTCCCCACTCATGACTTTCAAAAGAAGTGCGGGCCCCATTTTATGTCCGCCTGCAGTACCATTGACTTTAAAAACCGTGTCATTGGGATTAGTAATGGTCAGATCCACGGGATATCCCGGAGCCGATGTTCTGGCTACAGTAGTTGTTGTTAGATTTGCAAAGAGCTGACTCTCCGTTGCTCTATATGCGGCTTCCCCGCTGGCAAGGTATGTTGCCGTATCCTTTTGTTGGGTCAGTACCATTCTTGTATTTCCGAGATGGTCCTTTTCAAAGAAATCATTTTCGAAGGCATAAGATGAATATCCGTGTCGTGTATTTGTGATAGGCCCACCGAATACGTCCTTCTTCCTGGGCAATAAACTGTAGAGTATCGATGCCTCCGGTAGGATTGGTAATCGTATCTGTCTGTTGGTAAACGAAGCCAGCGATATAGAGCGCTGTAACGGTATGTCTATTCGTACTGTCAGTCGTTACTTTTTTTATCTTGCTTCCTACTGCATCGTAAGTATAAACAATATTTCCTTTGGTGTTCGGATGTACGAGTGTTGGAAGATTTAAATAATTATAAGTGATCTTATCGATCAGTTTATTATTATCGGTAATGAGATTTCCATTTCCATCATAAGTGTAATCGGAAGAACCTTTTGTTCCAGTGTAATGAAAGTCACCCAGTTTACTACTCGCATCATTGACCACGTCGTTAACCTGAGACAGTTTATTAGAATTCGTTTGATATGAATATGTGAGTTGATCAATAAGTTGGGAACCACCAACTTTAAATCCTTTCTGGTTCATGGATACAATATTTCCATTGGCATCGTATCCAAGATTGGTGGTTGAAAAATCAATATATCCGAAATCCCAGGACGTGCCCGAAGTATTCTGAACAAAGTTCGCTGCGGTTAAGCGGTTAACATCATCATAGGTGAAGTCGTACTTCCTACCAACACCGTCGCCCGCGCTTTTCCAAACCGTTCCGGTTATATTCCCATTGTACTGCGAAGCAACGTAAGATGTGGTACCAGCTATTGAAGCCTGTTTATCATATCCTAATTCCATCCCGAAGTAATGATTCGTCGTCCCGCCTACATAATTCCGGTTGATACCCAGGAGCCACCCACGAACATTATAATCATAAACCAGACTGTCGATATTATTTCCCAAATATTTTACCCTTAACTGACCCAGTTCATTATACTGCAGGCTGTCAATCAGTTGGTCTGATGCAGCGTTATCAATTTTTTTCCAGATATGTTTTAATCGGAAACCCTGGTCGTAATCCATTTTTGTAAGTACGGTATGTGCCTGCACCGTATTACCATTCTTTTTATGCCCAACTAAATTTCGCAGAGGTTTCCCGGTAAAATCAAATTGTGAAGTAGTTGTATCTAATGCTCCTGTGTAATTGGAACCCTGAGATTGAATCACCCTTCCCCTGTCATCATAAAAACTTGCTGCATACAGGTACTGGCTGCCACCAGATCCAACTACTTCGATCTTGCTACCAGTAGCCATTCCTCTCGTAATATAGAGCGGAGTTGGATTGACTGCATAAACAGGCGATGTATTATAGGTCGTGATGAAATAATTGCTGTTACCAGTGTAAGTCGTTGCCATCGTTGAAGCAACGGGTGCTCCATAGGTAGTTACCCAGCTATAGTCATCGTAAAAGGTTTGTGTTAATAGTTCCCTTGTTGTGTAAGAACTTACGACAGGATAATTATTTGTCGCAAAGGCTGTTGACTCCTGATAAGCAAGTTGATTATAATAGGTTGGATCAGTAATGAGACCCGTTGAATCGGGACGGTTCTCAGCATCATACCTGGTGTAAAGCCATTCCTGTTGGCTGCGTAATAAAGAATCCTGTGACATAACAAGCCTGTCACGAATATCATATACCATCCAGGTTTCGCCGGCACCTGGTATTTTCTTAATAATCATATGTCCGTGCGCATCGTATTCATACCTAAAGCATAGTTCATTAGCGATCGCTGTTGTTAAATTCCAGTTGCTGTTGATAACAACCACCCCCTGCGGTTGTATTACAAATCTTAAATAATTCAATTCATCATATACATAGTAAGTGCAGAGCCAACCGACATGAGCGTGCCAGGACTTGCTGACAGTTGAACTTTCTTAAGAATCACATGACCAGTTTCGTCTTTATATTCCACTGTCTGATGTCCGGCTTCGTCTGTTGTAATCGTTTTATACAAGGTGTTTGCCGGATACATGGAAGTGCTGGTGGGAATGCTACCGATCGGATAAGCAATATTCCATAAGCGCACACTGTCCGATGCCTGGTTTAAAAGATAATTCTCACTGACTCCTCTTGAAGAGCCCAGCCAGCTCAAGCCCGGAGCGTAACTGCCAAGCGTCCGGTTCAATGGAGAAGATTCAAAATTTGTTTCTGAGTAATAATATTGTTCACCTGAATATTGTACAGCATTGAAATTAAACTGGTCGCTAAAAGCAGTTGGTTTAAAATTGCCATCACTCGTCGTTGCGGGATATGGAAGATATTTTTCAACTTCCCTTCCATAGTTATCATATGCATTGACTGAGACTATATCGTTTTGCAAAGGCGTCTGCTTCATGGCAACAGTCTGCACCACCCTTCCTAGTCCATCAAAAAACTGAGTTGTCTGCGATACATCATAAGGGCTGGTCAGGCTGGTTACTGTTGCAGTCAGAATTGCATTATCTTTTCTTAAATAGTAAAAATGTTTTATTTTTGTTTAAGGAATCTAATGTTTCCCGGTAATGAAAAGCCAATGTATCCTTTGTATATTCCTCATCGGATAAGTTGAACCAGATTCTTGCAACACCATTACCGTCTTCTTTTATGTATGAATGAAGATCTTCAGTGTCACTTTGTTCATAATGAAAATTTATCACCAAGCATTCATCAGCCGTTGGTACATCTTCGAAAATTCCTTTCAAGATGGGCATGCTCCACCCATGCTTCCTCAATGTAATATTTTCTTCCTCCCATTCTTAAAAAGGGGGATTCCGGTTGAAATTCATTTATAAATGCTTTATTTTCTTTAGAAATTGCTATAGATCTATAAACTGTTGGTAATGGGTTTATAGCTAGCCTGCACTTGCATCCTAAGAATGGCAAATATAATATTATTAAAAAGGCTATTTTCTTCATAATAAATAATAGGCGTTTTATTATCGTTAACTTTAATCGTTATAAATTTTTCAGTACATTAAAATTTGAACCATATGTAGAATTCAAATATTTTTGATAAAAAAATAGTTTTTTACAAATCATCATCTAGGAGGATAATTACCGTCATGATAAAAGAAAGAAAGCAGACTCATATATACTGAATTAGGTGGCGCAACTGCTGCCCTGCTATAATTATTTAATATGTGGCCTTTTTGAAGTCCATCGAGAATTGCATCAGAGCAATTATGTGAGAATGTATGAAATGGCCCTGTTTTTGCTGAAATCATTGAATTTTTCATAACAGCATTGCCAACATCTTCTGATACATTAATAGAAAACATTCTGTCATAATGCTTTTCTAAATATGCATTAGCTGAACTCTTGTCTGCCATATCATAATGTGTTGATGTTCCATCCTTATTCTTTTCATCAAATTCTTCATTATTATCTCTATGAGCAACCTCTGACTTTCCATTAGCATCGTCTTCTCCAGTAACAGAAAAGTATTCAATACCATCTTCAGTTTCCAAAGCCATACCTAAATGCCCCATTCCTAATGCCTGACTTGTATTATTTAATATCCACAATTTTGCAGATTTAGGTTGATCTATCGAATTTTGTTTCTCTCCAGTCCATTGTATATCACCATTTTCAGCTTGTGTTTCGTAACCAGAATTATTATCCCACGCAGTTTGTACCATCTGCTGAACGCCCTCACTATTGTCAATTTTAGCCTGCATTTCATCTGTCCCTTCTTCTGCTGCTACCTTTTTCCTTTTCCCAGGTCTTTCATCATCAGAATCTGGGCCACCTCCTGCACCCATACCATCCGGATCAATAAACCTAATCGGATTATCAAACGCATAATTATAAGGCGACCATCTTCTCATTTTATCTGTAAGGGATCAGGTCCCCCACTCCCGATCTGCGGATCATACATTCTTGCTCCATAATCATAATCTTCAAGTCCTGTCCCATCGTGAATTCTTTATTCTGCAGTTCCTTGCCATTATACTTGTATTTATTCTCAGCATAGTACGGCTTCAATGCTTTGGAAGAAATCGCAGCCATTGTAAGACCGAAGGGATAATAATGAGTTTCTTCCAGTAGCGGTCCGGCATATTGTTTTACTACCAGGTTGTCAAAGAACGCATCCCAGTTAGGGGTTTCGTTACTTACCCAAATATACAAGAATCCGTTCTTTGTGATGGGAAGACCGGTATATCCAAGAATGTTAATCGTTCCGGCTGTTGTCACTGCAACAGCTCCGCTTTGCGGATAACTGCTTACATATTTTAACTGGTCATCCAGCAATATCCAGTTCAGGTAGGCCTTGGGTTTGTCGTCTGATTCGGATCATCCGGGAAGAAAACTATTCAGTGCGGCATAAATAGGGCTCGTAGTCTGATTGTTGAGATCTGAAATTGATCCTTTACCTCCGGCGGCCATGTTGACAACACCGGTTGCAAGGGATGCCAGCACATCGGCCAGACTACTGTTGGGTGTACTCGTTGTACCTGGATTATAAAAGGATTCTACAGCAATATCAACTTTGTCTCCACTCATTACTTTCAAGAGAAGTGATGGCCCCATTTTATGTCCGCCAACATTTCCATTTACTTTAAAGACAGTATCGTTGGGATTGGTATGGTCAGATCAACGGGATATCCCGGAGCAGCCGTCCTTGCTATGGTAGTGTTGTAAGGTTTGCAAAAAGCTGACTTTCCGTTGCCCGATACGGGGCTTCCCCACTTGCTAAGTATGCTGTAGTATCTTTTTGCTGTGTCAAAACCATCCTTTTATTGCCAAGATGATCTTTTTCAAAGAAATCATATTCATTGCCATACCATACAGACCCAGTAGTGACTGTTTTATGAAATGCCCATCTAACTCTTCCTTCTTCCTGAGCGATGAATTGAAGGGTGTCGATTCCTCCGGTGGGATTGGTGATGGTATCGGCTGTTGGTAAACAAAGCCTGCAATATAAAGTGGTGATCGTATGCGCTTGTGCTATCGGTAGTTACTTTTTTTAACTTCCCACCCAAGGCATCGTATGTATAAACAATATTGCCCTTTGTGTTCGGATGAACAAGGGTTGGAAGATTCAGAAAATTATACGTGATCTTATCGATCAGTTTATTGTTATC
The DNA here is from genome assembly GCA_963757975.1 of uncultured Bacteroidota bacterium. Taxonomy (GTDB): domain Bacteria; phylum Bacteroidota; class Bacteroidia; order Chitinophagales; family Chitinophagaceae; genus Puia. The sequence continues at coordinate 47,285 of CAVWUD010000052.1, forward strand.
CGTGATAAGATTCCCATTGCCGTTATATGTGTAGTCGTAAGAACCCTTTGTTCCTGTATAATGAAAATCTCCCAGCTTGGATAACGGGTCATTTGATGCGTCGTTGACCTGGGCAAGTTTGTTGGAATTTGCCTGATAGGTATATGTCAGTTGATCGATCAGTTGTGAACCTCCCACTTTAAATCCCATCTGGTTCATGGCCATGATATTTCCATTAGCATCGTAGGACAGATTGCTGACACTAAAATTAAGTCCTGCCGTTTTATCAAATGCAGATCCACTATTCTGATTGAAATCGGCTCCTGTTAAGCGGTTCACGTAATCATAAGTGAAATCGTATTTTCTTCCCACGCCGTCTCCGGCAGATTTCCATATAGTGCCTGCGATATTGCCATTATATTCCTGGGTAACATAACTGGTAGTTCCGGCAATTGAAGCGGTTTTGTCATAGCCCAGTTCCATTCCAAAATAATGCGTCGTAGTTCCTCCGACATAATTCTTATTTATGCGTGTTAGCCAGCTACGGATATTATAATCATATATAAGGCTGTCAATATTGTTTCTTAAATATTACAGAATCAGATATTCAATTGAACAATTTTCTGCATGCTGTTGCCGCGCTGAATGTGATTCGTGCCAGGCATAACCTCCTCGCCTATTCCGGCACCTTCGACCAGGTCTCCTTTATAAATGAAATGTTGTACGAAAGACAATAATCCTTATTTATGGAAGGTCATCGCTGGATCAATGTGTGTCGCTACAATCTATTGGGCACACTTCCCATAGACCGTCCCGGCGATTATGTATGGACTGAATTCCCGCTGCCTGTTTCAGAATAGTAAACAGGTTCTATGTCAAATAAAAAAAAGTCGCTGAGTGGATGGGCGGCTTTTTTTCGAAATAATAGAGATATCTTATTTTATTTTCTCAATTAACGTATCAGAATTATACTTTACTTGCTCAATGATACTTCCAGTTTCCGAGTATACAGTCCAGATACTGTCTTTCTTATTATTTTGAGTGAAAGAAATGCTTCTAATTCTTCCAAAATCATTTCCGTAGTACTCAATTCTTTTTTCGTACTCCTTGTTATTTACTGTTTGTTTAATTATTGAGAAAGAGTAATTGGGCACCTTACTTTTCGCCTTCCTTTCTTTATAAACGTAAAGACTACATAGGACTATAAAAAATAGATTAATAAACCATCTTTTTTGTACCCATCTAAAGTAAATAGGAATACTTAAAATTGAAAGAACTAAAACACCATAAATAGTTATTGGAATCATTTTGCTAAGAAATACAAATGGCATTTGTTCACCTCCAGATGTTGATATGCCCAATAAGATCATTGCAACTATTGTAAGTAAAACACAACCCATTATCCAGAAAACAATAATATTTAATGGATTTAATTTCCTTCTATCAAAATTCTTCATTTACATTTCAATTTACTTTTTTGGTGTAGGAGTGGAAGATGGCACAAATGCATGTTTCTTACTATCCCACACGAAATTTCCAGTTGGTAAGTCATTAATCAATTTTAATATCCATTTAAAATCAAAAATACTGTGACCACCTTCACCTGTATTCTCATTATAAGTATCTGCTCCATCTTCTTTGTCATTTGAACTTCCCAAAATAATTGAAGTGTTAACTCCATCCTGGTCATTTACAAATTGATTCAAAGTAGCTCCCTTGCGTTTCCCCTGTTGTCCTGGTTGGTAAGCAGCAATATCATATTCAGTAATTGTCAAACCATTGCACTCTTCTGGATGTTTTTTAACATATTCTATTATAGCCGCAATATATCCTTTTGCAAAAGCAGCTCCCATACTATGTGCAACGATTTTAATACTCTCAATAATATTTCCATTTTTATCTCTGGCAAGATTGGAAATTATTGTTTCCGCATCTGCTTCCCCTTCGCTATAACCAGCTAAATACCTTTGACCTACGTTTGTTGCTCTTCCCCATCCACCTAAGCCACCATCTTTATATGTATCTAAAGAAGTTTTATTCCAATTTTCGTTCTGATCATGTAGGGCATTCATCATTTGTTTATCAAATGCGTATTCTTCGTAATGGGCTGCACCATTTCTATGAGTTACAGAGTTATAATTGGTTTTTTCTTCACGTCTCCAATATCTCGGCTCCCCTCCATCACCAAAATGATTTCCATTGATAAAAATTACTAAATTCCCATCCGGGTCTATTGCGTTAGTAGGCTGATTTAATGAATAAACATAAGGGGAAGTTCCAAAATATAATTCCGTTTTTTTGTCAATTTTCATCCACCTACCTATCTGCAGATCATACATTCGTGCACCATAATCGTAATCTTCTAGTCCTGTACCATCCGAGAATTCCTTGTTCTGTAATTCTTTTCCGTTGTAGCGATATTTATTCTCTGCATAAAAAGGCTTCAGTGCTTTCGAAGTAATTGCCGCCATGGCTAGTCCGAAAGGATAATAATGATTTTCTTCCAGCAGCGGTCCAGAATATTGTTTTACTACCAGGTTGTCAAAGAACGCATCCCAGTTAGGGGTTTCATTGCTTATCCAAATATAAAGAAATCCATTCTTAGTTATAGGCAGTCCGGTATAACCGAGCGTGTTGAGTGTTCCGGCTGTTGTCACGGCAACTGCTCCGCTCTGCGGATAGCTGCTCACATATTTCAACTGGTCATCCAGCAATATCCAGTTCAAGTATGCTTTTGGTTTACCAGAAGGTGTCGGATCATCAGTCGGGAGAAAACTATTCAGTGCTGCATATATCGGACTCGAACTCGTATTATTCAGATCGGTGATTGAACCCTTTCCTCCTGAAGTCATGTTGACAACCCCCGTAGCCAGTGAAGCCAATACATCTGTAATACTGCTATTGGGTGTACTCGTGGTACCAGTATTATAATATGACTGCACAGCAATATCAATTTTGTCTCCACTCATTACTTTCAAAAGAAGGGATGGCCCTATTTTATGACCGCCTACATTTCCATTTACCTTAAAAACCGTATCGTTTGGATTGGTGATTGTAAGATCAACCGGATATCCTGGCGCAGCAGTTCTTGCAATCGTTGTAGTGGTAAGATTCGCAAAGAGCTGGCTTTCGGTAGCTCTGTAAGCAGCTTCCCCGCTGGCGAGATATTTGGCCGTATCTTTTTGTTGAGTTAAAACCATCCTTGTATTTCCCAAATGATCCTTTTCAAAGAAATCATATTCGAATCCATAGGCAGAATATCCCGTAGTGTATTTATGATAGGCCCATCTCACTCTACCTTCTTCCTGGCCAATAAACTGAAGCGTATCGATGCCCCCTGTAGGATTAGTAATCGTATCTGTCTGCTGATAAATAAAGCCTGAAATGTATAGTGTAGTGGTTGTATGCCTGCTTGTACTATCGCTCGTGATTTTCTCCAATTTATTACCACCTGCGTCGTACACATAAACGATATTTCCCTTCGAGTTCGGATGGACAAGACTTGGTAGGTTCAGATAATTATAAATGATATTATCAATTAATTTATTATTATCGGTAATAAGATTTCCATTTCCGTCATACGTGTAATCAGAAGAACCTTTGCTACCCGTATAGTGAAAATCACCCAGCTTGGATAATGGGTCGTTGGATGCATCGTTGACCTGCGAAAGCTTATTGGAATTTGCCTGATAAGTGTACGCTAGCTGATCAATAAGTTGGGAGCCACCCACTTTAAACCCCTTCTGGTTCATGGACAGGATATTCCCATTAGCATCGTAAGTCAGGTTGCCGATTGTAAAATCAATATATCCGAAGTCCCAGGACGTGCCCGAAGTATTTTGAACGAAGTTCGCTGCTGTCAGCCTGTTCACATCATCATAAGTGAAATCATATTTTCTGCCAACACCATCGCCGGCAGATTTCCAAACAGTTCCAGTAATATTTCCACTATACTGCGAGGCAACATAAGATGTGGTGCCAATAATTGAGGTTTGTTTATCATATCCTAGTTCTATTCCGAAATAATGTGTTGTCGTCCCCCCCTAAATAATTTCGGTTGATGCCAAGTAGCCAACCTCGAATATTATAATCATATACAAGGCTGTCTACATTATTTCCCAGATATTTTGCTCTCAATTCTCCAAGTTCATCGTACTGGATGCTGTTGTATGTCAGTCTTTTAATAAGAACTTATTAACTGAGATAAAGTTAAATTAATATCTTTTCTCGATAAAAATTTTCTGATATGTCCTGGCTCTTTAAAAACTTATATTAAAAATCAGAATTTTTAGAAACCATTATAGGTTTCCATTATTTGGCCTTCCAAATATAACCTCCTGACTGCTTCATACGACCAGCCACGCAATTAGAAATGCCAGATGGAGAAATCTTTGTTTTTTCAAATGCTTCTGAAATAGACGGGAAAATCCTAATTAATTGTTCCCCGAGAGAAAATTGCCTAACAGCCACCCGCGAATTCAATATTCTTGAAGTTTTTCTTTTTATGACATATTTAGTGCTAATCTTTTTTCGATTTGGAAAGTAACGCCAAAGAAAGTTTCCGGCAGTAAGGGTTTTCCCTTTCAAAACATTTACAAGATTTGAGTCAGCTATTCCGCATTTTTTAGATGCTTCCTTAATAATGTAAAATACCTTTACCCGATCGCCTTTCATAGAAAATTGGATAATTTTTTTGGGCTGCATTAATGATACCGTTTTCCTTATTTCCCTTAAATTCATCTTATGATTTAAGGGTAAACGTGCAAATTCCGGGTAGCCAGATCATTCTATTCCGTTTTCAACTGACCACAAATACAATTAAATATCTATACCTGAGGTGATCACTCTTATTCGGAATTTGATGGTCACACGTGTCGGAATTTCCATGTTCAGCTTATCCGGAATTTAGTGATCAAATGTCTCGGAATTTCCACTTTTCAACATCCACCTTTTAGTAATTTTAATGGAAAGAAAATAACATATAAAAACCAAAATATGCAAGATCAATGCAATCCAAAAACTATCCTCTCTATGTGCAAAAAACCCTTTCAATAATGTCAGGGTAACCAGATTATAATTTACGAAGTATGAGAATAAATTTATTAACAATATGCATGTAAGAAAATGAAACATTAGAAGTTTTTTTCTGTTTTTAAAATATATTCTTTGCCAGAACAAGTATGTTAAATAATTTGTAATACTCCCTACAATTAAATATGATAAGGTAAAATAGAAAGTTCCTGCAAATGTTTCTGTTCCATATCCTTCAACTGTAAATGCCAATAACAATGATGCCAGTGCAAAAGTTAGTTGGTAAACTAATACTAGATATGGTTTTGCATTCATAATCAATGAAAATTTACAACTGTTCTTTTTTCAGTTTTTTCCTTTACCCAATCTCCACTATCATCTTGTTTGTATATATCCACATTTGTAAATACAGCCGTAGCGTCAACATTTCTTCCATAGTGTTCATTACTATCTTTTAAATAATCTTTGATTGCATCTACTTGATTACCTTCTGCTGTAAATGAACCTGCCCCCTCCCGAATTCTTATCTCAGTTTCAAAAATCGCACTATTTTGTTCAGTACTGCCCTTTGTTTTTGCTATATAATCAAAAGTATATGTATCAATTTGCCCTTTAAATCCAAGTCTTGACCCAAGATCATCCTTTAATTGATTGACATATTGCAAATATAATTCAGGCCGATTACTAATTTTATCAGGAGCATGCCCGTCTAATGCATGTCCAATCCCATTTGGATACATTTTGTTAGGATTATGCATATTAGTGTGAGCATAGCTATCACCTAATCTGTGTAATGCCCATCCAAGTTGTTGATATGACTGTGAACTTCTTACATATAATCCTGAATTTATTCTTTCATTCGAAGGATCGCCACCTGTTAGAGCATGAACTTGAGACTGCATTGTTCTGTCTAACCAAGTATTAGTTGCGGTTATTAGATCTCCGTTTCTCGCGATGAGATTATCAGGTTGTTCTGTGTAATAAGCTATTGAATAAGCATCACTTCTACCCATCAGAGTCGCCATTAAATATACAGTCCAAAAATGGCCGTCTGTTTCATAATTCCCATTTGCATCAATAAATCTAATAGGATTATCGTATCCATATCGATAAGGTGTCAACGCAGGAGACAGATATGATTTCGAGTCAATACCGCCCCATCTTCCTATTTGTGCATCATAAAATCTTGCACCAAAATCGTATAATTCTAAACCAGAGCCATCACTAAATTCTTTATTTTGTAACTCCTTATCACCATACCTATTCTTATTCTCACCATAATAAGGTTTTAAAGATTTTGAGGAAATAGCAGCCATCGTTAGCCCAAAAGGATAATAGTGCGTTTCTTCCAGCAGTGGTCCGGTGTATTGTTTAACTACCAGATTGTCAAAGAACGCGTCCCAGTTCGGGGTTTCATTGCTTACCCAAATATAAAGAAATCCATTCTTTGTGATGGGAAGACCTGTGTATCCTAATGTGTTGATTGTTCCCGCTGCTCCGACTACGACACCTCCGCTTTGAGGATAACTGCTCACATATTTCAACTGGTCATCCAACAGAATCCAATTCAGATAAGCCTTGGGTTTCCCGGTGGGAGTCGGATCGTCCGTTGGAAGAAAGCTGTTCAGTGCAGCATAAATCGGACTCGAACCTGTATTATTCAGATCGGTGATGGAACCTTTGCTTCCGGAAGTCATATTAACTACACCTGTTGCAAGAGACGCCAGTACGTCCGCTATGCTGCTATTGGGCGTACTCGTGGTTCCTGTGTTGTAAAATGACTGTACGGCAATATCGATTTTGTCTCCACTCATTACTTTCAACAAAAGTGACGGTCCCATTTTATGTCCGCCGACATTTCCGTTTACTTTAAAAACGGTATCATTTGGATTGGTGACTGTCAGGTCAACAGGATATCCAGGTGCAGCTGTTCTTGCAATGGTAGTCGTAGTGAGATTTGCGAAGAGCTGGCTTTCGGTGGCTCTGTATGCAGCTTCACCACTGGCCAGGTATTTAGCCGTGTCTTTTTGCTGGGTAAGTACCATCCTTGTATTTCCCAAGTGATCTTTTTCAAAAAAATCATATTCGAATCCGTAAGCTGAATATCCGGTCGTGTATTTATGATAGGCCCACCGAACACGTCCTTCTTCCTGGGCGATAAATTGCAACGTGTCGATGCCTCCCATTGGGTTTGTAATCGTATCAGTCTGTTGGTAAACAAATCCAGAAATATATAACGTGGCAGTTGCGTGCCTGCTTGTACTGTCACTAGTGATCTTTTCCAGTTTACTCCCACCCGCATCATATACATAAACGATATTGCCTTTCGTATTTGGATGAACAAGGCTTGGAAGATTCAGGTAATTATAAGAAATCTTATCAATTAATTTATTATTGTCGGTGGTAAGATTTCCATTGCCGTCATAGGTGTAATCCGAAGATCCCTTTGTCCCTGTATAATGAAAATCTCCGAGCTTGGACGTAGGGTCATTTGCTCCATCAGTAACCTGGCTTAGTTTATTAGAATTTGTTTGATAAGTATAACCCAACTGATCTATTAAAAACGAACCACCCACTTTAAATCCCATCTGATTCATGGACATGATATTTCCATTGGCGTCATAGGAAAGATTGCTGGTTGTGAAATTAATATACCCATTGTCCCAGGCAGAGCCCGTTGTATTCTGTAAAAAGTTAGCTGCAGTGAGGCGGTTCACATTATCATATGTGAAATCATATTTTCTGCCAACTCCGTCTCCTGCAGATTTCCATACCGTTCCGGTTATATTCCCATTGTATAATGCTGCGACATAAGACGTCGTTCCAATAATCGATGTTTGTTTGTCATATCCCAGCTCCATACCGAAGTAATGGGTCGTAGTTCCTCCGACATAATTCTTATTTATTCCCGTTAACCAGCCGCGTATATTATAATCGTATACCAGGCTGTCAACATTATTTCCCAGATATTTTGCCCTCAATTGACCAAGTTCATCATACTGGATGCTATCAATTAGTTGATCCGATGTCGCGTTATCGATGTTTTTCCAGATATGTTTTAAACGGAATCCCTGATCATAGTCCATTTTTGTAAGCACCAAGTGTGCCTGTACAGCATTTCCGTTCTTTTTATGACCGATAAGACTTCGAATAGGCTTTCCCGTGAAATCATACTGCGTAGTAACTGTATCTATTGCACCTGTAAAGTTGATAGCCTGCGATTGTATAACCCTTCCCCGGTCATCATAAAAGCTGGATGCATATAAATACTGGCTGGTTGTTCCAATGACCTTCGTCATTGTTCCTGTAACCAACCCACGGGTAATATATAGTGGCGTTACAGAAACAGAATAAGTTGGGGAAGTATTATACGTCGTATTAAAATAGTTGCTGTTTGATGTATAATTTGAAGCCATCGATGCACCAACAATTGCCCCTGTCCTCGACACCCAGGCATAATCATCATAAAAAGTACTGGAAAGAATTTCGAAATTTGAAGTGGTGGCCGGATAGTTCACACTATAGTATGCCAGGTTTTGATGATAAGTCTGGTTATTTGCATCGGTCAATAATCCTGTCGTATCAACCCTGTTCAGGCTGTCATATTTTGAAACCATCCATTTACCCAAGACACGAAGATTATTATCCTGTGTCATAACTACCCTGTCTCTTGAATCATATACCATCCACAATTCTCCTGCACCCGGTATTTTTTTAATAATCATTCGTTTTCTCTGGTCATATTCGTATCGAAAACAAAGTTCATTAGCGATACCTGTACTAATTGACCAATTGCTATTTATCAATACAACTGCCTGCGGTTGAATTACAAAACGAAGATTATTCAGATCATCATAAACATAATAAGTATTTAACCAACCGACATGCGCTGTACCGGGCGTTGCAGATAACTGCACTTTCTTAAGAATGACCTGACCTTCCTTGTCTGTATATTGAATTACCTGGTGATTTTGCTCATCAATACTCACACTTTTCGTTAATTGTCCCAGTGCATAGTAACTGGTCGTAGTTGGGATACTGCCCTGTGCACTATTTATCGTCCATAAGCACACACTATCGGATATACTGTTCAATAAGTATTGATATGTGAGTTCCCCTGGTTGATCCCACCCAATTTGTTCCCTGTGGATAGTCATTAAAAACCCTATTTAGTGGAGACGATTCATAATTTGTTTCACTGTAAAAATTTGACTCACCCGTATATTGAGCGGTATTAAAACTAGCCTGATCCTGCAGAAAGGTAGTTTTATAATTACCATCTGTCGTTGTAGCAACATATGGCAGGTATTTTTCCATGTAAATTTTCAGCTTAAAGTGTACCAGTAATTTAGTAAATTAAGCGAGTGTTTCTTTAAATGTTAACTATTAAAAATTAGGACATGGAAACGAAACCTCAGAAAAAATCGTCTACAGAAAACTTTGTAAAGGACATCCGCACTAAAACCAGGCGGTTATTTACTTCCGAACAAAAGATACTTATTGTGATGGAAGCCATACGCGGGGAAAGCCCGGTGCCGGAGATCTGCAGGAAGTATGGAATTCATCAAGCCCAGTTTTACCGGTGGAACAAAGAGTTCCTGGAAGCCGGTAAGAAAAGACTGGCAGGTGATACAACCCGTGAAGCCACCTCAGATGAAGTATCTCAACTGCGCAAAGAAAACCAATTGCTTAAAGAGTCGCTCGCCGATCTGGTGATCCGCTATGAAATCGTAAAAAAAAGCTTGAACATTTTGGGGTAAGTGAAAAATGGAAAAAGTATATGAGAATTACTCCATCAGAAAAACAGGAGATCATCCGGATCGTTGAACGTTCAGAACTTGGCGTGAACAGGACCTTAAGGGAACTGGGCATACACAAAAGCACTTTTTACAAGTGGTACCGGATCTATGTAGAAAAAGGCATTGATGGTCTTTTGCCACAGAAGAGAACACGCCGTCAGTGGAACTCGATTCCGGAACGACAGAAACAACTGGTTGTAGAAGTGGCGATGGATCATCCGGTATTGTCACCCAGGGAACTGTCGGTAAAAATAACCGATGAGCAGAAGATCTTTATCTCTGAAAGCAGTGTATATCGCATTTTAAAACAAAAAGGACTGATAACCACACCGGCTTACGTGCTACTGTCCGCATCCAATGAGTTTAAAAATAAACGCAGTTCGTTCATGAGCTCTGGCAAACTGATTTTACCTATTTTAAAATCCTGGGCTGGGGATGGTATTACCTGAGCACGATCCTTGATGACTACAGTCGGTATATTGTTCATTGGGAACTCTGCAAAACCATGAAAGTAGAAGATGTACAAAGATGCGTTGAAAAAGCACTCATTATTGCAGGTCTGCAGAATGGTCAAAGGCCAAAACTGTTATCCGACAATGGTTCCTGTTATATAGCCACTGAACTGAAAGAATATCTTCATTCCAAAGGAATCAAACCAATCCACGGGAAAGTAAATCATCCGCAAACTCAGGGTAAAATCGAGCGCTACCACCGTACCATGAAAAATATTGTAAAACTGAATCACTATTATTGTCCGGACGAACTCATTGATGCAGTGGACGGCTTCGTAAATTATTATAATCACAAGCGCTACCATGAATCGCTCGATAACGTTACGCCGGCGGATGTTTACTTTGGTAAGAAAGAATTAATCCTGCGTCGTCGTGAAAGAATAAAAACTCAGAATATGACGATGCGAAGAGTCTTGTAGCTACTGAAAAACTGAATAATATTTAATCCTAACCCTATAAAACTTAAAAAATATCCACTAACTTAAACTTGAAAAATACTCGCTAGCAAAAAGTACACTTTCTTTTAACGTCGTACACATGATGATTGAAGGTTAAAAAACGTATATCGAATCAGTTTCAGTTCTTTTGAGAAAATCTAATTTCATTCATTGCTCTCAGAATCGTTTATTCCTCACGCACAATGACAAATAATTCCTATTAAAATGTTTTCACATTTTTTGATCTGGAGAAATTAAACTCCAAACATTAACCGGAATAAATATCCGGTGGACCAGATCGACAAGGTTTAATCAGTACAAGAAGGAAAATAACATCACAGGATTTCCAGTAGCAAAATCAGCAGTCTTTTTTCGTAGGAGATTTATTTTTACAGATCGTTTAACCAAATATAAAGGCGGATAGCATATAAAAATCAAAGGCATTTTTTACTCGCGAAAATACCATAAGGGTTAACCCTTAGATGAATTGTCTTTTTTGACTGATATGGTTCATCTTTTAAAATACTTTTAATGAATTATTTTTTTTGAATAATTTTTAATGAAATCCAATATCACAAATATTTTGCGCTGAATATTTTTTTGAATAATTTAATTAAACATGTAAAAAATTACCCGGCATTAAATTGTCCAATAAAATACCATGTTATTGATTTGTTAATGCTATTTATAAAATAATCTTCTAGCGGGAAAACCCTTACTCCTCCAGGTTTCATATCATCTTAATAGAATTACAAATTCTTTTTTTGTTTTCTTCACCGGCCCTACACTGTATTCGCAGGTATAAACAAAATTTCCCACATCCTGGGGAATGCCTTTGAAACTGACCAAATATCGATTCAAGAGAAAATCTGAAAAAGCATTATTTCGAGGACCAGAAAAAGAAATACAGCCACTAACACGTTTCCTGATAGTTATTCTACTAGTACTGTTTAAACCCGATTTTATTTCTTGGCGATGACGTGCTGTGTTTTTCTATCAGTTCTTTCAGCACTATAAAGATGTTTTCAATGTCTTTGCTATTGCCCTTGACTTCCTTTTCCATCTTGGTGAGTTGTAATAGTATGTCTTTATGTGTAAGGGCGTATTCTCGAAGCTTTGTGAACACTCTTATGATCTTGATATTTACCTCAATGGCGACATCACTGTTTAAAATACTGGATAACATAGCAACCCCCTGTTCCGTAAAAGCGCTTGGCAGCTTTCGTCTTCCTCCCCAACTTGATGTCGCATTTTGCGACTTCAAGTTTTCAAATTCCTTATCTGAAAGCACGAACATAAAATCTTTGGGAAATCTGCTTAAATTGCGTTTAACCTGCTCATTTAAGCGTCTTGTTTCAACTTTGTACATTTCTGCGAGGTCTTCATCCAGCATTATCTTTTGGTTTCGTACAACATAAATGCGGTTTAATATTTTTTGCTCCGCTACAAGTACTCTGAATTCTTTCTTTGCCATTGAGCTTATTGTTGGTTAATAAAATTGTTCTTAAAAACTGAAGCCCCAATTTATGACATCCGGAGAAACATAAAAGGGCCGCCTCACGGCAGCCCTCACGAAACCCCGAAGGGTCAGATTAGATTATGTCTTGATTACAGAATGTTTACTAATCCAGGTACAGGCTGGTAGATACAAACTTGCCATCTGCGGACAAAAAGCCAATATAGCCATGTACCGCTTTGCCGCTGAATGCAGCTACATCTAATGTATAACTGCCGGCAATAATTAATGAGCCCTGATCGCTGGATATCCATTGATTTTAGGACTTCACAAAAAACAGCAACGAATGCCTTATCCGTTGCCCTTGCGCTTCCCACACCGCTGTTGTCAGTCCAGCTAAAACTTAAGCGTTCCCAACGTATAAAGAGAACGCCGTCGGCATTTTTACATTCAGCAAATCACCACGGCCAAGGATAACCTGTTCGAAGTTGACCGTAAATGCAGGATAGTCGCCCGCAACCGCATTACGCATATTATACGATAATGCTTTATTGAAGGCGGACATATGAACCGTTACGCTGTCTAAGTATTGTTCAAAAATCCTTTCAAAGGACTCAGGAAACCAGACATCAGCGACATTTTCGCATTCTGTTTAAGTTGTCCTCGAGAAGATTTACCTCTTTCTGCCGCGAGGTTTGCTGCGCATCACATTGACGCCTTTCCATGAACTGCCGACCACCGGGCCGACCGTTCCACGAAAGCCACCAAGGATACCATCTGAAAATGTTCCCATAGGATTTAATTTACGTGTAAATAAATTGGATTTCATATCAACCATTATTTGAAGCAACGCCATCAGCAGGATGAATAGGATAATTCATTTAACCGCAGCGTTACCCATATCTGCTGACCGACAAAAAATGGCTGACATTACAAAAATGAAATTTTTTTATTAAATTCGCTTATCGAACGGGAAAAAAAAGTTTAAATAAAGTTGCATTTTGAGGTAGGGTATTTGGCAGTTCGTTGGTTACACCTCATTTTTGATTTTTCGCATATCCTTCATAGTTCATTCCATATTTCTCCGTACATCATTATTAGTTTGTTCGTACCCGGTTCGTATATCGTTCGTATGTCGTTCGTATATCGTTCGGTCAGTTATACGAAGAAACAACGATCAAACTACGAACTCCATACAAATTAATATGTACTTCATACCCTTTGAATCCCGAATAAATGGCATAAGATACAAGCTGCTGTCTTTCAGGGGTTTTTTTCTTCACATCCGGCTTTTATTTCCACCAGACTGCTAATTTCGTGGCTAACATGTCTTTATCTATCGCATCGCTGAATTCCGGAAGTAATGGCAACTGCTATTATATAAGTAATGGAGCAGAGGCGGTTTTTATTGATGCGGGACTGAGTTGCAGGGAGACCGAACTGAGAATGAAGAGATTGGGGTTAAGCATGAACCTGGTAAAGGCCATATTTATTTCTCACGAGCACAGCGATCATATCCAGGGTGTATCCCAAATCGTAGCCAAATACCAAATTCCCGTTTATTTCAGTCAGCCTACTTTAAAAGAAGCGGGTTTTGGAAGAATCCGTAAACATGTTTTTCATTTTACTGCCACACAACCTGTTATGATCGGGGGTCTTCGTATTACGGCTTTCAGGAAAAAACACGATGCCTGTGACCCACACAGTTTTATCGTGAGTGCCGCTAAAACGAACATCGGCGTCTTTACCGATATCGGTGAACCCTGCGATCAGCTGATACATTATTTCAAACTATGTCACGCTGCATTTCTCGAAACGAATTATGATGAAGACATGCTGCAAAACGGTTCATATCCTGTGTATCTGAAAAACAGGATCCGCGGGGGCAGCGGACATTTATCGAACCGTCAGGCACTGGACCTGTATATCAGGCACAAACCCGCGTTTATGAGTCACTTCTTTCTCTCCCATCTTTCAAGGGAAAATAATTCACCGGAACTGGTGGAATCTCTTTTTACTTCTGTTCCTTCTGAAACCCGTATCATCATTGCCAGCCGCTACAAAGAAACGGACGTTTACCAGATTTCTCCTGAAGAAAAACACTTTAAGAACCTGCTTCCTAAAATCAAGACGCAGCGGCAGCTAACCTTATTTTAATTGTTAATTGTCAATTGTTAATTGTTAATTGTAAACGGAATAAAATTCTCTTTTACCCTTCGTGTTTTTGTAACATAGTAGCGTTAACAATTAACAATTGACAATTAACAATTAAAAAAAAGGCTCGCCTGAGAACAGGAAAGCCAAACGATTGCTAGTCCACGAGATAAAGTTCAAAGTGTCTTCAACGGTAATACGTATCGGATAAGGTAATGGTTGATGGTTTAGGTTTCAGGGCTTCGACAACAAACTTATACCGTTTAATCACCCTACACAATGGGATAAAACAGGATTCTTATCCGGGTATTTTTCCCGGTACCCTCGTGTTTAATCCCGTTTCTTTCTCTTCACGTTCAGGTGATTCAGATTCTACGTATTTTAAAGTCAGAATCAAAACCTTGTATATGTTACAAAAAACTACCATCCCACACCTTCTCCTGTTTTCCACTGTTTTTCTTTTTTCTTTCAGAAATATTAATCACGCATCACGCGCACCAAAGCCTGCTGATCTATTTATCGTAAATCACGATAAAATGGAAACAGATACAGGCGGCAGAGCCGTAAATATCGATTCAGCCCAGGCGTGTATCAATCGCTTCCCCGCTTATATGGCACAGTTTGGGTTTACCAATCCGGGGGGACAAAGTGTAGACATTAAAATTAAAAAATCAGCCATGCTCACCAGTGGTGAATCATTCAATGCCCAGAACTTACAAAACTGGCTGAGTGCAACCATGGCTCAGTATGCTGCAGCTGGCAAAACCCTGGTGATCAATGTGCAGTTGGGCGTTTATGATATGAATTATTTAAATACTTATCAGCCTAATGCCGCAAAAAGGGCTGCCTACAATGGCAGGATTGCCATCTTCCTGATGCCGGCAGATGCTTCCACCGGCACGGTTGTGAGAGCGCTGGTTGCACAACCCAATGGAAGTGGTGATTCGGGTTCAGGCGGTGGAACCGGTTATGATCTGGGTGGCCTTCAACCATAATTTATGCAGATTGCCTGGTATGAATATTTTCAGATCATCAGCCTCTGCGTCGCCATATATTGCCGGAAAGGACTAAAAGCCTGTTCGCTCCAGGCTTTTATTCCTTTTCTTGTAATCGTAAATATTACGGAACTGATAGGGGGAAATTTCCGTGCATTTGGCTGGACATCCAACTATTTTATTTATAATCTGTACCTGTTGATTTCAACACCCTTCCTGTTTTATTTAGCGGGCAAAATGCTATTTTTAACCAGGAAGGAATCCGTGATTTATTTTATCGTCTGCATTTTATGCATGCTGCTGGTGATTCTCAACCTGGGATTTAACCAGGGATTTATACAATTCAATACGTATTCCCTCGGGTTAATTGAAATTATGATCATCGTTTTTTCAGGTCTTTGCCTGGTGAGACTGACTGTATTTGACGAGAAAGAACTGAACTTTATGAAAGAACCTTATTTCTGGATTAATTCTCTGAATCTTTTTTTCGGATTGATAACCCTGGTCGTACTCGGTCTCCAGTCTTACATAGCGATAAATCATGTTGAAATCGCCCATAAATCTTTGTACAATGCCATTATGCCCGTAGTAAATGCCATTGTGTATCTGGGTTATAGCTATGCTTTTATTCTATGCAGAACACAAAGAACGAGGTAGTTTTCGTCATCATCGCAGTGATCATCATACTGCTTTTCCTGGGCGTTCTGTTCCTGGTCATGCTGTTTTATTATAATAATAAAAAAGTACAAATGAGTAAAGAAACCCAACTCATGCGCGCCACATTCGACAAACAACTGCTGGAATCCAAACTTGAAATTCAGGAACAGACTTTCGATATGATCAGCCAGGAGATCCACGATAATGTTGGTCAGATCCTGAGCCTTGCCAAAGTGCAGCTGGGCATCATGGAACAAAAACAAACCGTAGATGGTGAATTGCTGGGGAATGTAAAAGAAAGTATCAGTCTCGCGATGACCGAACTGCGCGATATCGCAAAAAGTCTCAGCAGTCAGCGTGTTCAGCAGATAAGTCTCCAGGAAAGTATCAGTCAGGAAATCCGTCGTATTAACCGGAGCGGATTCATTAAAATAAGTTCTGATGTGCAGGGAACAGAAAAAAATATTCCCGACCAGGATAAGCTGATCGCATTCCGGATCGTACAGGAAGGACTGCAGAATATCATTAAACATGCGGGAGCTTCCGATGTAAAAGTTTCGATACGATATATGGAAGACCGCATGTACATTACCATTTTTGATAATGGTATTGGATTTAATCCTGAAACAGAATTAAATAAAAGAGAAGGACTGGGACTACAGAATATTCTGAGAAGAGCAACACTTGTGGGTGGTAAGGCAGAAATTATGAGCAAACCCGGTGAAGGAACAACACTGCAAATTCAAATGAAATATGTCTGACCCGAAATATGTCGCCCTGGTGGATGATCATACCATGTTCCGCAAAGGACTGGCAGTGCTCATTAATTTATTTCCCAACTATAAAGTATTAATGGATGTAAGCAATGGCAGGGAATTCATCGATCAGCTTCAACCCGGTCATTTACCTGATATCGTTTTGCTGGATATTCATATGCCCATCATGGATGGCTATGCAACGGCTGCCTGGCTTCATGCAAATCATCCTGGAATGCGCGTGCTTGCGCTGAGCACGATGGATTCGGACACGACCATTATTAAAATGATCCACCAGGGTGCGCGTGGATATATTCTGAAAGATGCAGATCCCAAAGAACTCCAGGTTGCCTTTGAAGAAATCCTCGCCAAGGGATATTATTATAATGAAGTTCTCACGCGCAAAGTGATCCAGTCCATCCACATGGGCGGACAGGATTCTGCGAACGCCTTTCCAAAATTGACCGACCGGGAAAACGAATTCCTGAAACATGCCTGCAGTGAAAAAAATTATCAGCAGATCGCGAACGAAATGTTCGTCAGCGAACGCACGGTAGACGGCTACCGCGAATCCCTCTTCAAAAAATTCAATGTCAGCAACCGCGTGGGACTGGTTTTATATGCAATAAGGAACCAACTAGTACAGTTGTAGACCTTTCGTTCGTTTATCGTGGAACGTGTATCGCAGATCGATCAACGATACACGATCTACGATCTATGGCGTAAAGATAATTATCTTCGATAAAATTAACCTCAAGTGCATTTCAATCTAAATTCGGTCATCGGTCATCCGTCATCGATAAAAAAACAATTATAAAATGAAAAGAAGAGATTTCGTAAGAAACATATCCATCGCCGGAGCAGGAATCGGACTGATGCGTCCGTCTACCCTTTTTGCAAGTTCTTCTTCCACAAAAATCCGGATGGGCATTATAGGTACCGGTCTCCGTGGACAAAATCATTTGTGGAACGCATTGCAGCGGCCCGATGTCGATGTGGTTGCCATTTGTGATATCGATGAACGCATGCTTCAGTCCGCGCGTGAGCTGGTAACGAAATCAGGGCGGCCAATGCCTAAAATATTCACAGGCGATCCGCATGCATATAGAAAATTACTGGAAGAAAAAGATCTGCAGGCAATTCTTATCGCAACACCCTGGGAATGGCATACACCGATGATACTGGATGGAATTTCTGCCGGCATCAAATACATCGGAACGGAAGTGGTGCTGGGTATTACTTTACAGGATCACTGGAACGTTGTGAATGCCGCATCGCAAAATGGCGCACATGTGATGATGTTGGAGAATGTTTGTTACCGCCGCGATGTGATGGCCATATTGCAAATGGTGAGACAGGGACTTTTCGGAGAACTCATACATATGCAGGGTGGATATCAGCATGATCTGCGCGGAGTAAAATTGAATGATGGAAAAACTCCATATAACAGCGGCGTTGAATTTGGAGAGAAGGGTTTTTCTGAAGCGCGCTGGCGAACCAACCACAGCGTGCATCGCAATGGCGACCTCTATCCTACCCATGGCATCGGACCCATTGCGGAAATGCTGAATATCAATTATGGTAACCGATTTGTTTCACTTTGTTCCTTCGCCAGCAAATCGCGCGGACTTCATGAATATATTGTGAAGAAGGGTGGCCCCGATCATCCAAATGCAAAAGTGGAATTCAAACTCGGTGATGTTGTCACAACCCAGATCCGTTGTGCGAATGGAGAAACCATTTTACTTCAACATGATACCAGTTTGCCGAGGCCTTATTCTCTTGGATTCCGGGTACAGGGAACGCATGGTATCTGGATGGATGTGAATCAGTCGCTCTACATTGAAGGAGTCAGCGTAAAATCCGACGTATGGGAACCTGCACAACCTTATCTGGATAAATATGATCACCCGGACTGGCAGCGATGGGGCAAGGAAGCTGAGAACGCGGGACATGGAGGCATGGATTTCTTCGTGCTCCAGGATTTCGTGGAATCAGCAAAAAATGAAACCAACACGCCCATGGATGTTTATGATGCTGCTGCATGGAGTTCCATCACGCCATTGAGTGAAATGAGTATTGAGCTCGGCAATCAGACAGTCGACATGCCTGATTTTACGAGCGGACAGTGGATGGTTAGGGTGAACCGGTTCGGGTATTAACTTTACGCTAACTGTCATCGTTGATCGAGGATCGTGTATCGTATATCGATCTATTAACTTCGATTCACGATCCACGATATACGATTAACGAATACATGAATAAGATAAATATCTTCAACAAAATTCTTTTCTTCTTCATTACCAAAATCGTCATTGGTATTGCTGCCATTGCCGGCGCTGTTATATTGATTGAATCTGCGCTCAGGCCACTTCTGGAAAAAATAAAAATATCTGATGAATTAATAAATGGGATCGTTGGAATTTCAGAAGCCCTGGCGGCATTATTAATCTATATCTTTCTTTTCTCATTTTATGAAAAAAGAAAAATTACTGAATTAAGTTCTTCCACTTTTGGCAGCAATGCAAATCTTGGTTTTTTTACAGGATTCCTTTTGCAATCATCGTTCATATTCGTCATTTTCATCGCAGGGGATTTTACCATCGTTCAGGTCAATCCTTTCAGTAATATGTTACCAGCATTTATAATGGCGCTCACCGCTGGTTTTGTAGCGGAAATAATTATTATAGGTATCGTGTTCCGCCTGATAGAAAAACAATTCGGAACAGCGGTATCCATAACGATCATGATAATAATATTTATCATTGCACACAGTGGCGTAAAAGATGGAAATCTTATTTCTGTTCTTTCTACTTCCATCAACGCCGGGCTTTTACTTCCGGCTGCCTATGTATTTTCAAGGAGTTTATGGCTTCCCATTTTTATACATTTCGCCTGGGATTTTACCGAGCCGGGAATTTATGGTGCGATTAATCCCAGTATCTCCATTACAAAAAGTTTATTTGACAGTAAAATAACTGGTTCGCGCCTCATCACCGGCGGCCCGCTCGGTCCGCAGAACTCCATCCAGGCATTGATTATCTGCCTGGTTTTGGGATTTATTTTCCTGCGACTGGCGAAGAGGAAAAATCATCTACTTCACTTTGGGAAACTCAAACAAGTGTGAGAGTGTGAGAGTGTGAGAGTGTGAGAGTGCAAGGGTTGAAAATGTTTTCGTGGATCGTTTATCGTATATCGTCTATCGATTCACAATCAACGATCAACGGTCAACGGTCAACGAAATTTGTACCTAAGTGTAACTCCAATCGTAGACGGATCACCCAATCGTGCGGCGCCGAAGTCATAGGCATAAGCAATATATTGCGTACCCGTGATATTGCGCAGCCAAACAGAAAGGCCGACCTGATTATATGTAATACCTGCGCTTGCATTGAATAACTGATAAGCTGGATTGTTCTACCTGGTTAGCCAAATCAAAATATTGTTTTCCGAAGTAATACCACTCCCCTCTTATAAAAGCACTGGCCGATTTGGTGATATGTTTATTATACTGAACCGCCAGCATGGAGGTGATGTCGGGCGTAAATACCTGGTATTTCCCATCCAGCGGCACCTGGTTTCCATTGGAAGAAAGATCACCGCTCGTATAGGTCGCATGAGTATATCCAATATGATAAGTTACTTCCAGTCCTGTCAATGGTAGTGCCTGAATTTCTGCTTCAAATCCTTTGCTGGTCAGACCGCCTGCATTTTTAATTACCGTTATTGCATCCGGAAGAATTAATGTCGGAACCTGTGCGTTCTGTACTGTGTTATAAAAGACAGCCAGATTAGCGTGCAGCCGGTTAGAAAAATAATTACTCTTGAATCCAAGTTCATAGTTATTACTATACTCCGGCTGATACGGATACAGTGGCGGTTGCGTCGGGTCTGTCGAAAGTTGTGTCAGTCCCCCGGTGCGGTACCCGCGGTTATAACTGACATATATATGCGCATTTTCACTGGCATGATAGGAAACAGAAATCATGGGGCTCACAGCATTGAAAGTTGCTTTTCCTGAAGTATCCGGCTGGGTAACAAATCCGGTCGTTGAACCATCGGGAAGATAGAGACCGGACACTTCTTCACTGGATTGCTGATAATCATATCGGAACCCAGCCGTCACAGAAAATGATTTTGATATGGTATACGCTGCCTGTCCGTAAAAAGCGACTCCTTCATTTTTTAATCTGGTCGTATTGATGATAGTGTAATTACTGTCGGGCGAACCCACTGCCGCGGCATCGGCACCAAAATGAACACCCTGTTCATTGGGTGCTTTCTGAATAAAAAATAAGATCCGACGGTCCATTTCAGCGGAGATAACGAAGCAGTTGCCGTAGAAAGACGGAGTTCTTCCGTCCATGCATTTACTTTATTCCATGGCTTGCCATAATTATTCACGATACTGATTGCATCCAATGGAGAAAAGTCTCCGTCAACAGGCGTTTGATAAATCCTGTAATTCGACTGGTAAGCAGTCAGCGAACTGAAATCTACTTTTGCACCGGTATGCCGGATCATCAGTGAGCTGTTCAGTGTATTGTCGACCATTTCTCCGATAGCATTCTGATCCAGGTGATAAGGATTTACAAATGCATCAGATACGGATGGGTTCAAAGCAAATGCTCCATTGTCGCGGTTCCAGAGATTTTTCATATTCAGGGTGAAGGACCATTGTGAGTTCAGCAGATATTTCAGGTAAATATTATCACCAAACCGGTGTTGTTTATCAAAATGTGTATCGTTGTAATCGTTGGTATAAAAACCATTGGATCCTTCATACAATCCGGCCACACCGAGGAATAATTTTCCTGCAATCAATGGCGCAGTGAATTGAAAAGTATATCGCTGCATTCCGTAGTTGCCTGCACTGGCTTCCAGTGAGAAATGCAATTGATCGTCTGGTTTTTTTGTAACGATATTGATTACGCCTCCCATGGCGTTTCTGCCATAAAGTGTGCCCTGCGGGCCTTTCAGAACATCAATATGATCCACATCAAAAAGCTGTGGAATATAGGTATCCAGTGTAAACTGCGGAACGCCGTCAATATAAGTTACTACGGCGGGATCATATGAAGTGGAAGTGATGCCACGGATGGAAATTACATTTCTTCCGTCGCCGGGGTTTGCTGAATATAAATTTGAAACGATTCCACTCAGCTGGTCGCTGGCCCAAAGCCTGTAGGCATCCACATCGCGGGATGAAAGCGCCGTAATACTTATCGGAACGTTTTGAATATTCGCTTCCTGTTTTTCGGCGGTAACCACCACGGCATCCAATTGTGTGGTTGATCGCGCGAGCTGTATCACCAGTTTATCTCCGCTGAGAGGAAGATGGATTTGTTTTTCAATCTTTGCATAACCGACAGAAGAAATTTCAACCGGATAAATCCCTTTTGGCAGATCAGGAATCGTAAACTGACCCGCGTTATTGCTCAGTACATAAATATCTGTATTCAGCACATGGATCGTGGCTCCTGAAATGACTGCCCCTTCTTCATTCCTTATCTCCGCTGAATTTTTAATTTGAGCTTGAGCGATCTGAGACACTAACAACAGCACTATTACTATATATCGTTTCATACTCTTTTCGTAAATCGTTTACCGTAGATCGTAGATCGATTAACGATAAACGATTCACGCTAAACGAATACAATTTAGGTTTTCGGCTTTCGGCTTTGAGCTTTAGGCTTTAATGAAAAATATACTCGACAATCTGATTCATATCATTTTTCGCGAGGTCCGGATGTGCGGACATCGCAACATCTCCCCAGACACCACTGCCGCCCTTCATGATTTTCTGACTCAGATAAGCAGATGCTTTTTTATCCTCTGCATATTTTTCTGCAACGCGTTTAAATGATGGCCCGATCGAAACACCGTCTTCCTTATGACAACTCTTACAATCCATCACCTGGGTCAGTGCGTAACCTGCTGCTGAATGGTCCACGTGCTGAAGCAGAAGTATCAACAACTGCAGCGGCAGCAGCAGCTGCTGGTGGCTATCGGATTATAATCAATGCGTGATAATCCCGCATCGGGATTCTTCTGAAACCATCCTGTTCCATATTCAAGCAAATACAATTTTCCGTCCGGACCGGCTTCCATATCAATACAATTATGCAAAACCATATGCGGCATGAAAGATTCCATCTGTTCAAAATCTCCATTGGGCTGAAGCGTTACTACTTTAATCCATCCCCTGATCCAGTCATAGATAAATAGTTTCCCGTTATAATAATCCGGATAACGTGTTGCTGCGGGATACAAATCAGTATAATAAACTGGTCCTGCCATGGCGTTACGGCCTCCCGTGCCCAGTTCAGGAAATTCGGGTGAAACCGCATAAGGATACCAAATAAAAGCAGGCTGTGCCGGTGGCAGATCCGTGATGCCGGTATTATTGCGTGAATGATTTTCCGGTTTCGCAGGATCAAAAGCAGGTCCGGATACACCCGTCAGATAATTGTACTGACGATAGGCATAATTATTCCCGACAAAAAATGGCCATCCGAAAATATCCGGCTTTCCTCGCCTGGTTTACTTCATCATATCCACGCGGACCGCGGGTAGCGAGACTATCATTCGGTGCATCCGGTCCAACTTCACCCCAATACAGAAAACTATTTTTCTGGTCTACCGTAATACGATAAGGATTTCTGTTTCCCATCACATAAATCTCCGGCCTGGTTTTAGCTGTACCCGGAGCAAAAAGATTTCCTGAGGGAATTTCATAACTACCGTCCTTGTGTACACGAATACGCATGATTTTTCCACGCAGGTCATTACTGTTACCGGCAGATCTTTCGGCATCGTATTGCATATGACCAGGAGCATCATTCAAAGGAGCGAATCCATGATTTGCATAAATCTGTCCTGGTTCATCAAATGGCGTTGAATTATCACCTGCTGAAAAATATAGAAGACTGTCGGGACCGAAAGCAATCGATCCACCCGTATGACAACAGATATCCCGTTGTGATTTCACTTCCAGGATAACTTTTTCTGAAGCTGTTGAGGATGGAATCATTTTCGAGTGTAAAGCGTGACAAACGATTCACGGAACTATCGGCGGGACTGTAATAAATATATACCCAGTGATTGTTTTTGAAATCCGGATCCTTCGACAGATCCCAGCATCCCTTCTTCTACATTAACACCTTTAACTTTTGCAATGAAAATATACATTCAGGAATCCTGCCTGTTTTACCTTTGCCCGTTTCCTGCTTATACAACATGATTTCCCCCCGCCGTTGCAGGATCAGGATATCCAGATTTGGAAGAATGGTCATTTCTGTTGGCTCGTAAAATGTATCCTGTAACCAATATATGTTTTAGTAAAATGATCTTCAGAAGGAGGATAGGGAGTTGTCGCCTTCGCTATAATCGAGCGGTTTATAATGACCGATCGCATATTCAATAGCATTCAATACCATTTTTCAAATGTGCATCGTCGTCTGCATTTTTTGCCGTCAGGCTGTCATTATTATATTCAGCACGGCCGCCATCATATTCCTGATGCATGAACGAAACACCGGAATCTCCTGTTGAACCAATCATACGCCCATACCAGCGCCAGTTAAAGGTTTTTGCGTCGGATGAATTCCTGCAAATCCACCGCCCGCCTGGATGAATCGTTCCAGGGCTATTCTTTCATTGTTACCAGATGTTAACACCTGAACGATTTAAAAACAATATGGCAGCATAGGCGGACAGGGAATCATCCGTAAAAAGATTTGTCGTGTCGGTAGCATTAATTTCAAATCCGTTGATATCTCCCAGTTTTTGCAAGGCCTGGATAGCGGCTGTGACATCCGTCTGAAGGAGTATGATTTGTATATACCAGGACCCGCGGATTGCCGATGCGTTTTTGACGGCAGGAGATAAAAAGTAAAAAGGAAAAAACAAAAAGGAAAAAATAAATATTTCTCATTACGGGAATCTGTTAAAAAGAAAAAAGTATCCGCGTTAAGCGTTATGCGTTCCGCGTTAAGCGTCCCATTGACAGGCCGCAAACTTAATATTAAGAGTTAAGATATGCGATTTATTACATGAATGTTCAATATAACTCATGATCGGGCGAACCTGTGTAAATGAAGGGTTAATACAGATCCAGCTAAATGATATTTACCACTTTTTAAAAACAAAAAATACAGCGGCTATTAAGAATGCAAATCCAACCAGATGATTCCACGCCAGTTTTTCTTCCTTGAAAAAAATCAGCGTAAAAGTAACAAACACAGTAAGTGTAATGGCTTCCTGAATGGTTTTTAACTGCACCAGGGAATAGGGACCGCCGTTTTCTTTAAAGCCAATCCGGTTGGCAGGAACCTGGAAAAGATATTCAAAAAATGCAAGTCCCCAGCTGATAAGAATGACTGTAAAAAGTGCCATATTTTTCCCCCAGGAAAAGTCCTTAAAACGTAGGTGCCCATACCAGGCGAAAGTCATGAATGTATTGGAGATAAAAAGAAATATGATTGTTTGAAGGCCCTTCATGGTTAGTATTGATGATAGATTATCGTTTATCGTGGATCGTGTATCGTGAATCGATCTACGATGCACGATTAACGATATACGATTACTTGACGCCAGTGGCAGGGTTCCAGCTACCCTGCACTTTCCTGATATATACAATTTGCCCGGTATGATAAGCATTGTGCATGCTGATATGCCCTATGATTTCATACCATGCTTCGAGTTTTTTTTCGTCGGCAGCCTCAATGGCATTTTCCCAGCTGATCAGAAGACTGTCCGCCTTTTTTACCGTTGCCGGCCAGGAGTCTTTATCAACAGGTGAAAAGGTTTCATTGTTATCGCCTGAATATTTCGGCGCGGGCTGATCCAGGAATTTTGATAATTCCTGCTGGTTCCAGAAAATAATATGGGTGGTTAGCTCAGCGATCGAATGATCGGCGCCTTTTTCTTTCCAGTTGGCCTGCTCAGGAGTCAGTCCCGCGATGGCAATATTCAATGGAGCAAACCATTCTTCTTTATTATGGCTTGTTTTCAACTGGGCTAAAAGCACTTTCTTTAAAGTCAATTTTTCTGTTGTTTGAGATTTTGAATTGCTGATAAAAACCAATAGCAATATAAAACATATGAAGGGTTTCATGTAAATAATATTTATTGAAGGTCATGAGTTGGTCAATGAGCTTTTGTTTTCTATATAATATAAAATCAATGGGTTCCGAAGAGCCTGGAATACCTGGTATTAAGTATATAAATTTATGCTAAGTTGCAAATAATGAAACAAATCAATTCTCCAATTATATGATACCCAAAATAAAACATCTTCTTACGGAGCCGTTGCTTCACTTTCTATTGATAGGTCTGTTGATCTTTATTTCATCCTCCTACGTATCAAAGAAGAAGGGAAGTACATAAAATTAACATTGATAAAACCGTAATCAGCAAACTTACCCTGGCATGGGAAACCCAGTTTGGAAAAGCACCAAACAGCAATGAATTAAGAAGGCAATCGATGATTATATTAGGCAGGAAGTACTGGTGAGAGAGGCACAACAACTTGGATTGGACCAGGATGATGAAATAATCAAAAGACGACTGCAGCAGAAAATGGCTTTATAATCAAAGACAATATTATTATTCCGGATCCCGGTCCGTTGGAATTAGAAACTTATTTCCGGCAAAATGCCTTTAAGTTTTCCGAGAAACCCAAAGTGTCTTTTTCTCACATTTATTTCAGTGCCGATCAACGGCATTATTGAAAAAGCCAGACAAAAGAGCGAAGGGGATTTTGCATACTATGGAAAGTAAACCAGATCTGCCAGGGCGCCGGAACTCGGTGACCGTTTTATGCTGTTATATGATTATAATAATCTGGATAAAACATGAGGCAAGGGGCTTTTCGGCGATTCACCATTTACGGATTCCTTATTTACGATTAAACAAAATAAATGGGCCGGTCCTTTCTTGTCAGGTTATGGCTGCCATTTGATGTATGTAAACAGAAGACAGGGTAGTATGATTCCGCCATTAAGCGAAATAAAAGAACAGGTAATTAAATCTTATAAAAGCGACAAACTAAATCAGATGGACGGTGAAGCCATGGTAAAACTCATCGAAAAATACCACGTGGATTTAAAGGTCGACTGAACGGCCTATTGCAATGAAAAAAATTAAACTGAGGTAAGCTATTGTTATTCTTTCTGGTAACTTTTCTGTGTGTGAAAGCACATGAAATCCGGCCTGCATACCTGGAGATCAGTGAATTTAAAAACAGGATCGAAATATTCTGGAAGCAGCCGGTTTCGGGGGAATCGGGAATTTATCTGACTCCTGTTTTATCATCGGGATGGCTGACTGATTCCGCCTCCGAAAATTCATCCAGCGGGACCGCGTTAATTCGCGAGTGGAAAATCATCACCCCCCTGTCTGTCGCCGGACAATCGATTACTATTGACGGGTTGAAAAATACCATTACTGATGTACTGGTGAACATTCGGTTTGCAGACGGAACCCGGATTACCAGGATCATCCGTCCTTCAGATCCCTCCTTTTTTATCAAAAGATTCAGCAATCTGCTTTGCCGGTTTGGATTATTTGCGGCTGGGCATTGAGCATATTTTATTCGGAATTGATCACCTCTTATTCGTGCTTGCTTTATTTTCATTGTGAAAGGGAACAAGAAGACTGGTTAAAACGATTACCGCATTCACCTTCGCGCATAGTATAACCCTTGCAGCTGCGACGCTTGGCTGGGTTCATATTCCACCTGCCCCGGTGGAAGCCGTTATCGCGTTCAGCATTATTTTTCTGGCTGTTGAACTTGTTCATTTTATCAGGGGGAAACGGTGTTTAGCAGTACGTTATCCCTGGGTAGTTTCTTTTATTTTTGGTTTACTTCATGGATTTGGTTTTGCCGGGGCATTGGCTAATGTCGGGATTGCCGCCCAATGAAATTCCCCTTACGCTATTTTTTTTAATGTGGGTGTGGAAATCGGGCAGCTGATGTTCATTCTTGTGGTAATGACTATAATCTGGATCCTCAAAAAACTAATTAAAACCTTTCCGCAATGGTCCCGGTGGGTTCCACCGTATGTTATTGGCGGTATGGCTTCCGTTTGGTTTTTTCAGAGATTGGCGGCTATTTATTTCCTTTATGGTTTAACTGTTAAACGAGCAATCGATCAGAGCGATGTGGAAGGTGCCGGGTCTAAATTGGTACCTTAGACTGGCTGAATGGTTTTAATCATAATACAAAATCAAAGAACATGAAATTTCTAATGTTTTTGTTTATGGCTTTCTTTGTCGGATTTATTTCGTGCAATAGCGGAGCAGTAAAGAAGTAGCTCCCAGATTCAACAGGAACAACGGATTCGGCGAAGGACCAGCCTTCACCTCCCAATCCCGAAAAAATTGTTATTTCGGCAGTACGCATACCCATTCGGCCATGTCTTTTGATGCGTATAATTTCGGATGCAGGACAACACCCGATCAGACTTATGAATTTGATGCCGGCGGGGAAATTGAATACCTGGGTGTAAAAATGCAGCGCAAACAGGGGCTGGATTTTACCTGTCTCACCGATCATGCAGAATATTTAGGCGTTAACCAGCTATTAATAGATACCACCAATCCCTTTCAAAAAGCCCTATTGGGATGCTGGTAAATTCCGGAAACAAGGATTCTGCTTTCAAGGCGTATTCTGCGATGGGTGTATCCATGGTAAAATCAGAACCCATCGGGTACCTGGTGGATCCTAAGGTAATAGCTGCAAACTGGAAATATGAAATTGAAATTGCTGATAAACATAACTAACCCGGAAAATATACCACCATTCATTCTTACGAATGGACTTCCGCTCCAGGATTCGCAAACCTGCACCGGAACGTTTTTTTCCGCGGCGAGAAGGTTCCTGATGTAATTTTTTCGGCATTAAATTCCAATAAGCCTGAAGACCTCTGGACCTGGATGGAAGGACAAAGAAAATCCGGTGTTGACGTTTTTGCTATCAGCCATAATGGGAATATCAGCAATGGTTTAATGTATGCCATGAAGGATACATACGGTAACCCGATTGATCTTGCTTACTCCGAACGCAGAATAATGAATGAGCCGCTGACGGAACTGATGCAGACAAAGGGAACTTCGGAAACGCATCCCACGCTTTCGCCCAATGATGAGTTTGCAGACTATGAACTTTGGGTAAACATACTCTACCCAGGAAAAGACGTTCCTTCTAAAATCAGCGGAGGTTATGTGAGAGAGGCTTTCGGCCATGGTCTGGAGATGCAGCAATCAATTGGCGGTAATCCCTATAAAATGGGTCTTGCAGGCGGTACAGATATGCACAGCGGGATGAATGCCACAGAAGAGTATAATTTTCCCGGAAGTCACGCAGGGTAGACAATACACCTAAAAAAAGATTATATGATCCAACCGGCGTGGGTACACAGGTTATTAAAGAATCGGCTGCGGCTTTAACCGGCGTATGGGCAGAAGAAAACACCAGGGATGCCTTATTTGATGCGATGAAACGGAAGGAAGTGTTTTGTACTTCGGGACAATTAATGAAAATCAGGATTTTCGGTGGCTGGAATTTCGATCAAAACAATTAAGGGCAGATGATGGGTAAAGAGTGCCTATATAACGGTGTACCCATGGGTGGAGATTTGCCCGCAGGCAGGTATAGCAAAAGCTCCCGGCTTTATAATGCAGGCAATAAAAGATCCTAACAGTGGAAACTTCGATCGTATCCAGATTATCAAGGTCTCACTGAAAAATGGTAAATACTTTGAAAAAATATACAATGTGGTTTGGTCTGGCGACAGGAAAATAAATCCGGCAACAGGAAAATTACCTCCTGTTGGAAACACCGTGGATGTTAAGAACGCAAGCTACACAAATACCATTGGCAGTGCAGAATTATCAGGTTTCTGGACTGATCCCGATTTTGATCCAAAAGTTCCTTCCTGCTATTATATCCGGGTCCTGGAAATTCCGGTTCCAAGATGGTCAACTTATGATGCCAAAGCACTGGGTGTAGATGTACCGAAAGGAACACCTGCTTCCATACAGGAACGTGCCTGGTCTTCTCCTATCTGGTATACTCCTAAAAAAAGCTAGAAAGGAATGTAATTATTTTATGAACTGCTGGATGGACCAAAGATTCATTCAGCAGTTTTTTTTGAATGATAATTTTTCTGATCAATATATTCTTTCAATCCAAAACCACCGATCGGACGTATATGCTGACGGTACATTTAAAGGATTAAAATCTTTCGGTAGAATTATTCTGCATTTTATTACATCTGAGTTTATTATCGCAGAAGCTCCGGTTCATAATTATGAGAAAAATACTGATTTTATTAATCTTCCTGATCAGCCGGCATGCATTCGGTCAATCAAATGCCCTGACAGGGAATATTGTTGACAGTGACACCAATCTGCCAATCGAAGGAGCTTCCATAAGTTTGTTACCTGAAAAATTAGTATTAGCCACCAATGCAGCCGGTAATTTTCTCATGAAATCTTTCGATCATTCAACGGGTATTGTCATATCTGCTATCGGATATAAAACGCAGACCATATCCCTGATAGAATTTCACCAGAAAAAAAATATTATTTCACTGGTGCCAGTTGCCATTGAACTGAGTGCCGTAACCGTATCACCAAGACCAGGTGAACAATTCCAGGCCATCAGTAAAATTGATATAGGTCTTCGGAATATTACTAATTCGCAGGAAGTATTGCGCCTTGTGCCAGGATTATTTATCGGGCAGCATCAGGGGGGCGGTAAAGCGGAACAGATATTTCTCCGCGGTTTTGATTGCGACCATGGGACCGATATCAGCATCAACGCAGACGGCATGCCGGTTAACCTTGTATCACATGCTCATGGACAGGGTTACGCCGATACACATTTTATTATTCCTGAAACCATCGGGTATGTAAATTTCAGAAAGGGACCCTACTATGCCGAGAAAGGAGATTTTTGTACAACAGGTTATGTGGATTATCATACCATGGATGTACTGCCTGCCAACACCGTCAAACTGGAAGGCGGTATGTTCAGCACATTCCGGATTCTAGGTATGTTTAATCTTTTGGGCGAAAAAGCAAAAGCCAGACAACAGTCATGGTATGTCGCCACTGAATACCGCTATACGAATAGTTATTTTGATAATCCCGAGCATTTTAACCGTTTCAATATTTTTACGAAATATAATGCAAAGATCTCAAGCAATACCTGGCTGAATTTTTCTGCTTCTACTCTTTACAGTAAATGGAACGCATCCGGGCAGATTCCAGTACGCGCTGTATCCGAGGGCATCATTGGATTCTATGGATCACTGGATCCGAATGAAGGAGGCGTTACTTCAAGAACTAACGCCAATGCACAAACGTTGACGACGCTTCGGAATGGCGACATGATCAAAAATCAGCTATATTATTCCTATTACACTTTTGATCTGCATACCAATTTTAGTTTTTTCCTTGTAGATACTCTAAACGGGGATGAAATAAGACAAAAGGAAGCCAGGAATTTATTTGGATACAAAGGCAGTTATGAACATTCAGGCTATGTCGGTTCAGCTAAACTGAGTTCCGAAATGGGGATTCAATTCCGTGGGGATGCGACGAATAATTCTGAACTGTCTCACACGAAGGACCGCTATATTACTTTACAAACATTTAAACTGGGAAAATCACCGCGATGTCAGCCAGTGCATTCGTGAATGAAACTGTACGTTTGAATGATCATTTCAGTATGAATGCCGGATTACGTTTTGACCAGTTTTATTATGTTTATAATAATAAACTTGCTTCGGATACTTCGTTTCAGGGAACCGGCATATATAATACAAACGATCATAGCCTGAATCCTAAATTGAGTTTCTTTTATCATCAAAATGAAAACCTGGAATTTTACCTGAATCTTGGCAAGGGATTTCATTCGAACGATGCGCGGTCGGTTGTTGCAGAAAGAGGAACGATGTCATTGCCGGCAGCGTACGGGACAGATTTTGGAACTGTGTTCAAACCTTTGAATAATCTGATTGTAAATGCTGCTCTCTGGTATATTTTACTTGACCAGGAATTTGTGTATGGCGGAGATGGTGGCACGGTTGAATTCAGTGGTAAAACGCGCCGGATTGGTTTTGATTTTTCTTTCCAGATACCAACCGGTTCAATATTTATTTCTTGACCTTGATCTCAATTATGCTTATGGACGTGCAATTGATAATGCAAAAGGAGAAAACTTTATTCCGCTTGCACCCATATGGACGAGCACCGGAGGTATTACGTTTACAGCAGAACGGAAGGTTTCAATGGAAGTCTTCGATATCGTTATATGGCAGACCGACCCGCGAATAGTGATAACAGCCTTACTGCCGCAGGATATTTTGTAACTGATTTCGTTTTAAATTATACTAAGAAAACTTATGAATTCGGCTTAACAATCGATAATGTGTTGAATACAAAATGGAAAGAAACACAGTTCGACACCATTACACGATTAAAAGGGGAGTCTGCTCCTGTTGAAGGTATTTGTTTTACACCGGGGACACCGTTTGCAGCGAGATTAGGTTTAACAGTCTTCTTTCGTTGATCGTTGATCGTGGATCAATCAACGATTTGCGATCAACGATTAACGTTAAAGGCTAAGCGATTTCAGCAATGGGTTTCCCCTGCAATAAACCCACTCGTCCAGGCGTGCTGGAAGTTAAAACCACCTGTGATGCCATCCACATCGAGTAATTCGCCGGCGAAGTATAAGCCGGGCCGGATGCGGCTTTCCATGGTATGGTGATTGATTTCGGAAAGGCGAATACCTCCCGCAGTTACAAATTCTTCTTTGAAAGTTGTTTTGCCATCCACGCCGAACGGCATATTGGTGAGATGTTGAATTAAATTGTTCTGAAGTGTGGATGGCAGATCCGCCCAGTGTATGTCTTTAATGCCCGATTGTTCAAGCAGCCATTCCCAAAGTCTTTGCGGGAGCCCCAGGGATTTTTCTGCCTGATCTTTTTTCCACCTGCAGAATCGCGGATCATTTGCATTTCATCCCGAATTGACTGTTCAGAAGTATTACCCAGCCAGTTCACACATATTTCAAAACGATATTCTTTTTCTTTCAGCATCCTGGCTCCCCAGGCAGACAATTTCAAAATAGCAGGCCCGCTCATTCCCCAATGTGTGATCAGTAAGGGTCCTCTTTCCCTGAGAGATTCGCCGCTTATTTTTACCTGAGTATCGGGAACAGAAATGCCCATGAGTGAAGTGACGGAATTAGCCGGCATATTAAAAGTAAACAGAGACGGAACCGGCTCTTCGATACTATGGCCGCTGGGAAGGATCCAGTCAAACATGTTTGATTTCGGATATCCGCCCGACGCGAGACAAATAAAATCGGTTTGCAGTTTTAATTCATTATTAAAATGAATGATGAATGAATGTGGGCTGTCTTTATATTCAATGTTCTTAATCTCATGATGGAGCCGGATTTCAACGGAATATTTATTTGCTTCCTGCAGGAGACAGTCTATAATGGATTGTGAAGAATTGCTGACCGGAAAGATTCGTCCGTCTTCTTCTGTTTTCAAAGGCACTCCCCTTTCTTCAAACCATTGAATGGTATCTCTGGTAAAAAACTGGTGAAATGTTTTCTTCACGAAATTGGATCCCCTGGGATATTTTTTAACCATATCCTGAATCGAGAAACAGGCATGTGTAACATTACATCGGCCGCCTCCGCTTACCTTAACCTTTGATAAGAGTTTACCGGTTTTTTCTACAAGGATCACTTTTAATCCTGTATGTAATCTGGCTGCTGTTATGGCGCAGAAAAATCCGGCTGCTCCACCTCCTGCAACCACCAGTGTTTTTTGCATCAGATCATTTTATCGACGTGAAGATGGTGATTTTTATATAAATGAAGAATCCCTCCGGGAACGGAGGGATTCTGGATCTAAACCAAAAGACTAGTGCTAAAAATTTTTATCAGAGATTAGTTGTTTTACTTTTTGGAACTGCATATCTGTGCCAGCCATTTGTACCCTCTGTAGACAGAACAACGGTTTCATCGGCATTTTTAAGCTGGATATAATAATATACACCATCATCATTGGTAACCTTGAACAATTCAGATACCCAGTAGTTAGCATAATGTTTCTTAATGTCCTTCTGTAATTGAACAGGCAGGCTGCTGGTAAGGATATTATGTACAAGGCCGATCATGTTTCCCTGGAAATCGTAGTAAGCATACAGATATCTTTATCCAGCTGAAATGTTGCCATGATATAGCTGCTGGTTACATCCCATTTAACTTCTGATGCCTGGTGAAAATCATTTTTAAATGATGCGAAAACGCGTTCGTTGATTTTGGTTGTGGTTTTTGCAAATGAAGTGCCGGTAAGCGCCAGCAGAATTGCGATGGATAAGATGATCTTTTTCATGATTAATGTTTTATATGTTTTCAATTAGTTTCTGAATATAAGACGCAGGTTTCCCGATCATGTTGCAGCTGCTTCAAAAAAACATAAAGAAAAAATCTGTGTCGCTCATACTCTGTAATGGAATGGCGTGCCAAAACATTAAAACGCTGAAAATCAATCAGGGCAATGGATTCAAGCCTATAAGACTGTCCGTATCCGTACAGTTCTGGTATATAAACAAACAGAAGAAAATGTTAAACCACTATGAGAGTGTGAGAG
Organism: uncultured Bacteroidota bacterium; assembly: GCA_963757975.1. Taxonomy (GTDB): domain Bacteria; phylum Bacteroidota; class Bacteroidia; order Chitinophagales; family Chitinophagaceae; genus Puia. The sequence continues at coordinate 81,747 of CAVWUD010000052.1, forward strand.
TGTGAGAGTGTGAGAATAGATAATAAAAAATTAATACTAAAAAAGCTGGATAAAGGCCAGACCTGCGCCGTGAGATTCCATAACGGGGACAACCATCTTTTTACCGCAGGATTTTGGGAAAAAAGTCCTTTTTAATAATGGATACAGCCAGTAAGTGAGCTCAGTTGATGCAATACCAAACCCTGCACCTGCAATGACATCATGCATCCAGTGTGCATTATTATAAATACGTAAATAACCCACAGTTCCAGCCACCAGGTATCCTCCTATTCCATACCAGACAGATACATTTTTATATTCTTCAAAGAGAAATGTAGCAGAAAGGAATGCTTCTGCCGTATGACCCGAAGGAAAGGACTGATAATCGTTGCCATTCGGACGTAACTCATGACTTACATTTTTTATAGGATAAACAAACCCTTCCATAATAACATTAGAGATGAGGAAGATCATACTCATGTCAATATAATTATGTTCTCCTTTTATCCCTGCAAGATTTAATGCATAAACAGCAACAGCCGGTGCAAACTGAAGGTAATTATCGATCGTAGTTGTATTATGAGGATGATCAACCCACACATATTGTTGAACTGACTTGCTTATATTAAATAAAGCTTCAGATTTTGTAGCTATATAACCATAAGTAATTAAGGCTGCCGGACCGATAAACTTTTTTATATTAAATTTCTGAAAACATCCGGGAGGATAAACAGCCACTGAATCTCTGTATGCGGAAGATTGAATTGTCTGTGCGTGAAGAATTGAGCTTGTAAGGAAGTAAGAAACACAAAGAATATATCTGGTGAAGAATAATCTTCCGAATGGTCTTACATATCCTTGCACAGTAAATAAATAAGACCTAAAAATATGCTTAATTTATTTCCATACTGGATGATCTGTCATCGATTAACAAATCAAAAGCAGTTATTATGAGAATTTTGACCATCCTTTACGAAGAATTTTGCAGAATTATTTATCTTTATAGCAAATAAATGTTCTATGTCGCTTATCCCAAATAAGAAAAACAAAAAAGATAACCGCCCGGGTGGTGGCGGAATCGGAAATACCAAACCGAATCAGCAAAACCAAAAAGGGAAGCTTAATACGAAGGGATTATCACGGAATACCAAGTTAACTGGCGGGTCGCAGAGAGGGTCTTGAGGGGAGTGAGTTGACCGTTGACCGTTGACCGTTGATCGTGGATCGTGAATCGTGAATCGATAAACGATATACGATTCACGAAAATCCAGTTTCCATACTCCCATACTCCCATACTCCCATACTCCCATACTCGAGATTAAGGCCTCAGGCCTTAATCATTGGTGCCCACCCTGCCTCATATTCTCTCTGCCAGAGTTTCATGGCGTTTGTATCGTGAAGTATGTGCCCGTTTTTTTCATCACAATCCAATGAAGTGCCGGTTCTTTGTGAAATGTTGGCGAGGTGACAAAGCAATACACTTTTCTGGGCTTCGTCGACCGGAGAATTCAGTTTTGCTTCTCCACGGAATGCTGTTGACGAAATTTTCGAAGTGATAGAAGTCGAGATTGCCTGTTGCACTCACAGGATTCGTTCGGATCAGCAGCCATTTCACCTTTCACTTCTTTAACCAGTTTATTGGCTGTATCATAAATCTTATAATCCCCCCCTCCCAGATTTACCAGGGTTCCTTTCTCACCATATATAATAAATCCCCTTCCTGATCCTTCCACCGGAAACTTATTACAGCTCCTGCCTTCCCATGTAATGAGCTTTTTTGTTCCGAATTCAATGATGCAATTTGCGTATCGGGCGTTTGCCAGTCATCCTGATAAGCATATCGTCCACCGGACGAAGTAACTTTCGTTGGAAAATCCACACCCAGAAACCAGCGGCAGCAGTCAATTTCATGCGTTCCGTTATTACAGGCTTCTCCTGTTCCCCAATGCCAGAACCAATGCCAGTTATAATGAATGAGATTGTCTTTATATTCTTTCCGCGGTGCCGGGCCCTGCCAGAGTTCATAATTGAGTGTTGAAGGAACCGGAACTTAACTTTCCGATTCCAATAGATTTGCGATCGTTGGCATACCATGCCTTCCCCATATAGGGGTCACCAATCGCCCCGTCATGCACTTCCTTTGCAGCCTGTAATCAGTGTCGGGAATGATCTGCGCTGATTTCCCATCTGTATCAGTTTCCCATACTTTTTCATCGCCAGAACCAGCATTTCACATTCAGCCGGATTTTGACCGCATGGTTTTTCGACATAGACATTTTTGCCGTTCGAAACACCCAAAATAGCCGCGGGCGCATGCCAATGGTCCGGTGTTGCTATCAGCAGCCCGTCGAAATCTTTTTTCTGAACAAGCTCGCGGATATCCCTCACCAGTATGGGTTTTCGGGGAGCGTCTTTCAGCGCATCAAAGCCATGCTGGATCGCACCATCTTCCACGTCACAGATATAAGCGATTTCAACATTGGGCAGCTGGGCATATGATTTTGCCAGGTAGGAACCCCGGCTGTTCAGGCCCATCACGGCCAGAACGACTTTATTTGATGGCGCTCCCTTGCCAAAAACGGGGAAATTGAATATCTGGATGCCTGCGGCGGCGATCGAACCTTTCTTAATAAAATCTCTTCTTTTCATAAAGCTATAATTCTGATTATTGCAATACGCGAATTTTGATACTCCGAAAGCTGACTTCATTCCCATGATCCTGAAGCAGGATATGTCCTTCAGGCGCTTCTCCGAAATTCGGCCAGATCTTATATTTACTAACGGCTACGAGTGCCCGAAAAGCAGGGGAGCCTCTTTCATATTCCAGCACTTTGATTCCATTCAGGTAATGCTCCACATGGTTATTCGGATAAACAATAATTCTTCCCGTATTCCATTTCCCAACGGGATGAATAAAGCGCGCCTGTTTATTGGCGGGAATGAGATCGTACAAAGATGCTAGCGTTCGGTCGCCATCCCTTCCGAGTTTGGCATCCGGATGAGTTTATCGTCCAGTATCTGATACTCCAGGCCAATAGCCGATCCCTCATTTTTTTCCTTAAGTGTCACGAAATATTTCACACCACTGTTGGCTCCTGCTGTGATCCTGAAATCAAAGGATAAATCAAATGCTTTATACTGATCGAGTGTTACGATATCACCTCCGTTGGCTGATTCATGCCTTCCGAAGAAAGCACCGTAATATTGCCGTCATCAACTTCCCAGCCTTTATTCGGAAAACTGTCTTTGTATGCACCCCGCCAGCCTTTGGTGGTTTCCCCGTCAAATAAAAGTTTCCATCCACTCTTCGATTCGAAATCCGTGAGCATATTCGGAATGTCATTCTTCACATAAAATCCCGGGGAAAATCATTAAATTTTGTGAGGGACTTAATCCGGATATTCTTGAAAAAAACCCTGTATGGTTCGAGCGATGGTTTTGAAACCGCATGCACCTGTAGTGCAATGAATCCCTGGTAGTCGATCATATCCACCAGGCAGGCAGCCGGGATGCCGTTGATCCATGTTCTGCTTTCATTACCGATGCATTCAATTCTGACCTTGTTGAATTCTTTTAATCTATAAATGCCCTGTGCTTTTGGATTCTGCGAAAGCGGATACAACCAGTCACGTCTTCCTTCATCGTAAATGCCTCCGGACCAGCGGCGGGAAGAGGGATCAATTTCATACTGGTATCCGTATACCTTTCCTTTCCCTCCATTTCCCGTAGGATCAAAATGACTCCTGAATTGTATGCCGGAATTGAAAGCAGTATCAGAACAATAGACTTCCATTTCCAATACAAAATCTCCATATTCGGCTTCTGTTGCAAGGAAACTATTGGGAGAATTCGGAACGGCGGTACCCATGATTGCTCCACGGAAAACTTCAAACGTAGCTTTCCCCGTCAGCTGTTTCCAGCCGGTTAAAGTGGTTCCGTCGAAGAGGTTGGTCCATACCTTCTGTCCAAAAACTGTTGTGATTGAAATAAAAACGATGAGGGATAATGAGAGCAGGGATTTTTTCATATTTCAGCGAATTGATTGAATCAAAAACGGTACTAAGTTAAACATTGAAGATGATTTTCATATGGAGTATTTACAATTTCCCAGGGACAGGTTTTGATAATTTTCCTTTATATTGAAAGATGGTTGAAGAATCACTGCTTTATGTGATTGCGTTGTTATTTGCGGTAATGCTCCTGGTGATCCTGGGGCAAAAACTTCGTATTGCTTATCCGGTGTTCCTGGTGATCGGGGGATTATTGATCAGCCTGGTTCCCGGCGCTCCCCGTACCGGTATCAGTCCGGACTTGTTTTTCTTATATTCCTGCCGCCTCTTTTATATGAAGCTGCCTGGTTTACTTCCTGGCCTAATTTCTGGAAAATGCGCTGGCCGATCGCGTTGCATGGATTTGGTTTGGTAATCGTTACTTCAGCAATCGTAGCCTATTTTTCGGAGAGACTTGTGCCGAGGTTTACTTTATCCATCGGCTTACTGCTGGGAGGAATTATTTCTCCGCCAGATGCTGTTGCCGCAGTTCCGTTCTGAAATTTTTCAAGATCCCCAAAAAAGTAAAAACAATATTGGAAGGAGAAAGCCTTGTAAATGATGCGGCCAGCTTAACGGTATTCCGTTTTGCACTGGCTGCAGTTATTTCGGGAAGTTTTGTATTTCACAAAGCGGCAGTTTCATTTCTTGTGGTAACAGTGCTCGGAATTTTGATTGGTCTTGTCATTGCACAAGTCATGTACTTCGTTTATAAATTATTTGCAACCAGTACCAGTATTGCAACAGCTCTTACACTGACCACGCCTTATATCATGTATCTCACAGCGGAACATTTTCATGCTCGGGCGTACTCTGCTGTTGTGAGCGGCGGGTTATTTCTATCCTACCAGGTCGAAAGACATTCTGAATTACAAAGCAAGGGTGCAGGCAACGGGTGTATGGAATACGCTTACGTTTATTTTAAACGGATTGATATTTATTCTGATCGGATTGCAATTACCATTGATAATAGACGGTTTCAAATATTACTCACTTTCTGAAGCTATCCGTTATGGTTTAATCATCACAGGACTTATTATCCTGATACGCATGGTATGGATGTACGTCGCTACTTATATTTCATTGAAGGTGAAAAAAAATCTTACACCGGGCATATCGAAACCCAATACACGTGAAATATTCCTGGTAGGCTGGGCGGGTATGCGGGGCGTTGTTTCACTAGCTTCTGCGCTGGCAATCCCTGTGACACTCGCAGACGGAAAAGAATTTCCGGAGAGGGACCTGGTTTTATTTATCAGCTTTATGGTTATCCTGGTGACACTGGTATTGCAGGGATTGACGCTTCCCTGGGTAATTAAAAAACTACACCTTAAAGAAGAAATTCCGGCAGTTCCTGCTGATATTCAAACACAGCAAATTCATCTGATGCTGATGAAACTATCTGTTTCACATATTGAAGAAAAATATCAGGCATTAATTCAATCGAATACGCTGGTAAAAAATTATAAAAAGAACCTCGAAGAGGACGTGGAATTTACAATGGGGAATATTGAGTGCTTAAAAAATGATGAGAATGAAAGGCACCAGGTGGAAGAATTTAATCAGGTGAGGCTGGATCTGGGTGAATATCTTACCAGGCAGCTGACTATGCTAAGATTGCAGGAAATTTTTGACGAAGATATCATACGAAGGGAGGAAGACAGGATAGACCTGGAACAGAACAAGATAGGCTGAAAAACAGATAATCGGGTCCAAATCCGAGTGGATCCGCTTTAAAAAGAGCTTTTCTCCACATATCAACATTCCTGTATAATTAATTTGCGCGAAGCCCATTTTCCACTATTTTTGCACGCTCAAAACAAGGGGGTAGATCCCTGTTTTGTACTATGCAGGTTCATTGAAAAATGACCGGCAGGATTCCGTAGCTCAGTTGGTAGAGCATTACACTTTTAATGTAGGGGTCCTGGGTTCGAGTCCCAGCGGGATCACTTTTAGGAAAAAGAAATCTCCCCAAAATCGCTCAAAGACTCTGCAAATACAGCATTTGCGGGGTTTTTTATTTTAGGTGTTTCAGGTTGGGGAAATTTCAACGGATAGTCGATTAAAGGGTGGCATTTTCAAGAAAGTATGGATTAGGCTTAACCGAAGATTAAGTACTATTGCAAAGGACCCGGCTGTTCCACGTCATATGTTCTTTCTTTAAAATACTTCCTTATGAAGGTTACTGTTTTGATTTACCTTTTATCATTTACAGGTTTTTTTTCTTTTTGCAGCAGCAGAATAAAATTCCTTATGAAAGGCTTAGAAGATGAGGGAATTTATGAATATCCCAATCACTTCAAAGTTTCATTTGCCGCATCTCCTAAAGACACCGTCCTGGTGGCTATCATCAATCAAAGCGAGTATGTGCTTAAATATAAGGTTATGATGTTTTTTCCACAAGACTATACGATACATTTTTTTAGATAATTACAACTGTGAGCAATAGGAGAAATGGTTGAGGGAAAAATTAACATA
>CAVWUD010000053.1:0-27065 GCA_963757975.1 uncultured Bacteroidota bacterium
GAATGGAGACTTGATGCATTTATTCTCAGTTTCTTTGTTAAGCCAGCTACTTTTTTGTGCAGTGTAGGTGTTTTAAGCTCTGTTAATTTTTCTGTCAGAATTTTCAGTTCATGAAAAATCACTTTGGTTTTTTCAAGGGCAGCTTATCGGCGAATGATTTGTCAAGTAAATTTGTGTAGCGAATGATTTCAGCTTCCAGGGCCAAAATCTCAACTTCTGGGTTTTTGCCGGATTGCATAACTGATAAATTTAGAGTGATATAACACTTATCAGTTCAGAGCAGGGGTAAATACAACAGCTTCACGGGTTGGAAACCGTTAGTAAACATTAAATTTTAGTAATTAAGAACCCGGACAAAACACTGATAGGGCTGAAGGCTTCATATTCGGGGCCACGTGATAAAATAACCTATCGCTTACGCTCAATTATTTTTTATCCAGAAGTATGCCAAAAATCTCAGTTATCTCTAACCGCTTATTAAGATCCTTGCTAAAATGGATTGCAAATGCGTTCTTATCAATGAGGAGTGTTATTGAACTGTTATTAATTATTCCACCAAAGGAATTATCCTTGAAATGCTGGCGGGATAACTGGCGACTACACGGAAAAATATATTCCGATCCTTTCTGAAAATGAAAAACTACTCAACTATCTTTAGAAAACTGTCCAGTTTATAAGGGGGTCGGGACACTTGGATGACATATTCTCCACCCTAAAGCCACTACTCTTTTTCTTTCAGCTAATAAGTACTCGCTATTCCGTTTCAAGAATTACTAAAGACTGGAAAACATTAATCACTGATGTCCGGATTTGAGGAGAGTTTACAGATGATACGGAAGGTGATTAGGGTACTTTTTATCAGCCTCTTCTTCCGAAATTTATAAGGCTTCGTGGTCCTCCTCCATGCATTTCGCCTATGAAAATAAATCAACTCCCATAACCTATTATCTACTGGATCGACATATAAAATATCCCATCCACTTTCGTCAGATCCTAATTTTCGTAGACAATTTTCTGTTAGCCATTCCACTCGCTTTGTATTTTCATCTTTATACATTTTCCCCTCTCTGAATTCCCAATGACCTATCAATTCCTTCTCGTTTTTGGTAAAATTCATTTTTATTTTTTTAGTTATTGCATCTTCTGGAATTTCGGATGCTCTAAATGATAAAATGACACAAGGGTGAACCATTAGATACTCTCTTAGCAGCTCACTTAATTGACCAAATAAGCCTTTAGTTGTGTAGCACAAGAATAGAATATAATATAATCCGTTTCCCTAGAATTACTAAAAATTAGAGGTTGAGAAACTTTATTCTTTCCAACCATTTTTACAAAATCAGGGTTTGCATTGAGTTCAAATCTAATACCATCAATTTTATAATCGCCCATTTCGCAACCATAACCTTCCGAAAACATAGTAGTACTCTGTCACATAACCATTTTCATATCTGACAAAATAAAGGACTGCTTTTCAGAAATTACAATTTGGTAGGTGTCTTTAATATAGATTGGGCGATGAATCCATGCCACACTTCTCGTCCTTAATGAATCAAATTGATTTTTATCGGGATTAATATAAAAAGAATCAATTATTTTACCATTGCGCATTTCTCTTACAATAATATTTTCTATTTCATTTTGCTTGAAACCTGTAAATTCAAGAGCCAAATTCTGTACAGAGTCTGTAAGAGAGACATTTTGCGCAAATTCTTGTTTTTCTTTTACTGTCCATCGCCTAGAACAACTTTCAATAAATAATATAGCAATAGAAAATAATATTGCAGATAAAACTTTTACTTTAGAAATTGACATACAGATAGCCTCGATTTAAAGTAAGAATTATAGTTCTAATTATTTTTATAAAACCAATTTAATTCGTTTCCCTAGAATTACTAAAAACTGGAAAACCTAATTATGAAATAATGGTAATTTTCATTGTCAATTACTTGATCTTCTGCCATAATAGTCTTTCTTGTAATAATATAATTTCATGTAATCGTCTATCCAACTATCTTGATTTAAAGTCCAAGTTTTGCCTTTATCGTTTGACTCAAAAACTAGACTTGTTCTCATCAGTGAATTGTGGCTTTCGAAATCCCAGAAAAAATCATAGGTTATTAAAAAATAGTATCCATCGTTTGGAGTAACAAAGTAATTAATATTGATGCCCTCTTTATCGTCAAATGCAAAAAAAACGATTTTACCTGTGACTCGCTTATAAAAGGTTTTCATGTCATTTAAGTAATAATACCTTTAAAGTATATCATTTTATTACGAGCTGTTCGTGGTTAGAATAATCTGTTTTTAATTCCTCAAATATTCCTTTTCTCCAAAAAGTCATAGCAGAATCTATATCCCTCTTGTTAAATAATAAATCAAGATAGTGTTGTGAGTAATTCTTAAGATTATCAATTGTATCCTTCAAAGTCTGACCTTGACCGATATAACTAGTTAATATAAAAAGTATAATGATTGACTTCTTCATGTGAGTAAATTTTGAGTCTCTTGATTGGACTATTCAGATAATACTTTTCGTATTATCATTAAGAAAATCCGTTTTTTATCAGAGAACATATTGTAGGACTTAAACTGACATTTGCCTTGATTATTGTTATTTATTGGTTGCTCTGATAATATATTCTCGACTATTTAGGAGGATAAAGTATTAATTTGATTTAATTAGGTTAATAATTTAAATGCTTGGAAAAACTAATTATTTTTAATAGAAAAACCCCTATTTTACTGGAGGTTTATCTCTTAAACTTCATGCCTTAAAAGTCCCTTTTTGTCCCCTTCCCTTTCTAACTCTTTATCTCTCAATATCAGTTGTGACCCCGTCAGGATTCAAACCTGAAACCTTTTGATCCGTAGTCAAATACTCTATTCAGTTGAGCTACAGGGCCATCCCTGGGAGAAAACCATCGTTTTCAAGGCCCTGAGGGCGGCAAATATACTTAAAAAATTTGAGCAAAAAACCTGCCTGTTCCCTGTTACACGCTGATATTTATTGTATTGTTGCTAACATTTTCCCCTGATGAAATCTGGCATCGTCCCCATTCCCCAAATCATACGTAAAATCAGTGTTCTGCCCCTCGCAGCCGTGATTTTCTTTACTGTCTCCGGCGGCCCTTATGGTCTTGAGCCCCTTATCGGTTACGCAGGCAGTTATTCCATTCCTCTATTGATGCTAACGCCACTGATGTGGGATATTCCTATGATCCTGGTCGTACTGGAACTTAACAGTATGATGCCCGTAGAAGGTGGCTATTATGAATGGGTGAAAAAAGGACTGGGTATCAAGTGGGCATTCATGGAAGGTTGCTGGACCTGGCTTTATTCATTTGTTGATCTGGCCATTTATCCTGTTTTATTCGTAGAGTATGCTGCATTTTTTTTCCCGCAGATTGAATTGTATAAAACACCGGTCTGCCTGGCTATGATCTGGCTGATTGCTTTTTTAAACATACGTGGTATCGTACTCGTCGGCAGAACGGCCATGCTTCTGATGGTTGCCGTCATGATTCCTTTCATCATTTTATATTTCGAAGGATTTTTACATCCTGGCTTTTCAGTTACTCATCCTCATACCGGAATGTCTTCACTCAGCCTGGCGCTTTTTACCATCATGTGGAATTGCATCGGATGGGATAATGCAACAACCTATGCAGGTGAAGTCAATCGTCCGGTGCGTTCTTACCTGAAGGCGATCATTCTCGCTTTTAGTGCCGTATATATTTTTTATATTTCTTTTACCTATCTGGCACTTCATTCCGGAATTTCCGCCTCCGTGTTTGCGGAAAAAGGAATTCCATATCTCGGAATGCTGATCGGAGGGAAGTTTCTGGGAGGGTACTCTTTCTTGGCGGCATGGCCAGTACATCGGAATTTTTTGTGCAGTCATACTTTCTGTTTCCAGGGTGCCTGCTGTCATGGGTAAGGACGAAGTGCTTCCGAAAATATTTACCAGACTGAATAAAAAATATCAAACACCTTATATTTCCATCATTGCCTGTGCATGCATAATAAGTATCCTGATTCTGAATCCCCTTGCAGATCTTTTCATCATGGATATCTGTTTATATACTGCAGGGATCGTTTTGGAATTTACAGCATTGATTCACCTGCGCAAAATTGCCGCAGATCAGGAACGGCCTTTCCGGATTCCATTGAAAAGAAACGGACTTATATTACTTTTTCTATTACCTGTAATTGTTTTTTCTGTTGCACTTACCGGTGCTTTATTTGGATCTGAAGAGTACCGCCATGCCGCCCTGGTTGCTATTGCAGCGATATTTTCCGCTCCGGTCGCCTGGTATTTTGTAAGAAGAAACATTAATCGTGAATCGTAGATTGTCTATCGTTAATCGAAATAAATCAGGCGTAAAGATTAAGGCATAAAGCTCAAGGCAATGCAAAACAAACATAACCATCTCCTGAAGATGTTTTCAGTTTTCCCCCACCACAGGCTATTACAACAAATTGTTTTCCGTTGATTTCATAAGTTGCCGGTGTGGCGAATCCTGCATTCGGCAATTTTGCTTCCCATAGCAGTGCTCCTGTTCTTTTATTGAAGCCTCTGATCTTTCCATCTTTTGTAGCAGCAATAAATAGTAATCCGCCGGCAGTGATGACAGGTCCGCCATAGTTTTCTGTTCCTGTTTGCGGTTTACCTGCAAATGCAGTATCGTCGCCCAAATACTGTTTTCCATTTCACATCACCACTGTTTAAATCAATCGCAGTCAGTGTTCCCCAGGGTGGTGATAAGGCAGGTAGTCCGGATTTAGAAAGAAATTTATTATACCCTGAAATCGTATATGGTACCTGTCTGAATTTTTCCAGCTCACTCAGTTCATGATGAAATGGTTTATTTAAATCTGATTTTAAATCCAGCACATAAGCAGCAATTGCTTCTTTCTCTTCCGGTTTTAAAAAAGTAAATGCAGGCATCATCCTTCTGCCTGCGCCAATGAATTGAAGGAACTGATCCTTATTCATTTTCTTATTTTCATCCAGAATAGATGGATAGTTTCCAGAACCTTTCCTGTCGGCACCATGGCACGACATGCAATTCTGAACAAATAATCTTTGTCCTGCTGTGCCGTAATTTTCATTTGCCTTTGCATTGTTGTTTATTTCAATCATCTTTAGAATCCAGGCCATTTCATTGGCATTGATATAAAGTGTGGCATCTGAAGGGTCAACAGCGGGACCACCCCACTCCGCTCCTCCGTCGAAGCCGGGAAAAATGATGGTGCCTTCTTTTGATTCCGGTTTGAACATGGATCCTGTATGATATCCTGCAAGTTTTGTTTTTACATCAGCAAATTCATCCGGTGACAAATAAGGATTAATATCTTTTTCAGTAAATGACTGACGAACAAAAGCAGCAGGTTTTTGGGGAATCGGTTGCGTTGGTGAAAGTTTTTCGCCCACAAGATTTGTTACCGTGTCTACAGGTGTTTCAACTATGGGAAAAAGGGGCTCTCCATTTTCCCTGTTAAATAGAAACACAAATCCTGTTTTGGTAGTCTGGGCAACTGCTTCAATTTCTTTTCCGTTGTGGGTGACCGTTAGTAATACAGGTGCAGAAGAAGGATCCCAGTCCCAGGTATCATGGTGTATGTATTGAAAATACCATATTTTTTTACCGGTATTAGCGTCCAATGCCACGAGACAATCAGCAAAGAGATCAGCTCCTCTTTTTTTGCCTCCATAAAAGTCCATTGAAGCCGAACCAAGCGGAATATAGGCTATACCGGTTTTCTGATCGATGATCATACCCATCCAGTTATTTGCACCTCCCGTCATCTTCCATGCGTTTTTATCTTCCCATGAATTATATCCTTCTTCTCCGGGATAAGGAATGGTATGGAAAATCCACTCCTGCTTCCCTGTTCTTACATTATATGCACGAATATGTCCTGGCGCAGCATCCATGGCTTCTGAAACTCTCGTGCCCGTCAGTACAAGATCTTTATAAACCGTCGGTGCCGAAGTGGCGGTTACAAAAAGTTCACTGGCATCCACTCCCAATCCTTCCCGCAGATCTACTTTCCCGTTTATTCCAAATGAATCTATGGCTTTTCCTGTCTTTGCATTGACAGCCCGGAGAAAGGGTCCTGCCGTGTAAAATAATCTTTCATCATCCGCACCATCCGTCCAGTATGCGACACCGCGATTACTGTTTAAGCCGAAATACATTCCTTTTCCTCCGGGAACGCTGTCGAAGGGTTTATATTTCCATATTTCTTTACCGGTCGCTGCATCTATTGCAAATAGTTTCTGTTGCGGAGAAGTTCCGTACAGGATTCCATTTATAATAATCGGATTGCACTGTATCTGGGAATGTGCTGCTGTATCTGCATCTCCCGTATGATAAGTCCATGCAACTGCGAGCTGCTTTACATTGGACGTATCTATCTGGTTCAGGGAGGAATATTTATTGCCGGAGGGATTTCCATTTACGGTTTTCCATGTTTTGTATGGGTCGGTTTTGGTAGCACAAGCAGATAATAATATCAAAATAGTAGTGATCGTTAATCGTGGATCGTAGATCGTGGATCGGCTTCTATTAAAAAACAAAATAAATTTCATACTAATTAAATTGTATTACACTCATCTAAATTTAAATAATCCTATTTGATTAATTTTACTTTTCCAATATAATCCACGATCCACGATCCACGATCCACGATCCACGTCAAACTGTTGAAACAAGGATAAAAGAGTGCTGCGCTCCTCTATAATTATTATAAATAAGTATTTTTCTGACGTTTTTTGTATCTCCTCGTTTTTTTATCAGTAAATGTGGAATTTCGCCAGTCTCCAGGATCTGCATCGAAAGCCAGCAGGCAAAGGATGAAGCGGTACAATATTCACCACAGAAATGTTTGAAGCGGGCAACAGAAACGGATTTATCCATAAAGGATTCAACAATATTATAATAAGGCAATAATCTTTCGTCACCATTTTCTCCTGAAAGCAAAAGATCGGGCCATTCTCCTGACATGAAATTCTCAGAGAGAAATTTTTCCTGTGTTTTCTTTACAATATTTGGATCAATACTGTGAATTGTTTTTACTGCAATCAGTTCCGCAATGGCATCTTCTTCTTTGTTATTCATCCAAACCATGAAAGCGCCTTCACCGGCTATCGTTCCCTTTACTGCAGATTCAAAAAGTTTTGTATTTAAAATGGGCTCATCCCTGAACCAACCATCGAGCCGGTCGATATTGTAATTGTAGGCTGATATTTCATCCGTACTGCCCAGAAGATATCCTGCATCATTATTTTCTTTCAGCAACATCATCACATCTATCAATGCATTTTCAAATGCGAGACCTCTGTGAACGTGCGTTATATTATAATTATGATTTTTTGTAACAAGAGCGATCTGCGCAGCACCGGCGTTCGAAGTGCTCTGCACAAAATTTGCCGGCGTGAGCAATCCTTCCTTGTATTCAATAATCTGGTTGAGAAACTTTATACAATCTTCCATTCCTCCATTGGCTGTTGCGATGACGATGCCATCGGGCTGGGAGAATTTTTCCAATATCGGAAGAGCAGCGCCCACGGCCATCCGCACCGATTTGCCCATCCTTCTCCTTGCTGCCGGAGGTATTCCCGGAAAAGGCGGTTCAATAACTTCAAGAAGGTTATTTTTTGATTCCCTGATATTCGTAAGATCCACTTCTGGAAAACTATTTTGGGGCGATAAACAAACGGGTAAATGGAAATAAGCCATGCATCAGGTTTTAGAAAAAATCAGCGTGCTGCAATTACCACCGAATCCAAAAGAATTCGACATGATATGATGCATGGATTTTTTTGCAAAATGAAGAACGGGAGTCAATCCTGTTTCGGCAATAGGATTCTGAAAAGATAAAGACGGATATAATTCCTGGTGAACCAGGCTGAGAATGGAATAAATAGCTTCTACGGCGCCTGCAGCGCCGAGCGTATGTCCTGTAAATGATTTGGTGGAAGAAAATGCTGGCACTTTTTCAAACAACCGGATCATAGCGCGGCTTTCTGTTTCATCATTATTTTCCGTTCCTGTTCCATGGGCGTTTATATAATGGATATCAGATTCTTTCAGTCCGCTGCTCTCCAATGCTTCTTTCATGGAAAGAAAGGGTCCCAGTCCTTCGGGAGAATTGGAAGAAGGATGGTAAGCATCGTTCTTATTTCCAAAGCCTGATAATATGGCGTATGATTTCTTTCCTTTCAGGTCTTCTTCTCTTTCCAGCACGAGAAAGGCAGCACCTTCTCCCAGATTTAATCCACTGCGGTCACGATCAAAAGGCGCACAGGGTTTGGAAGAAAGAATATTCAAAGCGTTGAATCCATTGATGGTAAATTTAGCGAGACTCTCTGCGCCACCTACGATCACCCGTCGCGCAAATCCGTGGCGGATAAGGCGGGCACCAAATAAAATAGAATTGGCAGAAGAAGAACAAGCGGTATTAATGGTACTTATTTCTCCCTGCATACTATGGCGTTCCTGGATAGCCATTGTAACTGAAGCATAGTCGTACGATGATAAATAATCTGTGCCATCATGTTTGGATATCGCATCATGATATAATTCATCTGTAAGGCACATGCCGCCTACGGTAGTTGCACCAACCAGGGCTGTATCTGCAGAAGAAATTTCTTCTCTTGTCAGTCCGCTGTCGCGTATGGCTTCTTCAGCTGCATGCAATGCAAGTAATGAGGTCCTTGTAATGTTTGGATTGGGTTGGCTGAATAATTTTCTATTGAGTTCTTCGGTGGAATATTTTACTTCTGCAGCGGGAAGTTTTCCGGCATAAGCTGTCTGGTAAAATCGGATATGTCCAATACCGCTGCGTCCATATTGAAGAGAATTCCTGTTTTCTTCTACAGAATCCCCAATCGCACTGATCAAACCCATGCCTGTAATAAAGATCCTGCTCAAATGTCGCGGTTTACTTGGTTCGGTTTTTTTCTATATAAGCCACCATTGTATTTATATCTGAAAGAATTTTTCTTCCTTCTTTCGGATCCTGGATATTAATACCATATTCGCGTGATAAAAGCACAATCAATTCGATGGAGTCAATGGAATCCAGGCCGAGCCCTTCTCCGAATAATGGTTCATCGTCTTTTATGTCTTCCGGTTTCACTGTGGTCAGGTTCAGAAAATGTACTATCTGCTCCTTTAACTGCCGTTTTAGATCAGCTGTCTCCATTTTTATTTAAATTAAATTTTTCCTTTTTAAACCGTAAAGCGTGAATAGTTGAATAAGCGCAGTAATACCCAATAAAGATAGAATATTCATCCATATGTCCTTTAGTTTTCCCCCTTCCAGAAATAGTCCGTAGTAAGCTTCCAGTGCCCAGTGAAGTGGAGAGAGGCTGAGAAATTTTTGAAGGTTTGCCGGCATCGCAAAAGAGGGAACCATCAGGCCACCCAAAGCGGCGAGAATCAATATCGAAACTGCGCCGAATCCATTGGATTGTTCCGGAGTATTTGCAAAGACTCCGACACATATTGCATAGCTCACCGCGCAATAACCGCAAACGATCGTTATGGTCAGAAGTCCCCAGATATCAGCGGGAATGTTTAAAGCAGGCAATCCGATATAGGGGAATATTTTATTTCCAATCAGGAAAATGACGGCTGCCTGCAAAATGGTAACCAGCAGATAAACGAATTGTTTTGAGAACAATGCATTCATATAACTGGCAGGAAGTGTTTTTAATCTTATAAAACTTCCGCTGTTTTTTTCCCTCACCATTACACCGCCCAGGGATATAACGATGAAGAACATGGCAAAAATGGTCCAGGCCGGTACATTGTGCTGGGATGCATTCGGAACCGTACGACTACCACTGCTGGAAAGGGGAATCTCTGATATGGGAAATTGGCCAAATAAAATTTGTTTCTCCAGATCCTGAGGAATTTCTTTCTGGTTTACTGCCTCGTATAATTTTTTCACGATCGCTTCTCCCTGAATAACCTGTACAGCACTGTTTAATGCACCGTCAACACTATGGCGGAAGGAAGCCTGCATGACCGGATTATAATACATTTTCAGGGAATCAGTCAGTTCCTTTGGTACAGTTGATTTTTCATTTAATGAATCAGGGTCTTTCAATGAGCGGGCGGCAATTTCTTCTGCTTTATTATCAATCAGTTTTGTAAAGCCTTTTGGAATCACCAGGGCAACAAGGGCATCCTTGCTGAGTAAATGTGATGAAATTTTATTTACAGGAAAGGCAGAATCGGATATCTGTAATTTGAATAAACCTATTTTACCAATTCCTTCAATCAGCTTCGCACTCAAACTATCCCTATCATTATTATAGATCACCAGCGAAATTTTATTATTATTCACCAGCTCAAATGTGCTGTTTTGTACGCTGGTAATTACAACTACCAGCAGAATAGGCATAAAAAACATCATGAGAAGTCCTACCCTGTCGCGGAGCAGGATTTTCATATCTTTTATTATGGTTGCCCGGAGTATATGCATATCAGTCCCGAAAACTTTTACCAGTGAGCGCAAGAAATAATCCTTCCATTCCTTCATGTCCGTGTTCTGATAACAGAACTTCCAGACTGTCGTGTGCGATTATTTTTCCATCATCGATCAGCGCAATTTTATTGCATAATTCGGCTGCTTCTTCCAGCTGATGAGAAGTATATATAAGTGTTGTGCCTGCTTCATTTTGTTTCTTAAGATAATTGATGATCGCGTGCCGTGATTGAACATCAACTCCCACGGTCGGTTCATCCAGAAATAAAACCTTTGGCTCGTGCATAACACCTATGGCCAGGTTGACCCTGCGTTTCATACCTCCTGAAAATGTTTTTAAGACGCGGTTCCTTACAGAAGTTAAACCAAGTATTTCGAGTAATTCCTCTGTTCTTATTTTAATTTGCCTGCCTGTGAGTCCGTACCAGGCACCGTAGAAAGCAAGGTTTTCCCTGGGTGATAATTCAGGATAAAATGAGAAATCCTGTGGTACAAATCCGAATATACGGTTGATGTATTTTGGATGGTGATTGATTTCGTGTTCAAGCAGTTTGATACTTCCTGCAGAATATTTCAGGATGCCGGTCATCAGGTTCATGAGTGTGGTTTTTCCCGCTCCATTTGGTCCGAATAAACCAAATCTTTCACCTGCCCTGATTTCCAGATTAAAATTTTTGAAAAAAACACCTTCTCTCCCCGGATATTGGAATTCCAGGTCTTTAATGATTATGGCGTGACTGTTCATTCCGGCCACTTTATTTTTGACAATGCCCTGAAGGCCTGTTTTTCGATATCCGCCGCGGTATATAAATAATCGCTCATCACATTAAAATCTGCCTGGCTGCCGATGCGGCCTTTATAGATTCCTGCAGCCTGAACCGCAGCCGAGCGCCAGACATCCCCGGCTTTTGTAAATTGTTTGGACAGATCTGCCAGTTCATCCACAGGTATATATGCGTAAGCTTCCTGTAAAAATGCTCCATAGATAAAACGAAATCCTCCTCCGCCCGTTCCGATTTCTTCCTGCATACGCACCAGCTGCGCCAGGTAGCTACCGGCTTTTTGAGGACCCAGTTTATCGCGCCATTGCCTTATTTTTTTAGCTGTATAACGAATACCATTTATTCCGGCAATCGGTCCCGGTATATTCAGCATCAGGAATGCGTTGCGTTTAATGCCGGTTTTAATTGCCTTTTTTATCTGTTCGTTTGTTATTTCGTGCTTTACTTTGGGATAATACAACTGACCACGGGGAGCAAAAGCGCCTTTGGCAAAACGAACCCTTTCGAGTTCATAGCTGCTCAACGATGTTGCCATTTCCATTACAGGATCGCTTATCAGATAATTGTCATTTTCTTTTCCAAATACGATCAGGTTATGTGCATTAAAATGAAAGCGGTATTCCTTGGGAAAATAAGTCAGGTAATAAACACCTACCTGACAGCCGACAGGTTGCCCGGCAGCAAGGCATTCCATTAAAATTTTTTCGGCTTCCTCCTTTGATCTGAATTTTTTTCTCTCCACTTCTATACCGAGCGCCTTACATGTTCTTTTGAAAATCAATCCGGGCTGTGTGCGAAAAGCAATCGCAGGCCCGTTATTGATAACCATAAATGGAATATAAATGTAGAATAGTCCCGATCCGATACCGAATGCCAGAGGTTCTGTTATCTGGTTCACTCCGTGATGCCGGAGCAGACTGGTAGTAACACCATTTTCACAATGGGCAGCCTGTGTGTGCTTAAAGTCAAGCTTCATGTATATGCATTGTTTTTAAATCTTCCACCGACACTTCGAATAGAGCTGCATATTTTTCAAGTTTTGATTGGGAAAGCTTTTGAAAGACTGAATACTTCATATGTTTTTTAACCCGCCATTTCCAAAAACCGGTATAAGCCGCCACGATGGGAATATCCATCACACGGTATTCCATAAAAAATAAAATGGGGCTGGCTTCTTTATTGATTACTTTTTGACGGGCCGCTTCAATGCGTTGTTCCACGTCTTTCCAAGCCACTTCCAGGGCAGATGACTTCACTTCCCATCCGTTGCTAAGTGCCGTACCATATTTTCCGGATTCATCCACGGCGTATACCACTTCGCCGGTAATTTTTCCGAGTGCACCAAGATCCTGGGGGATTTCTTCCTTTTTCATCTGGAATCATTTATCGTAAATCGTGTATCGTAAATCGTGTATCGTAAATCGTAGTATCGTTAATCGTGGATCGATAAACGATTAACGATCTTCGATAAACGGACAGTTTTAGGCTTTAAGCCTTCAACAAACAGTAAGTAACGCGTACATATAAGAGAATCTCGAACTTTCCGGTACGAGTAATAAAATCTTTTGTCCGGCTTTCAATTTACCACTTTTAAAAACCTCATCCACCATAAAATAAACCGAGGCGGCCCCGACATTTCCCAGTGTACTAAGATTTATAACCCATTTTTCGTAAGGAATTGGTGTGCCGTTTTTAATCAGCTGGTCGTAAATTTTGGTGCGGAAGAAATCGCTCGACATATGCGGAAGGAAATAATCCACATCTGCCGGATCAAGACCTTTTTCCTTGAAAAGCTTTGAAAGTTTAATACCGCCAAGCGGTACTATATTTTCACTTAAGAGTTTCACATCCTGTTTAATACTCATGATGGATTTGGCCTGAATTTCTTCCGGCGTATAATCCAGGTATCCTTTGAGGTTTCCCGATTCGAGTTTTTCACCGCCCATATACATACAGGCCTCTTTTTCGTGCGCATAAGAAACGCCTTCTATCCATTCAATCCTCAAACTGAACCCTGTTGTATTCTTTTTATCTGCCAGTAAAAAGGCGGAAGCTCCGTCCGATAGCATCCATCTTAGGAATTCTTTTTCGAATCCGATATATGGATTGTCTTCCAATTCTTTGAGTTTCTTTGCTTCATCCTCAAATATCTCTGATTTAAGTGCAGCTGAAAAACGTTCTGATCCCGTAGCAACCGCATGATGAGCATCACCTGTTTTTACAGACATATACGCATATTTCAGAGCGTGCATACCGGCACAGCAGACTCCGGAAGGTGAAACCACTTCTATCGCTTCCGTTTCGGGCAGTTCCCCGTGAACCATCACTGCATGTGACGGCATGATCTGATCGGGGGATGAAGTACCACAAACAAGGAGGTCAATGGCTTTGATTTGTTCCCTATCATTATCCAGCATTTTACGGATGGCCTGAGCGGTCATTTCTGCGTTGGTATGTGTGGGTTTTCCTTCTTTTGTCAGGGCATAAAAACGGTTCTTGATCCCATTATTGCGCAGAACTATACGTTTTGATTTGGAGGGGCTTTTGTTGATCAGGCCAAGGAACTCTTCCATTTCATCATTGGATATAGGTTCATTCGGGAAATAAGTCGCCGTTTTTGTGATATATACCTCTTTAAGCTCCATCTTCATTACCGGATTAATTCACACCTGAATAATATTGTTTTTGTCTTCTTATTCGCCCGGATAGAAATGGTTTGAAAAAAATCGCATCTACCGTAAGGATAATCGGGGCCGCTATAAATAGCGCAATTAAAAGATAATATTTGAATGCAACAAGCCAGGCATCTCTTTTTTTGCGCTTTGAAATGATGCCTGCCCAGACTTTAAATATCTTTCTCGCTTTGCTCTCAATAAACATCAAAGCATATTTTACAGGAACAGCACCCTGTTTTACCATTTCATCCTGAAATCCCTGCCAGTTACCTTTTTCAAGATATGGAATGGCAGCTTCACCATAAGCTTTTGTATTTAGAATATCCTGTTCTGAAACACCGGGTATGGGAAATATATTTAGAAAACGTTCTTTCTTTGCTTTGAACATCCAGTAAAAGATGGTAACGAAACTTACAAAATTGTGATGACGGTCTACCAGTGCAATATTACCTGCCAGTGGAGCATCCATATCTTTTAAAACCGGTTTAATTTTCTCCATGGCGCTGATCCACATATTTCTTGCACCGGTAATCGTAATGACGGGTGTATTTTTTGCCAGCTCCCTGAAACCCGGATCAAATAAAAGAGTGTTGGAAGGAATGCTGGGTGAAAGAAACCATGCCTGATATCCCAGAATAATCAGATCGTATTTAGATTCTTTAAAAGAGAAAGGCTGAAGTTTACCGGGAACCTGCAATACGCAGTCTGGCATAACTGAAAAAAACGATTTGCCGGTCCACGGAAAAGGATACGGCTGTTCGGGATAAACACGCAGCTTTTCCACCGTGGCACCCGCCTGGGTAAAAGGGAGGGTAAAATGATCTATAATCTGTTCTAATTGGCCGGATTGCGAATAAAATACCGCTAAAACTTTTTTGCCCATTGTAGGCTCGAAGTTAAGAAACCTCGAGCTTTAAAAACTTCGATTTTTTGCTGTAGTCGACCATGATTTGCTGCAACTCATCCGGCAATGATTTATAAGATTTCTGTATGAATTCACTGTCCTTTTCCAGGTCGTTTTTATAACCGAGAATGCCCGGAGCATGTTCCTGAATCATCAGCCGCAGGAACCGAAATTCTGCATTTTCAGGATAATCTTTGATCGCTGCTTCCAGCATTTTATGCCCCTATTTAAACAGATCGCAACTTTATAGCCGGCGGGGCATTCAAACCTGCCTTTTTCATGAGCATAGCTCCAATAAATGCATTCTGGATTTCATCAGGCGCTGATTGCAGTTCATTCAGCTGGGCATTCACCAGGTCTTTATTGGTTTCTTCCATGGCTTTGTAGAAAGCCGGACGGTTCAACAGTCCCCGAATTGTTCGATGACAGATGACAGATGACCGATGACCGGATGGAAGCTATACTTGCTCCACTTAGTAAAAAAAATATTGCAAAGAGAATAAAATATTTCATAATAGTAAGTCTGAAAATAAATGCAACGCGGTCATCCGTCATCTGTCAACCCTCATCTAAATGCGTTTATCAATAAACTTCACCGCCTTCCTGCTTTCTCCCGGAAATTGGAGTTTTTGTATTTCTTCTGCAGTCACATATTTGATTTGAGGTGTTACCCGCAATTTGGCCTGCAGATAAGCACGAATACGGTGATCCGATTCTTCGGTTTGTTTAATTGGCAAGAGATGCAGCAATACTTCATCGGTTCCTATTTCATTTGAAAATACTTCTGCCACAAAATCTGATAATATCTTCCATCCCTGCAAGCAAATCGAAAAGTGCAGGTGCAAATAAAGTTGTTCCCTTAAATTTTATCATTTGTTTTTTTCTCCCGATTACAGGGGATAATCTCAACGAATGCCGGCCACATGTACAGGGTTCTTCATGTGCAATGCAAATATCACCCGTTTTATATCTTAGCAGGGGCATGCCTTCAACGCCCAATGTACTGATGGTTACTTCACCCGCTTCGCCTTTTTGAACAGGCTGACCTTCCTCATTCAGTATTTCGACAATAACCAGATCAGGTTGATGATGACCTCCTTTACCTGCTTCGCATTCCGTAAATGCTGTTTGCATTTCGGTGGATGCATAAGTAGAAAAAAATTTCAGATTCCAGTTGTCTGTAATTTTCTTCCCCAGCACATTCAATGAGAAATCTGACTGCCGGATATTTTCGCCAATGCAAATTGCTTTTTTAACGGATGAATTTGTCAGATCGATTTTATGGTCAGATGCATATTGAATCAGTTTCAAAATAAAGGAGGGTACTGCTACCAAAACCGTAGGCTTAAGCCGGAAAATAGTTTCCCATTGAAGGGAAGGAACACCAGGCCCCACACGAATGATACCTGCCCCAAGCTTACGTATCCCCGAATAATATGCCATCCCTGCCATGAACTGGCGATCCAGTGTAAGCATCAACTGAAAAATATCTTCAGGTCCGCTGCCTGCACAGGTAAAGGATTTGAATTCATTGTATGCCAGTCTTTGCAGATCTTTTTCGGTCAGGGCAATGGTAACCGGTGCCCCCAGGGTTCCTGAAGTAGAAGTATATTCAATCACCGAAGAAGCAGGAACACAAAGAAACTCATCATTGTATAATTGCAGTTCTTCTTTCCCCGTAACAGGTATCAATCTCAGATCTTCCAGATGCCTTATTTTATCCGGATTTATTTTATGTTGTCTGAAGATTTTTTGGTAATAGGGTGAATTCGATCTTTAGATAAACCAGGAGATCATGCATTTTATTTTCCTGGATATTCCGAATCTCCGGCTGGTGGAGGAATATTTTACCCGATGAATTGTTCATGATTCCAGGATGACGAAGGCAGTTGCCATTGTTTTTAAATGCGAAAGAGAAACATGGATGATTTGTATTCCCAGGTGTGCCAGTTCTTTTTCAGTCTGTCCCGAGATTTGTAAAACAGGTTTCCCATTCTCCAGATTAACAATTTCAATTTCATTAAATGATAAACCACTGCTCCATCCACTGCCCAGGGCCTTCATAAATGCTTCTTTAGCTGCAAATCTTGCCGCATAATGTTCATATGGTGACGCTTTCGAATTGCAATACTTTATTTCTTCCCTTGAAAATACAAGTTCACGGAAACCAGCATCCCTTCCAACACTGTTGGCAATACGTTCCACTTCAATGATGTCGATACCGATGCCTAAAATCATAAGAGTACAAGTGTGAGAGTGTGAGAGTGTGAGAGTGTGAGAGTAGGGTTTCATAATTATTACTATTTATTTACAAGGTATTTCAGTTAAAATATTATATTTCATTCTCACACTCTCACACTCTCACACTCTCACACTTATTTCAGTTTTTCCTCACATTTCGCAATCCGCCCGCGAATATCGTTTTCTTCATTTTTGGTTGCGATTTCTTTTGAAAGCGCCATCCGGTAATATTGTTCTGCAGTTTTATAATGATTTCTCCTTAAACATCTCATTTCCGGCAAGCTGATACGCCTGATAAAAATTTGGATTGCTTTTAATCAGGCTGTCAGGGTTTACTTCTTTTCCTTCACTTATTTCTTTTTTATACCTGCGGAAGTCCAAAAAAAGCCGGTACTGATCTGTCAGCAGAAAACTATCGGCCGGAATATTGAGTCTGCTGTCCGAGATTTCCTGGTTCGATTTCATTCCCTTAAGTGAAAATACTTTATTCAGATCGTAACAGACAAATTCACCCAATTGCCATGGTCCGGTTGAAACCCAAACCAGTTTCTTCTGGGGTTCAAAAATAATGGAATGATGCGCAATGAGCTGATTGATTGCTTTTTCATTGCCCAGCCCGATATCCGTATTTTCCATGCCCATCCGGTCACGCAGAATGCTGACCGTTTGTTGCAATGTGTTTTTATTTGTAGCATCCAGCAGTTCTCTCACCCTCTGATAACGATAATCGGAGGCACTTTGCCTCATTTGAATCCTGTTAGATTTCAATTCTTTAAGTTCAGCTACTTTGAAAATGATTGGCACAGATGATTTCATTTTTCCCCGGATCATACAGACCGACAGAATCAGGAGTTTTTTCAATGATGACGGCTTTGCCGTCTTCCGCTGATCCAATCAGAAAGGATTCTGAAACAAACATCTTTCGCTTTTTTGCAATCGCCAACGCTTCAGAAATATTTTCTGCATATTGTAATATTTCACGGGCTACAAGCGAAACCGGTGTAGCTGAACCGGATGGAATATCCGATTTGGCAGCGTTGATGGTTACCGTTAGTCCTTTTTCATTCATCCCGGAAACAACACCGATAAAACCGCCCCAGGTAACCGACATAAACTTAAACCCGTCTGCCGGGTTCTCAAATGACACAATTTTATTTTCTGAGAAATGATCGCCTACATAAAAATCAAAATTCCTTCCGATGATCATTGTACTGTCAGCCGACCTGGATCCCCATGTACCAAAGGAAGTACAGCCCACCAGGGCCAGGTTTTGCAATGCATGACCGATATCATGTGCTGCGTGATAATTCAGGATCCGCTGATAGTTATTGCCGATATAATTATATTTTTCCGAAGCCGAAGTAGATATTCCATAAATCTCTTCCTTATCTTCTTCGGTAACATGTTTGTCCAGATCCCTGTTAAACCAACCAATTACATATTTCAAAAAATGCCGGTAAAAACGGGAAGGAACCATACGATTGATCTGGTCATTGAAATAGTCTTCCTGCAGCCTTATCAGTTCTTTTGTTAATTTACCATTCACAACGCCCCGTTCAAAGGGTTGTCCTTCTACATACAATTCAAACAATCCGGATTTACTTTTTCTAAGCCAGTTATTTTTTAATGTATAAAATCCGGGGGCTTGTTCTATTCGTTGCCAGCTTAAAGCAGTCTTGTCTGAAACAGCAGGTGGATTGGTTCTGGATACGATCAGCATATAAATGATGCCCACAATGATGAGCAGGGCTATCACAGCAAAAATTCTTCCCAGTATCCTTCTTATTTTTTTGGGCTCAGGCATTTCTAATTTTTTCAATGAAATCGTTCCTGCCTGTCAGGGCAATAGACGTAATCATTCCACTGATTGCAGTTCCGAGAATCCCGTGCAGATTCAGGTACTGACCCGTAAGAAAAAGATTCGGTATCCTGGTTTTCGGTGAAATGAGTGTTCCCAAAGGATTCTGATAATCTTTCGCGGTTCCATAGAGATTTCCATCCTCATTGCCGATATAATCACGGAAGGTCAATGGGGTTGAAGTATAACAGTGCAGAATGGATTTTCTTAAATCCGGAAATCTTTCTTCTACCCTGTTTAAAAGCTGTTCCGCTTTTTTATTCTTAAAAGCTTCATATGCTTCTCCCCTGTTTTGTTTCAAAGAGACTGTATTAAAACTGGAGGCCCAGGGTCGCACTTCATCATACCTCATATATGCAAAAATAGTCATCCCCGCGGCAAATTCATTTTTTGCACCCGGCGAGAGATAGATCGCATATCCCAGTGGCCAGTTGTTTTCGTTATAAGTGTCCATTTCCCAGGCCTTTCCGCATTTCTGGTAATAATAATTGTGTTTAAAATATGGGAAATGGTTCTTTTTAAAAACAATATTCAGGATAAATGAAGAAACCGTATTCTGCATAGATTCCATCCTTTTCCGGGTTACAGGACGAATCAGATCGGCATCCAGCAAACGGTAAGTCCGGGCAGGCGTGGTATTCGAAATAAAATATTTTGCATGAATCGTGGAGCCGTCACTTAGACTGGCGCCGGTAATCAGTCCGTTTTCTGTTTCCAGTTTTTTCACTTCCCTGTTTTTGATAACCAGGCCACCTGCTTCCGAAATATTTTTTGAAAGAATTTTTGCAATCTGAGAACCTCCATCCAGGCATCGCCAGGCAGATTCCATATAACTGTTTATGGTAAGTGCATGAATGTAAAATGGAGTCGTTTCTCCGGCTCCCGCATACAACATATTATTACCTGCTAAAACAGCCCGCAGGTTTTCATTTTTCGTAATAGATTCAATAAATCGCCTGGCAGAAACCCCCATGACTTCCTGTTTCTTTTCACATCTTCTTCCAAATGCAGCCGGTAAAGCGGAAACCTGTCGCAGATTTCAACGATGGTTTTGATGTATTTCCGGATCGCTATTTCTTCTTCCGGAAAATTCCTGATCATCTCTTTCTCAAAAGCATCATAACCCTGCATGATCGGAAATTCTTTTTCTTCCCCATCCAGCATAATCCGGTCAAAGCCCGGATCCATTTTTTCCAGTTTCAGTTTATCCATCAGGCCCAGCCACTTGAAAATCTGGTAGAGATTTTGTCCTTTATCCAGTCCGCCAATATAGTGCACACCGGAATCAAATATTACTTTATCACGTACATAAATCTGGAGACAGCCTCCAAGTTGTTTATTTTTTTCAACCATGCAAACACAATATCCCTCTCTGGAAAGAATATTGCCGCAGACAAGTCCGCCCATGCCGGTGCCAATAATCAGGACATCAAACTTTTTCATAGGATCTTACAGGATGGGTGATCACAAAAAGTGGTTTGAGGTATACTCTGACTGATCCATGTATCTGCAATCCATTCCTGTTGACTGGCCATTTCCTGTATAATTATTCCGGAAATGAAATGTAAAGGAAGACCAGCCGTTTTATTAAATGAAAGAATCCTGGTCGAAAAAACTTCCGTGAGTCTTGTTCGTTTATGTCTTTTTTTCAAATCACAATTCCCATCACGTATCAGCAATATCCCATCTCCCTGAAGCGCATCCATGCATTTCAGTAAAAGAATTTCCTGCTGGTCAGGTTGAAGATAGTGCAGAACATCGGAAAGAATAATAGCATCAGCGGGGCATCTGGATCTCATTTATATCGCATTAACAAAACGGATATTTTTATTCCGGCTGAAACAATGATTGGCTACTTCAATTTTTTCTTCGTCATAATCATATCCGATTATT
This sequence comes from uncultured Bacteroidota bacterium, assembly GCA_963757975.1. Taxonomy (GTDB): domain Bacteria; phylum Bacteroidota; class Bacteroidia; order Chitinophagales; family Chitinophagaceae; genus Puia. The sequence continues at coordinate 20,860 of CAVWUD010000053.1, forward strand.
TCACGTTCCTGCGCTGCGAAATGAAGCATATAGCTCATAAAACCATATCCACATCCGATATCCAGAATACGGCCTTGCCTGGGTAACAAGATCATGAAAAGTTTTGTAATTTTTTTCCAATCGGATCTTAACACGTAGATACCATTCCAGCACAGGCCCTTTATAGATATAATTATAAATCAGTATCTCCCTGAAATAGCGGGGTTGTTCAAGTTCTTCTTTAAGTTTAGCATATTGCTGTCTGAAATACCTCCCGATATATTTAGCCCTTTCTGTATAATCCACCCCAAAAAAAAGATCGCCCGCTTTTACTCTTGGCAGATATTTGATCGTGATAAAACCATCTTTCAATAAAAAATCTCCTTTCGACATGGTATAGCCCGTACCATGAATCACCACTGGTAAAATATCCAGGTTTAATTTCTCTGCAATGAAAAAAGCACCTTTATGAAATCTTCTTATGTGTTCATCCGGGGACCTTGTTCCTTCCGGAAAAACAGCAATCGAATAACCTGCTTTTACCTGTTCTTCCAGCTAGTCTATACTATTTTCAATACCCTGGGCTACCGGATAATAACCGGCCATTCTAACCAGCCATCCAAACATCGGAGAATTCCAAACCCAGTTATTCGTAAGTAAAATAGTTTTAGGATGCAGCATGGTCATAATCAGTATATCCAGGAAAGACTGGTGATTAGCAATCAGTACAACAGGCTTAGAAAAGTTTTCATGTTGTGGATTAATGATTTTCTTCTTCACATTTCCCATAATATATATGACCGACCAGGTATAAGCTGAAAGTATCCGGTGGTAAAGTATATCTTCGACCTGGATTTCACAAACGGATTCAGTTTAACCAGAAATAAAACCGAGAACTGTTACCAGCAAACTTCCAAGGGCAAAATAACTAAAGGAGAAAACAGATTTGAAAAATCCGGAAGCGGTCCAGGGAAAACGTTCTTTCTGATCCGGTTGCGGATAAGAAAATCAAAGAAAAAAGGAATCAGTACCTGCGCTATAACACAACACTTAAAATTCCGGTAATGGAAATCAGGGCAATGGAACGAAGTGCAGGATGTTTGGCAAATATCAAAACACCCAGTCCTGCCAGTGTGGTGATGGCCGAAAGAACGATAGAAGATTTATAACTCGAAAGATTTTTTTTCCCGGTTTTATATTCCTGCAGCAGTCCATCCATGATAAACAGACTATAATCATCTCCCAGTCCGAAAATCAGTGCCGACAAAATGATATTTACAATATTGAATTGCAGTCCCGGCCAGCCCCATGATTCCCAGGATCCATACAAAAGCAATGACCATGGGAATAAATGAAACAAGGGTAAGTTCAATCCTTCCATAGGTGAGCAGCAACACACAAAATACAAGCATGGAGACCATCCAGCCGATCTGGTTGAAATCAGCGGTCACGACATCCAGGAGTTTTGAAGTCATATATTGTTTGTCAATCACCGTTACATCCGGAACACCGGAAAAGTCCTGATAGATCAATTTTTTGTCTTCCGGCTCTACTTTCAACAGACTGATCAGTGAACCTGGCCGGTTTTTCTATGATATATTCATTGGCAAATCCATTTCTCAGGATATTTGTTTCGGCAGTATCCAGTGGCTGAGTATACTGCGTTCAGCAATTGATTAAATGGACTGAAATGCAGAATCGCTGAAACCAAGGGTATGACCCGTCATTTATTAGGTTATCAAGCAGAAGCAGATTTTCTTTTTATTGTCCAGTAATAATTCCAATATTTAATTCTTTCTCTTTGTAAAGAATCTGAAATGAACAAATTGAAAGACGCCGGAATATTTTTTAATAATGTTTTTTTGCTGCAGCGCCTTGATTTTCATGATTTACGATATCCTGTTGTTTTAAAGCCTCTTCCAGGTTTTTCCTTCGGTTACCAGGTAAACGGAGCGCAGGCTGTATGCATTGATTTTATTCAGTGTGGATTCGGCGTTTTTAATTTTTCGGCATATAATTCATATGCATCATATCCTGATCGAATCCCACCCTGTTCACAAAAAACAAAACATCGGTCAAAAAAAAAATGAATCCGACCAGCCATTTATTTTTTTCCGGATGATAGTTTGCCAGCCGAAGTATCCAGGAATCTCTTTCTCCTTTGTCTTTGCGGAAATATTTGCATCTGACTGTAGGTATCAGATGGGGTAGAAAAATCAGGGAGCTCAGTGAAGCTCCTATCAGACTGAAAGCGGCAAATAATCCCAGGTCCTTTAAGATTTCCGATTGAACAAACTGAAGACAAAAAAATCCGCCGATGGTAGTGAGTCCTCCGATGGTGAGCGGAAAAGTCAGATCCTCGAGCACGGCCCGCATATCCCTCCGGTGGCGGAAATGATTATAAACATGCAAGGAATAATTGATCGCAATGCCCAGCACGATGGAACCTGCTGCAAGAGCAATCACTGAGATGGTTCCTTTAATCCAGTAAATAATGCTAAGAGAAAATAATGCGCCCAGGAGAACGGGCAGAAGGATTAGAAAGGGCGCTCTTTTCTTTTTAAAATACCAGCTGATAAATAAAACCAGGAAAAATCAGGTGATGCCAAGAGTCAGAATGGAATCCGTTCTCAGTTGGGCTGCATTTCCTGCTGCAACGGCCGCTCCGCCAAAATAATTTGCATCTACCGAAGGGAAATCAGTTTGCTGAAGCTCTGCAATAATTTCATCCATGCCTTTCAGAGGGCCGTTTTTACCGGTATTGTCGGGAGGAAAAGCGGGACTAACAAAAAGAAACATATAACGTTTGTCCTTAGTTACGATATGACCATCGTACAAATCAAAATTTTCATCGTACTGAAGTTGCCGAATTTTTTTGAATGCCGGATTCGAGATTCCCAAAGGATCCCTGCTGATAAAAGATTTCATCACCAAACCGGCCGGTGAAGAAAGGGTCTGAATATCTCGCGATAAAATTTCTTTAAGACGTTCCGGGATCATCAGACTGTCGAAATAGGTATAATCTTCAGGTTCCAGGAAAACGGGCAAATGATCATGCACCAATCTGTATTAATGAGGGGCCAGACTGTCATTTATCCGTTCATCCACGGAAGGTATAATCCGGATACTGTTTACGGAGACTGCTGAAAAGAATCGGAAAAGCCTGCCAGTGTTTCCGGGGATATCATGCTGCTGTCTTTCATCGAGACCATCAGCACGAGCTTATCGGCGAAACGGGCATTTTGCAACAGTTCGATTCAATTTTTCCGTCTGGCGTCTTTGGGAAGAATCTTGGATATATCTTCTTCCGGTTTTATTTTAAGTGCAAAAAATCCGGTTATCAGGAACAAGCCAATGAATACCGTAAAAAAAATTTTCCGGTTAGTTGCAAAATAATTATAGATATAAAGAAATGGTTTTGCCATTGTTAAACGAATGCCTGTTTTTTTTGCTGAATATTCTGAGCAATACAAAGTAATCAGTCCGGCGACCAAACCGGCTATTATTGCCAGGCTGATACTGCCGGCCAGATATTGTTTGAAGTTATACCGGATCGCTGATAAACTAAGAGATTTTGTAAGGGAAACCGGATGTGCATCAGCAGGCATCCAGAAAGCCCCAAACCGGTAACTGGCATATATGATCAGCGGGATCATGGGCGGAATGCTGATATTGGCAAATACAATGACCAGGCCTTTATTCAAGTTTAACAAAACAGCAATAAAAATAGCTGCAACCAATTGAAAACCCCAGATGGGCAAAATACCCATAAAAATACCAAACGCTACTGAAATGGATTTCTTCAGATCTGTTTGGGAAGGATCAAAAAGCTCATCAACAAATACTTCCTTCCATTTCTCCTTAAGGAATAAACGTCTTAACAAATCCCTCGGTCTGATATAAAGAAAACTGATGAAAACCAGAAAAGTATTCAGGATACTGATCCGGGTAAAATCAATAAAGGGCCTGAAGTGGGAAACTCTTTCTTCCGGTGAAGCATAATAAACGAAACAGGAACAGAGATTACCGGAATGCCTTTCCAGGCAGCACGTACGATCACTTCAATTTCAAATTCAAACCGCCGGGTAATAAAAGTCATGGATTGCAATCGGGCTACCGGATAGAGACGAAAACCGGACTGTGTATCCGGCAATTGGATGCCTGTTTCCACTTTGAACCAAAAATTTGAAAACCGGTGCCCGAAACTACTTTTCCCCGGAACAGAATGATGATCCATATTCCGTGCGCCGACAATCAGCGAGCCCGGATTATTTTCCAGGCAATCAAGAAAAGCAGGAATATCCCTGGCAAAATGCTGACCATCAGAATCGATCGAAATAGCATAATCAAATCCCTGTCTGACAGCCGCACGAAATCCCGTCTGAGCGCATAGCCTTTACCCCGGTTAGGAGAATAGGAAATGAATGAATCCCGGCGAAAAAAAAAGAATTTTTTCGTATCGTCGTAGAACCATCGTTTACCGCAAAAATATATGCATCGAAAACCTTCAGATCCCTGATCAGGATGGCCAGGGTTTTAGCATTATTGAAAGTCGGTACGAGAATACAAACTTTTAGCCTTTCAAATGAATGATCTAATGATTCCATCCTGGAGTATTTGATCTTTTTCTTTAAAACCCCAAGCCCAAACTCCGCGGAATTTCCGGTGTTGTTTTATCATTAAATGTTAGGGTCTGGACAGATATTCTGTTTGGGCAATACAATAAAAAAGAAAAAAAAAAAAGGGGGGGGGGGGGGGGATTTTAGGCTTTAAGCTTTGGTTTTTGCTTTAGGCTCAAATGAATGGTGTACCGTGCCGAAAATCCGAAATCGGGGAAATAAAAATTTTCGTAGTTATAGTATTTGGGAGAAGTGATCCGAAAAGTCGGCCGGATGTCCACTGAAACGTCCAGCGGAATATTTCCGAATTTATAATCCATTCCTCCGGTTGGAAACAATCCGAAACCAAAACCACTGTAGTCGCTATTTTCTGGAAAACGAATTCGTTAAACCAGAATACCTCCACCCACAAACCATTGCAGGCCCGGCACGGCCTGGATCGGAATATGATATTGATATGATGCTGATACAGAAACCATCGTCACATCGCTATAATCCACACCACAGCATCCGGTTGCATAATCTGTCGATGGTTTTACACCCAGGTTGAATTCCAATGCTCCGGGGCCGTCCGATATAAAAGTTTTTAGCGATAACGAGAGCAGGTCGGAATAACCTGTACCCAGCCTTAATCCTATGGCCGTATGGTATGTCGTTTGTGAGGATACAGGATTAAAATAAATAATAGCCAGGCCTAAAATTCCGAGCGGTCTTTTCATTACTCTATGTTTTTGAAATTTGTCCCCGGATCCTGATCTGGTCATCTTGAACAGTATCCTGATTATTGAAATGATATTACTCAGGTAGAATTCTCTTTATCTGGGACTTGATTTACGGGCTAAAGTTAAGATAATATGACTTTTTGCAGTCCTATTCTCAAAAGGCCTGAATGGGATTCGATTTTATACGAAAAATAAAATGAGTGTGGAATTTGATTCACAATCAGGCTGGGCGAGATGGCTGATGATATTCGAATTGGTCTATGGAGCGGTATAGATCACTTTATAAACTTCTGAAATGTCAATATCCTGCAGGTAGGGAAAAGAGCTCTCCGACTTCGTTGAAAACTCCGTATGCATATATAGAAACAACGTGTTTTATGATAAGATATTTCTACGTAAAAATCACTTAACTGATAAAGGCTGATCCGGAAACTACCATCATTCCGTTCAGCCAGATATACGCCGTCTGTGGCAAGCACCTGAGTCTTGGCCATACCGTCCATAAAATTGAATTCCTTTATATCCATAAAGCATTTTTTTGCGTTCTAAGTCCCAGGTTTTGCTGAAAATGATTCAAATCACATACCGATATTCCAAAAATGGGATGGCGCAGGATATAAAAACTTTAAAACCAGCGAAAATGGATGAGCCAGTCCTCACCCTTTCCCATGCGGAGCTTCTAAAAGCCGATAAGGATTACGAAAAAGCGGCTCAGGCGGTTAATCTTACCTATGTAAGAGATAATATGCCCGGAATACTGCGTTTTCGTAAGGGGAAAGGTTTTACATATATCCTTGAGGGCAAAACCATAAAGGACCAATCAATTATAAAGCGGATTAAGAAACTGGCTATTCCTCCGGCGTGGACAGACGTGTGGATATGTCCA
>CAVWUD010000054.1:0-22102 GCA_963757975.1 uncultured Bacteroidota bacterium
ATAGGCAATCACGATCTTCAGGATTTCTTCCCGGGTCAAATGGAATAGCGATTCTCTCAATTGTTGTTCAACAAAATTGTTTTGTTGATTTTGCTCCCTGGTTCCCAGCGCCTCACCACAACAAAATATAGGGGTTATTCCATTGGCCAGGCAAAGATTTAATTTGTCTGCCAGCATTAAATTGCTTTCTCCAAAATATTCACGGCGCTCGCTATGACCAACCAGGCAAAAATTAACATCGATGGACTTTAGCATCTCTGTTGAAACTTCACCGGTAAAAGCACCCGATTTTCTGTCCGAACAATTTTGAGCGGAAATGAAAAAATTCTTTCTTATGCTGAACGGTGTCGATGGCCATTTCCAGGTATGGGAAGGGCACAGCGAAAACAGCCGACTGATTTTCTTTTAATGAGATATCTGTTGAAATGATGGTTTGTAATAAGGCAGTTGCCTGTTGATATGTCAGATTCATCTTCCAGTTTGCCGCAGCAATTTGCTTTCTCATTTAAGTTGGTTTTGTTGATCGAAAATATTTTTCAATAGTTTTATTTCTTCATCATTTAACATCTGACCCTTCAGCTTTTTCCATTTGCCAATATGCTGTATGGCTCTTTCGAAATCATATACCTCATGGTTATAACCCCAGCTAAAGCTAGGAAGATAAGACGGAGTGGCTCCATTTCCAAATACGTGGAAGCAGGACCTACAACGGTTCCGGTATTAAAAGATGTATTGATTGCGGACCGTGAATAATCACCCATCATCAGTCCGCATTTCAGCCCTGCATTTACAGAGGTCTTCTTTATGGGATTCCAGAGTTTAACAGATCCGCCGCTGTTCTTCATATTTGAATTGGTACTACCTGCTCCCAGGTTACACCACTCGCCTATGATCGAATCACCCAGATATCCGTCGTGTGCTTTGTTGGAATAGCCGAAGATGACCGAGTTTTTAATTTCTCCTCCTATCACGCAATCGGGGCCGATGGATGTAGCTCCATAAATTTTAGCACCCATTTTAACAACCGACTTTTCTCCAAGAGCAAAAGGTCCCCTGATCATGGAGCCTTCCATTACCAAAGCATCTCTGCCAATATAAATCGGGCCTTCACTTGCGTTCAGATAACTGTGTTCAACAACTGCACCCGGTTCCAGAAAAATCGCGGAGCCCGTCAATTTGTTGGTGGAAGAAATCGCAGCTGTATGTCGTCCCTTTGTAATAAGATCAAAGTCTTTTTTTATTTCCGGCAAATTATACAGAAGGATATCCGGAAGTTGCAAAAGCGTGACTGTTTTTCCCAAAGAAAATCCTGCATTGAGATCAACTATAGATTGAATCAGTTCCTGGTCGGGAATAATATTGGCAGGTATGGAAATTCCCGCCGGAAACGAAGGATTGTCCTTCAGATGGTAATTCCACTTTTCGCGGATGGTTAGAATGCCACACCTGAAATCTGCCACAGACCTTGTCAATGAAAAGGGAAAAAAGTCATCCTCGAAGGAACCGCCAGTCAGCGAAGGAGCATTCATTGATTAAAACTAGTCTTTAATCCGTTTTTCAAAAAAAAATCCTCCTCGCTTTTGGCGGGAGGATTCTTTGCAGAATTATGATCATTACGATTTTTTCTCGTAGCGTTTTTTAAACTTATCAATACGTCCGGCGGTATCTACCAGCATATTTTTACCTGTGAAAAAGGGATGTGAGGTATTTGAAATTTCGAGTTTGATTAACGGATATTCGTTACCATCTTCCCATTTGATTGTTTCGCGGGAATTGGCGGATGACCGTGTGAGAAAACTTGTGCCGTTACTCATATCGCGAAAAACGACCAGCCGATAATTATCAGGATGCAGATTCTTTTTCATAACTATTTTTTAACCGTGCTTTTTGAAATTTCAATTCCCGGCACGAAAGGGAGCGCGAAATTAAGCATTTTTGGATTTAGTACCAAAGTTTATGAAGCGTTAGCTGCTAATCTTTGGTTTCTCATACTTGTTCCCGACGGCCCTGAGCGATGAATCTCCGTAAATATTGTGAATTCCTGAGAGAAAAAAGGGACGTTCAGTGGGCGGTGGGGTCCCAGGAACCTCCCAGGAACCTCCCAGGAACCTCCAAGATCCTCTCGGAATTTCCGGATCAGATAGCGTTTCAATAAGTCTTAAATACGAAGAAAACGGTCAGATTAGGCTTTAGTTTTAGCTTTAAGTGCTAGGACCGCATATTATCAAACTGCAGCGGGACACCTAAGTTAGAAGTTCTGCAAAGCTGCATAACAGACTGTAAATCATCCAGTTTTTTGCCTGTCACACGCACCAGATCATCCATAATAGCTGCCTGTACCTTCATTCCGGAATCTTTGATCAGTTTGACTATTTTTTTAGCGTCCTCCTGTTTGAGACCATTTCTTACGGGTACTTCCAATTTGGTGACTTTCCCACTGGGATAAGGCTCTTTGGACATATCATAAGCCAGCGGATCTATACCCTGCTTAATGGACCGGCTGATAAGCACATCGGTAATCTGTTTGATCTTCATATCGCTGGCCGCTTCGAGATCGATTTTCATTTCCTTTTTATTCAATTCGATGGAAACAGGAGAATCCTTAAAGTCAAAACGGTTTTGGATTTCTTTTTTGGTAACGTTCACGGCGTTATCCAGCGTCTGCGCATCTATTTTACTTACGATATCGAATGAAGGCATAATCAGAGATTGTAAATGTAAAAGTAAAAATAAAAAGCCTGCCCGATACGTGAGCAGGACTTTATTATTTAAAACACACGACATCTAATTATTTCCTCCTTTCTTTAACCTGTTGGATTCATCATCAGCCCCACCTGAATGATGATTATTTTGGGCTCCTTTGATTGCATGTCCAAATCTGTAAGTAAATGTCAGACTCAGCTGACGACTGTCCCTGGAATTATGAAATGTTGCTTCAGTTTGTTGAAAATCGATTGTCCCCTTCACCTGCTGGGTATAAAAAATATCCCGCAGTCCCAGTTTAAGAGTTCCTTTTTCTTTCATGATTTGTTTGGCTATGGCTGTCGAAGTCTGGCCCATGGGTTGAACATAAATCTGTCCTTCAATACCACTGGTCCTGTACCAGCCGGATAATTCTGCGCTCCATCCATGATTGAATTTGAACATATTGGTCATATTGCCCATTCCCTGAATAGCATGCACGTCCAGGGCCTCACCATACAATTCCCCTGTGTATTGATTGTAATTGACATTTACATAGATCGTCGTGTTCCACCATTTTGTAACCGGCATATTCAGACTGACTGCAATTCCCGCATTTTCTCTTCTTCCAATATTACCCTTGCGTACGATGGTTGCGTGTCCCTCCTGTTGAAATGTTTCAGCAAAGTAATTTTGTGTATTGCTGTAGTTCAATGTGGTGGTCAGCAGATTGTGATATGTATGTGATAGTTCAATATTGGTACTGATCTGTGGCTGCAGGTATGGATTACCGGCCTGATAAGTATATTCGTCCAGGAAAAATAAAAATGGGTTCAGGTCTCCATAATCCGGACGGTCTATACGTCGTCCGAAATTCACATTGAAGGTGTTCTTATCATTGAGCTCATAAGAGATATAAGCTGTAGGAAAGGCATTGACATATGATTTTTTGAATGAAGAATCATTGTTGTCCACCGTATAGATATTTCCATATTGATGTCCATCGTAATTTGTGTTTTCAACACGGAGTCCGGCCTGGAAATTCCACTTCTTATATTTTTTTGTCAGATTGAAATAGACGGCATTTATATTTTCATGATAAACAAAATAATTGGTCTTGGTCGTATCAGGAATATATTCGTTTCCAACCACATCATAATAATTTGCTTTGTTGTCTGTTGCGACAAAACTGGTTTTCAATCCGGCTTCCAATTTGAAATCATTCTGAAAAGGATGGGTATAGTCGGTTTTGAAACTATATATGTTTATGGTAGAAGGAAGATCTCCGCTCAGCGTATTTGAAGACAGGGGTTTCATGTTCGGATCATAGGTATAATTCTGAAAAAGCTGATCACTGGAAGATTTATAATAAATATAATCAGCATCTGCCGTCAGCTCGCGACCGCTGGAATCAAACTGCCTCCTGAAATTCAGGTTCACCGTGCCGTTGGACCACTTACCATGAATATTTCCGATGGACTGAACCAATGAATCCGCTACATCATTCGCATTCTTCAAAGTAATATTACTGATTGGAATTATCCGTTTCATTATTCTGATAACCACTCAGGACAACGCCTAAAGTTGTTTTGCTGTCGAGAAAATAATCTGCTCCCAGTTTTAAATTTAATTCGGGAGACAGAAATTTCATATGCGTATTCTGTGTAAAAATGGAATTGATATTTTCGGTTCCGGCATCCAGATAATTTCTGTTGATATCCAGATTCCTGAAATCCCTGCCAGTATGTATAACCACCGTTCAGGAAAAAATTAAATTTAGTTTCGCGGTCATTCAGGTTGAGGCTTCCACCCGGTTTCGCATACTCACCCTGTGTATATGTAAGTGTGGCAGATCCGTTAAAACCCCTGGCTTTATTTTTCTTTGTTTTGAGATTGATAATACCCGAGTTTCCTGCCGCATCATATTTAGCAGACGGATTGCTCATGATTTCCAGCTGATCAATCGCTGATGAGGGCAGGCTCTTCAGATATGAGGCCAGCTGGGCGCCCGACATATAGGTTGGTCTGTTATCAATCATTATCGTTACACCCTGTTTTCCCTTTGAGACTGATATTACCATCTTTGTCAACCGATACACCAGGGGATTTTTCCAGCACATCCATTACAGAGGTTCCCGCATTTGCCGGCGACGCATCCACATTTACCAGGATGCGATCGTTTTTTTGCTCGATAAAAGGTTTTTTGGAAACCACCACGACAGATTGCAGTTCGTTGTTTTTCCTTTTAAGATCAAAAGCCGGAAGTTCTAATGTTTTATTTCCCCCGGCGATATTGAAGTTGGCTCCGTTGATCGTTTCGTATCCTACAGCTGAAATCCCGATATGATATGTTCCGGCCGGAACATCAGAAAAAATAAACCTTCCCTCTTTGTTGGTAACAGTCGTTTTTGAAACAATCGTATCGGTTCCTTTAAACAGGGATATGCTTGCCGATTCAACAGGCTCCATTGTTTGCCTCCCGTGCGATCCCCTGAACCTTTGTCTGAGCGCCCAGCATACCCGGAAATGCTTAGAAGTAATATGGTAATTATTGTCTTCATAATAATTAGTTTAGCTTGGTACTATTGTTAGGTAGTTACAGGACAAAGATTGGTACTAAGTATAACATAGAACAGTGCAATGTGTTGGAAGGCCGATTTTATTGATGACCGGGATATCTCGTGTTATGCATTGGACGCAGTGCCGAAAAAAAAAGTTGCAGACCGGAAATGAATTGGGATAAAAGCGATATTTATCGGATTAGCGGCATGAAGAATTGCTAAATAAAGCCGGGTAATTCCGATACTTAATTGTAAATCAGCAGATTGTAGGTAAATAAATAAAAATGCTAAGTGATTGGTGTAGGGCTTATCTGACCATTCCTGTTTTGCTTCTTCAGGAAATAATACAGCAGGAAGCCACCAATTATTAAGAGGGTGGAAATGATTTCGGCCTGGGTTGGATGAAAACCAAAGATTGAATACCGGGAATTGACACGGATTTTTTCTATAAAAAATCTTTCAATTCCATTGATGATCAGGTAGAACGCAAACATGGTTCCGGGTACCTTGAATTTTTTGCGAACTGACCAAAGCAGGAAAAACAGTCCAAGACACACAACCGTTTCGTAAAAAGGCGTTGGAAAAACAGGGACCGGGAGATAACTGCAATAAGGTCCGTTACAACCGGGAATCTTGATACCTGCACCAATCACATTGTGGGGATAAGGATAGCCGAATAGCCAGTTTGGAAGAAAGGATGGGCCCTTCGCTGTCAGATGGGGTACGTTGAGTGAATGAAATTCACTCATAAAATAATCAGCGTTTTTATCAACCTGGATTTGAAAATTCTGTACTGTCGAAGGGACTGATTTCAGATCGGGTCCTACTGCATATGCACTGTTTGGTATTCCCCAGTCGCCATCTCCAGAGACCTGGCAGCCAATTCTGCCCACTCCATACGCCAGCATTAATGCAGGTGCAGCAGCATCGTTCAGGTACCAGAAACCGATTTTGTGTTTTCGTGCATAATACCAAATGGAAAGGGCGGCTATGATCAAGCCACCATAAAATGTAAGACCACTAAAAGAAAGCAGCGATTCAACAGGATTCTTTATGAATTCATCCCAGGTTTCCAGGCTGTTAAAAATTTTGGCTCCCAAAAAACCAAATATGGCTGCAAAAATTACAATATCCCCTACCCTGTCATGCGGCCAGATTCGAATTTTTCTCTCTTCAGGAGTTTGTAATTTTTGTTTATTTTTTTCCCGCCATTTTAACCCGGCAAAGAGCAATCCCAGGGCGAGGCCGGCCCAACCATTTCCTGCGGAAGAGAATATAAAATCTGCCGGATTTTGGGTCAACGGTGAATTCGATGTAAACAGTCCGATAATCTTGTATCCAATCAGAAAACCGAGTATAAAATTGGTAAAGAGTTCACCCGGACTGGCAATTTTACCAACAACGATTGTTTCTTCTTCTGCTTCCAGAAGTCCCTGTCTTTCTTTTCTTTTCAATTCATGGGTAAATACCATGGCGGCTCCGATAAAGGCGAGGGCCACAAAAAACCCGAATGAGTTTATAAAATGAAGGAACTTTAAATCCAGGCCAAACAGATCCTTGACCGCGTAGTATAAATTCGGATACATAGGAGCTGCAAGATAAGGGTAAAAACCTGACGGAAGCTTCGTATCCTTGCCTGAAAATATTAATCCATGTATAATATTGCTGTCATTGGTGCCGGTACGATGGGGAATGGCATCGCCCATGTATTTGCCCTGCATGGTTTTTCTGTTCAACTGACTGACCTGAATGAAAAACAATTAGAGAAAGCGATGTCTGCGGTTGCAAAAAATATGGACAGGCAGGTGCATAAGGGCTTATTATCTGCAGAAGAGAAGATTAATGCATTACTTCGTATTCATCCGGTTTTGAACTTGAAAGAAGGTGTGCAGAACGCAGATATTATTATTGAGGCAGCTACGGAAAACGAGACTGTCAAATTGCAGATATTCCGTGAGCTGGATGAATTGGCGGCACCCGGCGCTATATTGGCCAGTAATACATCTTCTATATCAATTACAAAAATTGCATCAGTAACCAAGCGTCCGGGTCAGATTATCGGAATGCATTTTATGAATCCCGTACCGTTGATGAAGCTGGTGGAAGTGATCAATGGATTCGCCACGATGCCCGAAGTGACAGATAAAATTTTAAAGTTAACCGCACAATTGGGTAAAACGCCCTGTGTGGTGAATGACTATCCCGGATTTATTGCCAACCGCATTTTAATGCCGATGATCAATGAGGCGATCATCAGTTTACAGGAAGGTGTAGCCTCTGTGGAATCCATTGATACCATTATGAAACTGGGTATGGCCCATCCGATGGGACCTTTGCAATTGGCTGATTTTATAGGCCTCGATGTTTGTCTGGCTATTTTAAAAGTCCTGTACGAAGGATTCGGAAATCCCAAATATGCGCCGGCGAGCCTGTTGGTCAATATGGTGGCGTCGGGAAAACTGGGCATTAAATCAGGAGAAGGATTTTATGATTATAAAAATGGTTCCAGGGAGTTGGTAGTTAGTTCAAAATTCAAAGTGCAATGAAACCTCACTCCTATACTCTTATACTCTTATACTATTTTTGTAGTATAACACCGTGTCCGTACCATAATTTTCTGATTTTAAAAATTTCAAATTTCGAATTTCCGGTGCGGGAACACCTTCAGGAATCATTAACTCATTATTTGTAATCGTACGTATTTCATCCCAATTCTCATCATCTATAAAGGATTGCAATAATTTGGAGCCACCTTCCACGATAACACTCAGGATATTTAATGAATGTATGGCAGATAAAATGGAAGATGTTTCTGATTTTTCCTGCATTAGTTTTTTAAATAATAAATTTCCTGCCCTTAAATCAGTCGAATTATTCAGCACAATCGTTTGACCGCTCCCGTCAAATAACTTGAGTGAATCCGGAAGCCGAAGCCTGCGATCGATTACAATACGAACTGGATTTTTTCCATCCCATAAACGGACTGTTAACTCGGGATTATCCAGCAGGGCAGTATTCGTTCCAATCAATATACCCGCTTCTTCACTCCTCCATTTATGTACAAGCCGATTCGAATATCCATTCGAAATCATTTCCCGTTTCCCATTTATTCCGGACATTTTATGATTCGCTGACTGGGCCCATTTCAAAATAATATAGGGTCGTTTTTGCTGATGGAACGTCATAAATCGCCTGTTCAATTCTACGGATTCCGTATTCAAAACCGGATAATCCACCTGCACGCCATGAGCCAAAAGTTTTTCTATACCTTTTCCATTCACTTCACTGAAAGGGGTCCCGGCAGCCAATCACTACACGAGGAATTTTCTCACGGAGGATCAGATCCGTACATGGAGGCGTTTTGCCGTGATGAACACAGGGTTCCAGAGAAACGTATAAACTGGATTTTTGAATGAGTGAACGATCAGCATCGCTTACTGATCCGATGCAGTTGACTTCTGCATGCGGTCCGCCATATTGTTGATGATATCCTTCTCCGATTATTCTTCCTTCATGGACCAGCACAGCCCCTACCATTGGATTGGGGCTCGTATAACCGGCACCCAATTCGGCCAGCTTGAGACATCTTTCCATAAACATATCATCAGTAGGAATCCGGGCTGATTCTTGCGCTTTTAATGAGGCTGAAGACATAGGCTGCAATTTAATTCATTGTAAGTTTGTTCCCATGACAATAGAAGTTGCCAACAGACTGCTCCTTTCCAGCCTTTCGGAACTTTACGATGAGCGGGAAGCGGCGTCGATAAGCTCTATGGTACTGGAACATCTGACGGGTATGCCCAAAACCCTTCGTCTTTTACAAAAAACAGATCTCTTGTCGGAAAAGCAGGAAATATTGTTCCGGTCTTATACGCAGGAACTGGTAAAACACAGGCCGGTTCAGTATGTGTTAAAAGAGGCCTGGTTTGGCAACATGCCTTTTTATGTAGATGAAAATGTTTTGATTCCCCGTCCGGAAACTGAAGAATTGGTTGACTGGTTGCTAAAAGACAATTCGTTGAGAGGTCCGGGAACAATAGTCATGGATATCGGCACAGGCAGCGGATGCATTCCGGTGTACATTAAAAAAAAGAGAAAGGATTTTAATGTGATGGGACTCGATATCAGCGAAGCGGCATTGGGAATTGCAAAAAAGAATGCTGATAAACAGGATGTGCACATTCATTTCTCTCTATGTGATATCCAGGATCGGAATCAATGGGGAAAAATCCCGGCCATGCATATCATCATTAGTAACCCACCCTATATTCCGGAAAAGCAAAAGCAAATACTGGAAAAACATGTACGAGACTTCGAGCCCGGTCTGGCGCTTTTTGTACCGGACGACGATCCCATTATATTTTATAAGCTGATTGGACATCTGGCTTTACAAAAATTAATGCCCGGCGGTGCGCTGTTTTTAGAAATACATCATGATTATGCCAAGGACATCATGGACTGGTATAAAAAAAATGGGTTTTTACTGGAGTTGAGAAAAGATTTTTCAGGAAATAACAGAATGATAAAAGCCGAAAGGATATGAATACATAAAACAATCATACAATCTGTTATTTTTGCGCATCTGAAAATATAATGAAGACTCTCTATCGCCTCTTGACTTTTTACATCCTATTGACTTCTTTTGGGAACAAGATAAGCGCGCAGGATGCTTTGTTAAGTGATTCCGCATGGAATTTTCATTTCCAGTTCACTGGTATTATCCAGTATAACCCACCTTTTCATTCCCCCTACCAGGGCCAGAATAGCTTTCTGCCAAAGGCGGCACGCGCTTTTTCAGTTACAACCACCGCTTTTTTGGGAAGAAAACTTTGGTCCGGAGCGTCAGTCTATTTTAATCCTGAAATGGCGGGCGGGCAGGGTCTGAGCAGTACACTGGGCATCGCGGGTTTTCCGAATGGAGAAACCTTTCGAATCGGCGCTGATCAGACGGTTGTATATGTCGCCCGTATTTTTTTACGGCAGCAAATTAATTTCGACAAGGAACATTTTGACACGCTGGATGATGGAATAAATCAGGTCAAAGAGAGGGTTTCCAGTAAACGATTGACCATCAATTTTGGTAAAGTCGGAATAGCCGATTTCTTTGATCAGAACACGGTGAGCCATGACCCGCGGTCAGACTTTATGAATTGGTCTCTGATGAATAATGGTGCTTATGATTATCCGGCAAACACACGCGGATATACCGGAGCCCTTGTTTTGGAATATTACACGCCCGGCTGGGTCCTTCGTGCAGGTACTGCCCTGGAGCCGACCTATGCAAACGGCCCTTACCTGAATTTCAATTGGGCGAAGTCAAATAGTGAGACATTCGAAATTCAAAAGGATTATACGGTGCACAAACTTCCGGGAACAGTCCGGTTGCTCTTATATTACAATACATCAAAGGCTCCCGCATATCAGACAGTCATCAATGAATATAAAAATGGCACAGATACCTCCCTGAATGTAATATATGGCACGGCGTATGGCGGAAAAAAATATGGAATTGGAATTAATATGAATCAGTCTATTTCGAACCGCCTGAATAGTTTTTTCCGTTTTGGATGGAATGATGGCAAAACAGCTTCCTGGGCGTTTGCGGAAATTGATAATAGCGTCAGTTTAGGATTACGGTATTATGGTATAGGCAAGGGAAGAGCCACCGATAACATCGGATTTGCCTTTGTAAGCAATGGAATTTCTTCCGATCACCGCGATTTCCTGAATATAGGTGGGTACGGTTTTATGATAGGCGACGGTAAGCTGCCAAATTTTGCGCGGGAAAATATTGCAGAAATTTTTTATGAAGTAAAACTATTTGAAAATCTTTTTACGACCATCGATTATCAGTTTGTATCCAACCCGGCGTATAATCATGACCGTGGCCCGTGTCTTTACTGGCAGCCCGCGTGCATATCTATTTTTAGAAAAGGCCTGCTTCATCTTATTGCGCACCTTTCTTGTCCACTGCCAGAACAGTTCTGGCGCCCAGTTCACGTGCTACGCGCATGACCGCCACCACGTCGTCGATAGGCACCGTTTTATCTGCATTGATCACAATAGAGGGCTGATCCGTTTCCTTGGCAAGGAAGGGTTGCAAATGCGCTTTGAGATCAGCTATATTCACTTTCGTAGTACCCACGAAATATTGCTGGTTTACATCAATGGACACTACAACAGTCTGTTTTGATTTGGTGTCACTTTTTGATTTTGGCTGTGAAAGTTTGATCACATTGGGATTGGCCAGTGTTGAAACAATCAAAAAGAAAAGCAGCAAAATGAACAGGATGTCATTCAGAGGGCCCGTGTGCACCTCGCCTTCATCTCTATGTTTGTTACGTAAATTCATACTGTTTTAGTATAAGAGTATAGGAGTATAGAGAGTATAAGAGTGTAGTATGAGAAATAACTCTTATACTCCTACACTCTTATACTCTTACACTTATCTCGTGGGTTCCTGCAGTATGTCAATAAATTCCGCGCTCGCCACTTCCATTTTATTGGTTGTCTTATCAATTTGTGAATTCAGGTAACGGTACATAATATAAGCGATGATCCCTATTATTAAACCTCCAGCCGATGAAATCATCTTTACATAGATACCACCTGCAATATTTGAAATACTATATTCCCCGGTCGATGCGATATTATAAAATAGCTGAAACATGCCGATGATGGTTCCCAGGAATCCGAAAAGCGGGGCTATGTAACCGATGACGGATAAAATAGAAACATTTTTTTCCATTTTATAAAGCTCCAGCCTGCCCACATTTTCCATGCTTTTCTCAATGGCATCGATAGGCTTCCCGATCCGCTGAATGCCCTTATCAATCATCCGGGCTATCGAGTTATTGGTATTTTTTGCAAGGCTCCGGGCCGCCACGACATTATTATTTACAATATGATCCCGGATAATATTCATAAAATTTTCATCCGTCCTGGAAGCTTTGTTGATGGCCATCACTCGTTCTATAAAAACAAATATTGCAATTACCAAAAGGATCGCAAGAGGGATCATCAGGGGACCTCCCCTTTCCAGGATATCCCAAAGATTTTGTTTCCCGGGTGGCGGAATAATACCTGCGCGGGCCAGACTGTCTTTCAATTTCGAAGAATCGATGATTATCTGCAGAAAGAATAAATGCATTCGTACCGGTTGTTTAATTGAGGTAAAAATAACTATACAATTGTTAATTGTTAATGGTCAATTGTTAATGTTGTATTCTATTTCCTTAACAATTAACAATTAACAATTAACAATTGACAATTAGCTGTTGTTTTCCTTCTTCATCATCATTGCCTGGATCTGCATCATCGTTTTGTTCATACCATCGCTGCTGCCGTCGAGGAAAATCACATTCCCCTTACCGTATTCTGCAAAGTTTTTGATAGCTTCTGTCCACATACTGAAAAGGATCACGTTCGTATCCAGATTTGCCCGTTTCATTTGTTCAGCTGCTTCCGTCATACCCCTGGCCACTTCTTCCCGGAATAACGCCACCCCCTGCCCGCGTAAACGGGCAGCTTCTTTTTCCGCTTCAGCCGAAATTTTTATAGCGTTCCCTTCAGCTTCTGCCGCTTTTGTTTTTGTGATCAGCAGGGCCTGGCCTTCGTTCTCAGCTGCTGCTTTCAGGTTATTGCTGGCCACCACCCTGCTCATGGAATCAATGATCGCCTGGTCGAAAGTGATATCGTTGATTTGCAAATCGAGCAAGTGATAGCCCCATTCTTCGAGCGAATGGTCTATCTGGTCTTTCACATATTCAACAATATCCCTTCGAAGACCCAGGATCTCAGCCTGTTTTTTTGTAGCAACAAATGCCCGGATACTGCCCTCGATGGTTCTCGTCAGCGCCTGCATCAGGTCTCTTTCGGCAATAAATTTAAACGCAACTTTTTTGATCGTTTCCTCATCTGAATTCTGTACAGCGTACAACAGCATGCTCTTAAAATATACATTCGCCTGGTCCGTTGTGACTGCCTGGAATTCCAGTTCTACAGAACGGTTCTGTATACTGATTCGTTTTTGAATCTGTTCCAGTAAAGGGATTTTAAAATTAAGTCCGGGTTGCAATATTCTACGGTATTTACCGAACATGGTTACAACATCTATATAACCCTGACTAACCGTTACCAATCCGCTGAAAAAAATAATCAGAATGGGAAGTACCCACCAGAACTTAACGAGATTTTCCATATTTCAATTAATTGTTAGATCCCCTTCGGGATAGTAGCCGCGGTGAATGTACTATTTTTTGCAGATTGGAAACCCGAATTCCGGCTTAGGGCATTTATGATTTATCTTTGAAACCATGCATGATATACTGGATGTTCTCATCATTGGCGGAGGTCCCATTGGACTGGCCTGCGGGCTGGAGGCCAAGAGGGCAGGGTTGAGTTATCTCATACTTGAAAAAGGGGTACTCGTAAATTCTTTGTATCACTACCCTTCCAATATGACTTTTTTTTCTACTTCCGAAAGAATCGAAATCGGAGATATTCCGTTTGTAAGCAATAACATCAAACCAACACGACCCGAGGCGCTGGAATACTACCGGCGTATTGCGGTTTCGCAAAAATTGAATATTCACTTGCACGAAACCGTTACTGAAGTCCGGCAGCAGGGTGAAGATAATATAAAGTGAAAAGCTCACTTCCAGATTACTCAAGCAAAGAAATCTGATAATAGCCACCGGGTTTTACGATATACCCAATCTTCTGCATATTCCGGGCGAAGATTTGCCAAAAGTCAGGCATTATTATAAGGAGCCTCATTTTTATGCCATGCAAAAGCTCCTGGTGGTGGGCGCCAATAACTCAGCCGTCGATGCATCATTGGAAAGCTTTCGGAAAGGGGCTGAAGTAACCATGGTCATAAAAGGTCCTGAGATCGGAAAACGTGTAAAATACTGGGTCAGGCCTGATATCGTGAACCGTATTGAAGAAGGCTCCATCAAAGCTTATTTAATTCCGGATACTGATTGCCATTCGCGAAAAAGAAGTCGATATTCAAACACCTGAAGGGAAAATAACCATACCCAATGATTATGTTTTACTGATGACGGGATATCAGCCGGATTTTGCTTTTTTGCAAAAACTGGGCATTGAATTGTCGGAATGACGAAAAGGATATCCCAGCATACAATAAGTGACTATGGAAATCAAACCGCAAGAATATTTACCTGGCAGGGGTGGTTGTCGGTGGAATGGACACCCATATTTGGTTCATAGAAAATTCCCGTGAACATGCCCAACAGATCGTTCAGACGATTCTAAAAAAAGACACACGGCTTAGGATTTTTCTTCCCAAATCTGACTAGGTGAATGATCGTCTCCAGACTTTTTTCCATGTCCTGAACACATACATATTCATGTTTGCCGTGAAACGCCATTTCTCCGGTAAATATATTCGGGCATGGCAATCCCATAAAAGATAATCTGGATCCGTCGGTCCCACCACGCGCAGCAGATTCCCTGATTTCGATGCCTGAACTGTCTGATCGCTTCCCGTGCATATTCTGAAACCTCCGGAAGATTCGCCAGCACTTCTTTCATATTCCGATATTGTTCTTTTATTTCGAATTCAAATCTACCGCCGGGAAATTTCTCATCGCATATGTCGCCTTATCTTTCAGATATTCTTCATAAGCATGTAGTTTGGCCGTATTGAAATCGCGAATGATAAAATCCACGCGCATTTTTTCTGCATTGCCCTCCATTCGACCGGATGCACAAACCATACCGGCCTTCAGTTGTTTCGGGCGAGAATTCGTCTGGTCGGGAGTTCATCAATAAAGGCAGAAGCGATTTTGATGGCATTCACGAGTTTGTCCTTGGCATGACCCGGATGTGCCGAAACGCCATAAAAAATGAAATGCATGCCGTCTGCTGAAAAAGTTTCTTCCTCAAAAGAACCCAATTCAGGACCGTCGAGCGTATAACCAAAATCGGCGCCCAGTTTTTTCATATCCAGTTTATTTACGCCCCTGTCCAATTTCTTCGTCCGGAGTAAACAGAATCCGGATTTTTCCATGCTTTATCTCCGGATTTCTGTCAGGCATGCCGGCGAGTTCCATAATAATGGCCACGCCGGCTTTATCATCTGCACCAAGGAGGGTTTTTCCTGAAGCGGTAATGATATCCTGCCCGATTTTTTCGAGTAAATACGGATGTTCGCTGGTACTTATAATTTGTTCGGGATCATCCGGCAAATCGATGTCCTTCCCGGAATAATTCTTATGCAACAGCGGTTTTACTTCGTTCGCTTTGCAATCCGGGGAAGTGTCCACATGCGCACAAAAACAAATTACCGGAACTTTTTTATTCACTATTTGAAGGGATGCTGGCATACAGATATCCATTTTCGTCTATTTCTCCGTTTCGCAATCCCATTTGCTTTAATTCCTCCAGTAAAGTCGGCTGAGATCCAGTTGTTTAGCCGTTGAAGGTTGTGTGTTGAATCCGGATTACTCTGGGTATCCATTTGGGCATATCTGAAAAAACGGTCGGTCAGTGAGGACGAATGTCCAGTTAACATAAAGAAATATTAATAGTCAAATGAATTATAAAAATATCATCTTTCGGTCATAATTTTATTCTATGAACAAATCCGGTTCCTTCAAACCACTGATAACAGCAGGGTTGGTTGCGGCATTGTCATTTTCATAGCGTTTAGTTTTAACATACTGGCATTAGTTTAGGTATTTATCTGCTTGCCCTGTGATAAGGAAGCCGAAATATATTGGTTTAGAAAGTCTGATAAAGGGCAACAATCTTCTGTAATGATCACAATTATTTTTACCCTCAGTCTATTACTATTTTTGTATTTCGACGCTTGGTTGATCGAAAATCATTTATTTCACTCGGTTTGGATTTTGAAGGACATGCAGGAGAAGCAATAGCCGGCGGTATGCTTGGCGACCTTTATTATATGCGCCAGCAGTCTGCTTTTAAAAGCAACCGGGCATTTAAAATGGATGGATATTATTTTTGATTTCAGAGCTCTTTTTCTGGCTTTCGGCAGTGTGGTTATCATTTCATTTTATGAGGAATTGATATTCCGGGGCTATATATTGAATAACCTGATGGATTCCTTTCCCGGATGGTTGGCTTTATTGATCTCTGCATTTCTGTTTATGATTTTTCATTGGACGGGACAGTCTTCCATCGGATTTTTTTCTCTGGCAAATTCGCTCATTATGGGCCTTATCCTTGGCCTGAATTATATTTATTCGCGCAATCTATGGTTCTCATTCTGTTTTCATGTTGCATGGAAATTCATGGAAGGACCCGCTTTTGGGTATTCAGGGGATGAGTCTTTTCAAACTTTTCTGCAGCCGGAATTAAACGGGGATATCAATATCACCGGCGGAGTAAACGGGCTGGAGGGATCCGTGATCCTGACGGCTGTCGCCCTCCTGAGCCTGATTGCATTGTATTTGTTTCTTCAGAGAAAATTTAATCCACGATTTCGACCAGCTCCAGGTCGAATATAAGATCCTTGCCAGCCAGCGGATGGTTGGCATCGAGTATTATATTTTCATCCGTAATATCTGTGATGGTGACAGCAAATTGTTGTCCTTCGGCGTTGTTCATATTGAGCTGCATTCCTATTTCAGGTTTCAGATCTTCCGGAAGCCTGTCGACAGGAAATTCAATAATCATGGAAGGATCTTCAGGGCCATATGCCTGTAGAAACGGGATTTCAATCGTTTTTTTCTCTCCCACGGACATGCCCTGAACACCATCGTCAAAGCCTTTTATGACTGAACCGCTACCCACAGTAAACTCCAGAGGAGACCGGCCAGCTGAGGAATCAAACGTAGTGCCATCAGATAATCTTCCGTGGTAATGAATTTTAATTGTGTCACCGGATTGAACGGCCATAATTCAATTTTTTAAGTAAAGAAATCTTTAAGCCAACGCTAAACGCTAAACGCGTAACGCCATTTGTGACAAAGTTAATATACTATCTGATAAATACAATTTCACCGGCATCTGTTTTATTAATGAATAGATGTTAATTTGTACCTGAATATATCATTATTGAAATCCAGTCTTAAAGTACTAATTATTAAGCGTTGTTAGCGTTCGTTAAGCGTTGGAGTTCAGCGTTAAGCTAGAAAAGTATGAATTCAAATCCCGGCATCATATTTTTAGGTACACCTGAGTTTGCGGTTGCGAGCCTGCATGCCCTTGTTGAAAATGGTTTTCGTATTGCGGCCGTAGTAACGGCTCCTGATAAACCGGCCGGAAGGGGTCTGAAGTTATCTGAATCTGCCGTCAAACAATATGCCATTCAAAAAAACATACCGGTTTTGCAGCCGGACAAATTAAAGGATCCCACATTTCATGAGCAATTAAAATCATTTCAGCCGGACGTCCAGATTGTCGTCGCTTTTCGCATGTTACCCGAAGTGGTTTGGTCGATGCCTCCGTTGGGAACTATCAACCTGCACGGATCCCTGCTCCCCCAATATCGCGGTGCAGCGCCCATTAACCGTGCAATCATGAATGGCGAATCAAAAACCGGTGTTACTACATTCAAACTGCAACAGGAAATAGACACGGGAAATATTTTACTGATGGAAGAAATTTCCATTGGACCTGATGAAACGGCCGGCGAATTGCATGACCGGATGAAAGAAATCGGTGCCGGACTTGTTATAAAGACTATTCGCGGAATGATGGACGGGACGCTGCAGGAAAAACCACAGCCCGCAATTGATCCTGAAGGATTTAAAAATGGCGCCTAAAATCTTTGCATCTGATTGTGAGATCAGATGGAGGATCCGGATACAAAAAATTTATAATCAGATCAGGGGATTATCCCCTTTTCCCGGCGCCTTTACGTTATTGAACACAAAAATTTGCAAGGTTTTCCGTTCGCGCATGGTAATAAATAGTCAGCCTGGTAAGACTGGCGAAATGGATACGGATGGCAAAACCTGGCTCCGCTTTTCAGCCACCGATGGTTATATTTATATTGAAGAAATGCAGCTCGAGGGGAAGAAAAAAATGGGCATCGCCGAGTTTCTAAGAGGATACAGATTCAAAGCGTAAAGCCTAACGCTTAACGCGTAACGCCAGAATATCATTTAAATAGCGATCTTGAATACTAAATTATGATAAGAAGAAATTTTATCCAACAGAGTGTATATGCAAGCAGTGCGTTGCTCGCTGCCTGCAGCATTGTTACGGAATATCCGAATAAAAAAATACATTCTGACAAACCCTTCAAACTGAATTATGCTTTCCACGATGGCATGTTTAAATACAGTGCAGGCAAGGATTTCACTGACCAGATCCGTTTTGGATATGACCAGGGTTTCCGGGCGATTGAAGACAATGGGATGATGGACCGGTTGCCCGGGGATCAGGAGAAAATCGGGAACCTGCTCACTAAATTGAATATGTCGATGGGTGTTTTTGTTCATGCATTTGATCATTGGCCGGTCAGCACTTCACTTTGTTCAGGAAATGCAGAATGGCGTGATAAATTTCTTAAATATACCCGCGAGGCAATCGATGTTTCTAAAAGATGTACAGGCAAACTGATAACAGTCGTTCCCGGAAATTATGACCGTACAATACCTTTCGATTACCAAACTACTCATGTTATTGAAACATTGAAACCCGCCGCTGAAATGCTGGAGCCCCATCAGATCGTGATGGTACTTGAACCTCTGAGCGACACGCCTGACTTATTTTTACGTCATTCTTCGCAGGCATATGCTATATGTAAAGCGGTGAACAGTCCGTCATGTAAAATATTATTTGATATTTACCATATGCAGAGAAATGAAGGCGATCTGATCAAAGGCATCGATCGGGCATATGAAGAAATTTCTTATTATCAGATCGGGGATAATCCGGGCAGGAATGAGCCGGGCACCGGAGAAGTTAATTATAAAAACATATTCAAACATTTATATAATAAAGGATATAAAGGCATGCTGGGCATGGAACATGGCAATTCCATTCCCGGAAAAGAAGGCGAAGCCGCCCTCATTGCAGCCTACCGGGAAGCAGACTCATTTTGAATTTATATCAGGTTAATTTTACAAAATGAAGATTGAGTGTTGGGCGATCGGCAAACCACATGAATCCTACGTCGAAGAGGGCGTAAAAGACTTCACGAAAAGAATTGAAAATTATTTTCCTTTTGAATGGCGATTATTTAATTTAAAAAAAAATTCTGGTTCTTTATCTTCT
This sequence comes from uncultured Bacteroidota bacterium, assembly GCA_963757975.1. GTDB lineage: Bacteria > Bacteroidota > Bacteroidia > Chitinophagales > Chitinophagaceae > Puia. The sequence continues at coordinate 19,461 of CAVWUD010000054.1, forward strand.
GAGAAATTAAAACAAGAAGAATCGCTGCTCATTATAGATTCACTCAAATCCGGTGATTGGCTGGTTTCCCTGGATGAAAAAGGGAAATCACTCAACTCAAGAAAGCTGGCCGGATATATTCAGGATCGGGGAAATGAGAGTGCCAGAAGATTAATTTTTTTAATCGGTGGCGCATATGGTTTGGACGAAGCAGTACTAAAAAAATCAAAATTTATCTGGTCACTTTCCGATCTGACATTTCCCCATCAGCTCGTGCGACTTATTTTGGCCGAGCAGATCTACAGGGCCTGCAGCATCGGTCGTAATGAAAAATACCATCATGACTGAACAGTTTTGGATTCTGCAATTAAAGTATATCTTTAAACCTCTTAGCCGCTCATGTTCTATATCACACTGACCATTATTATTGTGACCTGCGTTATTACTTTAGCCGGATTCCGAAATGGTAAGGTAGTCGACGAATTGATTTTCTGGCCCCCGGCTATCAGCAAAAAACACCAGTATTATCGCTTTATCACATGCGGACTGATTCATGCCGACTACATGCATCTTATTTTCAATATGCTGACGTTATATTTTTTCGGGACCTTCATGGAAGCGCACTATCAGGGTGAATTGGGACTACAAAAGTGGTATTATCTCGCGCTTTATATCGGGGCACTGATTATTTCAAATATTCCAACTTATATAAAACATATAAACGATTACAACTACAGGAGTCTCGGTGCGTCTGGTGCCGTTTCGGCTGTTCTGTTTGCTTTTATCCTTTTATATCCATGGCAAAAAATCTATGTAATTGTTTTCCCCGTTCCTGCAATCGTTTATGGGGCGTTATTCCTTGTTTATTCTGCTTACATGTCAAGGAAAGGCGGCGATAATGTAAATCACGATGCACATTTCTATGGAGCACTATTCGGCATATTGTTTACCATTGCTGTGAGCCCGGGTGTGGCAGGTGATTTTTGGAATAAGCTGATTCATCCGTGATTTTAAAAACGTTTTTTCGGACCTTGGCGCTAATGATTTACTGATTCATTTAGCAACATCAATATTTTATTTGTTGAAGCATCCATCCGAAAACGATTGTCTATTCGCTGACCGACAACCCAGATGATCTGACTATCCATAACAAGGACCCAAACTTTTTCCTTAGCGGTCTTAGATAACTTCTGATCTATAAAGAAACGGGCCAGTTTTTTCTTCTTCTTCATTCCCAGTGGATAGAAATAGTCACCTGTTTTCCATTTTCTGAGCAGCAGGGGAAACTTAATTTTTTTCGCATCCAGACATTCGGTGCCCGCCGGAGCAACAAAATGTTCTGCCCCTTCCAATGGCATTATTTTTATCTGAATCCGTCCTTCAGGATAAGCGACAGCACACTCACTATCAATCACGATATGAATTGTGGATTCATTATTTGCCGGGGCAATGATTAACCATCCCCTGTTTTTAATCATCCGATGCGTTGAACTGGAGATATATTTCCCGTTCGTACTGTCCATCAACCGGATGATTTCATCCGTTTGTGAAGGACTAAAATCATATTCCTTTATTATTTCAAAAAGAATGGTTTTCAGTGGAACCGCTTTTTTCAAAAGCAGAATAGGAATATGTATTTCTGATCCATTCTGTTTAAGTAATCTTTTTTTATGCAAACTAATCGCCTGTTCATATAAAATATATGCTTCTGAAAACCGGTTGAGATTATTTTTCAGGTTAAGTGGAAGATCAGGAAAAATGTCGTTTATAGAGGGAATCAGCTGATTCCGGAAAAAATTTCTAGTATAATCGTCGGAGTCATTTGAACTGTCTTCAACCCAATCCAGCTTTTGCTCCAAAGTAAATTCTTTCAACTGCTTCCTGGATATTTTTAAGAGTGGCCGAACCAGGTGTCCTTTTTTTGCGGGCATTCCGGTTAAACCAGCTATACCAGTGCCCCTGAAAAAATACATGAGCATGGTTTCCATGTTATCGTCCAGATGGTGACCCGTCAACAGGAATTTGCATTGATCAACTCTATTTCCGATAAATGTTTTAAACCATTCGTATCGCAGATTTCGGGCAGCCACCTGAAGGGAAATCTTTTCGCTTTTGGCGTATGCAGCGGTATCAAATTTTTTTGCAAAAAAAGGCTTTTGATATTTGTCTGCCAATTGACGAACAAAGGCTTCGTCCCTGTCACTTTCGGCCCCTCGCAATTGGAAATTTACGTGCACAATCGAAAATTCCAGTCCTGACATGGCCGATAAAGAAGTCAATGCGACTGAATCAAGACCGCCACTGACTGCCAGCAGCAATCGGTCTTTTTTTGCAATACCCAGCTTTTGCAGTGTTTCCTGAAATTCAGCAAGCAGATTTTCCATAATCATTCTATGAAATCTTCGTATGCAGCCTGTAGTTCGTTATATGCGTGTGTGTCGCCAGCCTGTCTCGCGGCGATCAGACCTTTTTCATACCAGTTTTTTGCATTTTCAGTTTCGCCAGTCCTTTCCAATAAACGGGCCAGATGATAATATGATCCGATATAAGAAGGATCGCGCTCAAGTATTTCTAAAAATAATTTTCTGGCTTGCGATTCATCGCCCAGTTTGACATATTCCAGGGCCAGGGAGCAATACTGAAGTTGTAACGAAGCAGGAACA
>CAVWUD010000055.1:0-43248 GCA_963757975.1 uncultured Bacteroidota bacterium
CCTGAAAGAAGGCATTTATTTACGCCCATTGGGAAATACAGTTTATCTGATGCCACCATATTGTATAAGTAAAGAACAATTAAAAAAGATTTATCGGTTTATTCTGGAAATACCGTTTAAGCTTAAAACCTAAACAAGTATGGGTTATGAGATATGAGCTATGAGATATGGGATATGGGTTATGAGTTTTGAGGAGACGAGACCCTAAATAATTATCAAAACTCATTGCACATAGTTAATATCTCATAGCCCATTAACCCATATCTCATAACCCATATCTCATAGCCCATATGTCATGCTCACTTCCTTTCAAGTTCATTCCTGAGTTTCAACAATGAATTCTCCATAACCGGACCCAGTTGTTTATCATAAAACATACTGGCAAGCTTTTCCCAGGGATACCATTTGATATGAAATTTCAGCGTCCATTCCAGAACTGTCTGACCATTCATTTCTGCCATAATATAGGTTCCCGTAAAAGATCTTTCCTCCATTCTTCCATTGCGTGATCACAGTATCTCCCGTCACTTTTAATATCTTCTATGGATAAGTCATTGTTGCTTTCAGGACGGGTAATCATCATGTCATTCCAGCTCCTCCAATCCTTCAAATCAGAAATTTTCTTTTGTACTTCCTGTGGCGAAGCCCTGATCTGCACCACCCGGCTCACCGAAATATCCGAAGGGAAGAATGCAAATAAAAATAGAATGACAACCGAAAAAACTATCAGGCTGGCAATGATCAGTTTCAAAACGATAGATTTATGCGTAATTATTCCCATTTAAAAGTCTTAATCGCAACTGCATAAATGACAATGCCCCATAAAAACAAGATGCCGATCTGTTTGCCACAATCGATCAAGCGATGCACCTTCAAAGGCCATATTTCGCATAGCATCATTCAATTGTTTAAGGGGAAGAAGCTCACAAAATCTCTGTAGCCATTTGGGAAAAGCAGTGGTCTGAAAAAAAGTGCCCCCCAGCAGAAATTGTGGAAGTGTAAAAATATTGGCGAAAGGAGGAATAGAACTTTCGTTTTTTGCAACACTGCTGATGATGAATCCAAATCCCATAAATACAATAAGTCCCAATAAAACTTAGTACCATCATCTCAAGAAAAGTCATAAACCCATTGACCAGTGTGAAATGAAAAAAATAATGACCGGCCAGGATAATAACTATTGAAGTCATCATTTGAAAACATACCCTGCTCAGTGCTTCTCCGAAAACGATATTTTTCCGGTTGATAGGCGTGGCATAAAATCTTTTTAATACCAGGGTTTGCCTCAGATTAAAAAACACAAAAGCGACGCCAAAAACGGCCGCACCCAACAGCGAAAATCCCAGCATCCCCGGCAAAATAAAATCAATCATAGTGTATTGCCTACCCGGCAAATCTCGGGCAATTCCTGAACACTGATCATTTTAAACTGATCAGGAATTTTTCTGTCTTCGATATCATGTATCGTTTGTGCAATTGCCATTTTTAATATCGGATACTGGTCTGCGGAAGCGGAGGATGTTTGTGTTTTTATTTTATATTGTGTAAATCCGGCAGGCGATGCAGAAGAATCAATAGAAACAATCGCCGCAATTTTTCCCTTCGTCAATTCATTGATCAGATAACCACTGTCTTTTAGTAAGTAGCGGATTATCCTTGTCATCTTTTTTCTGAATTTTTACAATGCCCGCCTGCATAGCATGAATGACATAATTTGAACTGTCAGCAGGATTTTTTAATGCGATGGTAACCGAAGTTCCGCCACCACCTATAAAACCAAAAACAAGAATAAAAACAAGTGGAAAACCAAGACTGAATATGACAGCAGAGGGACTCCTGAAAATAGCCCGTAAGACTTGCCCTGGTAATGGCCAGCATGGCCCGGAACTGACTATATGATTGGCTCATAGATTCTTTTGTTAGGGTCTAAGGAATCAATAATTCAAATGGCAGTCTCGTCTGCGGTACTCCTGACATGGATTGATATACTGACATGCATCTGATACCATTTTGCTCCCTGTTCTCCCAGATCTTCCCGAATGGTTTTCATTTTGATCGTCTGCTTGTAATTATTTAGCAGGAGATCCAGGAAATTTTCCGGTTCAGGATATTCATGTAAACGGTAGGTTTTTAATTTTGCCATTCGCGCCGCACAATCCAGCGCATCCTGCACACCACCAATCCTGTCGACCAATCCAAGTTTCAGTCCCTTTTCGCCGCTCCATACCCTGCCCTGCCCGATACTGTCCACATAAGTAAATCTCCTTATTCCTCCCGTCTGCAACCCGTGAAGTAAAATCATGATAGATAGAATCCACATCATTCTGCATAAACTTTTTCTGCATGTCGGTCAGTAGGCTGATACATAGTAATAGCATCCGGCTGTTTTGCTGTATGTACGCCGTCAAAAGTAATTCCCAGTTTATTTTTGAAAAAAGTTTGCTGTATTAAATAACATACTGAATACTCCTATTGACCCTGTGATGGTCATGGGATCGGCAAAAATGCTGTCTGCATTGCAGGACAAATAATATCCGCCCGAAGCGGAAACATCTCCGAAACTGATCACAACCGGTTTATCTGCTTTGGCCAGCGTCAAGTTCCCTCCAGAGGTTTTCACTTACCAGTGCCGACCCTCCTCCGGAATTTATGCGCAGCACAATGGCTTTAACGTCATCATCCAGCCTCGCTTTGCGGATGATCTGCCTGTAAATATCCTGTCCGATTTCTTTCTGGCTGTTTTTACCGCCAACGATATCTCCTTCTGCATAAATCATCGCGATACGGTCTGAACCCGAGCCTTTATATTCTGTTTTTAACGGATTCAAAATATTTTCCAAGGGGAACAAAGTTGATGCTGGTGATGGAAGACGCTTTTACTTTCCCGGCAATTTCCTGTAATACTTCATCATTATATTTCAGACCATCTATCAATTTGTATTTAATGGCATCGGACGCCGTCTGAATCAGTTGTTCGTCCACACAACGTCTTAATAAAATGCTGTCCTGCCCGCGGGCTCCGGCAGTCTGATACAGAATATGATTAAATATATCCCTGAGCAGTTCGTTCATCTGCAGGCGGTTTGCGTCAGACATTTTATCGGCCCGCAGAGGTTCGGTAGCACTTTTAAATTTCCCTGCATAAAAAATTTCCGGCTGGATTTCCAGTTTATCAAGACTTCCTTTAAAATAAGCCATGCTGCTGGTAAGCCCTTTCCATTCCACACCGCCTTTCGGATTACAATAAATTTTATCAGCAATATTGGCTGCATAATAAGCTTTAAGGGGATCACGTCTGCCAAAGGCAAAAATGAATTTCCCTGATTTTTTAAAATCAAAAGTGCATTCCGGATTTCTTCCGTGGTGCCAAGTCCGTTCTCATTTGATCCTGCTTTAATATAAATGCCTTTGATGGCACTGTCTGTTTTCGCATAGCGGATCAGCCGGATCACATCATAAACACCCGGAGTATTATAACGGGTATCACTGAAACCTGCCAGCGGATCTTCATCCTGCTTTCTCACCGAAAGACTGGCTCAGATCCAGTACAAGACTGCATTGGTGCCGGTCTCTTCGCGTGGCACACTGCCGATGCTGCTAATGGCCGACCGATAAAGCCGACCGAAAAAAAGAAGAAAATGATTGCAAAAACGACCAGGGCAAGCAGACTCGCAAAAAATATTTTAAAAAAGCTGCGCATGCGCTTTCTGTTTTGATGATTTTAAAATTAAAGATATTTGAGCTGGATTAAACGATTTTTCCATGAACAAAGCATATCTGCTGACGGGTGGAAACGAGGGCGACAGATTCCTTCATATGCAGCAGGCGCGGGCAAATATAGAACATATTTGTGGTGAGCTTCTACTAGTTTCATCCATCTATGAAACAGCTCCGTGGGGAAAAACAGATCAGGCCGGATTTTCTAAACCAGGTGTTGCTTGTGGATACGAAGTTTGATCCGCAAGAGTTATTGAAGGCCATTTTATATATTGAAGAAAAAGACGGACAGAAAAAGAACGGTTAAAAATGCACCCCGGACAATCGATATTGATATTCTTTTTTATAATCATTTGATTCTGAAAGAACCAGGGCTGACTATTCCACATCCGCGAATTGCCATCAGGCGATTTGTACTGGAACCTTTAAATGAAATTTCACCCGAATTCATACATCCGGTTTTTGGGAAAACCATGCAGCGAGCTCCTGTTGGAATGTAAGGATGAATTGGGAGTAAAAAAAATTGAATGAGCTGTATTTAACCGCAGGGGATTCAGGATATTTACAGTTCATGAATTATCATTTTATTGCTGTGGAAGGAAATATCGGTGCAGGGAAAACCACACTTGCCCATTTACTGGCCCGTCATTTCAATTCCCGGCTGATACTGGAAGCATTTGCTGAAAATCCCTTTCTGCCCAAATTCTATGAGAATCCAAAACAATATGCTTTTCCGCTGGAACTTTTTTTTATGGCCGAGCGGTATAAACAATTAAAAGAACTGGTTCATACCAAAGATCTTTTCCAGCGTGTTACGATTTCCGATTATATATTCTCCAAATGTCTGCTCTTTGCAAAAGTAAATTTGCCCGACGAAGAATTTCATCTCTATCAGAAATTATTTGATATTATCTATCAGCAGCTTGTTCAGCCCGACCTGCTTATTTACCTGCACAGCCGGTTCAACAACTTCAAAAAAATATCCGAAAAAGAAACCGCTCCTACGAACAGTCGATTCCGGATGATTACCTGTTCAAACTGCAGGAAACTTATACCAGCTATATCAGACAACATGGCATTAAAACATTTTTTATAGATGCCGCCAATGCGATTTCCTGGGAAATGAAAAACATTTCCACATGATCCTCGATGCGCTGGAAAAAGATTACGAACCCGGCCAGCATTATTTTACACTACCCTGACCTCTTTTAATAATTTGATAACACATGAAACCGGATCAACTATCCTCCTCTCCTCTGGATGCAATGCGGATCCCCGAATTCAGAAGCCTGGTTATCGGTCGCTTTATTTTTATCATGGGACTTGAGGATGATGAGTACCCTGGTGGGATGGTGGATTTACAATCTGACCAATGCACCACTCGCCATTGGCATCGTCGGACTCTCCGAATTTATTCCTGCCGTTTCCCTTGCGCTCTATGCAGGTCATATCATTGACCTCAGTGAAAAACGAAAACTTATACTTACGCGGCGTAGGACTGTATGGATTAGCTGCCGCTGCTTATATTAATCCTTTCCACTCCTGTCGGTACATCCAATCTGCATCCGCATATTATAGCCATATGTATTTATCTTATTATTTTCGGTACCGGCGTAGTGCGCTCCTTTACGGGCCCGGTTTTCAGCGTCATGCTTGCGCAGGTCGTTCCAAAAAAAATATTGCAAAATGCCATAACATGGAATACCAGCGCTTTTCTGTCGGCTTCTATTGCCGGTCATGCCATTGGAGGATTCCTCATCGCCGGTATCGGCAATACGGGCACCATGATCGTTGTCGATCCTGCTCGTATTATTATCCTTTATTGTATTGACTGGATTAAAGAGAAAACCTTCTTTGAATGAACGGGGCGAGAAAAAAACCTGGGACAGTGTAAAAGAAGGATTGTCCTTTGTATTTAAAACAAAAGAATTGCTGGCAGCCGTTTCACTGGATTTATTTGCCGTTCTTTTTGGCGGCGCCGTAGCGCTGGTACCGGTATATGCGCGCGATATTTTGAAAGTGGGTGCCCGGGATTTGGATTTTTAAATGGTGCTTCCGACATGGGTTCGGTTTTCATTGTAATCATCCTTACTTTATTCCCGATAAAAAGAAAACAGGGTAAAAAACTTCTTTATGCTGTTGCCGGTTTCGGCACCTGTATCATCGTATTCGGCATTTCAAAATTATTCTGGCTTTCCTTTGCTGTTTTATTGCTCAGTGGTATCATGGATGGCATCAGTGTTGTTACCAGAGGTACCATCATGCAACTTAAAACACCTGACCAGATGCGTGGGCGCGTAATGAGTGTCAACTCGATGTTTATTAATTCCAGTAATGAACTCGGTCAGTTTGAAAGTGGCATCATGGCCCGTATCCTTGGTGTGGTTCCTTCCGTGGTTTTTGGCGGCTGCATGACTCTGTTAGTTGTCATGTTTACCTGGTTCAAGCACCTTCGCTAAGAAAAATGGAATACTAGAACTTCGGTAACTTTAAATAAAAATTGCCTTTATGAACCGCAGATCATTCGTCAAAAATGCCGGCATTGGTTTCGGAGCCATCCCTCTTTTGCGCAGGGACTGGTTAACACAATTGATACAGGACAATCCTTATAAAATGAAAATGCTTCGGAATGATGTTGGCATTTTTACGGAAAAGGGCGGAACGATCGCCTATTATCTTTCAAAGAAAAATATTGCTGTCGTAGATGCAGAATTTCCTGAGCAATCCAAACACCTGATTGATGCCCTGAAAAAAGATCCGGGCAAGCCTTTTGAAATCCTGATCAATACACATCATCATATGGATCATACTGCTGGAAATATTTCTTTTAAAGGAATCGTACCCCATGTTGCTGCGCATACAAATTCTCTCCTGAACCAGCAGAGAGTTGCAAAAGAACAAAATAAGGAAGCCGACCAGCTTTATCCGGATATTACATATGGTGATACCTGGGAGTATAAAAAAATGAAGGAGAATATTAAGACTTATTATTACGGGCCTGCCCATACCAATGGAGACAGCATAATATTTTTCCCGCACGCCAATATTGCACATGTCGGAGATCTGGTATTCAACCGTCGCTGGGCATTTATTGACCGGAGTGCCGGGGCTTCTATAAAAAACTGGATCCTTGTACTCGATAAAATTCAGCAGGAATTTGATAACGATACTCTTTTCATATTTGGTCATGCATTCGATCCGGAAAAAGTAACCGGTAATAAGGCCGATATCAAAGCCATGCAGGATTATCTAAAAAACCTGCTTGCCTTCGTAAACAGCCAGATAAAAGCCGGAAAAACCAAAGACGAAATTCTGAAAGCCACGTCAATACCTGGTGTAACTGAATGGCAGGGAGATGGAATTGAACGCGGATTGCAGTCAGCTTATGAAGAAGAAATTGAGAGCGTCATTTAACATTTTCCAATAATCCTTCCATCACTGAAACTACGATCGGACAAAAAGTACTGTTCTTTAAGGTAAGCCGGGGTCTTTTTAGAATAATGTCTTCATCGGTGTATGGAAATCTTTTGCAATCGGAGGGACGGTCTTCATATATTGAACAGCGATTATCATTTCCTAAAAAAGGACAGGGTACAGAATGCGTCACATAGTCTCCGTCCTCATCGATACGCAGATATTTTTCAATCAAAGCACTTTCTTTCATCCGGAGGACTTTAGAAATTCGTTTAATATCGGGTTGTTTAAACCGTGGAGAATAACTTTTACAGCAGTGGGCGCACTGTAAACAATCAATTTGCTTAAAAGCCTTCTCATGCAGTTCCGGAAGTTGCTTTTAGAACTTCTTTTTTACCGGCTTTCTCCAGAAAATTTTTATATAATTTCTGGTGCTCTCCTGAAATTTTCTCCCAATTCTCCAGCGTGACTTTTGACTGACTGGCCATGATGCAATTTAACCAGAGATATGGGATATTGGATATGAGATATGGGAGATGAGATATGAGATATGAGTTATGTGTCATTTTCCTAGGGAAGTAAATTTTTAATATAAAATAATCCATCGTTCATAACTCATATACTCATATCCCATATCTCATATCTACATATCCCTCCTAAGTGACAGTTCTTAAATTGCTCGTTTCATATTAACTTTGCGGATCTTTTGATCCTCACATCCTAATATGAATTTATTTGAGAAGCAGGCAAACGAGTTTACCCGCAGACATATAGGTTCCAATGATTCTGAAACCCGGCAGATGCTCGAAGCTATCGGGATAAAAACACTGGAAGAACTGATCGATAAAGCCATTCCGGCAAGCATCCGAAATCCTGCACCACTTCGTGTTACTGAGCCTGTCAGCGAATCGGAATACCTTGTAATATTCGTGAAATAGCTTCCAGAAACCTAGTATTTAAGAATTATATCGGGCAGGGATATTATGATACCATTACACCTACTGTCATCCTCCGAAACGTTTTTGAAAATCCAGGATGGTATACCCAGTATACACCTTATCAGGCTGAAATTTCACAAGGTCGTCTGGAAAGCCTCCTGAATTTTCAGACAATGGTAAGCGACCTGACAGGTTTGCCACTTGCCAACGCTTCCCTTCTTGATGAGGGGACGGCTGCTGCAGAGGCAATGATCATGTTTTTCAATCAGAAAAACCGCGATCACCAACATATCAGTGTACCAAAGTTTTTTGTAGATCAGGCGATATTCAGACAAACGCGCGACATAATAGCAACACGCGCCGAACCACTCGGCATAGAACTGGTAACAGGGGATTATGCAAAAACAAGTATTGATGAATCTTATTTTGGGGCTGTTGTGCAGTATCCAAATTCGGAAGGTAATATTCCGGACTACAGAACTTTTATCAAAAAAGTACAGGATGCTGGTGCTTTCGTCGTAATGGCAACTGATTTGCTGGCTCTGACACTTCTTACACCTCCGGGAGAACTTGGCGCAGACGTTGCCATTGGTTCGGCCCAGCGTTTTGGCGTACCGATCGGTTTCGGTGGTCCCCACGCTGCATTTTTTGCAGCAAAAGATGAATTCAAAAGAGCTATTCCCGGAAGAATCATCGGCGTGAGTGTGGATGCTCATGGAAACCGAGCCCTCAGAATGGCCCTTCAAACACGTGAACAGCATATCAAAAGAGAGAAAGCAACTTCCAATATTTGCACGGCCCAGGCACTGCTCGCCAATATGGCTGCCATGTATGCTGTATACCATGGTCCGCAGGGTTTAAAAGATATTGCCAGCAGTATCAGTATTCTCTCCCATGCTTTGTCGGACGGGCTTAATGACCTGGGATTTAAAATCACTCATGAATATTTCTTTGACACGATCCGTGTAAAAGTGGATGATCCGAAAAAGTCCGGTTTATCGCTGAAGGATGCAATCTGAATTTTTATTATGGAGAAAAGCGACAGCCTTTGCATTTCCATCGGAGAAAGCACCACCCAACGTGATATACTGGATATACTTTCTGTGTTTGCCAACATATAGTGAACAGGATGAAATCGCCGTTCTTTTTGATTACGAGTGAATTTGATGAATATCATACCGGCCACCATTAAACGAAATTCAGCATTTTTGACACATCCGGTTTTTAATACGCATCATAGTGAAACCGAAATGATGCGTTATTTGAAAAGTCTTGAGAATAAAGATCTTTCTCTGAATACTTCCATGATTCCGCTCGGATCCTGCACAATGAAACTCAATGCCGCCAGTGAATTGATTCCTGTAAGCTGGCCTGAGTTCAGTAAAATTCATCCCTTTGCTCCGCCGTTCCAATGGAAAGGATACCAGAGAATGATTAATGAACTGGAATCCTGGCTGAGCAATATTACCGGTTTTACGGCAACTTCTCTCCAGCCCAACAGCGGCGCGCAGGGCGAGTACGCAGGTCTTCTTGCAATCCGTTCCTACCATGCCGCTCAGGGTCAGGAGCACCGTCAGGTGATGCTGATCCCAATTTCTGCCCATGGCACGAATCCCGCCAGTGCGGTCATGGCAGGAATGAAAGTAATAGTAGTGAAAAGTGATGAAGACGGACATATCGACGTGGAGGATCTGAAACTAAAAGCAGTCCAATATAAAAACGAGCTGGCCGGATTGATGGTTACCTATCCATCCACGCACGGTGTATTTGAAGAAGGCATTAAAGAGATTTGTAAGATAATTCACGATAATGGCGGACTGGTTTATATGGATGGCGCCAATATGAATGCACAGGTAGGTTTAACCAGTCCCGGGTTTTATTGGTGCAGATGTTTGCCATCTGAATCTGCATAAAACCTTTGCCATTCCACATGGAGGCGGTGGTCCGGGCATGGGTCCGATTTGCGTAAATGAAAAATTGAAACATCATCTTCCGCGCCACTGGACCAATCCAGATAAAACCGGATCAGGTGCGGTTAGTGCTGCCCGTTATGGATCAGCCAGTATCCTTCTGATCAGTTATGCATACATTAAAATGCTGGGTACCCCGGGCATCCGACAGGCCACTGCTTATGCTATTCTGAATGCGAACTATATGAAAGCAAGATCTGGAGTCTTATTATCCCATTTTATATACAGGTCCGAATAATACCTGTGCTCATGAATTTATAGTAGACCTGAGACCCTTTAAATCTCAGGCCGGTATGGAGGCAGAAGACGTGGCAAAAAGACTGATGGACTATGGTTTTCACGCCCCTACCCTGAGTTTTCCGGTGCCCGGCACGATCATGATCGAGCCCACAGAAAGTGAAGACAAAGCAGAGCTGGATCGTTTTTGCGATGCCATGATTGCTATATATCAGGAGATACAGGATATTATAAAAGGAAAATCCGACAAAACTGACAACCCGTTAAAAAACGCTCCGCATACACAATTTGTGATTACAGCCGACGAATGGGCACATTCTTATGGCCGCGAACAAGCCGCATTTCCATTGCCTTATACAAGAGCCAATAAATTTTGGCCTTCTATCGGAAGAGTGAACAATACTTACGGGGATAGAAATCTCATCTGCACATGCGAACCGGTCAGCAGCTATGAGAGTGTGGAAGTGTGAAAGTGTGGTAGTGTGGTAGTTAAATGATGAGCACTACCACACTACCACACTACCACACTTGTGAGTAAGTTGTATGTTAGTTACCAATTATAGCAGGTATCGGCTTCAAAATTTCCTTCGTTTTCCTGCCGAGGTTGAAACGTCTCGCATAAATAAGTCGATAGTTGCCGACAGCAACAGTGTAATGATATTCGGAACTCTCACCTTTCATGAAAAGTTCCGTGTCAACCCAAAGTACACTCAGGCTCCATTTATTTCCGTTATAACCGGCACCTGCATGTAAGGAATAGTTGGGTCTGAATCCAAAAAACTCGGCCTTTGAATTCAGGCCAGACGAAATCTCGGTCGAATACCTGAATGCCAGATCAATAGTCGCCGACGCCAGAATAAAAAAATGTTCTTTGATTACTAACGTATAAGCGTAACCGATGCCCGGCCCGAAACTAAAAAAATGATATTTATTAATGTCCAGCGCTGCCGCTTTCGGATCTATGGAAGCTGGCGCCAGACTGCTGTCCCCATAAATAGCCCCATAGTAAATTTCACCGCCTACTAAAATAGATCCGGCTGATTTTCGTTGCCATTCGTTTTGTAATAGTCCCGCCTGATAGGAAAATTTCTGTGTCGTTCAGTGCCCGGTAAAAGTCGAAACCAATCAGGCTCAGACCCAGGTCCGGCCTGATATAATATTCCTGACCCATAGGTGCAGCCATCCCCTGTGGTGTTAAATAATAACCTTTATAGAATTCTCCCAATATATCTATATTCCATTTTCTGGCATAAAAATGTCCCTGCAGATCCAAGTATTTGGTATCTCCTTTTTCTTTGTTAGGATTGAATTTGCTCACTCCAATCCCGATATTTAATGTGAACGCATGATAGGTAGCCCCGATGCCAATATTTAAAGATGTGGTAGCCCGGTATTGAAAATCAGAGACCGGCTCGGGGGGATCAAAACTCATCACATTGTATTTCCGGGAGAGAAAGCCCCGCGCAGTCAGCATTGAACGATAAGTCTTATAATAACTGGTGTCGTGATCATCCTGGAATTGCTGGCCAAGTGTGACAGAAGCGAAAATTGAAAACACTATAAACAGGCTGCCGGATTTTCTTCATCGATTTTAGTAATTCTTTTCGCCTGGTATTCAGATTAAGTTTTCACAAATGATCTCCTTATGTTCATCCAGGCGGTTTAGCTCTACAATCGTTGTTTTACCGTCATTACTCTCACGATACATTTGCACAAATTTTCTGTCAAATAAAATTTCGTGGTAGGTGTAAGAGGTTCTTTGCTGAACAACATTGGAATAAACATCATCAAACGCCCGGACCGACACATATATTTCCAGATCGGCTTTTTTCATATCCTCGTCACTATATTCAAATAAAGGACTTTCAGAATTTAAAGGATGAACCACCGTCCAGTTCATAGGCAGCGATTCCACATGACTTCTCTCCAGATCGAGATCATAAAATTTATAAACCATTTTTCCGTGTTCTTCTACCAGCATTGCCGCATTCACTTTAATGTCCACATTAGTAAGAGTATGATTATCCTTATATGTTGCGAACCGGAACATAAATGCCTTGATATCTTTATAAGGACTGACCAGTGCATTTTTGCTGAAAAAAAGAAATGCCTTAGGTTTTGAAAAACGTCCGTATAACAGACCGGTAGCTATGGCAAAAGATAAAAATCCCAGCATGGACTCAATGGCCGCAACAGAATTAGCCGCATCACCAGTGGGATTTACCCGCCCATAACCCACCGTTGTAAATGTTTCCGTACTGAA
This sequence comes from uncultured Bacteroidota bacterium, assembly GCA_963757975.1. Classification (GTDB taxonomy): domain Bacteria; phylum Bacteroidota; class Bacteroidia; order Chitinophagales; family Chitinophagaceae; genus Puia. Next base: position 12,540 of record CAVWUD010000055.1, read on the forward strand.
GAAAAAACATTTCTTTAAAGAACTCAGAACTGAGTAACCGAATGACGCCCTGAAACTGGGATTTTCCAACGAAGAAATAGATGCAGGCAAAAATAAAATTGACAATCAGATAAAAAACGAACAACGTACCGAAAAACTTCCAGGAAGGAATGTTCAGCATCGTGTGAAAGAGGCTGAACCGCTGAATAAACGGAATACCTTCTTTTTTTACGTTAAAGGTCCCGTCGCTGATTTACAAACCGTCCACCATAATTTCCGGATTGTTCCAAATCCTGTATCATTATTAGCCTTTAAATGTATTTGTTTTCTGGTTAGCGCCATTTCTCTTTCGTTTGACGCAAATTTAATCTAAGCCTAAAGCTAAAAGCCTAAAGCCTAAAACTTTTTATTAAGCCTAAAGCTCAAAGCATAAAGCCTAAAACGGTAAACGTTTTTACTATTTCTTCTAATAAGTCGCTGAGATCTAAAAAGAAGTTTTAGGCTTTAGGCTTTCGGCTTGTTAAGGCTTTTTCCCTGCAATAGCCTGAATTGAATCCAGGTGTTTCTCCAGTACAGGAAGCGTGGTAGCTGCAAAAGACTTAATAGTGGAATCAGAACAATTATCCGCGCATTTGCGGAATTCAGCAATATCTTTTTTGTGATCATCTACCATCATACTTACATAAGCTTTGTCGAAATCTTTGCCTTTTTTCATCTTCATATGGTCGATTTCTTTCCTTGAATCGTTGCTTACAGAATCCGGCAGTGCAATATTTAGCGAAGTAGCGATTTCTTTTAAATTATTATTGGCTTCCGTATGATCTTTAACCATCATTTCTCCAAAAGCTTTTACCCGCGGATTCTGATAGCATTATCCTGGGCAATTTTACCCAGTTCTACTTCCATCATGCCACCATTGGCTGCTTCCACAGCAAAATTTGAAGCATCGGCCTGAACAGGTTTTACTTCCTTATTGACTGCTTTTGCACTGTCAACCGTGTCCTGGCTTTGAGTGTTATTGTTTCCACAGGAAAATAAGTCCAGCAGTACGCCAGAAACGAGTTGAACAAAATAATAAAGTTTTCATATGTTTAATTTTTATGATCAGATAATCAGTCTAGTTCAAAGTCCGGGCCAGTCTTTAAGCCCTTATAGCGCATATTAAATGCTTATTTTGGGTATAATCAGGGACATATTATGAGGATGATCTAGATCATTTTTAAACAAAGCTTACCGCTTCGCCCTTTGCATAAAGGAATCATTGTTTTAATTTTATACTATGGCAGTGCAGTTAAATAAACCAAGGGCTGTTGAAGAGCAGGCTTATGACACAGATATACTTACAGATGAAGAATCGCCTTATAGTCTGGTGGTATGGAATGATGAGGTCAACAGTTTTGACTGGGTGATTCAAACCCTCATTGAAGTTTGTCATCATTCAACAGAACAGGCTGAGCAATGTGCGATGATCATTCATACCCAGGGCAAATATGCCGTAAAGCAGGGAAGTTATGATGAATTAAAACCATTATGTGATGCCATTACGGATCGTGGCATTGGTGCTACGATCGAAGTACTTTATCCAATTACCTGATTTCTACTTCAACTAAACTTCCTGATTCCCTATGCCATTAATCGCCCTTGACCAGAGAGATTCGGTTTCCACATGTGGAAATGGCTGATGAAGACGGTCTGCTTGCAATTGGAGGCGACCTCTCAAGGGAAAGATTATTGCATGCTTATCGCAGTGGTATTTTTCCATGGTATGAAAACAAATATATTCTCTGGTGGTGCCCTGATCCCCGTTTTGTTTTATTTCCATCGGAACTGAAAATAAGTTCCAGTATGAAACAATTGCTGAAAAAGCAGTCTTTCGAATTTTCCATCAACAAAGATTTTAATGCAGTCATCAGTCAGTGTAAAGCCATTTCACGCCGCGGACAAAACGGAACCTGGATAACTGAAGAAATGCGGAATGCTTATAATGATCTTCATTTTGCAGGTTATGCTGTTAGTGCGGAAGTAAGACTCAATGGTGAACTGGTCGGCGGATTATATGGTATTCGCCTGGGTAAAATTTTTTATGGAGAAAGTATGTTCAGCAGGCATAGCAATGCGAGTAAATATGCTTTCATAAAGTATGTTCAGCATTTGCAGACTGAGGGAGTTGAATTGATCGATTGCCAGGTATACACTGCCCATCTCGAATCCCTTGGAGCAAGAATGATCCCCAGAAATCAATTTCTTTCACTGGTCAGGAAGCTTAACGTATAAGGCGCAAGGCGCAAGTCATAAGGCGTAAGGCCTCAAATTATTCTACTCCTATACTCTTATACTCCTATACTCTTATACTCTTATACTCCTATACTCACTCTCACACTCTCACACTCTCACACTCTCACACTTGTTTTCTTCTCTGGCCATTTCTCCGCATAAGTATAAACCAGCCCACGCATATAATCATTTTCAGGATACACGGTCAGTTGTTCTTTGAGTGAATCAAGATTTTGAATTTGTAATTCTTTATCCAGCCATCCCATTCCATAGAACCGGCCGTTTTCTATCAGGACAAAACTTTCCTCTGAAGAATTCCTGCCACGGTCTTTTATGATAAAAGAAGGAAGCATTTCCTGTAAGGATCGTAAAGCCGCCCTGAGACGTTTGTTATAATCATCAGCCGATTCCGTTTGAATGCAGGCACCATGACAGGTTTTATCGGCTAAACCTGAACAGACTTCATTTCCTTTCTGTATGAAACATAATTTGGGGCAAAGTTCAAACTGCGATACGAGTTTTCTTAATATCTGCCAGCCTTCAGAAAGACTGTTGAAACTATAATAAGCTGTCAGATTTTGCTTTTTCTTTTCTATGGTCAGGCGGAGATAGCCCGACTGATCCTCGTAAACATATAATCCATAGGTCTGTTCAAACCTTTTAAGGCTGCGGTTATAAACAGGCCAGAGACGTCTGATCTCTACACATTCAAAAAGAAATGCCATAAGTTCAGTTCCGCAATCCTGCCAGGAAACAGAATGGATATTCCGCAAAAATTCCTGTTTTCGAAGGCCTGTACTATTATTTGAAAAATGACTGCAAACCCGGCTACGGAGATTTTTTGCTTTGCCGACATAGATTACCTTACCCTTCTGGTCATGAAAATAATAAACACCCGGGGTGTAAGGTATGGAAGCGATCTGCTCAGACGGCAGGTTTGGAGGTAGATATTGCTCCCTGCTTTTACCATGAAGCATGTGACCAATAGCTCCCTGACTGTCCTGTTTTAATATTTTTTCGAAAAGAATGACTGTAGCATCTGCATCTCCCCCCGCCCGGTGACGATTTAATATGGGTATTTCCAGATCCCTGCAAAGCTTGCCCAGGCTGTATCCCTGGAGTCCCGGGAAAACCTTTCTGCTTAATCTTACAGTGCAAAGTTTTTTTATGTCCAGTTCAAAGCCACAGGACTCCAGGTGATATTTTATAAATGAATAATCAAAATTAACATGGTGGGCTACGAATACCGCATCCTTCAGCATGTCATAAACACGCTGGGCCACATCGGAAAATAAAGGGGCCCCCACCAGCATCTCCGGGCGAATGCCCGTTAGCACCTGAACATATTGAGGAATGGGAGACTGGGGATCAATCAGGGTTTCATAACGCTCGACGATGTTATTTCCATCGTGCAGCACAATAGCTAATTCAGTGATGCCGTTATTAGCAGCATAACTTCCTGTGGTTTCAATATCTACTATTGCATACATAGTGGTTATAGCCGGAATTACTTTTTGCTAATAAAGTTAGGATAATCACCCTTCAGTTACCAGAAAATAACTTATTTAAAACATAAATTTTTCCGTACTCTTTTGAAAGCGTACGTCCGTACTTTATTAATAACACCTTAAATTCCATTAAATGAAACACCTTCACATTGGACAGGTAGGAGAACAGGCAACCCTGGCAGTTGTAATTGCCGTGTTGTACTTCTGCGCCATCATGCTGTTTTTCTTATGTATTTACTTTAGCCTAAATAGTTTATTGTAAATGGTTTATAGTTTAGCCACCATTTACCATAAGCCATAAACCCTAAAAAGACCAGTTCGACAACTCCGGCCAAAACCGGAGTTTTTTAATTAATAACCGCCGTTCCGCAATATCCCATATCCCATATCCCATATCCCATAACCCATAACCCAGATCTCATATCTCATAACTTCTATCATCAATAATTGATAATTAATAATCCATAACCCCTTGACTCTTTGGACAAAACCTTAAAAAAACTGCCAAAACACTAGTATCTCAAAAAAAAACAGTTTATATTTGTCATAGTACGGCGCCAACCGTAGTCTCTCTCCCTGGCATCCTACCCATATCGTAAGATAAACCGCCCAGCGTTGTATCTATCTTGACCCTTTGAAACAAATGTTTTTAAACATGGTTTCACTTTAAATTTTTCATTTATGAAAAAAATGCTTCATTCGATTCATTTGGGAGAAAATGCGAAGACCGCTTTATTCGCTTTTGGATTTTTAGCCCTGGTAATGTTGCTCTCCTATTTGTATTGGTTCGCATAATAGTAACAGGGCCCTTAAAACTGACTTCAACACCTCTATTGTCCGTTAAATGAGGGTGAATTCATTTTATCTCATTAATAAAAGTTTCTGCTGATCGGTGGAAACTTTTTTTTTGACCACGCTCCTTTCCATCCTTCTTACCGATTAACTAACTTTGCAGTCCTTAAAATGGATGCCCCGGATGGAATTAACCAAACACTACGAACCTGCAGGAACTGAATCCAAATGGACGAATCATTGGAATACAAAAAAATATTTCAACAGTTTCCCTGATAGCCGGAAACCTTATACTGTTGTAATACCACCGCCCAACGTAACGGGTGTCCTGCATATGGGCCATACGCTCAATGAAACCGTTCAGGATATTCTTGTACGTCGTGCGCGCATGAGCGGATTCAATGCCTGCTGGGTACCCGGCAGCGATCACGCATCCATTGCTACTGAAGCCAGGGTGGTTTCTATGCTTAAAGATCAGGGCATAGACAAAAACAGTTTGTCCCGTGAAGCCTTTCTGAAATATGCTTATGAATGGAGGGAAAAATATGGCTCCATTATTTATGGCCAGATCGAAAAATTAGGATGCAGTGTTGACTGGAACCGGGTAACGTTCACCATGGATGATCATTATTACCGCGCAGTCATCAAAGTTTTTATAAAGCTATACCAGGAAAAAATGATCTATCGCGGCGCCCGTATGATTCACTGGGATCCGTCAGCGAAAACAGCACTGAGCGATGAAGAAGTGGAATACAGAGATGTTGAAGGAATACTCTACTATATAAAATATCCGATTGCCGGATCTGATGAGTTCATAACGATCGCCACACAAAGACCTGAAACCATCATGGGCGATACAGCAGTTTGTGTTAATCCAAAAGATCCAAAATACCGGCAATTACTGGGAAAACAAATTATAGTTCCGCTGGTAAACAGAAAGGTTCCCCTCATCACAGATGAACACATCGATATGGATTTCGGTACCGGCGCACTTAAAGTAACACCTGCGCATGATTTAAATGACTATAATATAGGTTTAAAATATGGACTGCCGGTTATTGATACTTTAAATGAAGATGGAACTCTTTCGCCGGCAGCAGAAATTTTTGTGGGCATGGACAGGTTTGAAGCCCGTAAAAAAGTAGTGGAAAGGCTTAAGGAAGAAGGGCTCATTTTGAAAGAAGAAGCTTATTCCACGAGACTCGGATTTTCCCAGCGAAGTCATGCTGTAGTGGAACCCAGGATTTCAACTCAGTGGTTTGTAAAAATGAAACCCCTGGCAATACCTGCACTTGATGCAGTCGTATCCGGAAAAATTAGAATTCACCCGGGAGATAAATTTCTGGCTACTTATAAATACTGGCTTGAAAACGTAAAAGACTGGTGCATATCCCGCCAGCTCTGGTGGGGACAACGTATCCCTGCATGGTATGATTCGAAGGGAAATTTTGTTGTTGCGGAAAATGAATCCCTTGCGCTCGAAGCTTACCAGGATCAGTACGGACTGCTGGCGGTTCATGAAGAACTGGTGCAGGATGAAGATGTGCTCGATACCTGGTTCTCTTCCTGGCTCTGGCCAATTGAAGTTTTTAAGGGTATCAGCAATCCAGGTAATGTTGATTTCAATTACTATTATCCTGCTGCAGTATTGGTGACGGGTCAGGACATTATATTTTTCTGGGTGACACGTATGATCATGGCAGGATTGGAATTCAAAAACGAGATCCCCTTTCCGGATGTCTATTTTACCGGAATGGTAAGAGATAAGCTTGGAAGAAAAATGAGTAAGAGCCTGGGAAATTCACCCGATCTTCTTGAGCTGATCTACAAGTATGGAGCCGATGCCGTCCGTTTTGGAATCATGATCTCCACGCCTGCAGGAAATGATCTTCTATTTGAAGAAAGCAGCCTTGAGCAGGGAAGAAATTTTAATAATAAAATCTGGAACGCCCTGAAGCTGGTGAAGATATGGGGAGACAGACTGGCTCCCAAAGATCAGAAAACATCTGAATCAGATCCCGGATCATTTGCCGTTGAATGGTTCGACAATCGTTTCAACGAGGCAAAAACACAAATCAATAAATTACTGGATGATTTTAAAATCAGTGAGGCCCTAAAAACGATCTATTCTTTGATTTGGGATGATTTCTGTAGCTGGTATCTGGAATGGGTGAAACCCGGATATGAACAACCAATGAATCCGGTTTTCTACGAAAAAACAATTTCATTTTTTGAAGAACTGATCCAGTGGTTGCATCCCTTTATGCCTTTCGTTACGGAAGAAATTTATCACCAGCTCCGCAACCGGACTGAAGGGGATGATCTCTGCATAAAGCAATTTAAACATATACAAGTCTTTAGCGCATCCATGCTTGAAACGGGGGAAAAACTTCGGATGCTCCTTACCGTTGGGAGGGAATTCCGTCAGCAGCAGCAGTTGAAAAACAGTGAGGCGATTGCGCAATTAATTATTCCTGCAGAGATATTTGGTAAGAATGAAAGTCTTAATGCAATAATACTCAAGCAGCTTAACTGTAGTAAAATTGAATATTCATCCGGTAATATTCCAAGCGATCCCGGCATCGCTGTAATCCCATTCCTGTCTTATCAGCTGGGATTTGAAACTCCTCAGCGGGCGGATGATTCCAAAAGAAAAGGAGATCTTGAAAAAGAACTGATTTATTATAAAGAATTTCTGGAATCACTGAACAAAAAATTATCCAACGAACGATTCGTTCAAAATGCCAAACCCGAAGTCGTTGATCTGGAAAAAAAGAAGAGAAAAGATACGGAGGAGAAGATTGCGGCCATACTGCTTACACTTAAGACCTAGTACAAGTATGGGAGTATGGGAGTATGGGAGTATGGGAATGTGAAACCCGAATACTTAAATAAAGCATTGTTATAAAAATCTAAAAATATATGTTTGTTAGTTCGGGAATTAATCCTGAGTCCTTCATTTCCCATACTCCCATACTCCCATACTCCCATACTCCCATACTAATGGATAGTTTCCATCACCTCATAGTTAATGGGTACCGTAAAAGTGATCGCGCCTCTTTTTACCCGTAATACTTCCTTCCATCCGCACCTTGATTTTATTATTGTTCATCAGCATACTGAGTGCGCTGCTGATTAAAAGCTTCGGACTAATCCGCAGATTCAGAGGAACAAAAAAAGTGTCTTTCTTTGGAATATTGATCGCGGAATCCATGATGTAATGATTCGCCAGCTTACTATCAAGGAAAACATTTACTTCTCCTCTCTTCAATTCCATTACAAATGTATTCGGATTGTAAAAAGCAAGCTGCGCGTGCAAAAGGGCAGAATCCATACTTATATTATCCAATGAAAAATCGCGGAAGCCGAGATATTCAGGAGCCTCCGGTTTGCTGCAGGATACAAAAAATAATAATCCCGAAAGGGATAAAATAAAGGAAATCGGTTTCATTGGAACGCAATATAAATGATTTCGCCGTGAGCAGGCAGACATTAACTTTGTTGCAACCATCTTATTCTAATCACAATAATATGATCATTATTGAAAATGAAATTTTAAAAGTTGAAGTTGCTTCCAAAGGTGCAGAACTTCAAACCATCCTGAATACTGTTACAGGAATTGAATATTTATGGAATGGGAATCCTGCATTCTGGGCAAAACGATCACCCGTATTATTTCCAATCATCGGCAACCTGAAAAAAAATACATATTACTACCAGGGAAAGTCCTACCAGCTGCCCCGGCACGGATTTGCGAGAGATATGGAATTCCAGGTGGAAAAACAATCTCCGAAAGAAGTTACCATGTTGTTGCGAAGCAATGCTGAAACCAAAATAAATTATCCTTTCGATTTTGAGTTCCGGATTCGTTATCAGGTACAGGGCGATGAAATCAGCACAGAATACCTGGTTAAAAATACCGGCTCAGGAATGCTTATTTTCTCCGTAGGCGGTCACCCGGCCTTTCGTCTTCCTCTTACTGCGAATACGAAATTTGAAGATTATTTTTTGAAATTTGAAGAAAGTGAAAATCTCTCCCGCTGGCCGATATCCGGTGAAGGACTCATTCAAATGGAGCCCATTCCGGTTTTGGAAGATTCCAACCGGCTCAATCTGAAAAAATCACTCTTTTATCAGGACGCCCTGGTCTTTAAATATCCCGCATCATCCGAAATATCTTTGATTTCAGGTAAAACTCCCCATGGCATTTTATTTCAGATGGGTGAATTTCCCTTCCTGGGGATCTGGTCTTCTAAAGACGCCGATTTCATTTGTATCGAACCCTGGTGCGGTATTGCGGACAGTGTGAACAGCGATCAGCAACTGGAACATAAGGAAGGAATGGAAAAAACCGCTCCTGGCAAAGTATTCAGCCGCCAATGGCGCGTTAAAGTTTTTTAATTCAAAAATCGGGACGGACGGCAAAGAAATTCGCTGATTTATTGCGATATTTAGGATCAAAATCAGGCATCTGTCACGCTATTTCAACATAATCTACACCAGCCTGAAAATGGCGCTTCAGGAATTCCGTTCCAATAAACTGCGGACATTCTTGTCTTTGCTTGGAATCACTTTTGGAATATTCTGCATCATCAGTGTACTCGCGACGATCAACAGCATGAAGACTGCAGTACAAAACGATATTAAAACACTTGGAACAAATACGGTTTTTATTGATAAATGGGAATACCGCAACGATAATAACTATCCCTGGTGGCGTTATTATAAAAGACCTACCCCCAAATATGAAGAACTGAAACAATTGAAAGACAGGGTTCCGATCATTCAGAATGCAACCTATATGACGCAGGATCAATCCGTATTTGAATACGGAAATGATATGCTGAACGGAACCAATTATTACGGAGTGACTGAAGACTTTGCTAAAATTGAACATTTTAATATTGGTTACGGACGCTACCTGCAACAGTCCGAATTTGACCAGGCAGCAAACTCCCTTGTGATAGGATATAATGTAGCTGAAAAAATATTCGTGAATCCCGAGATTGCCATTGGCAAAACAGTCCGCTTGAAAGGTGGCAAACCAGCCATCGTGATCGGCGTAATTGAGAAACAGGGCCAGAGCATGCTGGATATGTGGCAATATGATGATTGTATCATTATGCCCTATAAATTTCTGAAACAGATTATTCGTGACGAGGATGCACAACCGAAAATCATTGTGGAAGGAAAGGAAAATGTAAGTATTCCCGCATTAAAAGATGAACTGGACGGGGCCATGCGTTCTATCCATAAATTATCTCCCAGCCAGGAAGATGATTATTCACTCAATGATATTGAATCCTTCAGCAAATTCATGGACAGTATTTTTTCGAATATTAATATCGGCGGATGGGCGATTGCCGCACTCTCTCTGATTGTCGGTATGTTCGGAGTAGCTAATATTATGTTCGTTACTGTTCGCGAGCGTACCGCCCAGATCGGATTAAAGAAAGCGCTGGGCGCCAAAAAAAGTACGATCGTTTCTGAATTCCTGCTCGAATCTTCATTTCTCTGTATTATCGGGGGTCTGTTCGGCATGATTGCTGTTTTTATTCTAGCTGCCGTATTCTCCAGTATGTTCAGTTTTAAGGTTTTCATTCCTATGGACATAATAGGACTAGCCGTAGGCATTTGTCTTTTTGTCGGCATTATTGCAGGAATCATTCCTGCTGTCATTGCAGCCCGCCTTGATCCTGTAGTTGCAATACGTTCTACAAATTAATTAATCCTTCTCTCGGTATCTTTGCACTTCAATTGTAGAATTTGTCTATCACGATATTAGGAATCGAATCATCCTGCGATGAAACAGCGGCCTCTGTTTGCCGTGATGGCGCCATATTATCCAATATTATTGCAAGTCAGGAAATACATAGCCGCTATGGAGGAGTTGTTCCCGAACTTGCCAGCCGTGCGCATCTGCAGAACATTCTTCCGGTACTGGATCAGGCCCTTCTGAAGGCTGCTGTCTCACTGGCAGATATAAACGCCATTGCATTTACACAGGCACCGGGTCTCATAGGTTCACTGCTGGTGGGTGCGCAGGTAGCAAAGTCACTCGCATTTTCAAAGAACATCCCCTTAATTGCAGTGCACCATATGCAGGCCCATGTTCTTGCAAATCTTATCGGGGGGAAAGATAATCCTGAATCTGTACCGGCTTTCCCGTTTCTGTGTTTAACAGTCAGTGGAGGGCATACGCAGATAGTAGTTTGTGATTCGCCATCACAAATGAAAGTGATTGGTGAAACCACCGACGACGCTGCAGGAGAAGCGTTTGATAAATCTGCGAAAATTCTGGGTCTCCCCTATCCCGGCGGCCCACTCATTGATCATTATGCATCTTCAGGAGACCCTCTGCGATTTAAATTTCCCGAGCCTCAGATTCCCGGATTGAATTTCAGTTTCAGCGGACTCAAGACAGCCATACTATATTTTATTCAAAACGAAAAAGCGAAAACACCGGAATTTGTAGAGAATAATCTCCCAGATATATGCGCATCAATACAAGGTCGGATTATTTCTATCCTGCTAAATAAATTAAAAAAAGCAGCGGTTCAGACAGGTATAAAAGATATATGCCTCGCGGGCGGTGTTGCTGCCAATAAAGGATTGAGAAAATCATTTGAAGAAACTGGTAAATCCCTCGGATGGAGAACTTTTATTCCCAGGATGGAATATTGCACCGACAATGCGGCCATGATCGCGATCACCGGATATTATAAATACCTGGATCAGGCATTTTCTCCCCTGTCTGCTACTGTGACAGCCCGTGCCGGTTGGTAAAATTCCATTATGCCCAATTCATATTTCAGGTTTAAACGGTTTACTATTCAGCAGGACCGGTCCGTTATGAAAGTATGTACCGATTCCTGCATTCTTGGTGCATGGACAGCAAAACGTTTGCAGGAAGCAAAAAGAATTCTGGATATAGGCACGGGAACAGGGCTGCTTCCGATCATGCTGGCGCAAAATTCAAATGCACCGATTCACTGCATTGAACTGGACCATGATTCTTTTAAACAGGCAGAAAAAAATATTCAGGAAAGTCCCTGGTCTGATCGCATCCATATTATTGAGGGAGACGCGCGCCATTATTCTTTTCAAACAAAATATGATTTCATTATTACCAATCCGCCGTTTTTTGAGTCTGACCTTCGTTCTCCGGAACGGAAAAAGAATAAGGCCAAGCATGAGGAATCATTGACGCTGGATGAATTGATTTCAGTAATCAGCTCCTGCTTGTTAACGAATGGAGCTTTTAGTATCCTTTTGCCTTTTCACCGTAATGATTATTTTGAAAAACTGGCATCTCTAAATGGATTTATTCTTCATGAAAAATTAACCGTCCGCCAAACACCCGGCCATACTGCCTTTCGTTGTATATCTCTCTACGGAACTAAAAAGCCCGAAAAGGTTATTTTGAATGAACTAATCATTAGAAATTCCGAAGGAAAAAACAGTAATGAATTTGCTGAGCTGATGAAAGACTATTACTTATCGATGACGTATGACCGTTGACCGTTGACCAATGTTAAAAGAATTCCCCCATACCCCCATACTCCCATACTAAATAGAATATCCCTGCATATACTTGTACTTTTCCGTAACGACCCCTTCCCGCACTATTGTTGCTCTTTCAATAACCGCCGATCCTTCTTTAAACAGATCTTCGAGAACATATTTGATCAGTTGTTCGCCGAAATAACGGGAAGCATCGCGGGGAAGTTCATTGGGCAGATTTCCAACAGCCATGATATCAACGGAATCATCCATATAAGCTGCAGTGCGTTCACGCGTTATTTTATTTACTCCATAAATGGGGGTTTCCATGGTTCCGTCACCCAGATTACATGGGACAGATCCATTGATATCATCGGTAACATCTGCAATGGTCCTGATTCTGAATCGCGGAGATAAAAGATCTTCCCACTCAAATAATCGCGGCATGCGCGGATCCCAGTATATTCCATTCAGCAATAAATCGGAACTTTCGGCATATGGTTTAAAAAGACATTCATAGGATTCGGGATTCCCATGAAATTCTTCACGATTGTAATTTTTGTTCTTTTTATGCCGATAGAGCAATGATCCCTTTAATTGCGTAAATACCGGGTAGGTGAAATTCCTGGAGAGATATTCGTCCGGTTCAATTTCAATAATTCCCAAAAGGTTCATGACTTCAAGCAATCCATGTGCTACTCTTCCCGAACCGGTTATTACAACTTTCAGATTTGGAAGTCTGATCCCAAAATATCCATGAATCAGCTGGCGAAAACTGGGTTGCTTATAAACCCTGGGAAGCTCATATTGTTTAGTCCTGATACCATAAGCCAGCATACCGTTATGTGCACCTACAATACCGGCAAAAAAACCAAATCCAAGAATACGCTGACCATCTTCATGTTCCATGCATTCATAATCAATCAGGGTAATTTTTTTATCAAGAATCGCCCGGAATAGGTACCTGTTATAAGGCTGCATTTTTTTTGTATGCGAAAACAAAAGGTATTTTTTCCCGGGAATGAGTTTATCCGGTTGCACTTCCTTTATTCCAAACAGAAAATCACAATCGCTAACGTCTTCCGTGATTAACACGCCTGCCATTTCATATTCCTTATCGGTGTAACAGCGGTCTTTTGATGGCTGTGCGAATATTTTTAATGAAGGAAAGTTTTTCTGCAGCCATTTGCATTGCGAGGGAATAAGTGCAACTCTGTTATCCGCCGGAATCTTCGTCTCCCGGATCAAGCCAATACGGATCATGTTACCAGTTTTATCTGGAAAGATATTCATTTTTAAAGTCTCTTAATATTCTGAGTGATTCACTCCTGGCATTTCAGTTGTTAAGTGAATTGGATTCATTAACATATGGAAACAAAGGCCAGCATGTCAAAATTCTTCAGCTTAATTTAATAATAAAGAAATCGCTTGAAAATCTGCATGGAGAACGCATCACTAGCCGAAATCCAGTCAACATGCCCATCAGGGAAGCCCTACCGGCATCGGACTGGCTATTTGCAAAAAATAATGCGTAATCATAAAGGGTTTATTTCGGCCTCCGGAAATATCGGATCCGGAGCCATATTTTCTATGTATTTTCCGTCTTTATTTGAGGCCTGATAGTTTAATATACCTTAATTTCAAATCCCGAATGAGCCATGCCAAGAGAGTTATGTTGATTGATGACGATCCTGACGATCAGCTGTTTTTTCGGGATGCCATTCATATCGTTCAGCCCGGACTTCATTGCGAATTGACTTCCAGTTGTCAGGAAGCATTCAGATTACTGGAATTGCCGCCTCCGCCTGACTACATCTTTTTGGATTTGAATATGCCCGTAATGAATGGCTTTGAATGCCTGGTTCATTTAAAAAATCAGGAAACCTATAAGGATATACCCATTGTTATTTTCACTACATCAAAAAATTTGAACGATATAACCAAGACGCAGCAACTGGGAGCCAGATGGTTTGTTACCAAACCGGATGATTTTAAAGTATTATGCAAAAAACTTAGCAAGATCCTTCAAAAGGATTCTCTTGAAGGAATTTATGCCATTTGAAATTTTCCTCCCTTAAATGAAAAAAGGTAAACAACCACCGGCTGTTTACCCAGGTACATGGTCTCATCAAAGCGACCCCGATTATAACTGCTTATTATATTTTTCAACTACCTGGCAGATCCCGTCGGAGGAGCCTTTTACAGTCATCCATCCCTTACTGTCTTCCAATTTTATATAATAAAAGGTTTCAGCTTCTGTATTTGTTTCCGTAATGCCAAATACTGTTTTATCGGGAAATTTTTTGTGAAGCTCCCAGGCAAGATGAATGGGAATCAGGCCAAGATCTTTATAATATCTTTCTGATTCAATAAAATTTCCATCGTGGTCGTATTCGATTTCAGAGACCACATTGTTTTCTTTAAAATGAACAAAATAATGATCCCCATTCTCCATCCAATCCACCTTTTCGGCCATGGGGAATGCCGTCTGAAAGGCTTTAATAAGTTTTTCACTAACGGTCGCAGGGCCATTGTCGGCTCTTACTTGCAATTGTGCGAGAAGCACAAACAGGGTGATGAGACCTGCTAATTTTGTTTTCATACATAATCGTTTTTGAGTTGGATAATCTGATATACTACCCAATATATACCTGAACACCTGATAAAGTCAAGCAGTTAGGTATCAGCGGTGTTGCATGAAAAAAATAAATTAATTAAACTATAACATAGCGCATTAAACACTATAAATTGTATGGCTGAAACATTAAAAAGCACACTCAACTAAGAAACTTTTCGTATTAACATTTTATTGGGTATTTTATCTTAGAGGATCAACGGTAAAAGATTTCTCAAAAAAGCACCGGATTCTTGACGATAATCAATTATTCTAAAAGCTGTACCTTAAATTTTGAATTGAAATGGTTCCATCAATCTGATTTTTTTTCACCCCAGGCGGGGGATAAAACATAACCGATGAATAAAGTTTCTTTCAAATTAGCAGATTCCTGGTGAGGGTTAATAAATAAAAGGATAATGGATAATCTGCCGCTATATACAATCATTGTATTCATTCTAACTACCGGGCATAACCTTTTTTTTATTTTACAGGGCAAGTAATTATTCTTTCGCTGTTTTCCTGATCATATCGATATGGCTCGTAATTCAGGGTACTCCTGTCGCTGACCGGATTTTACCAGGTAACTGATACGAACCCACCCCGTGGAATTTTATTTATTCTCCCTCCCCTGCTGTTCATCATAATATTATTTATTACAGCAGGTGGAAAGCGATTTATCGATCAGATGGAACCGGGAACACTTACGTTGTTACATACTATCAGGATCCCTGTTGAATTTGTGCTCTATTGGTTATATCTCGATAAACAGGTTCCTAAACTGATGACTTTTGCAGGTGGAAATTACGATATCATTTCGGGCATAACGGCTCCCCTCGTTTTTTACTTTGGTTTTGTAAATAAACAAATCGGAAGGAATATTATTTTGTTCTGGAACCTGATATGCCTGGGACTTCTGTTTATGATTTCAAGGCATGCGATTTTTTCCGTACCATCTTCTTTTCAGAAATTTAGTTTTGATCAGCCCAATATTGCAATCCTTCATTTCCCATACGCGTGGCTTCCATCATGCATTGTACCCATGGTTTTATTTTCCCATTTGGCAATGATCAGAAAACTCATCCTCTCAGGTACCAGTGAAAACCAATAGCAAAAGTGACTCCGTTAGTGGCCGTATTCAATGAGTAGTTATTTGTACTTGGCGTTGTAGTTCCCGAAGTCTTATTTGTTGTATAGGTATAGTTTGTATCATAATTATGAACATGGCTATAACTATATCCAAGAGCCATATCCATACCAATGCGTTTATAAAAGAAATGGGTAAGTCCAAGGCTCGCACCCGTATTCCAGGTAAGTATATTTGAAACTTTGCCATTGGTATTACCGGTGGAAGTGGAAGTATAGCTATTACCAGAGCTTGTGCCACTTCCGGAACCAATGGCTCCGTTTATCTGTCCGTATAACCAGTTATTACCAGAAAGTCCCGCAAAATAATAACGCAGAAAGGGACCGATACTAACTGTTGTAGTTGTGGTGCTCGTTGTGCTGCCGGTTGTATTATTATTTGTATTCGTGGTTGTAGAATTAACATGTGAAGTACTGATGCTGAATGCCGGAGTGGCGCCAAATACAAGGTGTGGTGATAAAAATACTCCTACCTGAGGCCCCATACTAAAAGTAAATGTATTGGTACCTGTATTTTTTAGAGTACCAACATCATAACCGTAATCACTATTAGCAGAACTGTATCCTGTGCTTCCAATAGTTGTTCCCAGCATGATAGTACCCTTCGCAAACTGTGCATTTGCTTTCATTGCAAAAAGCATTATTCCACCTAACGTAACAAGGATCAATTTTTTCATATTATTCGCTTTAATGTCAGTCATTGAAAAGGAATAATAATGCCAGATTCAGGTAACAGCTTGTTAAGCAACCCCTCAGGTAATTGAGTTAACGGGTTGTTATTCAGGCATATCTATGCAATTTTCCACCTATAAATCTGTTTAAACAGGATTGATCATTTTCGTTTTTCAATTTATTACCCAATCAAAAACTCAATATCTATGCGTTTAACTTTTATTGTTGGTGCTGCGTTTCTATTTCTTACAAGCTCGGCCTGTAAACCAACTGTCAATGTAGAAAGAGGAGAACATCCTTACTATTTACATGCTCTGTCAGACCTGAGAGCAGCCCGATGGATGATAGAACACCGTCGGGGTAACTGGGTGCAGACGAATGATGAAATAGAAGCCGTTCATCAGATTGATGCAGCCATCAACGAAATTAAAAAAGCCTCTGTTGATGACGGTAAGAACCTGACAGATCATCCGGCTGTTGATGAACGCAATGAACATGATGGCCGTTTGCATGCTGCAGTAGATTATCTCAAAAAAGCAAGACAGGATGTCGGACAGGACGAAGACAATCGTTTTGCACAGGGCCTGCAGGAACGTGCTTATTTACATATTGACAATGCTATTTCAGCAGTAAAGAAAGCAATCCACTCGTAATTAACCGCTCCAAAGCTGATATGTTAAAGGCCATCAACTAATTTTGATGGCCTTTTTTTTGACGTTATATTATTTAAATTCGATGAAACAAATGTTATGGCGCACCCCATATTATACGAGGACTGGTCTGATTACGATAATCGGAAATTAAAAGAAAGTAAAAACATTTCAAAATTCTCCTGTGAAGATCGGTGGGAAGTCGAATACCTTGCTGATAAACTCAAAAAGCATTATCCTCAAAAATCTCATCAGTTAATACTCGAAGCGATTTCAAAATGCTGCCATAAGGCAGGCGTTTCGCAATCAAGAGAAACTTTTGTGGAGTCTGTTACAAGTAATCTTTAAAAATATAATACCTGTCATACTTGTTTTTGTTGCGTCAAAATAACTAAAGGTCCTGGATATATCCTGTCAAAAAGTGCAACCATGAATTCGTATCAAGAAATAAATCTTTCAAGATTCATGGATGCTCAAAATAAAGACTATTCGATAGCCCTGGAAGAAATAAAACGCGGAAGAAAAAGTACTCACTGGATGTGGTATATCTTTCCCCAGATACTGGGACTGGGATTTAGTGAAACCTCAAAATATTATGCAATAAGAAATATTCAGGAGGCAAATGAATATTTAAAACATCCTGTTCTGGGAAACAGATTGATAAATATTTGTCGGATACTTCTTGACCAGGAAGGAAATGATGCCAATAATATATTTGGTAGTCCCGATGATATGAAACTAAAATCATCCCTGACCTTGTTTGCTACACTTAAAGAAACCAACCCGGTTTTTCAATTGGTGCTGGACAAGTTTTTTAATGGTAAACTGGACGACAGGACTATAGAAATAATTGCACAAACAAGTATGTAACTTAGTGGAGTCAATTATATAATTTTTATGAAAGATTTGGAGCCAATATTAAATGTGCTATATAACTATAAAGCTGGTTATATTCTGAGTGAAGATGAACTCAGGCTTTTACGAAGCTGGCTGGAAGAGTCAGCCGCCCATGAAAAACTATTTGACGAATTAAATAATAAGGATGGTATGCAATTTATTATGGGGTCCATCGAAAGAAATATCAGGGATAAAATACAAATGCGATTGATTGAAATGGAGGAAGAATAAGGTGTAAGGCTTAAGGCGTAAGGCGTAATGCTTAACGCGGAAAGATTAAAAGTTTATAATTGACCTATGAGCGAAGCAGTTCACGAATTCAGTATAAAACGAACCCCTTTTAGCGCTTCCAGAACCTTAACCATCAATCCATTCTACCTTGAATTGGAAGGACCTCTGTCAGATACCCGTTTTACCAAAGAGGACATTGAAGGATTCCGTTTTGGTGTTACCCGATTTACTTACAAATTCATTCCTGTCAGCAGGACATATAACATTGAAATAAAAAATAGTGAAGGAAAGATCATTTTAATCCGGATGCATTCATTTTTCGAAATTGGATATAAAAAAGTTGAAAGACTTTTCATTCAGATACACAAACAAATTCAACTCGCCTATTTTAATGATATGGCAATTCATTATGTCAGATTGCTCAAAGGTGGCTTAACATATGAACTTGCCGGGGCTTTTCTTACGAATGAAGGTGTACTCCTCAGAAAAGAAAAGCAGGTTATACCCTGGATCCGGATAGGACTTGCATCATACTATCATTCCTGTTCGGTTTATGATCTGGCAGATCCACAACATTTCAGATCCTTTGACTATTGGTATGAATGGAATGCATCACTACTGCGCACCGTTATAGATTATAAGATCCGAAACGGAAACTCTTTTTAATTGATATAATTATTCCGATTTTGTTTTATAAGCTCTCCTAACTGCTTGAAGCAGGTATCCCACCCTTTATCGTGACCAACAAAATCTTCCAATGCGGTGAAACCATTATGCACCAACTGCAGTTCCGTTCCGTTTTCTTTCGGAACAAGCATCCACACAACTTTTGAATTAAAAGCCAAATTGTCTTTTAATGATTTCTTTTGCCAGGAAAAGGAAAGTCTGGTGAAAGGTTTTACTTCCAACACTTCACAATAAGAATCATTGCCATAGGAACTGACGAAGCGGAATTTATGCCCCACTACTGGCAGAAAATCTGTTTTCCCCAGCCATAGTTCCAATAATTCTGGTTTGGTAAGGTATTCCCAAACCACTTGTGGCGACTTACTGAACTGACATATTTGTTTAATTTCTTCCTGCATCTTGCATAATTTAAAAGTTACACAAATTTATATGTAACTTTTGAGTTACGCAAATTTGGGCAAAATAATTTATTGGGAACTATTCGGCCGCGGCCATTTTAACTTTCCATGGGCCGGGTATGGAGTTTTCTCGCTTATCTTCATCGGCGGGAACTTCCATTAATTATAAACAGCATAAATGATCTGGGAGGGTTTGAATAGTTTATCATTTGTAGGAACTGATCGTTTGTACCGCTCTACTAAATATTCAAGGCACATACCTGTTACAAGCAGACTGCCCTTCGGCATGGGCAGTTCATGTACAATATTCCGGGCTTCTATTTTATTTCCGTCCAGCTGATATATAATTTCACTTTGCGCGCTCCCTAACTCTTTTTTATTTTCCACGTCGATAACCACAGAAGCTATTCTGCAAACAACGGCACCTGTGCCTGCGGGGACTTTGAAGGAAGTTTTTGGAATGAACGAAGGAATCGCAATTTGTACTTGTCCCGATACCGGACTGCTGACCTGAAACTTGGCATTCCAGCGGTTAGCCAAAATAGGGCTTCCGGTAGAAAATCGAAACCGGTCCAAACTTGGCTGGGTCATGGCCGAAGCAGGCTCATTCCTGGCGTTTTGTAACCATGTAAAAATCTCACCAACGAGGCGGGTTTGCATTTTACGGTCATTCAAATCAAAAATAACAGAATCCAGATTTTGCCGTATGATCATTCCAATGGTTGAAGCCATTCCAAATTCGGAAGATTTTGCTTTTGTAGCTTTGGTTTGTTTATATTTGCGGGGAGCTGATCTGGTATAGTATTTGTCGCCCATCTTGTAATGGATCACATTACCAATCCTGCCGGTAAATCCCTTCTGTGATCCCATCTCAATACATCTTTTAAAAATTAATAATTGAAGTAGTTTTCTTTTGGATTCATTCTATATTTAATCAAGGTTAGTGCGGGGTAAGTGCGGTGTTTACCGCACTTACCCCGCACTAAGTAAAATTAAAAATAAAAGTAATATAGAATGAACCTGATTTAATAATTTTCTTGCAAAACTTGAATGGTGGGTCGGTAGAGGAAGATCCATTTTCCAGGGTGGAAAAACAAGTTGTTAAATATACATTTTATCCGTTATAATGTATCCCATTTAGAAAGTTTTACAAGACTTGGTTTAATTTGTAATTCATTGTTGCAATGTTAAGGTCAATGAATTTGAAGAATTAATGCGTTATTAATTTCATGCCTTATGCCGGATTAAAAGTTTTTGCTATGACTCCTCCCGGGAAAACCTTGACATCGACCAACTTCAGGTAGAGCGGTTTTGCAAGGCCATTGAAGATCGACAGTCCGGCTCCCAAAACCACCGGATGAACAGCTAAAACGTATTCGTCAATCAGCCCCGTAGCTATCAGGCTCTGCATAAATCCCGCGCCGCCAATTGCTACGATCGGTTTCCCCGGCTCGTCTTTGAGTTCCCTGATTCCTTCAGTAAGATCGCCGTCGAATATCCGCGCCCCGACCCAGGAAGCCGCGGCAGGCGACTGCTCCGCGCTGGGCGTGATCCCCGCATATCCTTTTTTAGTAAAAACGGCCTTGGGTAATTTCATTCATCGGCGCTGCAAAAGGCCCGGTCGCAGTTGGCCAGTAAGGGGCCATCATTTCAAACGACTTCCTTCCCATAATGATCAGCCCTGCCTGCGAGGCTGACCCGACACTCCAGGCCTGTGATTCCTCGTCTCCGGTCTTGAAGACCCAATCGTTCTCGCCTTTAGTGCCGCCTACGAAACCGTCGACCGTCATGGACATCTTCATTATTAGTTTGCGCATAACTATAGATTTATTACGAGTTAAAATTTATCCGGTTAAAAATTATTGCGATAAAAACTTTAGCGTTGCCTCCATGGGAATTTTCTCATTAAAAATCAGGTGACCTAAATCATTATCCATAACAACCAATTCTGCGTTTGCCATCCCGGCAAATTTTATGGAAAGTGCCTGGTTAATCATATGATCCTGTTTATTGGCAATGATCAGCATTTTTGCTTTTATCATTTTAGCCGTGTTTTCCATCGAACCATTTGCGACGGAACTGATATCCTGTAAGGCACATGCTTTTATTTGCCACAGCATATTATTACAATCGAAACCAAAGGAGTTATTTCCGGTGGAGGCAAGCCATGTGGAAAAACTATCTGCCGGCACAGTATTGTTCAAATATTCGGGGGAAGTTAACATCAGCTGACTCAGATGTGCAGCAAAGGGCAAAACAGGATTCACTTTATAATTTCCCCCGTGATAGGCTGTATCATTTTTTACTGACTCGATATACGTATTCGTCCATAATAGATCATAAGTCGAAAATTTCGGAGTTCCTTCGATGGAGACCACTTTGTCCATAAAGTCAGGATAACTCACCGCCCATTGTAATGCCTGACACCCTCCCATCGAACCCCCTACTACAGCGGCTAAATGATGAAGGTTTAAGTTTTCAGTCAGCATTTTATGCTGTGTATTCACCATGTCTTTAATACTGAATTGAGGGAACAAAGTCT
Source organism: uncultured Bacteroidota bacterium (assembly GCA_963757975.1). Lineage (GTDB taxonomy): Bacteria > Bacteroidota > Bacteroidia > Chitinophagales > Chitinophagaceae > Puia. The sequence continues at coordinate 34,433 of CAVWUD010000055.1, forward strand.
TCGGCTGACTAATGCTGTTACTTGGAGAAGAGGAAACGCCGTTGCCCAAAGCGTCGATCAATATGAGGTAAAACCTGGTTGTGTCCACATCCAGACCCGCGCCAAAAAATAATTCCATCATATAGGTAGTAGTACCTCCTCCTGTAGGATATATAACTGCATTGGACCTGTTTGCATTCAGCTTTCCAAATGTGCGGAAACCGATTTTACAATCATTGATTTGCTGACCATTCTCCAATGGAAAATTACCGATGGATGCAAACTGTTGTTTTTTGTCAATGGCATTCTGCGAAAATGCATCTTGCTTTGTAATGATTAGCAAAACGACAATCAGAGAAATGATGATCCTTTTCATATAAAGTCCGACTTATAATTTTTATAAAGCACATTACTCAAAATTAAAAACTGTCATTACAGCCCTTAAGTTTGCAGCATGAATATTGGTTACTCCATCATTTACTGGTGACCAGAGATAGAAAATATTCGTCGAGATTTTTCATGCCCGCAGCTGTGCCTTGTTCGAAGCCGAGTTCAATGAATTTTTCAAGTTGAGCCAGGCTTTGCATTTTTTTGGAAATATGCACGGTGGTCTTTTCGCCGTCCGCTTTGAATGAGTTCTTGGTAATGGAAAATGTAAAACCGGCATCAACAGGATTTCCATTTTCATCAGCAAAGGAATTCTTTGTGGTGAAACTGGTCTTGGGTTGGATTTCAATAAACTCTGCCAGACTATAGCGGCTGAGTGGGACATTCTCCGGGGATACCATCGTATACAACCAGCGACCGCCTACACGGAAATCCATCTCTTTCGTTTGTACACGATAAGGTTTGGGGCCCATCCACTTGTCCAGTATTTCCGCATTTGTAAAAGCGTCCCAGACGAGATCAAGGTCAGCGGCGAATTCACGTGTAATAAAGATTGTTGACGTGGCTTTGTCTACTGTAAAATCAAATAGCAGGTTCATTTTTTCTTATTTTTTATGGTCAATAATAATATTTCGTCGAGTTGCTGGAATCTTTCTTCCATGATCTTACGGAACTGATCCAGCCAGATATCTATTTCTTTCATTTTATCGATTTTTAGTTCATAAAAGATTTCCCTTCCCTCCTGCTTTTGAGCCAGGAGTTCGCATTCAGACAGGATGCGCAAATGTTTGGATATGGACTGGCGGGTGACTGTCGAAGTGCTCCGCAATGGCATTGGGGGTCATCGCCTGCACGGCGATCAGGACGAGAATCGCTCGTCGGGTGGGGTCTGCAATGGCTTGAAAAATGTCTCGTCTCATGATTATGTATTTAGGAAAGCGTACGGTTGCAAATCTTGTGATACTTAATTTAAAAAGCCATCCAGATAATTTAATATTGTTTTCGTCTGCATCATCAGGCTGACATGGCTCTGCGAAGGAACAATGGCCAGATGCGATTTTGGCATGGGTCCCAAATCGGCAGATACACCACCTCCCAGTAATTGATATGTTTTCATCAACTCAATTTTATTCAGCCCATCATTGTCACCCGAGATCAGTCAATACCGGCGAAGTAATTTTAGCAATATTGGAGTCACCCATGTTGAATGGCGTCCCGGCAAAAACAATCATCTGTTCCAGGAAATTTGTCCATTTTGTTTTGTCAGGCGCAACCGCATCGTATCCTGTTTCCAGAGGAGTATTCGTTAAATATTCAGGCTTCAAAGTTTTAAGCGCATTGTTTACTTCGGGCAGCCAACCAGCACTTTTATATGTAGAAGAAATGATCACTAATTTTCTTACCCGTTTAGGGCTTTGGATTGTCAACTGGTATGCCACGGATCCACCCATGCTATATCCTGCAACATCTGCACTGTCGATTTTTAAGTAATTCATTACTCCTTCCACATCACTTGCCAGGGTAGCAAAGTCTAATTTTCTCTCTGAATACGGTGTATGCCCATGTCCCTGCAATTCAATGGCAATTACTTTTCTTGTTTTTGACAGTTCAGGTATTAATTGTCCCCAGTTCATCTCAATGGTATAAAAAGCACCATGCAGCAAAACAATGGGCTTGCCCTCACCATATACTTCGTAATAAACTTTAATGCCATTAACCGGTACGTAGCCACTGTTGGCAGGTTTACTCTGTTGCCCGTTTGTTTGAAACGCCATAAAAAAAAGTATAGCAATTATAAATACCGGTTTGGGGACATTAGATCCTTTAAATATTCTTTTCATAAAACCATACTTGAATTATTTTGAATTTTATTGACAATACAAAGATCACATCTGATCGGGTCCCATATTGCTTGAAATATGTCTCATCTCACGATCGTGTAATTAAGAAACCGTTCGGTTGCAAATATACGTGCAACCAATCGGTTTCGCAAAATTTATTTTTTAAAGGGGGTTTATACGGGTTATTCTGCCATTTACTGGCGGTTACCTGCCAATTTTGAAAAGCAAAGGGCCGCAGTATTTGCGACCCTTTATGATTGTTTATATTTCAAGTGCCCGGAACAGGAATCGAACCTGCACATCGTTGCCAATACCAGATTTTGAGTCTGACGCGTCTACCAATTCCGCCATCCGGGCTGTTAATTAGAATAACGGGATGCAAATGTAAGGATTTGGCCCTGTTTAATGTCAAATAACAGGTCGCATTCATCTTAAAAACAGATTCAAATTATCATTCCTAAACTTAATTATCTTAGAAGGATCAACCCATCTACCGGATATGCAATTACCACCCGACACAATCGAAAAACTTCTGGTCGCCATAATAGTTGGTGGAGCGATCGGCGTTGAAAGAGAATACCGAAGTAAATCAGCAGGCTTCCGGACGCTGACGCTGATTTGCCTGGGTTCGGCGCTATTTACTATTTTCTCTGAATGGATTGGTGGCGTAGGTAATCCGGATCGGATCGCTTCCAATATCGCAACGGGGATTGGGTTTGTCGGTGCCGGCGTCATTTTCAAAGGAGATATCGGGGTAAACGGTATCACCACAGCTGCCATGATCTGGGTAACAGCTGCCCTGGGCATGGGTATTGGAGCCGGTTATGGATGGGTATCGGTTATAGGATGCGCAATGATTCTGATAATGCTTTTCATATTCGGCAAAATGGAAAGATGGATCGACCGGATTAACCAAATGAGGAATTATAAAATCATCATCGATAATAATAATGAAACAATGGAACGATTTGAGAAAAGTTTTATCACACATCACCTGAAATTTATAAGAAGTCGGGAAATTAAATCCAGGGAATCCATGAGCGGAGAATGGTTTGTACGGGGATCACAGAAAAATCATCTGGCATTCATTAATGAAATCCTTCACGACCCCGCAGTAAATCATTTTGAATATTGATCATGTTTTACCGTAAAGCTGAAACTAAAAGATGTTCCTGTCACTTCGGGAAGCTCGGAATGGGATCTTACGGAAGACTGAAAAATAATCTCTGACTCCGGAGAACTGGAAAAAGATGGAGTCGGTCTTAACTTCATAACGAGACATTTCCGGTACTGGTCAGCTTCCTGTCATTTCATTTGTGTGTGAAGAAAATTCCGTGTTTAACGAGGAATGGCTTTCTCGTTCCCAATGGAAATCCCACAAAAATATATTCTGCAGATACAAGTTATATCCGCATGGTAGGTGTTCATCCGGACGCAGACGGAAGAGGCATCGCTGAAACCCTCACCAGTCTTTGTATTGCCAAGGGGAAAGAAACCGGGAGAAAAAATCATTTCATATGCATTCGGCAGAAATCATGTATGCAGCGAGACATATTTATGAAAAATCAGGATTCAGGAAAATCCGGCTCCTGGATTCTCATCACGGTTCTGGAATATTGGCTGTATCAAATGGATATTGAATAAATCAAAGCGCCGGTGTGCGGCCGCCATCCACCGCAATATTTGCTCCGTTCACATAGGAAGCTGCAGGAGATGCAAGAAATGCAATCACATTCGCAATTTCCTCAGGTTTTCCAAATCTTTTCATGGGAATACTTTCCTTCATTTGTTTTTCAATGACCTCCGCTTCATTTTTTGAGAGGGCAGAGAATGTTTCATCAGTTCTTTCAGTCTTTGGGTTTCAGTTAGTCCTGCAGGATGTTGTTGACCGTTATATTGTAGCGGCCAATTTCGTTGGACAAGGGTTTTGGCCCAGGCGGCAACAGCCAGACGAATCGTATTGGAGACACCCAGTCCGGCAAGAGGTGTTTTTACTGAAGTTGAAATAATATTGATGATCCTGCCATATCCGGCTTCTTTCATTCCAGGAACGACAGTTCTTGCGAGGATCTGATTACATATCACATGCTGCCTGAAAATCAATTCAAACAATTCTGTCGGTGCTTCGAGAATCGGCTCAGCTTTAGGTCCACCTGTATTATTTACCAGTATTTCAACTGTATGCTTCCCTACTATCGATTTAATTGTTTTTTCTACCATTGCCGGATCAGAAAAATCAGCCGCCATCCATCGATGCTCCTGGTTTCCCTGTTTAGTCAATTGTTGAACGGCTCCCGCCAGTACTTCAGGATTTCTTGCTATCAATATACAGTTGGCACCATTCAGCGCCAGCTCCTTAGCAGCAGCAAGACCGATACCCTGGGAGCTTCCGCAGATGAGGGCATGTTTGCCTTTGAGTGAAATATCCATGGTTGAAGTTTTACACCACAAATATAGTCGTTGACCCATGACCGTTGACCGTTGACTCGATGTCTTCAGGCTTTGGGCATTAAGCTTTGGGCTTTAGGCAAAATTATTTGATATATCAAATAAATTTTTACCTTTGATATCACTTTAATATCATTTTAATAACTCACCATGGAACAGAATAATAAACCCATATCTGGGATTTGCCATCCTCCTTTTATGTTTAGCCCTTTTGGGTCTGGCAGCATATTTCTTTGTAAATGCTTCAAAAGATGATTCTACCCTTAACGCTGTGCTCGGAGCGGTATGTATGCTGGGCTTTGTATTTTTTATCAAGGGGATCATGATTGAAAATCCCAACCAGGCCCGCGTGCTGGTATTCTTCGGAAAAGTAGGAACTGTAAAAGCAAACGGACTTTTATGGGTGAACCCGTTTTATAAATCTTATCCCGTTTCCCTGCGTTCACAAAACCTTGAAGGCAGCCCGCTCAAAGTGAATGACAAGATGGGAAATCCCATCGAGATTGCTGCCGTGATCGTATGGCAAGTAAGTAATAATATAAAGCAGCATTTGAAGTAGCCGATTATTACCAGTACGTGAAAATACAAAGCGAAGCAGCTGTGCGTCACCTCGCCACAACCTGTCCTTATGATCATATGGAAGATGAACACGCAGATATAACACTCAGAGACGGCGGCGACCAGGTGAATATATTATTGGAAAAAGAATTGAGTGATCGTCTTGCACCTGCCGGCATCATCATCAAGGAAGCGCGCATAAGTCACCTTGCCTATGCACCTGAAATTGCTGGCGCCATGTTACAGCGTCAGCAGGCTACCGCTATTGTTGCCGCCCGTTTTAAAATTGTAGAAGGTGCGGTGGGTATGGTTGAACTCGCACTCCAGAATGTCATCGAACAAAGGTATTGTGCAATTGGATGAAGAGAAAAAAGCGGCAATGGTCAGCAACCTGATGGTAGTTCTTTGTGGTGAAAAAGCCGCAACACCAGTGCTAAATACCGGAACCCTGTATCAATAAAATCAGATGCATGGCTGAAAAGAAAGCTTTTGTTTTACGTATCGATGAAACCATTTATAAGAACCTGGAGAAATGGGCTGCAGATGAATTCCGTAGTGTCAACGGCCAGATTGAATGGCTATTGCAAACACAACTAAAAGCAGCGGGAAGACTAAAGCCTGAACCGGGGGAAACAGAAGAAGGCGTAAGGCGAATTATGAATTAAACTATTCTGATCTCAGACTTTCGACAGGATTTGAATTAGCTGTTTTAAAACACTGAAGAGTTATTAAAACAAAGGCAGTAATGAAAATAAATGCACATACTATTAAGTAAATAAAAATATTTTGCTGAATTCTATACGCATAATTATCCAGCCATTTATTGATAATGCTATATGCAACTGGCCATGCAATTAAATTGGCAATTAATATCAGTAACGCATAATCTTTAATATACAGAAAAATAATATTGCGGGCGCTGGCGCCAATAACTTTACGTACTGCAATTTCTTTTGTTCGCTTACTTAGTGAAAATGAAACAACCCCATAAATACCAAGGAATACAATAATAAGATTTAAGGCGGTCGCTATATTAGCAGCTTTTTTTAATTGAAGTTCTGACTGGTATAGTGCTTGAAACTGGTCATCCATGAAGACATATTCAAAACCTGCCTCCGGGAAAAAGGTCTTCCATTTATCCCGTAATACATTGATGCTTTTACTAATATTTGAATGTTCAACTTCAATCGAAATAAAACGGTAAGCTCTGTAAACGGTTTCATTTAAATTTGCAATAATAAGAGGGTCTATGGCATGTTGTAAAGACTCATAATAAAAATCTTTAACCACACCGACTACTGTTAACGTAAGCCCATTCGATGCTCCCAATGAATCGTTTTCCCTACAGCCGTAGTTCCAACCCATGCTTTTACTGCCGTCTCATTTAAAACGACCTGGCCTGGAATCAGATTATTGTTGAGATCATTTAAAAATCTACCTTCTTTGGTCCGAATATTATATACTTTATTATAATCATTATCCGCAGCTAAAAAGAGCATGCTAATAAAATTGCTGCTGTTTTGAGTAAAGACGTTTATATTACCACCACTGCCATTGGGAATATCATAAGATAAGGAAGCATATTTAACTTCAGGCAGCCGGAGTAATTGCGTTTTGAGGTTTTCCGATCTTCTACTACCACCGACGGAATCCCAATTCGCGGCAGAGAAGAAATGATCATTACCTGCTCTTTATTGTAACCTAAATCTTTATTGAAAAAAAAGGCAACCTGTTTTGACACATTGAGTGAGCTGATAAAAACTATAATGGCTAAGGTAAATTGCACGACAATCAGCGTTTTCTCAGTATCAATCCGCCTTTTGCCGCATCAATTTTGCCTTTTACTGAATTAATAATTTCAGATGAGCTTAATACAAATGCCGGATAAATACCGGAAATAAATCCTATTAAAATCACCAACAACAATAAAAGTGAAACTTTGATAAAATCGAATTCCCAGAAAGGATCAAGTGAAGAATTTAAGAGTTGATTGAATACTGGAAGCAACAATTGATACAAAAGGATTGAAATAATGGTGGCAATCAAAGTAAGCATCCATGATTCTGTCATGAACTGTGTAATGAGCTGAAGCTTTTCACTTCCAAACACTTTGCGCAAGCCTATTTCTTTTAAGCGATAGGATGACGTGCCGATATTAATGTTAATAAAATTAATTACACTAAGCAATAAGATAAATGCTGCGATAAGCGAAAGCGAAGTGATCATCTTCTGAACAGCAAAATTATTCTGCACTAAATAGTAATTTTTTAATCCCGCCAATTCAACTTTCAGATTTCCTTTTACAAACGGAGGCTGATATTTTTCCAATACCTGCTCAAAATGCTTTTCAATATCTTTTGGTGAAACGCCTTTTTGCAATTCAATCATGCTTACCATGAAAACATTTGCCCAGTTATCCCCTTTATCTCCACCCTGGAAATATTGGTTGTTCTCCATGGAAAGATAAACCTGGTATTCGGTTTTTGAGATAGCAAAGTTTGAAATGCTATTGTATGGCATTTTTTTTAGGCACGATAAATTATATAATCATGCTTGCTCCCATCGCTAGGAGTCTGTATGGTAATTACTTTATTGATGGCATTTGATTTACCAAAATATTTCAAAGCAAAATCTTCCGTTACTACGGCCGATTGATCATTGATGAATGGCTGTTTCTTATTGCCATACAACAACACGAATCCGTACATGGAAATAAAACTTGTATCGCCAACAGAAATACTTCCCGAAGCGTTTATCTCCGGCTGATAATATTAGCTACCGGATCGAACCTGTAATAATTTGCAACGAGGCTTGGATATTCGTCTTTCATTGTTTTTGCCAGAGGACCCAGCGTGGTAACATCGGGGCCCATATTCTCTTGTTTCCACCTGCTTTTTATTACATATTGGTTGTTAATGTTCTTAATATGGGCATTCACATTTTCCTGGTTCAGTATGTATACCCCAATGATCATGGAAAAGGTAATTCCAATAGCAAGGCAGGAAATATTGATGATGGAAAATAATTTATGCCTGGTGAGATGACGAATTGCGATATTAATATAGCTTCTTAGCATTGAATCAAAGTTCACAAAAAAAACCAAACTAATAAGTCATGTATAGAATGGGTAAGGACTGTTTACCTCATAACTCAACATATTTAATAAATCTATTAGTTTTTAAACTTCTTTTTCAATGCAAGCAATGCTTCTTCCATTGATTTTTCAGATGAATTATTTATTTGGGAATTAGTTTTAGGCTTTAAGCTTTGGGCTTTAGGCTTGGGAAGGCTTTGGGCTTTAGGCTTAAAAAAAGCTTGCTTAATTGACAACACAATCCGTTTTCTTGCGATATCAACCTCGGTTACTTTTACCTGAACTTTATCGTTGAGTTTTAATACTTCATTGGGGTCTGTGATGAATTTGTCAGCAATTTCACTCACATGGACGAGGCCGTCCTGTTTCACACCGATATCTATAAATGCACCGAACCTGGTAATATTCGTCACCATGCCGGGTACAATCATTCCGGCTTTTACATCTTCTATCTTATAAATACTTGCGAATTCAAATGGTTCCAGTTCAGTTCTTGGATCGAGTCCTGG